>NZ_MYFM01000003.1:0-341037 GCF_002179915.1 Companilactobacillus bobalius
ACCTTAATGGGTATGAAGCTTTTTTAAATCACCTGTCAATCTTCTAAAGAATATGATTATAAAAGAATCTTATGAAAAAACATCTCATAGCATTAATTTATATTGGAATTGTAATAATAATGATTATTACAATTTGGATTTTATCGAAAAAAGAAAAGAAGGTATCAAAAACTATTACAACAATGATTTTAGCCACTGTACCAATGTTACTTAATATAGTGACAGAGTGGAAAGTTGAAAATGATAAGGTACATACTGAAAAGTTAGAGAACAATATAACGCGTCAATCAATTGAAATAACTACAAATAATAGTATAAATACGACTGACGAATTGAGACGTGATTTTGGTCCTTTTGCAGCGGGGAATAGTTCAGATATTGATTCTTTAAGAGAAAGAGTAAAAGTTAGTATCGAAAATATAGAATTTGATTTACATTCTCTAGAGGGATATAGAAAAAATAGTAGAATTGCGGCTGAACTTTATGGGAGTCTTTCTACTATACGTGAGTCATTGAAAGAGGATACTGTTAAAATTGATAGTAAAAATTATGCTGATTCCTCATACTATAAGAACATTTTTGCAAAATATAATTATTGGTATACAATGTTTCAGGATTTCAAAAATAATAATTATAAAAAAGTTAAAATAGAATCAGATGTGCTGTATGGTGAGTACAATAGGTATAAATTACATGGAACTAGTATAAATATGTATGTTGAAAAATGAGGTTTTAGTTTGCAATATCGTTTCCAAATTAAATTTCCGAGAAAACAAATGTCCCAAATCCCGACCATATTCCACCTTATCCCAATCATCACTAGACCAAGTATAGGGAGAGCCATCCCACCAATTGATATACCGCAGATTACCCTGCAACTCATCAGGTCGATCATGCACAGGCTGAGGGTGGTAAACAGTATCCTTAAATTTCTCATTGTTCAACAAAACAGTAGGAACAAACAATTCATCACAAAGAAAAGCATGTCGGAAAGTCCAATAAATAAAGTCCTTCCGGCTGACTAAATATCTAACAGCCGCATCATTTAAACTAACCCAATTAGAGGCATATTTAATAGGTGGCAAACTAGCTTTTCTACGTTTGGTAACGCCAGTAATCTTTTGAATTTCAAAGTTGATTCTTTCCAAGATACGAAAGAACTTCTTAGCATACTTATTCAAACTAGATCTACCATAAAATCGAATAAAATAGTGTTCATACAAAACCCGTTCAGGTATCTTAACTTTTTGATAGATCTCCTGACAGGGAATGGTCAGAAAAATCATATCGGAATGTTGGTCAAAGAGGTTATGAATATAATTCTGATTGCGTAGCGGCAAATCTTGGCCGGAGATTAGATGGTAATAACCATACTTATCATGTTCACTGGCGATTTCAAACAATTCCATTTCGGCTGCAATTTGGGAGTAAGTACCCCAAGTGATTTTTATATCATGCAATATTAATAACGTCGTTTTCTCAACACAAGTGTGTAACTTCTGCTTGTCTTGTTGAGTTAGCGACGTTTTTTTGTCGATTAAAAGATAAATATCATTTCTTGAGTCATCCAATAGCGTTAATAGGAATCCTAGTTGTTCAAATTTATTATCCGCAATAATCAAATATGCATGTTTAGTCATGATTGGCATCTCCAAGGCATAACTTTTTGATAGATATTAGCACATTAATTTTTAGAATTAAAAAATAATCATATAAAAGTAGGTGTTTCATACATTAAGTCTAATCGAGGGCTTAATGATGAATGTTTATGGAAAATGATAGTACTATGACAATCAGAAACCTTATGAGGGACTGGTTTCATGAAAGCTATGAGTGGCTTTTGTGCAATTAGTGTTTCGTGAGGTTTTTTGCATACCCTAAATTCTATTCATTAGGAGGAGCAAATTGGAAAATCAACAAAAAATCAGTGTGTTGCGGATTTGGGAGATAATTCGAAAACACATTCGTATGATTATCGGTACCGCATTCTTTGTAATCATTATCTCCATTTTTGTAACTTTCTTCGTTATGACGCCTAAGTACAGTGCCACAACTGAGATTTTGGTCAACCGTAAAGCTTCTTCTGATGCGGAAGCTAGTCAGTTTCAACAAGCTCAAGCTGATGTGCAATTGATCAGTACTTATAAAGATATCATTACCAGTCCCACAGTTTTAAACGAGGTTAATCAACGAGTTCATGATTATCCCGGTTATCAAGGTGCCGGTAATTTATCCAAATCTTTATCGATTAGTAATGCACAGAACTCGCAGGTGTTCTCTTTAACAGCTAAATCGACGGATGCGGGAACTGCGGCCGCTATTGCTAATGAGACCGCCAGTGTCTTTAAGAAACGTGTTGGTAAGTTGATGAGTGTCGACAATGTTTCGGTTGTTTCTAAAGCTACAGTTGATCCGACACCAACAAGTCCTAAGAAAATTTTAAACGTCTTGATTGGAATTGTTTTAGGTATCATCTTCGGTATCGCGTTTGCCTGTTTGAAAGAGTTAAGCAATAGTGCTGTCACTACTGAAACTGAGTTAAGTGATGAATTAGGTTTGACCAGCTTGGGAATTGTCGATGAGATTGACCAAAAAGTAATTGAACAGACAGATACTAAGAAGTCAGTTGTAGACGAACCAACTTTAAATACTGTCGATGAAAGAAATTACAGGAGGGTTTAAACCAAATGTTAAATTTCAAAAATAAGCATAAAAAATTAGATAATTACAGTTTGCATCATGGTGTTGGTCTGGTTGCTTCGGATGATCCTAACGGTATCATTTCGGAACAATTTAAAACGATTCGGACTAACATTCAGTTTTCATCGGTTGATAAGCCCTTGAAATCAATTCTATTTACTTCGTCAGAACCTTCTGAAGGTAAGTCTACTGTCAGCAGCAACATTGCCGTGACTTGGGCGCAACAGAATGAAAAAGTTCTATTGATTGATGCCGATCTACGTCGACCTACGGTTCATCAAACCTTTAATGTTGATAACAAAAAAGGTTTATCCAATTATCTATTGGGCAACGCAACTTTTGAAGAGATTATACAACCAACTGATTTTCACAACTTGTACGTCATTACGAGTGGTCCAATTCCACCTAATCCTTCAGAGTTGCTTGGTAGTAATAAAATTAAACAATTATTTACCAGACTATCAGAAAGTTTTGGACTATTAATTTTAGATGCACCGCCAATCAATACAGTAACGGATGCTCAGGTTCTGGCCAATTTAGTTGATGGTGTGATTTTAGTTGTTCCACAAGGAATTGCTAATAAGGCTGCTGTTGCTCATGCTAAACAAGCTTTGTTGATGGTTCACGCACACATCTTAGGGGCAGTAATGAATCGAGTCATTCGTGACCAACATTATGGTTATTACGGGAGTTATTACGGTTTAGAGAAATATCAGAGAAAGAGTTAATGAAGTATATCCGAGGAGAGAATTTAAATTGACTGGAAAGCCTAATGGCTTTTGGGGCAGGATAAATGATCGAATCGAAACATGAGAAGTATAAGAAGTTACATTTTGACATTGAAACAGCTTGGTATCTGTTTATCAAGCGACTATTCGACATTCTTGTTTCAGCGTTGGCATTAATCTGTTTGTGTCCAATATATCTGGTCATTGCCTTAGTAGATCACTTGAGTAAGTTTAATCGCGGACCAGTGTTATACGGGCAAGTACGAATGGGGCTCCATGGACAAAAATTTAAAATGTATAAGTTTCGTTCTATGGTCGTTAACGCAGACGAAGAACTGCACGCTGATAAGAAACTGTACGCAGAATACGTTAAAAATAATTTTAAACTGCCACCAGATGAAGATCCACGTATTACCAAGCTAGGGAGATTCTTGAGAAGATCTTCAATTGATGAGATACCGCAGTTTATCAATATTTTTAAGGGTGATATGAGCTTGGTAGGGCCAAGACCAGTAGTCGAGGATGAACTGAAGGAATATGACCGTAAGAAATTATTATCAGTTAAACCTGGCGCCATGGGGCTTTGGCAAGCGTCAGGTCGCAGTAAAGTTGGCTATCCCAGACGAGCTGAAATTGAGATGCATTACATTGATGAAGCTTGTTTAACAGTCGATTTGAAAATTATCTTAGCTAACTTTGTCGATATTTTTAAGGAAAACGGGGCTTATTGATATGGATGCAAAAGTACTCGTAGCGGCACATAAAGTTTTTCCAATGCCAGTTGATAAAAAGACATATCTACCAGTTTTGGTAGGAGCTGTTAAAAATTTTAAACAAGGTATTAAGTTTCAACGTGATGATACTGGCAAGAACATTTCTGAAAAGAACCCTCATTATAACGAGTTGACCGCAATGTATTGGGCCTGGAAGAATTTTGATACGTCAGACGCAATTGGACTCGTACAGTACCGCCGCTTTTTCAAATCATATGAAGATAAAAATGGTCCACTGACTGATGAAGAGATTGCCGATATTTTGAAGACAACTGACGTTATTTTGCCAACTAAGCGGCACTACTATATTGAGACGAATTATTCGCATTACGTTCACGCCCACAAGAGTGACCCCTTAGATAAATTACGTTACGTGATTGCGACTTACTATCCTGATTACTTAGATTCCTTTGATAAAGTGATGCATCGTCGCAGTGCACACATGTTCAACATGTTTATCATGAAGAAACAATTTTTTGATCAATATTCTCAATTTCTGTTTAACGTCTTAGACATTTTGGAACAACAACTGGATATCTCGAACTATTCGCAACAGGATTCACGCGTTTATGGTTATCTGGGCGAATTGTTAATGGATGTCTGGGTCGAGAAGAATCGGGTTCGTTATACCGAAGTTCGTTGGTATGAAGTGGGTCCCAAGCATCTGATGAAAAAATACTTCTATTTCTTCTGCCGGAGGTTTGGCTTAGAAGTAGGAAAGACGCACTTCTAATGAAAAGAAAAGTTGCTATCATCACACCTAAGTTATCGGGTAATGGTGGTACGGAAACGGTTCTGAAGACAGTTTTACAGGAAAATGAGTATTTTGAAAATTTAAATCGGATCGACTTAGTTATTTTGGGTGGTCACAAAAATAATCAATGGATCACTGAATTACCGACCAAAGTGAAAGTTCATTTTGCGACAGATAATCAAATTTTACGAATGTTGGTTTTGAGTTACTGGTTGTTGTTTGGTGGTTTTGAGCAGGTGATTTGTTTGAGTACAACTATCATTCATTGGTCAGCTTTAATCAGGAAAGTTTTCCGTAAACATTATTTGATAGTCTCTTGGATTCACTTCTCAATTTTTAATGAAAAGACAGTTGATCCTGACAAGTTGCATTATGCCGACTATCACTTAGCTATCAGTTCTGGTATCGTCAAGCAATTGGAATCATTGGGTATCAAAGCCGAACGAATTCGTTTGATTTTTAATCCAGTCGACAAAAAGAAACGAGTAATCATGCCAGCTGATGATGGTGTGATTCATTTAGCTTATGTCGGACGAGTGATGTTGAAGGGGCAAAAGGATTTGCAAGAATTGTTTGATGCGCTAACTCTTTTACCACCACAGGCAGTTGTTTTACATATTTATGGCACTGGACAGATAGCTGAATGTAAGGCTTATCTGGCTAAACATCATGTAAAACAGACAGTTATCTGGCATGGTTGGGTGAAAGATCCATGGCAAGAGATTCGGACATTAGATGCGACGGTTTTGACTTCACAGTATGAAGGCTTTCCGATGGCTCTAGCGGAGTCAATCAGTTATGGCGTTCCCGGAATTGCTTCAGATTGTCCGACTGGACCGGCAGATATTATCGATTCAGAGAATGGGTTTCTCTATCGAGTCGGTGACGTCAAAGGTTTAGTAACTGACATTTTGAAGTTGATCAAGCAAGTACATTTCAATCACGTCACGGTGCAACAGACGTTAGGAAAATATGCGACTGATAAATTTTGCCAACGTTTTTGGGCTAGTTTGGCGGAAATGAAGTAGATGATAAAAATGAAAATAACTTTGAGTATTATCATTCCGATGTATAACGCCGAGCAAACGATTGGTCGTTGTCTTGATTCAATTGAGCGACAACAAGTTGATTTTCCATTTGAAATTATCGTAGTTGACGATGGTTCAACTGATGACTCGATTGGTTGTATTGAAGCGTATCAGAAGAAATTTGCCAATATTGAATTATTCAGACAACAGAATTTGAAACAGTCCGCAGCTCGTAATAATGGCCTAGATCATGCCAAAGGTGATTATGTCATGTTCTTTGACAGTGATGACATTGTTGAAAAAAATATGTTGCAGATCATGGTTCATAAAATTGAAGCTGACAATGATTTGGTTATGTGTGGAATCAAAAAAATCTATCCGGATAAGACAGTTGTGGAAGATCAAACCGACCTAACTGGTGCTAAGAATGAAAAAGATTTGATCACCAATTATTTGGATAAAAATAAGGAATTCGACACTGGCTTGTGGAACAAAATTTTTCGCAGGAGTCTGATTCAAGGGCACCAACTCCGTTTTAATAATGGCAATTTCTTCGAGGATTCACTGTTCAATCTGCGGTACTTGTTGAATTGCCGACCGGGAAAAGTTGTCTTCATCAATCAGATACTGTACGACCTCTACAAGACTTTGGGAACAACAACAACTTCGTTCAATCCCAAGATCAGCTATTGGGCTAGTAAGTATGAAAATAAGGTACAAGCAATTTTGAATAGTCGCGGACTACATGTCAAAACAGCGATTATCAATGCTTTTAAGATCAGAACGACGTTATATATCATTCATCATCACATCAAATATGACACGAGTTGGAATAAGACAAAGCAAAGAAGATACTGGTCACTTTATTCAATTCCAGCGATTCTCAAGGCCTTGCAATATTTGCCAAAAAGATACGCAGCTGCGGTTATCTTAGCTAGATTTTCACCACAAACTTATATCCGTTTGTACCAAAAGAAGAATCCAGTTACGTAATTTTAGTTAGTCTGGTGAGCAAAATGAAACAAGTTACAGCATTAGTAGTTACTTATAATCGTTTGAAACTTTTAAAAGAGAATATTGCCGCCATCACTGCACAAACTTATCCAGTGAAACATATTTTGGTGATCGACAATAACAGTCAAGATGGTACCAAAGAATATCTTGACTCGCTTCAAATCGACGGTTTGATCGTCAAACATTTAGCCAAGAATCTGGGCGGCTCAGGTGGTTTCTACGAAGGCATCAAAATCTTTGAAGAGCAATTGACTGATGATTTTGTTTGGATCATGGATGATGATACGATTCCGACTTCGACAGCTTTAAAAGAATTGAGTCAGTGTTGGTCAACGATTGGTCAATTTGGATTTTTAGCTAGCAATGTTCGCTGGATTGACGGTAAACCAGCTGTGATGAATGTACCAGCTATAGACCAGGCCCATTGGAGTAGCGACGACTTGGAAATCAGCGACAATATCTTTTATCCACGAGTCAGTTCAGCTAGTTTTGTTTCCTTACTAGTGCCTCGAGAAGTGATTTCCGTCAAGGGTCTACCTTACAAGGAATTCTTCATTTGGGAAGATGATGCCGAATATACCTCTCGAATCAGTCGGGAATACAGCTGTTATTTTGTTCCAGAAAGTATTGTCCATCATAAGACCAAATCTAATGACGGAATTGACATCATAGATGAAAGTGGCAGTCGTTTAAGCAGATACTTTTATCTTTTCCGGAATAAAACTTTTCGTGCTCGTAAGGCCAAAGGTGCGGAGAAAATTAAATCTTTAGGTCGAATCGGAATTGAATATGGTCAAGTTTTGTTTAGCCACAAGGTACATCAACGGTTTAAGAAATTGGGCATCATGTCCAAAGGTATTATCGAGGGCATGTACTTCAATCCAAAAATTCATTACGTATTGAACGCCAAAACTAAGGGTGACTAATCTCAAGGAGGGACTGATGATGACATGAATTTTGGAATGGTTTATGCAGTGCTATTAGTACTCTTTTTGATTTTTGGTTACATCTTCAAAGAAAATGATCTCAAACATTATTTTTTGATTAGCGATATTCTGTTAGCTTTACCAGCTTATGTGGCTAATCCGATGAATGGTGTCTACTTCGATACAGTTCGTTTTCAATATATTTTGGATCAGATTCGTGATGCTAATTTAATTTCAGGCTTGAGTGGTGGATTAAATTGGGTACTGAATTATTCAGAGTATGCCGCTGAACCGGTGGTGGCTGTGTATATTTGGATCTTTAGCTTTTTCAAAAATAATGGGATGTTCTTCTTCATAACAACGTTCTTATTCCTGATTTTTCTGTCGCATTTGTTATTGAAAGTTGGCAAGTATTTCAAAGTTTCGCACTGGAATCTGATTTTGATTCAGTTTGTGATTCTGACAACTTTTAACTTGTTTTACCAAATTGAGGGAATTCGTAATTTCTTAGCCTTTATGATTTTCGCCTGGGCTATCTTCACCGATTTGACCGCAACACAAAAGCATGAAAAAGTCGAAGCCATTATTGCTTACATCTTCTGCATGTTCTTTCATCCCATTGCCATCGTGTTTGTCCTCTTCAGATTGTTACTGGCTTTGAAAAACAAATTTGTTTTCTTTGGCAATCACATTTTTGACGCAGTAGTGATGGTGATTCTTTTGATCTATAACCATTTCATGACTTTCATCGTTAATCTTTTGGCTCAAGTCAGTGAGTTGCCAATGATGAGTTCACTATTTTCCAAGTCACAGAATTACGTTTATGGACAAACTGAGTTTAGTGCTTCAACCGGTAGAGCGGAGGTTTCCTTCACCTCGATGGTTTTTGTAGCTTTGATTGTGGAGCTGCTGCTGTTCCTATCTTTGTATAAAGATACGGTTTTACCAAAAGGTTATTTGACGCTCTATCTATATATCATCGCTTTTACAATTGGATCATTTATGAATTCACAGATTTACTTGCGAGCCATCATGTTACTGCTCTTCATGAGCGCACCTTTGAAGGCATTACTGTTTTCAACCGAACGACTCAAAGACAGAACGGCTTATCTGATGTTCTTCTATAATTTGATGACTTACGCCACAGCCTTTGTACTCTTTGGATATTGGTACGTTGCAGTTTATCAGACCGTGGCACTTTGATGGAGGTGCAATATGACAAAATATTTAGTCGTTGGTTCAGGATTGTTTGGAGCTGTTTTTGCTTATGAGGCTGCTAAACGAGGTCATCAAGTCAAAGTAATTGAGAAACGTAGTCACATCGGCGGCAACATTTATACGCATGAAGTTGCCGGTATTCAGGTTCATGAGTACGGAGCTCACATCTTTCATACCAAGTCATCAGAAATTTGGCAGTACATCAATCAATTTGCGGAATTCAATCACTACATCAACAGTCCCATCGCTAATTTCAATGGGGAAATCTACAATTTACCTTTCAACATGAACACCTTTAATAAGTTGTGGGGCGTAGTTACTCCAGTTCAAGCACAAGCCAAGATTGAGCAACAGAAGCAGTCTTTAGAACTGGATGGTAATCCCAAGAATTTGGAAGAACAGGCTATTTCCTTAGTAGGTCCCGACGTTTATCAAAAATTGATCAAGGGTTATACAGAGAAACAATGGGGCAAGTCAGCTAAGGATTTACCAGCCTTTATCATTCGTCGTTTGCCAGTTCGGTTTACTTATGACAACAATTATTTCGACGATCCATACCAAGGAATTCCCATTGGTGGTTATACACCAATTATCGAAAAAATGTTGGGTAATAAGTTGATTGAAGTGCAGAACCAGACCGATTTCTTTGATCATAAGGATGAATATTTGAAGTCAGGTGCCAAAATTATTTTCACCGGAATGATCGATCAGTTCTTCAACTACCAGTTTGGAGCCTTAGAGTATCGAAGCCTTCGTTTTGAAACTGAAGTGTTGAATCAGGCTAATTACCAAGGCAATGCAGTTGTTAATTATACCGATTCCCAGACGCCTTACACGAGAATCATTGAACATAAATTCTTTGATCCTGGACAAGATGTTAAAGATAAAACCGTTATAACGCATGAATATCCTAAGGCTTGGGAGATTGGGGATGAGCCTTATTATCCAATCAATGACCACGCCAGCAAGGAACTCTATGCCAAGTATCTGCAACTAGCTCGTAAAGATTATCCTCAAGTGATTTTTGGCGGACGTTTAGGTCAATATCGTTACTACAATATGGATCAGACGATTATGGCAGCTCTACAAACTGTCAAGAAAGAATTTGACGATTAATGAAAGTTATTAAAAATTACCTCTATAATGCTTTTTATCAAGTATTTATTCTGATAGTTCCCTTAGTAACAACGCCATATTTAGCTAGAGTGCTGGGTCCGAGGGGAGTTGGAATAAATTCTTACACGAATTCAATTATTCAATATTTCATCCTCTTTGGAAGCATTGGCGTGAATCTTTATGGAAATCGACAAATTGCTTTTGTCCGCAATGATCGGCAAAAATTGACCGCCACGTTCTACGAAATCTTTCTGATGCGGCTAATAACAGTGGTCATAGCTACTTTAGCCTTTGGAATATTCTTTGGATTAGTGAGTGATTACCAAATCTATTACTTAGCTCAAGCAATTTCGTTAATAGCCGTTATCTTCGATATTTCCTGGTTTTTTATGGGAATTGAGAATTTTGCTGTGACAGTGCTACGAAATTTCATCATTAAGATTTTAACTTTGGTCAGTATTTTTACTTTAGTGAAGTCAAAAGCTGATTTGACTATCTACATTTTGATTTTGTCACTGTCATTGTTGATTGGGAATTTGACCCTGTTTCCCAGTTTGCACAAGTATATCGGTAGACCCAGATTTCACGATTTGCGGATTGCAAAACATTTCAAGCCAGCCTTGATTCTATTCGTACCGCAAATTGCCACTCAAATCTATGTTGTTTTGAATAAGACGATGTTAGGTTCGATGGTTTCGGTTCAAGCTTCTGGGTACTTTGATCAGTCAGACAAAATCATCAAAATGGTTTTAGCAGTAGTGACGGCGACGGGAACTGTGATGTTACCACACGTTGCAAATGCCTTTGCTAATGGTCATCTGGACAAAGCTAAAGAGTATTTGTATACCAGTTTTTCTTTTATTACCATGTCGTCCATCCCGATGATGTTGGGGTTGATGGCGATTACCGTTAAATTTGTACCATTGTTCTTTACCAACAAATTTCACGGAGTTATTCCGATTATGATGATCGAAGCGTTGATTATCATCTTGATTGCTTGGAGCAATGCGATTGGGATGCAATATTTGTTACCAACTAATCAGACCAAGGCCTATACGATTTCAGTTATTTTAGGGGCAGTGGTAAATCTGATTGCCAATATTCCACTGATTTTCTTTTGGGGTACAGTTGGAGCGGCTATTTCAACGATTTTGTCAGAATTATCGGTCACTTTGTATCAATTAGTCTCTATCCGGCACCAAGTATCTTATTCTAAGTTGTTTGACGACACTTATAAGTACTTACTGTCGGGATTGATTATGTTTTGTATTGTTTTTTCATTAGATAGAATTCTACCTAATGGATGGTTCTCAATCATTTTTGAAGTATCCATTGGTTTCTTGACATATTTGGCTTTGATATTGTTATTTAAAGTTAAGATGCTAACTCAAGCTAAGCGATTCTTGAAAAAATAAATACCTATATGAGGAGGAAAGGCCTTATGTATAGAAACAGAAATAAGAGACACACTATAAGAGATTTATGTATGTGGTTCGTTTTAATCTTTATTTTAGGTGGCGCAGCCTTTGGAATGACTCGTTATCGTGATGTTAAGAGTGCGGTCAACAGTTCATTTGTACCTTCTGGAGCTGAAAGTCGTGATGTCCACGCTGAATTGGCAGCTCGCAAACCATTTTCCATTTTGTTGATGGGTATTAATACCAATAGTTCGATCAGTTCATACAAAGGTGATACTCACAGTATGATGGTTCTAACCGTGAACCCAGCTACTAAGAAGACTACTATCACTACAATTCCACACGATGTTGCTATTAAAGTGCCTGGATTTGAAAAGAGTTCACCAGCTACAATTAGTTCGGCTTACTCATTAGGTCAAACTAAGACAGCTGTTACATCTGTTGAACAACTTTTGAATGTGCCAATTGATTCATACTTGCTATTGAATATGGATGGTATGAAACAAGCAATTGACGATGTCAAAGGTATCGAAGTCGTTCCTGATGTTTCATTTAGCGTTGCAGGTTATAACTTTGTAAAGGGCAGTTCAACACATATGGACGGCAGAGAAGCTATGGCTTACATCAGTAATGGCAATGACTATGTTCGTGAGGACCGTCAAAGAGCTGTTCTATCAGCTTTGCTACACAAGGGGCGTTCAATTTCTACATTGTTCAACCAACGTTTGATCAATTCAGTTTCTGGTCAAATGGAAACAGATTTAACTTTCGATAGTATGACTTTACTAGACAAGAATTATGATGAAGTCGGTGATCATACTGTTGAAGATAACCTCCAAGGCAGTGCTGCCAAAGTATCTGGTCAAAGCATGGAAGTTGTTAACAAAGCTGAATTACAACGTGTCACAGATGATCTCAGAGTTAACCTAGGATTGTCCAAAGCTACAACTGGTGATATTGAATACGTACCGGTTCAAGCTCCAGTCGCTAAGAAATAAATTTTGATATCAAAAAGGGAACCATATCGGTGTGATATGATTCCTTTTTTTGAAGGGAGGAAACATCATGAAAAGAATTGGCTGGATTGATTTTGGCAAAGGTTTGACGATTTTCTTTGTGGTCGTAGCCCACTGCCTGAGTGATCTGTTAGAATCAAACCACTTTGGAAATTATAATTTGCTATCACAGTTTTTACTGGGAATTATTTTGACCTTCGTCATGCCTTGTTTCTTTGCGCTATCAGGGTTCTTGTATCGTGCTCCTAAGTCGAGTGGTGAGTATCTTAAAGGGATGGAGAAAAAATTTTGCGGATTGATGATTCCCTATGCAATTTTTTCCGTAATTTTTATTATGCTGCAACAATTCGACAAGAGTAATGTTAATAAGTTATATACCTGGGGCAGTTTGGGGCAGATTTGGAATAAACCGATTGGTGAGTTGTGGTTTTTGTACAGTTTATTCTTTATCTTTTTAGTAGTTGGTTTGATCGATTTATTGCACATTCAATGGTACTGGCAATTGCTTATTTATGGCGGTTTATTCATTCTTGTACAGACAGTTCAACTGCCATTCATGGTTTCTGGAACTTTTGGTTGGTTACCTTGCTTTATGATTGGAGTCGTTTTAAAGAAACATCAAGCTTTGTTGAAGAACAAGTTACTATTCTTTGGTTCATTAGGTGGGATGTTGGTCAGTCTGGTATTTCAATATTTTCTAGTCAGTGATTGGTACAACACTGATGGAATGGTACCGGCAACTAGCATTTCTAAATTATTGAGTATTTTCGTTTTCTTCTATCTTTTTAGTAATCTACATCCAAGTCGTTTATATAACTACTTCAGTAGATATGGTCAAGCTTCAATCGTAATTTATCTAGTTCACGTTCCGATTAAGACATTGTTGAAAGTGCTGCTCTTTAAGATTGTTTTATCAAATTACTTCTTGGTTGTATTGGCTTTGATTGCTGGGACTTGGTTATTGTCACTCTTCGTTTGCTTTTTGGTCAATAGAATTAAATTGGTCAGATGGATTTTTTATCCACGACTAGTGCGGAGTTAGACAAAAAGTACAAAACGATTCTTATAAATAACTACATAAGAATTCATGAACTATTATTACGGCAGAAGATATGGAAAAGGATGATAGTTATGTTATTAAATAAGAAATGTGTATATTTAGGGGCAACACTATTTTCAGCAATGATTTTGACATCATTATCAAATCAAACCGTTAAAGCCGATACTACAACTGATGGAAATACTAATGTGAGTGTTGAAAAGGCTGTACCACCAACTACTTCAACCACTACAACGACTCAAGCACCAACAAATAATACTGATGTATCAAAACTGGTAACAACTACGCAATCATCAACAGTTGATACGCAAACAGAAAAGACGCCAACCACGGCTACATCAAAACCAGTTACGACTACAACACAGTCAACAACTACTAATGTACAAAAAACAACTGCACCAACTGACAATTCAGTAGCAAAACCTGAAGTTACTCAAACTGCCAAACCAGTAGTTAAAGTGGCACCGACTGTAGTTAAGAAAACACCAGCAACTAATGTGGTAGCGAACAAGCCAGAATCGGCAGATACAGTCATAGATATCAAGGATCCGACACTATCATCAATGGTCAAATGGTCATTGGGTTTGAATGATAAGGACAAAGTAACCGTTGGAGAATTTCAAAAGTTTAATAATTCTGAATTTTTCCTAAATGAAACGGTTTATTTATCTGGCATTAATCCTAATGTGACAGATGAAACCGATACGCCAATTGAAAATCTTGATGGTTTGCAAGTTTTGAAGTATTTACCAAAGAATACTCAGGTATTTTTCCAAGTTAAATTAGCTTCAGATCCGAAAGCTGACCTCGATTTGTCACCTTTGTATGGAATTCCAATTTACAATTTTACTTTGGACGGCAACTATAGCAATGCTAAGGCTAAGGAAATTGATTTGAATCAATTGGTTAAATTGGATATTTCTAAAGCTACAAATGTTGAATTAACTGGTGATACTGCCGTTTCAGCTAATTCAGGAATTACGCAAGCACAATTAGAAAAGATTGCACCATGGCTGGTCAAATATGCTAATAACGGTAAAACATACAATGACATTGTTTTGAATAACGGTTCGATTTCTAACTTTTCGGCCTTGAAAGGTATCAATCGAACAAAATCGGTAACTGTATTCGTTAATCACAATAATGTAGCCAGCACTATACCTGTCTACGCTACCGCAAGTAAAGCAGGTCTAATCTTTACTGCTTTGCCATTTAAAGGAATTGATGGTGAAGATCTGGCCTCGACTTACCACTACACGACGACGGTCAAGACGCCTGCTGACGATAACTTGATTCATGTTAAAGGCGACGTTTATAAGATTGCCGATCCTGACACTTCGGCTAAGAAATTAACTTACGGCATTATTGGCGACTACATCAGCAGTAATGACGATTCGATGTTGCAGAAGAGCTACGGCAACTCAACTTTGGAATACTTCGGGATGTACTCACAACCTTTGATTTGGAAGACTTCAACTAAACCTGTGATTGAACCGACAACACCTGCGCAATCTACAGAGACTGGTGATTCAACTGGA
This sequence comes from Companilactobacillus bobalius, assembly GCF_002179915.1. Classification (NCBI taxonomy): domain Bacteria; kingdom Bacillati; phylum Bacillota; class Bacilli; order Lactobacillales; family Lactobacillaceae; genus Companilactobacillus; species Companilactobacillus bobalius. The sequence continues at coordinate 15,290 of NZ_MYFM01000003.1, forward strand.
TCAAGTAACGTTCTTGACACTGCAGGTAATGAATCTAGTGAAACAACCACAACTCCAGTGGCACCAACATATGTTGATAAGAGTGGTGTTGTCAGAACTTTCAATGGTTATACAAAATTAACTGATATTGAAGGTAACACATTGGCAGTTGAATTAGGGCCTAATACCGGTTGGACTTATGACAGAGTAGTGGAAATCAATGGTCAACAATATTATGAAGTGGGAACTAATGAATACTTGTTAGCTGATAGTGGAATTACTTATACACCAATTCAAACGAGAACAGTTTTGGCAGCAAGTTCAGCTGTACCTTTGTTCAATTCAAAAGGTATTAAATTGAGTACAACTTTGCCAGCACGTTCCAATTGGTTAACTGATAGTAGTGCCACTATTAATGGAATCAAAATGTATCGTGTTGCCAGTGACGAGTGGGTAGCCGCTGATGCAGTGAATGTTTCTGGTAGTAAGGTAGTTTCAACCACATTCCCCAAAGTCTTCACTGCTAAAGTTAAAACACCAGTTTATTCGGCTACTGGTAAGTTATTAGATTATCAATTGGCAACTGGTACTTCTTGGAAAGTTGACCGTAAGGTTGTCATTAATGGAATTGCTTATTATCGTATTGCTACAGATGAATTTGTTCGTGCATGATGAGAAATCGCTAAAATCAAACAGATTTTAGCGATTTTTGTTTCCTATATTAAAGATATTTCCGTCTATACCTCTAATCACCTTGGCAAATATGATAAAGTTCATATGAGCACCTAAGGGTAGTTAGAAAATGTGGGGGAAAACAACATGCACAAAAAACACAAAAGTCACACATTTCGTAATGTATTTTTGTCAATTTTAGCTTTGCTCATCTTCGGTACAGCGGCATTTGGAATGTCACACTATCGTAGTGTCAAAGCAGCAATTAACAGTTCTTTTGCACCGTCTGGTGCGAATAAATCACGTAATGTCAGTTCAATTTTGAAAAAGAGGACTCCGGTTTCAATCTTATTAATGGGGACAGATAATGGAGCTTCTGGTCGTAATTATACGGGTCGCACGGACTCAATGATGGTCGTTACAATCGACCCTAAGACTAGAAAAACTTCTATTACAAGTATTCCAAGGGATGTAGCAGTTGTAGTTCCAGGTTACAAAGGGAAGTCACCTGCTAAAATAGATGCGGCTTATTCTTATGGCCAGGCTAAAACAGCTGTGACAACTGTATCTAAACTTTTGAACGTACCAATCGATTTTTATGCCTTGATTAATTTAGAAGGTATGGAAGATGTGATCGATCAAGTCGGTGGAGTTGATGTCTACGAACAAGGGGAAAAGACACATATGGATGGTGCCAAAGCCATTGATTATGTCAATAACGCCAATAACGATTATGGTCGTCAGTTACGTCAATTCGACGTTCTAAGTGCCATTTTGCATAAGAGTGACTCAATTTCAACCTTGTTAAATCAAAGTTTCTTCAACTCAATGGCTGAACAAACACAGACTGATTTAACCTTCGCTGATTTGAACGTTTTAGCTAAGAATTATTTCTATAATGGCGAAACGAATCAAACACATATGAAAGGTACAGCGGCAAAAGTTGCTGGTCAAAGTATGAAAATCGTCAAGGATTCAGAGTTGCAGCGAGTAACTAACTTTATTCGTGACAATTTGAATTTAGAACACGTCAAGACAGGTAAGATTTCTTATCAAAAGGGTGAAAAGATTACCGAACCAGCTAAAAAGAAGGACAAGAAGAAAAAGGTAACTAAGAAGAAGACCAAGAAAGAATCGACTAAGAAGGAAACAACTGACAGCAATACTTCTGATACTGATAGTGGAACAGCCAATAGTGCTGCATCTGATACAACTGGTACCACGAGTTCAGCAACAGGTTCTTCCTCAACAGCCGGATCCGGTGCAACAGGTAATAGTGCTGGAAGTACTTCATCTTATGGTAGCAATTCTTCAAGTGGCACATCATCTAGTACTGGTTCTTCATACGGAAGTGGTTCATCAACAGGTAACAGCGGAAGTTCAGCAAATAGCGGCTATTATGGTGGCGGTTCGTCATCTAATACCGGAAGCTCCAGTTCAACAACCGGTAGCGGCAGTTCTTCAAGTAATAGTGGTGAATCCTCATATGGAGGCGGTTCATCAGCATCTACTGACAGTTCTAGCAGTGATGTAAATAATGGTTATGCATCATCAGGTTATGGTGAATAAAATAAAAGGTTTCTTCAAATTTAAACTTGAAGGAACCTTTTTTTGTTACACAATTTCAAAATTGCTTTTAAATTGGATTTTAAAATTACACAGTATATATATTTAAGATGTAATGAAAAAGAGGTTAGTAATTATGGATAATAATAGTGTAAAAAAATCATAAGAAAGTACCGTAACTCTTATCAAAAGGAGGAAATGGGAGGACATCTTCTGGGAAATGAACTCTAATGTATACCTGACAAACAAGATATTATTCAAATTGTCTTTGATTCTTCCACAGGGAAAGGGATAAAAAAACGAAGACCTGCTTTGGTAATGAGCAATAAAGGATATAGTGAAATAACTGATTTGGTAGTTATATCTTGAGTTAATATGCTTTAATTCATTATCGTAGAAAATCAAAAATTCCACTAAATAACTAATCAAGTTATTTTAGTGGAATTTTTTGCGTTAGAAGTCATTGTCATCTTCAATAATATGTTCTTTAGTTTGATTGAAGATGGTAATAATATGTTGATCGCTCAAACGGTAGTGAATATTTCTACCACGTCTGGCGTTGGAGACCAAATTTAACTGTTTCAAAATGCTGAGTTGGTGGGAGATGGAGGACTGGCTCATGTCCAAGGTATCCGCAATCTCACCGACACTTAAAGGCGTTTCAGATAAAGCTAAGATGATCTTAACTCGGGTCATATCGCCGAATGCTTTGAAGATGTTGACCATGGCTTCCAAATCGGTATCATCGGGTAAACCTTGCTTTAAATTATGGAGAGCTTGTTGGTGTTCCATCTCAAAATTTTGTTCTGACATTTTTTGTTCCTCTTATCAAAAATAGGTTGCAAACTGATACTTTATTATATTATAATTCACATATGAATGAATGCTCATATATTCAATTGAACATGTAAACTCTTTCGAGGAGGACAACGTTATGAAATTATATAATGTCCAAACTGATTACAAAGTTAAAAAGAAAGCTAATCAAATAAAAAGTGAAATGAGTTCGGAAACAAAACTGACAATCACGCGACTATTGATTGCCTTCATTTTGTTGATAGTGGGGTCCAGTTCCTTTGTTCCGGAACCTTTTAATATTGTCTTATTGGTCGGAGCCTATCTAGTTATTGGGGCACGGATCGTTTGGCAGGCCATCAAGAATATTTTTCACGGAGAAATTTTCGATGAGAACTTCCTGATGAGTATCGCCACGATTGGGGCAATCATTCTCAAACAATATCCTGAGGCCATTGCGGTTATGCTTTTTTATGAGTTGGGTAATGTTTTTGAAGACATTGCTGTTAATAAGTCAAAACGTTCTATTTCAGCTTTACTAGAAGTAAAGCCGGCTTACGCAACTTTGATTTCAGGCGATCAGAATAATGTTGTTGATCCTAATCTGGTTCAGATTGGTGATACAATTTTGGTTAAACCTGGAGAAAAAATTCCACTAGATGGAACAGTTGTTTTAGGTAGCTCAGCAGTTGATACATCAGCTCTAACTGGTGAGTCGATGCCACAGTCGATCAAGGTGGGTGATACAGCTTTGAGTGGTTCGATCAACCAGACTGGAACTTTGCGCATCAAGGTTACTAAGCTTTACAACGATTCGACCGTAGCCAAGATTTTGGATTTAGTTGAGAATGCTAGCACCAAGAAGGCCGATACGGAAAAATTTATCACTAAGTTTGCTAAAATTTATACACCAATCGTAGTCTTTCTAGCAGTAGCCTTAGCAATCGTACCGTCTCTTATGACGAGTGATTGGAATACTTGGATTTACCGAGCATTAATTTTCCTAGTAATTTCTTGTCCTTGTGCTCTAGTTATCTCAGTACCATTGAGTTTTTTCGGTGGTATCGGTGCGGCTTCTAAGCAAGGTATCCTTGTTAAAGGAAGCAACTACTTGGAAGCCTTGAATGACGTGGATACAGTAGCTTTTGACAAAACGGGAACTTTGACTAAAGGTCAATTCTCAGTTGTGCAAGTTAATTCGGTAAATATTTTAGAACAAAAATTGTTGCAGATGGCGGCTAGTGTTGAGAAGAATTCAACTCATCCGATTGCTAAATCAATCCTTCAGGCTTACGAAGGTGAGTTATTGACCGTGACTAAAGCTGATGAAAAAGCCGGACATGGTTTAATGGCTCAAGTAGATGGTCAAGAAGTTATCGTCGGAAATGCCAAAGCACTCAAGCAAAACAAGATTGCTTTCACTGAAACAGATGCTGTGGGAACAGTTGTTTACGTGGCTGTCGATAACCAATTCTGGGGTGATATTGTGATTGCGGATGTGCCTAAGAGTGATGCTCAAAAGGCAATTCAATTGTTGAACAATCGAGGAATTCACAAGAATGTCATGTTAACCGGCGATAATCAAACTGTCGGTCAAGCAATGGCTCGGAAGTTAAAAATGAGTGCAGCTTACACGAATCTTTTGCCAGAAAATAAAGTTGAGATTATCAATGATTTATTGAAAGTATCACATCAAAACAACAAGAAAGTTGCCTTTGTTGGTGACGGAATCAATGATACTCCCGTTCTAGTAACTGCTGATATCGGTTTTGCAATGGGTGGTTTGGGTTCAGATGCAGCGGTTGAAGCTGCTGACATCGTCATCATGGGAGACGAGCCATCAAAAGTTTCCGAAGCTATGAAGATAGCCAAAAAGACCCGTCGTATTGTGGTTGAGAATATCTCATTTGCCTTGGTCATTAAGATTTTGTTCCTATTATTGGGAGCTTTAGGAATGGTCAACATGTGGCAAGCTGTTTTCGCCGATGTTGGAGTAACCATTATAGCTGTTTTAAATGCAATTCGATTGCAATTTATTAACTTTGATAACTAATATTGAACACAAAAAAGAGACCCTTACGGGTCTCTTTTTTTATAGACTTTCGGTCAAATTCCAGTTAACTCGACCTTTGTAATCGCCGGCTCTTGGTACGGTATTAGCTTTCAAAAGAATACCATTATCGGAACTCCATTGGTTACTAATATCGACCGTATGAGCTGCTAAACTGCTGTCTTTAGCAATTACAGGGTCCATATTTAATGGAGTAGCTAGGTTATCTTTATTAACGAATGCCATCGAAAGGTCAGATTGTTCGTCAGTAGCTGCGTAGTCCAAGTTGCCAGCTTTAGCGCTGAGGGTCCAACCAGCCTTGTAGCTTGTGACATTCAGTTTCCAATCGCCAGAACGGTTGATATAACCGGGCTTGAATGACTTAGGGTCAATTGTCTTGAAACGATAATTGTTGAAGTCTAGCTCCAAAGCTTTGGCTAAAATCTTTAAGTTGAAGGTTTCTGTGTTAGTCTTTCGCCCATATGGATCGGTGAAGTAGACAGACACCACAGAAGTATCTTTGTCTGTTGGTAGTTTCAATTGATCACCGGATAAGTTGAAACTCATATCAAAACTCGAAGTTTGAGCTTCGGTTGGATTAGGCAATTTGAGATTAATCGGTGTTTGATTGTCAACTGTGAAGACGCCAGTTAAATCATGATAGTTGAGGGCATAGTCACTATCGTAAGTGAAGTCCATTGGGAAGTAAATATTACCGCTAGGGCCTAGGACCGTTAAGTCATTAGATTTAGCAGTGATCTTTGGTGTTAGTTTAGGCACATTGACAGTAATCGTTGTGCTTGCACTAGCATATTTTCCATCTTGAACTGTTACTTTAACAGTATTTTTACCTTCAGCTAGGACGTTGTCTTCAGCGGGATTCTTTAGATAATCATCTAAAGTTTGAGTAACCGGCTTGTCATAAGCAATTGGTTTCAAAGTAATATCGATCTTTTTATCGTGGGCTACAGTTTTAGTGATCTTATGGACGGTGCCATCAGGATTGGTAATTTCATAAGTCTTTGTGGCATCTTCATCTTTAAATTGAGAATCATCAGAATACTTGTAGCTTCCTGATAGCGTGACTGGTTTATTATCATTAACCGTAATATCAGTTTTGTCAGGAGTGATAACTAATTCGCTGTCGGTTACGGTGATGTTATAGGTCACGGTATTAGAAACGAGTCCTTGACTGTCGGTTAGGTAAACTTTGATTTTATAGTCGCCCGGATCTAGAGTGCCTTTGGGGACATCTAGTGAATAGTCACCTGTTGTGGCATCTTTAGCAACCGGCACGGTCCAAGTACTCTTCATATTTGTGGTCTTGCCATTAGCGTCAAAGATTTCACCGTAAGCGGAAAGGTCATCACCACTGAATTTAGAACTAAATAGGTAACTAGCAGTTCCTTCCAGTTTAAAGTCATCAGTACTTTTGACCTTTTGTGTCTCGCTGTCTTTTGCGGCCACAATTTGTAGTTTTTGATTAGTTATTTTGAAACCATAACTCATAACATCGGCGTTATAGTAATCACTCTTATAGGAAGTATGTTCAGGACTAACAGTAGTTGAAGTGAGTGTATTACTGATAGGTGCGTTGGCAGTTCCGTAAATCTTGATGTTAACTTCGGTACTCTTCTTGGAAAGAGCACCAAGATCTAGATTGAGTGTCTGTACTTCATCACCGTCAGCATTTTTAGATGTGGTCAACTGTGAAGCACTGATGTAAGTAACACTATCGGGATCGTCAGGGTAGGTAATTTCACCGATTCGGTTATTGCTGTCATTTTGGTAAAGCACATGTTGTGGTAGCTGAAGTTCGGTAGTAATATCACCTGTACCAATAGCACCAGAAGTGTATTTCAAATTGTAGTTAAAGGCTAATTTATCGCCATCATCAACCGTATAATCTGAATCACTATCAGTTGGATTTGTATCACGACGATCAAGGTCTTTGATAGCACGATCTTGAGTAACATCATAAAGACTGGATGCATCAGTAACGTTAGCGATTGCTGGTATTTTTTCAAGAATAATGTCATTATAGCCAGGCAATGAATTAGGGGAACCAGTTGAACTAGTAAAGCCCCAACGAATCTTAGTCTGACCATCTTTTAAATTAAACTTTCTTAAATCAATTTTGATTGGATCATCAATATCACGAGGACGTTTATCCCAAGTGTGATATGGCTTAACAGTTCCGTCAGTCTCACGGTCATTGTAGACGTAATTGATGTAGCCGTAGTTACTATCATCTTTATCAGGTTTGTAAGTGAAAGTAAAGTGATGCCAAGCATCTTTACCTGTAGCGCCAGTAAGAGAGTCATAACCACCAATAGTAGCATTAAATATAACATTGTGGTGATGCATACCAAAGAAATAATAAGTTAGAGCCATCTTTTGTACGTACGTGTCTGGATCACCGGGGTAGGCCCAAGCAACATGTTGACCTTTGGTCTCCTGTGTTAGATGAGAATCGTATAAACCGTCGAATAGATCATCCGTTTTTTTATCGTTGAATTGTTCTTTGCCATTGCTAAGACCCGCACTCGAACTTGAATTATTAAAAGAATCAAATTCAAGAGCAAAACTATTTTGGATAGCATTACCAGCAAACTCAGTTGCATTAGAAACAGTAGCGGGCGAAGAAGTTCCTCCGTAAACGCCGAGAGATTCACCAGAAGCCGCATAGTTTTTTTCTGGATCAATAAACGAAAGTAATCCAGCCTTTTTATAGTACCGTCCAATTGCGTTGATACCTCTATCGTCGTTTTGTAAGACTAAAGCAATCCCGTCACCAGAAACGTTAAATGTTGGTCCAACGTAGATCCAACCAGTAATAGTCTGTTCTTTAGTCAAATCAAAGTAATTGTATGATTCAGTAGAATCATCAGGATTGGTCATACGTCCCCAAATGGAACCTACTGCGTTATCTTGAGCACCCGTCATTTGAATTACATCGACAGGATTAGGGTTCGAACCACCACCCTCTAGAATCTGTACAGAGTTTTTGGTGTCCTTAGAACCTGAATAGTCTGTAGGATATTCAAATAGATTACCAATCTTCATTCCGTTCGGAGCAGCCTTCAGGACGTCATCATTTGATGGTGCCACACTTGAGAAGTCCACAATCGCATGAACATTGGTTGTACACATAGAAAAAATTGTTAACGTCAAAAAGAACATAATCGTAGGTAGCAAATTATGCCATAACTTGTGATAATTCATATTAATTTCCCCTTAAAAATACATTATCCGTAAGCTTTCACGATTATTATAATATCAAAATATAAAATGTGCTATATATAAGATATAAATTATAATAATTTGAATTTTATTAAACTAATGACATGTTATGACATTGATTTAATAAAGACTGGTTGTTTCTGGTTAAAGATAATATCTAATAATTGAGGGAATAAATCATATTAAAAATTCGAGACAAAAAAAGAGACCCTAATTGTAATTAGAGTCTCTTTTTCGTACCAGATTCGTTTTTAACCTGGCAAAATATTAATAAAGTAAAGTAGAACAACGAAGACGAAGAAGAGGATGTACATAATAGGTGTAACTTCCTTGCCTCGACCTGCAGCCCACATTGTTAATGGGTAGAAGAGGATTCCGAAAGCAAATCCATAAGAGATGTTGTATGTCAAAGGCATTCCTACAATAGTAAGAAAGGCTGGCATAGCAATTTCGAATTTGTTCCAGTTAATTTGTCTCATTGATTGAGCCATTAAAATACCAACAATGATCAATACTGGTGCGGTAACGTTTGAAGTTACAACAGTCAATAGTGGTGAGAAGAACATGGCAATGGCAAACATGATGCTGACAACGAGGGATGTTAGTCCTGTACGACCACCGACAGCGATACCGGCAGAAGATTCAACGTAAGCGGCAGTTGGAGTAGTACCCATAACAGCACCACCTAGCATTGAAATAGAATCAGCCATCAAAGCACGTCCAATTCTAGGCATCTTGTTGTTCTTCATGAAGCCAGCTTGTTCAGCTAAACCAATCAAAGTACCAGCAGTATCAAAGAAAGCTACAAGTAGGAAGACTAGGACAACTGCCCAAAGTTTTGGATCTGATAGATCAGGTAAATGAGCGATACTGACACCAAAAGTTGGTTTCATACTTGGAATAGTAGAGATAACTTGTTTTGGCAAAGGAATCAATTTAGTTACTAATCCTAAAATAGTAGTTAGCACCATACCGATGAAGATTGAACCAGGAACTTTTTTAGCCATTAGTAAGCCAGTTACAACTAGTCCAAAGATAGTTAACCAAGTTGTAGGAACTGTCAGTGAACCCATAGCAACAAGGGTTGATTTACTACCAACAACTAGACCACCACCCTGTAATCCAACAAAGGCGATAAAGAGTCCGATACCAGACGCCATAGCCAATTTTAAATCATGTGGAATTGAGTCGATGACCAGTTCACGTAATTTAAGTACGGAAATCAAGAGGAAGAGAACGCTGGACATGAAGACACCAGCCATTGCCGTTTGCCAAGGAATTCCCATGGCTAGTACAACTGAGTAAGTGAAGAAGGCATTATCGCCTAAACCTGGAGCTATTGCAATTGGATAATTAGCTAATAATGCCATTAAAATAGAACCCAAGATTGCTGAAAGAGCAGTAGCTGTAAAGACAGCACCTTTGTTCATACCCGCGACCCCTAAAACTTGCGGATTGACAAAGAGGATGTAGGCCATTGATACGAAAGTCGTCAAACCAGCTAGAATTTCACGTCTAACAGTAGTTTGAGCTTCTTGGAGATGGAATAATTTTTCAATGAAGCTACGATTTGAATCTGTTGATGATTCCATGATATAACCCCCTAAGTTTTTTACTACTTAGAAAGTATTACAAAAATTATGGAAAATAGCAAGTAAAATACGATTAATTCAAGCTACAATTTGGATAATTGTTCGTATTTATATCTATATAATTATAATTGTTATCTAAAAGTTATACATTAAATAATTAAATAACGAATTATATTTAAAAAGCAAAACAGTCAACAACTCAAATTGAGTCACTGACTGTTATTTTCGATATTAACTAAATATATCTTCTTCAGGTTGATCACCACTGGCAAAGGTGTACTCTTTACCGATTGTTGACGAATTCTGAATAATCAATGCTAAAGCTTTAGCAACGTCAACTCGAGGAATTGTGTCATTTTCATTAGGTCCCAATAATTTGATCTTACCAGTACCATCTTCATTAGTTAGTGTTCCGGGATGAATAATTGTGTAATCGAGACTAGTGCCACGCAGATGATCATCAGCGTAATGTTTAGCAGTCATGTAAGGTCTGATACCACTTGCGTCCCACTTATTTCGATTGTCACTAAAGACAGAACTAACCATAATATAACGTTTGATTCCAATTGCTTCGGCAACCATCATTGTTTTGATAGCACCATCGAGATCAATTTCAATTGTTAGAGCATCGCTAGCACCACCAGCACCGGCAGAGAAGACGATAATGTCAGCACCAGACTCTTCAATTGAATTCTTAATATCGTCTAGAGAAGCTGTTAGATCGATAAATTGAGTTTCGATATTGTTTTCGTTGTAGGCCTTGATTTGTTCTTGACTACGCAATCCAGCAACAAATTCGATGTTTCTTGATTGTAATTCACCAATCAGTAGGTGTCCGATTTTGCCATGGGCACCAATAATAAGAACTTTCATACTCAAAACCTCCTTAGTTAAACATACTGTAGCAACATTTTTTTAATAATGCTAGTGTTTTGAATCTTATATTTGAGTATATTAGACTTATATACAAAGGGGAAATAGCGTATGAAAATATTAGGAATTTTGGCCTCCCATCAAGAACATGGTCTCAATGCCCAAATGTTGGATGAAGTGTTGAAAAATGTTGATAGTGGAATCGAAACAGAAACAATCTTCTTAGAGAATTATGATATTACGCCTCACAAATATCATGAGGACAATCCTGTTTTGGATGAATTGGCGCAGAAATTAATGGACAGTGACGTCTGGATCTTTGCTGCACCTACTTATTGGCGAGAATTGTCAGGAGTTTTAAAGAATTTTTTCGACTGCATGCGACCTAAGTTTGTCTATTTCAAACAAAATGGCGACACGATACCAGGTCCATTCAAGAATAAGCACTACTTGAGTATTTCGTCTTGTTACGTTTCTATATTAGAAAACTTTGTTACTGGTGTGACTGACGATTCATTTAAGACGATTGATCGAGTAATGTCCGCTGCTGGAGTAATTAAAGTAGGGGAAATAGTTTTGCCGAATACCTTTGGCATGAAAACCATTCCATATAATAAGAAGAAACTGTGTCAAAAGTATGCTAAAAAGATTTCTGTCAGAAAGAGAAAGGATGATTCAACCGTGAAAAGATATATACAGCTATTCTTTATGATTGCCGTGATGGCACTAATAACAATGGGGATTCAATTACCACTCTCAGGATGGATCGGTAACAATTTCTGGTTGAATTATACTAGTTTTACTATTATTTTCTTTGTCTTACTGGCTTGTATCTTGCACTTTGTAACGTTTGTCAAACATCGCCGTCGTTAAACTAAAAAAATCTCGGACAATTTATTGTAAATTGGTCGAGATTTCTTATTGAAATGTATTATTATCAGGAATGGTTCTTTACATTTGTATAGGAATTTTTACAAATGCTGAATGGTTCGATGAATCTAATTCATTTGGTCAATCTGATCCAGTACCTTATCATAACTTGGTTCGTCAGTTTGTACTGGAACTACCTCAGAATAAGTGATTTCGCCGTTAGGGTCAACTACCCAGACTGAACGTGCCAAAATGTCCAAGTCCTTGATCCAAAGATTGGATTTCTTACCGAAGTCGCGGTTGACATCAGCTAACATTTGCATGTTCTTCACATTTTCAGCTGCACACCAGTGGGTTTGTTCCTCAACAGTGTTAGTAGAAATGGTAACGAAGTTGATAGCCGAGTGACCATCGACTTCTTCATTGAAATGTTTAGTTTGAATACTGCAGACACTAGTATTGATGTTAGGAACGACACTGATCAATAATGGTTTGTTTAATAGATCACTGAGTTTGATTTCTTGATTGTTCTTATTTAATACGGTAAAGTCGGGGAACTTATCTCCAACAGATAGTGGTTGACCAATTGTGGCAACAGTTTGTCCTTTAAATTCCAAATTCATACGAATATTCACCCTTTCTTTTTTGATGCTAGACTCATTATAAGTTAGGGCAAAATAAAAACCTAGAAATTAGATTGCAAATTGAGGTGATGCCATGTTAATAGTAGGAAAAGATATTAAGATAAGAAATTTTACGGAAACTGACTTTCCTCAGTTTCTAGCGTTAGTCGGTGATAAGACTAATCATGAACTAGCGGGATTGGAATATAGCACGGATTCCAATTATGTTCACCAGTTGTTTGAAATGTATTGCAAAAGAGATGATGCTAATGTCATTGCTGAAGTAGAAAATAATACAATGGTAGGAATTATCGAGATCAATCATCGTGGAGAGTCCGCAGACCTTGTTTTGACACGAGAAATCGGCTTTGTTATCGATCAAAAGTATCGACAAAAGGGATTTGCGACAGAAGCAATGCAGTTAGTGATTGATTATGGATTTAAACAGTTGCACTTGAAAGAGATTTGGGCGTCCACTGAAGAAAAAAATCAAGTTCCTCAGAAGATTTTAGAAAAATTAGGGTTCAAATATATCTACAGTGCCGACCAAGCGCTTCCATTCGCAACACATAGCAATATAGTCAGATATTATCTTCTGAAGGAATAGTTCACTTTTTGTAAGAAATTCTTAATTATTTCGGAGTAAGCAAATGGTATACGGATGGTACTATACTTCTTGTAAGGAGAAAATAGACTGACTTTTGATGAGAGGTTTTTATATGAAAAAAAGAACGAGAACTAGAAAAAGTCTCACAGTCAAAAAGCGAATAGTCGGTTTCTTCGCAATTGCCGTTATTTTGTTAGGTGTGGTTGGTGGATTCAGTATTAACAAAGTTATTGCTGAATCTGACAGCACGGCAGGGAATGACGCTGCAGCACCAGTTGCGGTACTCGCTAAGACGTCTGATAGTAGTACTTCAGGCGCAGGCGGTGCAGCAACTAATGCTAACGTCTTAGTTGGTGATAATACTGGAACAAGTACCGGTAGCCAAACACAAGCTAAAGATACTGACTATACACCGTCAGTCAACGTCAACAACATGTCAACATACCCACAAACCGGGGATGCGCATGATACCGGATTAGTCATTTTAGGCTTTACTATTTTGATTGGTCTATTCGCTTTTTATGGATTGAAGTTCCGGAAAAGCTTCCAATCTTTACACGTTTCAAAGGTAACAAATTGATTCAATTCTGATAAATATCTTTTACAAATTATGAGATGTACGGTTCGTAAAATTTGGTATTATCTAATTGTAATCAAGAAAGACAAAAACAAAAAATAATTTTCTATATCAGGGAGGATATATCATGAAATTATCTAAGAGTGTTTTAGCAGGATCATTAGCAACAGCAGGAATCGTTTTAGGAGCAATTGCACCAACAATCACAGCACAAGCTGCTACATCTTCAGGTGCTACAGCTGCTGATGGAACTGTTTCATACAAAGCTGGTACAGATGTTGGACCACTTGGTGGCAGTGATAGTAAATTAGCAATTGCATATGATGAAACTACAGATGGAAAGACTACAGCTGTTGGTGAAGCATCAGCTCAATCAAATGCTAATGTTAAAGTTCAATCAGGTCTTTTGACATTAGATTCTGTTCCTGATTTTGGATTTGGTAATGCTGCCATTGGCACAACAGTTGCTTTGGATAGCAACAATCGTGATGACAGTGCTACAGATAGTCAAGATAAAGGTGTATTAACAGTAACTGATTCACGTACTGACGCACCTGGATTCACAGTTGATGCTGCTATTACAAACTTCTTTGCCGGTAGTGATGACAAGACAGGTCAACCATTTGTTTTGAATCTACAAAAGACACAATTGAAGAATGATAAGGGTGGCGATGTTTCAGCCGATGGTCCTAGATATACTACAGGTATCAATATTGCCGGTGCAGCTAATAAAGCCGGAAGTGCTGATTCAACAGCTCCAGAAGCTTCAACTATGATTGACTTGGATAAGGGTACATATACAGATGGTCCTATCAATGCTTCATTTACACCAACTGACAAGAACACATACTTGAACTTAGCTACAGATACTCCAGCAACAAGTGGCAAAGATGGTGTTCAATCATACAATGCTACAATTACATGGACATTGAAGACAAAATCTACTGTTACAGCATAGTGAGTATTTAAAATATAAATGTTAAAATGTTAACCACTACTACAATAGTAGTGGTTTTTATTTTATAATATAAACGACTTATGCATTGATTTTAAAAAGGGAGGTTCAAGTTTTGAAACCAAAAGTTAGATTCTTGTTTCTAATTTCATTTATTTTTACTATGATAACAGGATTATTCGGTGCTACTAATGTTAGGGCCGCAACCTCTGGTGACTATACGATTAAACCAGGTGGCGAAAGTAATGATGTCGTAAATATTGATAATGGATCGTATATGGTAACGGGTAAACCTGGTCAAACTGCACAATTGAAATTGATGGTTGTTAATAAGGCCAGTGATACACGTAATTTTATTTATTATGCAGCAACTGCCTATACTAATAATAATGGTACTTTATCGTATGATGATACGAATGTAAAAGATCCATCTCTTAAAATTCAAACTAAAGACGCGTTATCTCCAAAAAAATCAATATTTAAAGTTCCAGGCAATACAACAGCCACAATTACTTTAAACGTGACTGTTCCTAAGAAAAAATTTGCAGGTACTTTAATGGGTGGTGTAACAATTGCTCCATATAAAGAGAAGGCTAAAGGAAGCGTCTCAGATAATGGTACTTTGATTAAAAATAAGTTTAGTTATTCTATACCTGTGCAAATTCATCAAACTGGCCAACCTAAAGTACAACCTAAGTATTCAGTTAGAACGGTAAAACCTGGTTTGGTACAGACATTTAAGGGTAGAAAACAAGGCGTTTTAGCCAATGTTCATAACTCTACTAATTCATATGCAGGTACACTTTCTGCTAAGGCTGTTGTCACTAAAAAAGGTGATAAAAGCTTTAAGATAACTCAGAATTATAGTTCACAAGATATTGCTTCAACTACTAATTATGATTTGAGTATTCCGTGGGGTAAAAAAACTCTTCAATCGGGTAATTATCATTTGAAGTTAACTTATAAAACAGATGGTGGTTTGAAGAGTTGGGTTTTAAATAAAGACTTTGCAATCACAAATAACGATGCTGCTAAGTATAATAAATTAGCTGGTATCAAGCCTAATTATCTATGGTTGTACATCCTATTAGGCATTCTTGCTTTGGCAATTATCCTAGGATTAGGTATTTACTTAGGTAAGAGAAACAATAACAAGAACAACAACGGTGGAGATGGCAATCAACCTACAAGACGTCGTCGTCGTTAATATTCTTTGATAAATAATTAAATATTGAGCTGTTCCAAGACTTGGAACGGCTTTTTTAGTATTATTAGAGGTGAAGTAATTATCAGGGGCAGAACAATGAATAAAAAAATAATCTATTTTCTATCAATGGTATTCTTTGCCTTTATAGGCTTTATAACGTTTAACAACACTGTCGTGAAGGCCGATATTAGTAATGTTACAGTGACTCCCTTAATTGAGGATGCTAATAGTGATGTTACTGATAGGTTTGATATTGTTGGCAAACCGAATGCTACACGTACAGTTAAGATTTCTATTGGTAATTTCAGTATTAATAAACTACGTTTGAGAATTGTACCAACAAATGCAACAACTTCCATGGATGGTAAAATCGTCTATACAGACAAGGTTCGTGCAGGTCAGTATGGTTTGAAATATGCTTTTGCCGATATGACCAAGCCACAGACCTTAGTTTTGGAGCCGAATAAGACTAAAGATGTGACTTTTAAAATTAAATTGCCATCTGATAAGATAGAAGGATTAGTTATGGGTGGATTTAACATCTATGATGCAGCTAGGGATGGTGCCAAAGGTAATGCCAATGTTGCAGTCTGGATAACGGGCAACAATAAAGCTGTTGGTGGTATTATCAGTTTACATAATTTGGCTTTGGACGTAATTAGTCGAAAACCGCATATTATTATCAATTTGCAAAATAAAGAACCTGGTCAGATGAAGAATGTTATCGTTCATATGACTGTAAAACGTAAGAGTTGGTTGGATCGTTTCAATTTGGGACCTAAGGAAATGGTTGCCGATACGACGTATAATAAAGTTGCACCTAATTCAGCTATTCCGGTTGATTTTGATCAGAATCAGACACCAATTCAAGCGGGTGAATATGTTGTTAAGGGTGCGGCCCGAAGTGGAAAAGCTACTTGGACTTTCCATAAGACATATAAAATTACGCAAGATCAGGCGAATGATATCAACAAACGTTGTAAAGGCTTGATCTATAACAAGACCACAACTTATATTTTGATTGTCTGTGTCTTAGTATCATTGATTTTCCTTATTTTCTGGGCCATTTGGTATTCAGGTAGGAGTTAAAAATATGAAAAAACGAATAATATTATTTTTCTCAACATTGTTGATGTTATTAATTGCCTTTTTACCAGCAACAACGGTGAAGGCAGCACCAGACAAATCTTATGCTATTCAAGCAATTTTACCTGACAATCAAATTGACAAGAATGAATCATATTTTGATTTGAAGGTAACTCCTAAGAAGGAACAAACTTTAAAAGTTTTAATTGCGAATACTGGTACGAAACCAATTACAGTTACTGCTGAGGTTAACAATGCTTATACAGCTGACTCAGGTGTGATTGGCTATGATAAATACAATACTAAATTGTATAAGTCTAAGCTTCCTTCATTGACTTCATTAGTTGATGGTTCAAGGAAACAAGTTGTTAAGTTGGATACTGGTGAGAATAAGACGGTTGAATTCAAAGTTAAATCTCCAGATTCAGAATACGCCGGAATTATTCTTGGTGGAGTCACGACCACAGCGTCAGTCAGTCCTACTAAGTCAAAAAATATCAATATCAAGAATCAAGTGCGTTACGTTAAGGGTGTTGTTCTACGTTCAAAAGACGATGGAGTAATGCCTAGTATGCATTTAACTTCAGCTGCTCCAAGGGCTGTGGCGGGTTCAACTGGTATTTCTTATATGTTAGATAACACAGCTCCGATTAACATTAATAAAGTTAAATTGACTGCTCACATCAAACATAATGGTAAGACGATTAAGTACAACGCTGACAATTTGCAAATTGCGCCTAATTCACAATTCAATTACTTTATTCCGATTAGTAAGTTGACATCGGGAACTTATAAAGCACATATTACTTTGAAAAATGATTCTGGATTTTCTCAATCATTTGATAAAAATATATCGGTTCAACAAAAAGAAGTCGATAGTGTTAAAGATGCCATCAATCCTAAGCAGGAAAGTAATAATAAGCAGTGGATTGGTATCATCATTGGAATTATTGTTTTAATCGTAATTGTTGTTTGGATGTACTTGTACTATTCACAACGTAATAAGAACGGTAAAGGACCTAAAGGTCGTAGTGGATTGAGATTTGGTGGAAAACCAAAGAATGATCCTAATAAGACTACTAGATCTGGTAATACAAGATCATCTCGTCATAAGAAATAAGCTACCGATACCTCAAGCAAATAATGCTTGAGGTATTTTTTTATTCTTTTAATTAAGGTGGAGATATTATTTTATTGAGAATATAATAAGCTTGATGAGTAGGCTGAAGGAGGGCGTTAATTTGAAGACTAAAAATCTTTGGCAGAATGTTCTATTATTTTTTGCCAGTATTATGATTGTTCTTTTTAGTGCAACGACAGTTAAAGCTGATGATACGCCAACTGGGCTAAGTAATGATGATGTCTTGGGATATACACCGAATGGTTCTATCATAGGTAGACCAGCAAAAGATGGTATTTTTACTAAACCATCCAGTTTGATCAATGGTGGAACGAATGCAGCCGCTGTTGTTAATAATACTTTGAGTAATACGGTTTACATGACTTTTTGGAGTAGTAAAAATAATAATGGGATTTTATGGTCAAATGAGAAGAATAAGATGGATGTCACTAAGAATGCTTATTTTTCATTTTGGATAAAAACTCCTGTAGACACTGCTAGTGGTGGTGGATTAGCATTCGTTATGCAAAACGATCCTAATGGCACTAATGCTTTGTCGACTTTGAATGGCAATGCGACGGCACCAATGGAAACATTAGGTGTTTGGGCAGCGGATCAGAATACATCCCATTTGGCGAACGCTATTCAAAATAGTTGGGCACTAGAATTTGATAATTATCCTAACGTCAGTGGGAACGTGAATGATGCTTTTGACAAAGATTCGAGTTTGGATAGTACTCAATTAGTCAGTGACAAGGTTCACATTGCTTCGGGATATCCTGATGATGAGCAATCTTATTCACCACTGAGTAATGGGGCTTATTCATTGATTCATCAGTCACCAATTTATCGGACGATTGGTACAAATAGCGGTTGGCATCATGTTTCGATTCTATATAATCCGAATAATGATGGTAAGACGGCCAATATTACTTATAAATTCAATGATAAAAATATTGATGGTACACCTAACACTAATACTGGAGTAGATTCTGCTACAAATCCAATCGAGGCAGATAAAACGGTCGAAATCGACTTGAGTAAATTTAATTTAGGCAGTGATAAAAAGGTTACTTGGGGTTTTGTTGGTGCTGGTAATACGGGAGCAAGTGAATCTCAGTTGATTTATGAACAATTATCTTCATTGGCTGATGTTTCAGTTGATGCTAAAATCTTCGACTCTACTCAAAATGATCGCGAATTGACTTCTAATTATAAAGAAATCAATGCTGGCGATAATCTGAAGTTACAGTACGATTTGAAATACAATGGTGGACAAGAAGATGTTGGTAAAATCAAAACGACAATTGATGTGCCCAAAAACGTTACTTTAAATTATGGTGCTTCAATTAAATTTGCTAATGGCAATACGGAGAATATTTCTAATTCAGAAATTGACACAGCTAATAAGACTGGTGTTTTGACCCACACAATCAGTTTGGTTACGAACGTGTTGAATACGACTAATAATCAGGCTACGCTTACTTTAACTGGTACCACGCCAACAACGGTTGCTGACAATACGAAGGTAGCATCTAGTCATGTTCATTTTGCCAGTGATACTTATATTGGTGATGCAATGGCAACTGATTTTGTTATCCGTAATCCTAAAATCAAAACTCTAAATTTGGATGCTAGTTTGTCATCAACTGAGATTTCAACTATTACTAGTACCAATTTGAAGGGTTCACTTACTTATGCTGATGGTAGTGCCTTTGAAAGTGAGGGAGCTCTTTTAAATGTGACAGTTGATGGTAAAAATTTGAGTCAAATGGCAGTCACGGCTACTGATGACAATAAGAAGATTGATTTTTCACTTCCGTTTTATGGTAGTTCTGACGCCGGAACTGACTTACCTGAACAAGAGATTCTAGGCCCAGGTACACACACGATAACAATTTCAGCCAATGATCACTACAATAATAAATCAGAGACGAAGACCTTTACGGTGACAGTTGATGCGCAATCGTTGAAACTTGATTTAGGTGATGGTAACTTTTCATTTGCTAATATCCAATCATATTATTCTGGAGATGTACGTCGAAATGACGATTGGCAGGTCAATGTGATTGCTCAGGATTCATCGTGGTCTCTGTCAGCCAGTGGTACTTCTTTAGTGAACGACGATAGTGAGACTTTTGATGGTGAAATGTTTTATCGGGATGCCCAAGGTGAGGTAGCTGATTTGAATTCACCAACACTTATTAGTAATTCAGAAATTGAAAAGTCGGAGACGGGTACCTTTGATGTGACTAAGGGCTGGTCGAAAAATACTGGAATCTTGTTGCATTCAGATGGTGATCTAGTTTCTAGTGGAAAATATACAGGAACAATTAGTTGGACTTTGAATAACTCAATTTAGGTTAAAAATGATTCATTTTATGAAATAAAAGCTTTTATAAAGGTCGTCAATTGAAAAAACTCGGTAATTTATTACCGAGTTTTTTCAATATTTTGGACGACCATTATTATATTTTTTAATTGTTAATTAACACATTCTATTACAATTTTTTAGATGCATTTCCTAATGTGCTCATAAAATAGTTTGAAGACCAAAGATGGCCACTCCATAATTGTGATTTTGTTTCCGGGTATTTCTTGAGCCGTTCTCTAACCGATATTCTTTTTAGATTTTTTACGGTATTTGTTGGTGTTTTATCCGGTAAAAGAAAGCTGAAAGCACCAGTCTTCAGGCCACTAATAAAGATTTGTTTGAGGCATATAGGGGTTTCTTTAGTAAAAAGCGTAAGTTTCCTCGTTTCAAGAGCAAGAAGTTTCCCAAACAAAGTTATCAATCTAAGTTCGTAAATAACAACGTTGAGATCATTGATAACTCTTATATAAAACTTCCTAAACTTGGAGTAATGAAATATAAGAACAAGAAATCAATTCCTAGTATCATCAAGTACGTTACGATTCGTAAGTCATCTACTAGCAAGTATTATGCTGTTTTAACGGTTGATGAAGAACCAGAGCAATTACCTAAGACTAATAAATCAGTTGGAATTGATATGGTGTTTCTGATCTAGTCATTTGTTCAAACGGTAGAAAATATAAGGCTATACGGTTTGATAAAAAATTAGCTAAAAAGAAACACCATTGGGAAAAACGATTAGCTAGAAGACGTACTCAGGCTTTGAGGGACATTCAATACAAGAAAAAATTTGGATTGAGTGACCCAAAAACTTTAGAACAGTACAGTAATTATATAAAGGCTAAGCTCATGGTAGCTAAATACAGTGAAAAAATAGCTAATCAAAGGAAAGACTATCTTCATAAGATAACTCGTGAATTAGTTGAAAATAATGACATGATTGTAATTGAAGATTTGAAAACCAAAAATCTTCTTAAGAATCATAAATTATCACGTGTTATTGCCAACCAATCATGGAGTGCATTAAGACTAATGCTTGAATACAAGTGTGAATGGTATGGTAAAAAACTTTTGATAGTTAATCCATTCAAAACTAGTCAAATTTGTTCTAACTGTGGTTATGACGATGGTAAACACGGATTAAACATTCGAGAATGGGATTGTCCAAATTGTAGTATTCACCATGATAGAGATGTCAATGCAAGTAAAAACATATTAAATATTGGCTTGGAACAAGCCTTAGTAACCTCTACTGACTAGTTGAAATACTAGTTGGCAAGTATGGAATGTTCCTAGAAGCTCGGTATTTTAGTACCGACGTAGTTCACAGTGAAGGCGGCTTGATTATGAAAAAACATTTTCAAACGAAGACAGTTGATGATATTTCTGATGATTGGACAAATAATTCAGGTCTATTATTGGAGAATGATACTAGTAAAGAAAATGAGGCTGGTCAATATACTGGTACTTTAAATTGGACAGCAATTAATTCATTGTAAAAAAATAGACGGACTCGTTATGAGTTCGTCTATTTCTTTACAAAACTTTTTTCTTTTTATTTGTGGTGATTTTATTTTTAAGTTTTTTGACGTAGATTTGATTCAATTGAATCAATAACCAGATATAGTCTGGCCTAGTGGAGGAAATATCCCAGGGAATGACTTTAAGATTTCCTGGATACTTCTTTTTCTCGATATCCAATGGTAAGACATCCAATGAAGTGATTAAGACGTCGACATCATCGTAAACGTTACTTGGAACTACTTCAACGAATTCGAGATTACGAACTGTTCTTAAAGCAACCTCAGCGGCCTGATTACCTGGGTCAATTAAGACTTTAACACGGATGAAATCTTCTTCACGAATTGTTGAAATATAACTTGGCAAGATTTGATATAAATCTTTTGAAATTAATTCAGCCGCATTATAAATGCCCGGAAATTCATTTTGATCAACATTTGAGAAGAAGGTATAAACGTCTTTGTACAAGTCAGTATATGATTGTTCATTACCCTCAGCGTACATTGTATCGAGATGCATCAAGGAATATGGCGCCATGATGTAATAGAAAACAATATCACGGGTGACATAAGTCATGATGTGCTTCAAAGTCTTTTGATTATGATAAACAGTCATATCATCGTGATAATGCTCTTTAAGAAAATCTATAAAGTGATAAACGAGCGCGTAGAACTTCGGATTAATACGAGCATTAGTATTGATTGGTTGTTCAAAGGCGGTGTCACTAGGTTGAAAGGCTGTCTTTCTAAAGAGATTGATCAGCTTATTTTCATTATGTAAGGCATCTAGTGGCACAATTGGATAATCATCGTGAGTTAAAATCTCTTCACCTAGTTGTTGATTATCGAAGACAACGTTGTAATATGGCAAATCTTCAATATAATTTCGTTTGATCAAACGAATTCTGGAGATTGCCAAGAAATACTTCAGTTGAAAATGTACGATTGGATTGTCAAAAGTTATTCCCGCTTTGGCAATAATTTGATCGATTGAGTTCTCTTGAATAAGGCTAAATGGCCATTCTTGAGCATGGTAAGTATACCAATAGACATAATAAGCCATCCATCGGATATTTTTCTCATTACCCTTGATCTCAAGGGTTGAATTGGAAATTTTAAGTCCAAAGTTTTTAAGGAAGGCTCTGAATTTGGACATTCGACGATTGAGAGTTGATTTACTAGTAAAGTGTTCGTTACTGAAACTCTCAAATGATGGATTAGCACTGGTCAGGCCATAATTAAAGGCCTGAAAAACTACCGAGTTCTTAACTAAGTATAGGCGGTAAGTATCAATGAAAATTTTACTAAAGTCGATTGACTCAATCTTAGTGTCACTAGGATCGATATCAGGGGCGACATCGGCAAAATCTTCTAGCAGTGCTTGGAAAATGTTATATGTTTTTTGGTACGTAAATTGTAATCTACTACTAATATTACTCAAGTTTACTTCACGAGGAGGTAGCGACTTAATAACAGTTAGCATTCGATATTTCTCTACGTCTTGCTTAACTAAGAAAATTTGCTCCAACATGTTTGTTTCCCCCGGCAATGTTAAATTGTTAATTTAAAAAGATTAATAAATATAAGAAACACTACTTGCTACTATCTTAACATTTATTTATAATATTTTGTAATCAGATAGAGGCGCAATTTTTATTAGTCGTGTTTTGGAGTACGATAGGGTACCTTGAAAAAACATTAAAGGAAAAGTTGCCGAAATCATTTTATCCCTACTTGATAAAGTTGATTGGGCTATTACTTAATAGGTGGTAGACTGTCGTACGTTCAGAGAATGAGTTTCTTATTTTTTGAAAAACGTTGAGCTATTGATTATTGGGATAATTATAATCCTTATTGTCAGTAGTTCCTCTGATAATAGGGACTTTTTTTATGTCCAAATAAAAGGGGAATGAAAGATGGAAAATAATGATGTGAGTCGGTCGTTAAAGACTCGTCATCTATCAATGATTGCGTTAGGAGGTTCGATTGGAACTGGATTATTTGTTGCCAGTGGTTCTTCAATCTCAACCGCAGGACCTGGAGGAGCTCTGATAGCTTATGCGGCTATCGGTATCATGGTCTATTTCTTGATGACAAGTTTGGGAGAAATGGCAACTTATATGCCGGTCTCCGGTTCCTTTGCAACTTACGCAACTAAATTTATCGATCCAGCCTTTGGCTTTGCTTTAGGTTGGAATTATTGGTTTAACTGGGCTATTACCTTAGCGGTAGACTTATCAACTATTTCATTGGTTGTTAAGTATTGGTTCCCAAGTTGGACATCATGGAAAATAAGTTTAACTTTTATGATTGTTTTACTAGTAATTAATTTTATTTCAGTTGGATCATTTGGTGAAACTGAATATTGGTTATCATCAATTAAAGTTATTGCTGTAATCATCTTCTTGATTGTTGGTATCTTGAGTATTTTAGGTATTCTAGGCAATCAAAATTTTGTTGGTTTAACTAACTACACTTACAAGAAAGCACCATTTGTTGGTGGAATACCGGCAATTCTGAGTGTATTCGTTGTAGCTGGTTTTTCGTTCCAGGGTACCGAGTTGATCGGAATTACCGCAGGTGAATCTGCTACACCCGAGAAGAGTATACCTAAGGCTATCAAGCAAGTCTTCTGGAGAATCTTGTTATTCTACATATTGTCAATCGCCGTTATCGGTGCCTTGATTCCTTATACAAGTCCTAACTTATTAGGATCAGGAGCTGGCGATATTGCTATCAGTCCATTTACTATTGTCTTCAAAAAAGTTGGTATTCCACTAGCTGCTGGAGTAATGAATGCCGTTATTTTAACATCAGTTATTTCTGCTGCTAATTCAGGATTATATGCTGCCAGCCGTATGCTCTGGTCAATGAGTAAACAAGGCATGGCACCAAAGGCTTTCCAAAGAACCAATGGTCGAGGCGTTCCCGTATTTTCACTATTATTAACAGCTTTAGTTGGAGCCATCGCCTTGTTTACAAGTTTGTATGGTGATTCATTCTATGAATTGTTAGTTGCCGCATCAGGACTAACCGGATTCATTGCATGGTTAGGAATAGCCTTTTCACATTACCGTTTCAGAAAAGCATACTTGTATAAAGGCTATGATCTAGATGATCTTCGTTATAAAGCAAAGTGGTTCCCATTTGGACCAATTTTAGCCATTGTTTTAGGAATTATTATTATCTTAGGACAAGACGTAAGATCAATGGTAGATTTCAATATCGGAAGATTATTGATTAGTTATAGTGGATTGATTATTTTGTTCGTATGTTGGCTTTACTACAAGATTAGATATAAGACTAAGTTTTTGAAACTAGAAGATATCGATGTAAAACATGAACAAAAACACAACCGCTATTGATATTTAAGTTAGTTTAAATTATTATTAGAAATGAATATAACGCTAAGAGAGTGCCTACTCATAAACCTTTCAGAGAAGCGATGGTTGGTGAAAATCGCAAAGGCTTTTATTCCAGCATTCTGGCAACGGGTAATGCCGTTCGGGTTGATCCGATAAAGTCTGAAAGTGCAGTGTATTTGCGTACACTGAAACTGGGTGGTACCGCGAATGGTCGATTCGTCCCTTTATTGGGATGAATCGGCCTTTTTTTGTAGAGAGCGGAGCAGGGGCGTTCAGCTCCCGAGGATTAAGACTACTTATCTCAGTCGGTAGCGAAGCGCCGGCAGAGATAAGTTGACTTAACCGGAAGGAGTTGTCCCTGCGAAGCTCGTTTCCACTATAAAAAATAGAACAATGGTTATCAAAAAAAATTTCACCCCAAACCAAAAAAGAGTACAAACTCTCTCAAGCCAAAAATCAAAAAGGAGAATCTCAATGTTAGATATCAAATTGATTAGAAAAGATCCAGAATGGATCAAGAACAAGTTAGCATCACGTGGAGTAACTAGTGATGAAATTGATGAATTGCTTGGCTATGACAGCAAACGTCGTGAATTATTAGTTAAGAGTGAAACCCTTAAAGAAAAGAGAAACACTGTTTCTCAAGGTATCGCTACTAAGAAACGTAATAAAGAAGATGCCAGTGACGAAATTGCTGCTATGAAGCAAGTTGGTTCAGACATTAAGGACTTGGATGCTGAGCTTGAAGAAACAGAAGGAAAAATGAACTATATCTTAGTTCGTCTACCTAATATTCCTGATGATTCAGTTCCTGTTGGACCTGATGAAAGTACTAACGTTGAAATCCGTAAAGTCGGTGCTATTCCTAAGGAAGGTTTCAAACCTCGTCATCACTGGGATATCGGTGAAGAACTAGGAATCTTAGACTTTGAACAAGCTACTAAAGTTGCTGGTTCACGTTTTGTTTACTACATTGGCATGGGTGCTAGACTTGAACGTGCTGTTTACAACTTTATGTTGGATCAACACCAAAAGGAAGGCTATACAGAAGTTATCCCTCCATACTTGGTAAACAACGATGCCATGTTTGGTACAAGTCAATTCCCTAAGTTTACTGAAGACGTTTATACAGTTATGGTTGATGAAAACCCACTAACTTTGATTCCTACAGCTGAAGTACCTTTGACAAACTACTTTGCCGGTAAGATTTTGAATGAAAAAGACTTACCTAAGTACGTTACAGCTCTAACACCTTGTTTCCGTTCAGAAGCAGGTAGTGCTGGTCGTGATACTCGTGGTTTGATCCGTATGCACCAATTCAATAAAGTTGAAATGGTTAAGGTTACAAAACCAGAAGAATCATACAATGAACTAGAAAAATTGACAGCTAATGCTGAAAATATTTTGAAACAATTAGGACTACCATATCACGTTATCGTACTTTCAAGTGGGGATGCCAGTTTCAGTTCAGCTAAGACATACGATCTTGAAGTTTGGATGCCTGCTCAAGACAAGTATCGTGAAGTTTCAAGTTGTTCAAACTGTCTTGACTTCCAAGCTCGTCGTGCTCATATCCGTTACCGTGACGAAAATGGTAAGACAAAGTTGGCACATACTTTGAATGGTTCAGGACTTGCTGCAGGTCGTACCGTAGCTGCTATCCTTGAAAATTACCAAAATGAAGATGGATCAGTTACAATTCCTGACGTATTGGTACCATACATGGGTGGAATTACAAAAATTACTAAAGAAAATGCCAAATAAGTATTGACTCAATCCCAATAGATTGATAAGATTTAATAGTTCTGTTAAAGAGCTATTGAATTATTCCGGATTAGCTCAGTTGGTAGAGCATCTGACTGTTAATCAGGGTGTCGTCAGTTCGAGTCTGACATCCGGAGTTATAAATACTTAGGAAATCCTAGGTGTCTTCAATAGAAATACATCTAGTTCATTTGAATTAGATGTATTTTTTTTATAGGATTTCTTTTTCTTGCCGTGTTAGCTCAGTTGGTAGAGCATCGGTATCGTAAACCGGCGGTCACAGGTTCGACTCCTGCACACGGCATAATAAGAATGTCAGTTAAAAAAGAAGAGCCTTTGAATACTGTTAGATCAGCATTCAAGGCTTTTTTTTATTTGTAAAAATCCAAGAATGTCAGAGAAAATCAAATGACTTTGCACGAAAGTTTGCACGGCTGATAACTTTTTCGATTTTAAATTTGTCGTGCAAATTTTTAACAATTCATATGTATGCCTTTTCAAAGAAGATTATTTTACAAATCAAAGAATATCAAAAAAATGTTATAAATTTCCCTAAGCTATATAAATTTACTCGCATTAATTATATAATGACTGTATTAGATAATGAATTGAGAAATACCTCCCAGGGGAAACACAGACGTGTTTCTCCATTTTTTTGATAAAAAATAAACAAAAAAGCTAACCTGAAGAGGTTAGCTCATGAAATTGAAGTCGACAATTAAATCTATATTGTTGGCTTTTTTTATTCAACTTTATTTAAAGCATTTTGAACGGCTTCTTTAATGGCTTTACTTGAAGCTGAAGCACCAGAAACGGTATCGACATCGACAGAATTCTTAGCGACGATTTCTTTTGGAAGTTCTTCAACAGCTTTCAAACCGTAGTCGTCGGATTCACTTTGTTTCAAAACTTCGATATCTTGAATATTTTTGTCGTCATCAACTGTGACACGGACAACGATTTCGTTACCCATACCGGCAGTTGATTTACCGATATATTGATTATCATTTGTTTCGAAATGTTCTTCGGCAATATCGGAACCGAGTCCTTCTTCATGGATGCTGGCTGAAGTTTGAGCATCAACATTTGTGGTAGTAGCTTCAGATTTTACACTAGCAGCATTTTCACCAGCAATCTTACCAAAGATTAAATTCTCGGCTAAATGCTACCACCGTTGTATTGACGTCCCATCAAACTACCTAATTCACCGGCAGCATAAAGATGAGGGATTACTTGATCATCGTTGTCGACCACTTCGGCATGAGAGTTGTGAACTGGACCACCTTGAGTATTCAATAGACCTTGCACCATTGCTAGAGCATAATAAGGACCATCGTCAAAAGCAGTCAAGGTTTCAGGATCACGATTGAAAGCATAGTCACGTTTTTGTTCGGCAAAGTAATTGAAGTCTGTAATAGTTTTTTGCAACTTATCAACATCGACATCCAAAACTTTGGCCAAACTTTCAAGATTGTCAGCTTTAACGACAGCTTTCAAAAATTCTGGGTAAGGAGCATTTTTATCGTTAGATAATTCATCGTACTTCTTTTGATCAAAGACGACGTAGGGATGACGTTGAGCTAGAGGGATTCTCCAGTTGCCGTGGTCTTGAATGTGACCGTGTCTGTGGATTTCATTTTCATCGAAGTAACGAGTTCCATCGTCACCGACAACAATCAAGCTGCCTTGATGGAAAGCGGGCCAGTCAAATGGCAAAAATTGTGAACGTTGGCCTTTGGCAGGTTTAGGTGTCAACCCATGGAAGATACCGTATGATTCATAATTGTTCATGTTGTAAAGTTGAGCACCGACCTCGCTAGCCATTTTGACGCCAATACCTTTGTTGTAGAGAGAACCAATGGGATTCAAGCTAGTTTCGCCTAAGTAGTTTTCAATCATTTTAGGATTGTTTTCAAAACCACCAGTTGCCATTACAACACCATTATTGGCTTTAACGTTTAATAATTTACCGTCACGTTCAATTTGAACTCCGACAATTGCCTTAGTTTCTGGATTTTGAATTAAGTGCTTTGCAGGTGTTTGATAAAGGACATCAATTTTATCAGCACGGTCGAGAACTTGTTGACGTAAATTCTTCCATAAAGCTGAATCGGCCACACCTTCATGGACAGCAACTAGTTCATGGGTAGCTTGACCTCTAAATTCGGGATATTCGTGAGCCATAAAGTATAAAGCTTTGGAAACAGGTGATTCTGGATGTTGACCCATAACAAAAGGTTTTACACCCAAATATTTTTCTAGATAATCAGGAATTTTGTACAATCCCTGAATGAAAGTTTCCATTAAATCTTGATCATAAGCCAATGGGTAGGCCAAATCTTGATAATATTTTCTCAAATCATCAAGGTTGTCACCTGAAGAAATAACTTGTCCGGCGTAGCGAGTATTGCCACCTTCATGACCCTCGGGAGCTGAATCAGTAATTAAGACCTTAGCATTGTTGTCGGCCGCAAATCTTGCAGCAGTAGCACCAGCACCACCAAAGCCTAAGACGATTACATCATAAGTAGCATTCCAATTTAGTTTTGAATCCTCAAACATATCATTCACTCCATTTCCGTAAGGTGTTATGGTTAATATAACTCTAAATTGTGACATTGTGAACGTTTTATAAATCTGGAATTGAAATCGAGGATGAAAATGAGTTTAGTTAATAAGAAGTATTATGCCCTAGGAACCTTGATCAATCTGACCGTTGCGACTCCAGCCGGAGAGGAAGAGTTGGATGCAGCTTACGAGTTGATTAAAAATTTTGAAGATAAATTGACCGTCAATCGTGATCAATCTGAAGTTATGTCCATCAATTATTCAGCTGGAATCAAACCAGTAGCGGTACCAACTGACACTTACGATTTAATCAAACGTGCAGTATTAGTTAGTCGTCAGCATTTAGGTTTCAATGTTGCGATTGGACCATTGGTTAAGTTGTGGAAAATAGGTTTCAAAGGTGCTAACAAACCCAGTGATGCCGATATTAAAGAACGTTTACGTATCATTGACCCTGAAAGGATCAAATTGGACGATGAACAGCAAACTGTCTTTTTGGAAGAAAAGGGTATGGAAATTGACCTAGGTGGAATTGCTAAAGGCTATATTGCTGATAAAATCAAAGCCCTGTGGTTAAGTATGAATGTTGAAACGGGCATTATCGATTTGGGTGGTAATGTACTTTTAGTCGGTCCCAGTGTTCATGAAGATAAGATGTGGAATATCGGTGTCCAAAATCCAGTAGAAAAGCGGGATGTGTCGTTAGGTGTTTTGCATACTACGGCCAAGTCAATTGGAACGTCAGGTATTTATGAACGTAAACTAGTTATTGATGGTCATGAATATCATCATATGTTCGATTCCAAAACGGGCTATCCTATCAAAAATAATCTTGCCAGCGTGACGATTGTTAGTGATAAATCAATTGATGGAGAGATTTGGTCAACCGTTGGTTTCTATCAAGGTATCGAAAAAGGATTGACTTTGATTGAAAGCCAACCTGGTGTTGAAGCTATTTTCATCACGAAAGATTTGGAATATCAGACAACTAGTGGACTACGTGACAAGTTTTTTAAAATATAACAATTATATATCATAACAATTCCAAAATTGTGTTGATTTATATTGTGAACGAATTTACAATGAACATGTAAGATAATTATAAATAAGGTGATTGCTAATATGAATAAATTTATTGCAATAGTGGGATCTAATTCCAATAAGTCAACTAATCGTGAATTATTGAAGTACATGAAGAAACGTTTCCAATCAGCTGCCGAAATTGAGTTGGTTGAGATCAAGAATCTTCCAATTTATAAGAAGAGTGCTGACAAATATGTTCCTCAAGAAGCATTAGATATTGCTACTAAAATTGAAGCCGCTGACGGTGTGATTATTGCGACACCTGAATACGATCATTCTATTCCAGCTGCTTTATCAAGTGCACTAGCTTGGTTATCATATGGAATTCATCCATTTGTGGATAAGCCAGTTATGATTACAGGAGCTTCTTATGGATCATTAGGTTCATCACGTGCTCAAGCTCAATTGCGTCAGATTCTGGATTCACCAGAATTGAAAGCTAGAATTATGCCTAGTTCGGAGTTCCTATTGGGCCACTCATTACAAGCTTTTGATGAGAATGGTGACTTGAAGGATGAAAAGGTTATTAAGCAATTAGACGGGTTGTTCCAAGATTTCTTGGATTTCGTGAATATATCAAAACAATTAAATAATGCTAATGAAGTTAACAAACAAAAAGCCAAAGAATTTTCTTGGGATAAGGACTAGGAGAGGTAAATATGAAATTAGTAGGTATTGCAGGTTCAATCGCTGACCAATCATACAATCGCACATTATTGAATTTCATTGCAAAGCACTGTGAGGGTGTTGTTGATATTGAAGTTTTGGATATCAATCAAGTGCCAATGTTCAGTCAAGATGACGATCAAACAAATAGTTCCGTTATTCAAAAATTAAGTAACAAGGTTAAGTCAGCTGACGGCGTTATCATTGCAACTCCTGGACATAACCATACCGTTCCAGCTGCTTTGAAGAATGTTATTGAATGGTTATCATATGAGATTCATCCTTTTGATGGCAAGCCAGTCATGATCGTAGGAGCCTCATATCATACTCAAGGTTCATCACGTGCTCAATTACACTTGAGACAAATCTTAGAGGCACCAGGAGTTAATGCGGTTGTTTTGCCTGGTAATGAATTCCTATTAGGTAACGTTAAGACAGCTTTTGATGATAACGGTGAATTGAAGGATCAACGTACTGTTGACTTTCTTGATACAACTTTACAAAAATTTATTAAGTTTGCGAAGGTGATTAATATGATCGATGCTGACGACTATGAAAAAGAAGATTTATCAGCTTCAGGTAAAGTAGATACAACTGTAGAAGGTGTAGATATGGATGATCCTGATTGGATAAATAAAGCTGCTGAAAAGGTTAACGCTGTAGATGGTGATACTTATGTTAAGTTGGATAGTGGTTTGTTAACTGTTAACCAGTTGAACTACATGTTGAAGACTACACCGATTGAATTGACTTACGTAGATGAAAATAATCAATTTATCTATTACAATCGTTTCTTACCAACTGAAAAGATGTTGGCTAAGAGAACACCTGCTCAAGTCGGTGATTCATTGACTGCAGTTCACCCAGGTAAAGCGCGTGTTATTAAGCATGTTAAACAAGTTATCCACATGTTGAGAAGTGGTAAGACTGATTTAGTTTCAATGCCAGTACCTGGAGGAGATAGCGATCATCATGTTATGCATTACTACAAAGCTATGCATGATGAAGAAGGTAATTACAAAGGTGTTAATGAATGGGCTGTTGATTTGAAACCTATCGTTAATGAATACTTGAAACAAACTGGTCAAATGTTGGTTCCAGATCCAAACGCTAAGGTTGACGCTACTTCCGGAGCTTCAGAGAAATCTGAAACATCAGTGGATGCAACTGCTAGTGCTTCTAAAGAAGAAGCAGAAGAGGTCAAACCTGAAGTTGATGCAACAAGTAGTGCTTCAAAACATTAAATGAAAATAGACTTCCTTATTGGGAGTCTATTTTTTTATCTATTCAGACCAATTAAGTTTTGAACATAAAAAAAGCTCATCTGAGGGGGGATGAGCTCGTTTTTGTTGTACGAATGCACAACGACATTACCAGTAGTGTCGGGGGAAAGATATGAATGCTTTATGAGGGTTTCCAATTTCTTTTAAATATTAGATAGAGAGGGATTTGTTAATTAATTAATGAAAGCATTCAAAGTAAATTATTGTAATGGGATTTTTCTTAATTGATTGAGGGGATCAATTAAGAATTTAAATTTGTGAGTTAACGATATGAGGATGTATCGTAACTGTTTTAAGAGTTAAAGGAAGGAATCGCATCTCATATCTTTCCCCTTTCACAGTTATAAATATAGCATATATGTTTAAACATGTTGTTTCAAAATAGAACAAATTATTTATTTGTTTTTAGGATAAAATAATGAATTGATTGAGCAATAATAATTCGATATTGTGTTTTAAGGCCTTGAAATAAATTCTAGACACAAAAAAAGCTCATCTGAGGGGGATAAGCCTGTCTTTTCGTTACGATTATGTAACGACATTACCAGTAGTGTCAGGGGAAGGCATGAATGATTTCGATAAAATTTCCAAATTGAGGGATTTGGTATTAATAACGGAAAGCATTCAAACTGAATTTGTAATTGGGATAACTCGTAATAAGTAAAAATTGATTGAGGGGGCAATTTTTATTCATTAGTTCGTTTAGATTTTAGATCTCGGTATGAGGATGTGTACCGTGATCCATGTATCAAAAGTAATAAAGGAGGAATCATAATTGATTCATACCATATCCCCTTTCACAGTTATAAATATAGCACATATTTTTAAACATGATTTTTCAATTAT
Organism: Companilactobacillus bobalius; assembly: GCF_002179915.1. Taxonomy (NCBI): domain Bacteria; kingdom Bacillati; phylum Bacillota; class Bacilli; order Lactobacillales; family Lactobacillaceae; genus Companilactobacillus; species Companilactobacillus bobalius. The sequence goes on from NZ_MYFM01000003.1 coordinate 48,574, forward strand.
CGTAAAAATAATTGTTTGTTTTTAATATCACAATATTTATTTATTGCAATTAGAAATATGTTAATGGATAAGATTTCATGAGGGATGGTAGTTAAATAATTTAAGTAATTAATTTAGTTTGAAATTAATAATCAATATTTATTAGAAAAGATATCTTTTTTATATTCGAATTAATAAAAAAGAACAAAAAAACAGCTCATCTGGGGGGACGGGCTTGTTTTTTGTTACACACATTGGTGTAACGGCATTACCAGTAGTGTCAGGGGAAGATATGAATGCTTGTGAGGTTTCCATATTTGTCAAATAGAGAGGGATTTGTTAATTAATTAATGAAAGCATTCAAAGTAAATTATTGTAATGGGATATTACAAACGTATCTTTTGAGTAAAAATTGATTGAGGGGGGCAATTTTTATTATTGATACGAATGAACTTTACAGGTTAACGATATGAGGATGTGTATCGCAACCTTCATTAAGAGTTAAAAAAGGAAGGAATTGCATTTTCATATCTAAACCCCTTGCACACTTATAATATACCACATGTGTTTAAACAATTAAATTCATTTTCGAAAAAAATATTTATTTGTTTTTAATATCACAAATTTAATCATTTATTAGATAATAGCGTTATCATAAGATTTTTGTTGATAAAAGATAATCCACAAATATGAAGGAAGTGAGGATTAAGAATTAAATTTATCTGCCGATATCAAGATATTATATAAGTGAAATATATTTTTTAAATATCTTGTAAACGCTTTTAATGTATTAGTGAATAAATTATAATAATAAGAAAAAGGGACGGTGTCTATTATGAAAGTAAGTATTGTAGGTTGTACACATGCAGGAACTTTTTCAGCAATGAACATTTTGAAGGAGCACCCAGACTGGGAAGTTTCCGTTTTTGAAAGAAATGATAATTTATCTTTTCTATCCTGTGGGATTGCACTGTGGGTAAGTGATCGTGTTTCAGACCCTAATAAGATGTTCTATGCCAGCCCCGAGGCATTAACTGATATGGGTGCACATATGTATATGCAACATGATGTAACTGATATTGACTTTGATAACAAGAAATTGTCAGTGAAAAGTTTGGCAAATGGTGATACTTTTAGTCAACCATATGATAAGTTAGTAATCACAACTGGCTCAGCTCCAATTATTCCACCAATTCCTGGAATTAATTCAGATCGTGTTATGTTGTGCAAGAACTGGACTAATGCCAATGAATTGAAAGAAAATGCCAAAGATATTAAGAGTGCTATTGTTATTGGTGCTGGCTATATTGGTGCAGAATTAGCTGAAGGTTATGCTACTTTAGGCAAAGAAACAACCTTGATTGATGCTTTACCTGATGTTTTGGCTAAGAACCTTGATCCGAATATGTCGGCCGTTGCTGAAAAAGATTATATCGATAATGGTGTAACTTTAGGTTTGAGTGAAAAAGTAGAGTCATTTGAAGAAACAGATCATAGTGTAATTGTTAAAACCGATAAGAATACTTACGAAGCTGACATTGCCGTTATGTGTGTTGGTTTCCGTCCTAATACAAAGATGTTCGCTGATAAATTTGAAACTCTTCCAAATGGTGCATTAGTTGTGGATAAATATATGCACACAAGCATTCCAGATGTTTATTCAGCTGGTGACGCAGCATCTGTTCATTACAATCCAACTGGTGACAACCAATATATTCCTTTAGCAACTAACTCAGTTCGTCAAGGTATTCTAGTTGGTAAGAATATTGAAAAAGATACCGCTGAATATATGGGTACACAAGCTAGTTCAGCTGTTGAATTGTTTGGCAGAACCTATGCAGCAAGTGGATTGACTAAGGTTCATGCTGATGCTTTGGGTAAGAATGTTGCTGAAGTTTCACTTGAAGACAACTATCGTCCTGAGTTTATGTTATCAACAACTCCTGTTCTAATGAACTTAGTTTGGGATCCTGAGACAAGAGTAGTTCTTGGTGGTGCTTTGACAAGTAAATATGATGTATCACAATCAGCTAACTTGCTATCACTTGCTATTCAAAAGAAAGTTACAATTGATGAACTATCAATGGTTGATTTCTTGTTCCAACCAAACTTTGATAAACCAGTTAATTACGTTAGTGCTTTAGCAGGTGCTGCTGTTGAAAAAGCTGATTCAACTGTTAATGAATAATTGAAGATTATGAGGGTGGCTTTGGGGCCGCCTTTTTTTGTATAACCTGTGTGAAATCCTTGGGGGTGATGTTGATGGAAGATGATGATTTTATCATGCGTCAGATTAAATCTTTTGCTGAGTGCTTTGGAGCTGTTCTGGGAAAAGGTAAGGCGAGAAATGAAGTAGTCTTTGAACAGCAACAGAATCAAAAAGGAAGATTTATACTGATTTGGATCAATTATTGTTGCATCGTAAATATGAAGAAGCCATTCATTATGTTTATGCACAGAAATTTGAGTTAGATATTGATAGTTATTATAGGTTGGGTATGTGGTTATATGGTAAATTGAAGAATGTTTCTGGAGTTGATGCTGGAATGGTGAAGGAATTTTTAAAACAGATTGAAAAATGTCCTAGGCAGTAAATAACCATGGTTCTATGCAGAATGGTGGAAACGAGCTTCGCAAGGGAACCCATTCCGGTTTGCTACAGTACTGAAATTGCCCGCATAGTGCGCGTGCGATTCCAGTACTTAGGCAAATCCTCGTGGGTTGGGCACCCTTGCTCCGCTCTCTAAAATTCATAAATTATTCTTATTTTGTTAAAACTCCTTTCATAAAATCACGTTACTATGTATACATAGTCAAATATGGCTATTCAAAAAACGAGGTGAATGCTTATGAAAAAACATCCGATTCTTGTTCTCACGGGTGTATCTGTCTTAGCTACTGTTTGTACTAAGATGATCAGAAGTCACAATGAAAAAAAGTTTTTAAACTAATTAAAAAGTACTAACATTCAAATCAAAAATACAACCATTCAAACAAATAACTATTTAACTGACCTGAGGTAATAATATGAAAAACGATAATAACATGGGCTTGCGTAAGCAAGCCTTTTTTGTGTTCTCGACGTTAATAATTTTACTTATTGCTTAATATCTCATATTATTTTGGTAGTTAGTAAGGAGAGTTTTGATATGGCAAAACGTCGTGTGTTTTATTATTCCGGAGCTTTTATCATTAATCTGATTATTATTTCGATTATTTTTGCCTGTACTGGTTTAGTTCCTTTTGGTAGTAATAATTTTTTGAGTAGTGACTTGGGAACTCAATATTTAACGTTCTTGACGGAGCTTAGAAGGCAACTGGTATCGGGAAATTTGCATTTATATTTGTTTAGTCAATCTTTGGGTGATAATTTTTTTCCTGTTATGAGTTACTATTTGTTATCGCCTTTTAATCTATTGTTGGTTTTCTTTAGTGCACGAAATATTCCAATTGCAGCTGATATTTTGATTATGCTCAAGATATCCACAATGGGTGTAACGATGGCGTTCTTTTTAAAAGAGTACTTTCAAGAGCGAAGCATTGTTAATTGGATGTTTACAATTGCTTATAGTTTTTGTGGTTTTGTAGCGTCATACTTCTATGATCTAATGTGGTTAGATGCTTTAATTATGTTGCCTTTGGTAGCTGTTGGTGTAATGCGTGTAATCAAGCATCATCAGTATGTGCTATATTATTTTTCTATTCTGTTTTCGATTATCTTTAATTATTATTTGGGATACATGCTCTGTATTTTTTCACTTTGTTTCTTCATCTTTATTGGATTAGAAGATAATTTATTCCATCGGCAAGATAAATGGTTGGTTATCAGACGTTACTTGATTTCTTCTGTTCTAGCAGGATTAAGTTCAGCGGTGGTTTTGTTGCCAACTTTAATAGGAATGTTAAAAACGGCTAAGACCTCATTTAATATCCTCAATTATTTGCCCTCAGCTCGTTTTGGTTTAGAAGCTTTAACTGAATTGGGTATTGGAGGTAACAGTTTTGACCAGCGTCTGGAACATGGCCCATCCGTTTTTATGACATCGACAGTTTTGATTTTATTATTAAGTTATTATCTTAGTTCACGTGTTAATAATCGTGATAAACAGAATTCAGTCTTTTTATTGGGAATTTTGCTTATCAGTATGTTTGTGACAACTTTTAATACGATGTGGCACATGTTTCAAAACCCAGCTGGTTTTCCATTTCGTAATAGTTTTATCTTTTCTTTTGCCTGTATCTTTATTGCCCGCAAGGCTTGGCAGAGTGGAGTGGTTAATGAACTAGGCGTTATAACGAAGGCTACCTGTGTCGCCGGAATATTAATTTGTTTAGGATATTTAACCGAGTGGCTCCTACCTAAGGTGATTGAACAATTAGGATTTGACAGTATCAGTTTGAAATACAGCATAGGTTACTTCTGGTTGAGTCTAGCCTGTATTATTCTTTCAGGATTATCACTTTTACTATTAAATCGTAATAAGAATTTCTTGTTGATTTTATTTTTAATGATTAGTTTTGAAGTGATTGCTAATTTTAATTCGGTGATGGCAACGGCTGACTTTGGAAATCAGGCTATTTACGAGAATGAATTTGATCGTGAGAACACCATTTTAAAAGAAGTAAAAGATCGAAGTAATTTGGGACATCGAATAATTGTTTCTAAATCAGGATTGAATAAAGCTTTTCCTGAAAAATATAATAACTATAATGATTCCATTTTGTTCAACATCAATGGCTTAAGTTTATACAGCTCGACATTGAATCAAAATACTTTGGAAATGATGAAAGACCTAGGTTATTTTAGTCTTAATGTCAGAAGGATTAGTTATTATGGTGGTACTAAATTAACTAATGCTTTGCTGGGTGTTTATTATCGAGTACGTCAATGGAGTAATCATTACTATGTAGAAGAGAACTATGATGCTCCAACTTTAGGATTTTTAACTGATAATAATATTTATGACTTTAAGATGAAAACTGGTCAGGCCTTGTCTAATCAAGAAAGATTGTGGCAGGCTCTGAATGGAAGTAGTGCCGAATACTTCAAAAATTCACTCTTAACCAGTATGCAACAAAGTACTGTCGGCAATCGTAAATTATATAATTATCAATTAACTACGAGAGCAACAGGACCGTTATATTTTTATGTAACGCCCTTTAATTATGATAAGTCGAAGATCTATGTTAATGGCAAACGCATTAAGACATCACCAATTAATGTTTATAGTGCAGCAACGTTATATTTGGGTGATTTTAAACGAAATAAAAAATTAGAAGTGAAAATTCTAACGAATAGATCTTTAGGTTTAAATCCTCGATACTTTCAATCACTGGATCAAACTAAATTTGATTTATCAGTAGATAATCTAAAAAAAACGATCTCTACATGTCAAATCAGATTTGAATCATGATACGGTTCGCGGTTCAATTAATGTGGATCAAGATTCACCGTTATTATTGAGTATTCCATATGATAATGGATGGAGTGCGTATGTTGATGGAAAAAAAGCTAAAATTAATAAGGTGGTTTCAAATTTGATGGCGATTGACCTCAAAAAGGGACACCATAACGTAATTTTAAATTATCAAGTACCTGGTCTAAAGCTAGGCTGGCTTGTTTCTGCCATTGCCGTTATACTGTTTATAAGTTTTCTTTTGGTAGTTAAATCAAAGGATAAATTACGAAATAAGTTATAACTAATTTTAGTAAAAATTATCGAAATATTTGCAAATTTCTGTAGATGTTATAAGATTCTGATATGAAACGTTTACATTAAAGGCGGGGTGAAATTTAATGTCCAATGAATATATTATGGCGATAGATGAAGGTACAACTAGTACTCGTGCTATTATTTTTGACCAAAAGGGAAATAAGATAGCTGATGCTCAACGTGAGTTCACACAGTACTTTCCTGAACCTGGTTGGGTAGAACATGATGCTAATGAGATTTGGAATGCTGTGCAGTCAACTATAGCCAATGTTTTTATTGAATCAGGTATTAAACCAGATCAAATTAAGGGTATTGGTATTACGAACCAACGTGAAACTACGGTGGTTTGGGATAAGACAACGGGTCTTCCTATTTACAATGCGATTGTTTGGCAAAGTCGTCAGACTACTGATATAGCTGAGAAGTTAGCTGGTCGTGGTTATGGTGAGATGATTCATGAAAAAACTGGTTTGCTGATTGATCCATACTTCTCTGCTACAAAAATTCGTTGGATTCTAGATCATGTTGATGGTGCCCAAAAACGTGCTGAAAATGGCGAACTTCTCTTTGGAACAATTGATAGCTGGTTACTTTGGAAGCTGTCTGGTGGAGCTGCTCATATAACTGATTATTCCAATGCCAGTCGTACAATGCTTTTCAATATTCACAGTTTGGAATGGGATAAAGATATTTTAAGAATTCTAAATATTCCACAAGCAATGCTACCAGAGGTACGACCTAATTCTGAAGTTTACGCTAAGACAAAAGATTATCATTTCTATGGTTCAGAAGTTCCTATTGCTGGTATGATTGGTGATCAACAGGCTGCCTTGTTTGGCCAAATGGCCTTTGAACCGGGGATGGTTAAAAATACTTATGGAACTGGTGCTTTTATTGTTATGAATACCGGTGAAAAGCCCCAATTATCTGATAATAATTTATTAACAACTATTGGTTATGGTATTAACAATAAGGTTTATTATGCACTTGAAGGCAGTATCTTCGTAGCTGGATCAGCTATTCAATGGTTACGGGATGCAATGAATTTAGTTGATTCTGCACCTCAATCTGAAGAAGCTGCTCTGGCTTCAATGGATCAAGATGAAGTATACGTAGTACCAGCTTTCACAGGCTTAGGTGCTCCATACTGGGATGCTGATGCCCGTGGTGCTGTCTTTGGTTTAACACGTGGAACAACTAAGAATGACTTCATTAAGGCCACTTTGCAATCATTGGCTTATCAATCACGTGATGTTTTGGACACGATGAAGAAAGATACTGGCATCGAAATTCCAACGTTGAAAGTAGATGGTGGTGCAGCAAATAATCGTTATTTGATGCAATTCCAAGCTGATATTTTGCAGACACCGGTTCAAAGAGCTAAGGATTTGGAAACTACTGCTTTGGGAGCTGCCTTTTTAGCTGGACTAGCAGTAGGCTATTGGGATAATCTAGACGATATTAAGAAACAATATGCTACTGGTGCTACGTTTGAACCTAAGATGGATCAAGAACGTGCCGATTACTTATATGAAGGTTGGCGTGAAGCAGTCAGTGCAACTAGAAAATTTAAGCATAAGACAACTAAATAAAAGGCGAAGTATCGCCTTTTTTGCTGTTTAGGAGTTAGAGATGGATAAAGATTACATTTTAGCAATTGATGAGGGAACAACAACAGCTCGAGCAATTATTTTTGACCATAACGGTCAACAAGTAGCGATGGCGAGACATCCAATTAGACAAATTTTGCCTGATCCAGGTTGGGTCGAACACGAGCCAAATGAAATATGGAATGCTGTACAAACAACTATTGCAACTGCTTTGATTGATTCAGGAATTAAACCCAAGCAAATTAAAGCGATTGGAATTGCTAGTCAAAGAGAAACAACAGTTGTTTGGGATAAAAAAACGGGACTTCCTATATATAACGCTATTGTTTGGCAGAGTCGTCAGACTTCTAAATTAGCCAATGATTTTATCAAAGCGGGTTATAAAGACGAAATCCATCAAAAAACTGGATTGATCATCAGTCCTTATTTTTCAGCGACAAAAATTCGTTGGATCTTGGACCATGTCGATGGTGCCCAAGAGCGCGCTGAAAAAGGTGAACTTTTGTTTGGAACTATTAATACTTGGTTATTATGGAAATTAACCGACGGCGAAAGTTTTATGACTGATTGCGCTAATGCTAGCCGAACAATGCTTTATAATATCAACACACTTCAGTGGGATGATGATTTGTTAAAAATCTTTAATATTCCTAAAGTGATGCTGCCTGAGGTTAAATCTAATTCAGAGGTTTTCGGAATAACGAAGAACTATCAATTCTATGGTTCAGAGATTCCTATTTCTGGAATGACGGGTTCACAACAGGCCTCGTTATTCGGTCAAATGGCTTTTGAACCAGGGATGGTAAAAAATACTTACGGTACGGGTGCCTTTGCGGTCATGAATACCGGTAATAAACCCGCTATGTCAGATAATAATTTATTGACGACAATTGCTTATGGAATAAATGGTGAAATCAATTATGCGTTGGAAGGTAGTGTGTTCGTTGCTGGAGCAGCCTTACAGTGGTTACGAGACGATATGAAGTTGATTAACTCTACACCTGCAACTTCCGATGCAGCTAAGAGTTCGACTGATAACAACGAAGTCTATGTGGTACCCGCCTTTGCTGGATTAGGTGCACCATACTGGGATAATGAAGCTCATGGAACTATCTTCGGTTTGACTAGGGGAACGACCGATAAAGATGTTATTAAAGCTACTTTGCAAGCCATTGCTTATCAAACAAAGGATATTATTGAAACAATGAGTTCTGATTCTAAGATTCCAATTGAAGTCTTAAAAGTTGATGGGGCCGCCTCTGCTAATGACTATCTCATGCAATTTCAAGCAGATATTCTGGGAATATCACTTCAAAGATCATCTGAATTGGAAACCACTTCTTTAGGTGTTGCCTTTATGGCAGGCTTGGGAGTAGGCTATTGGAAAGATTTGGATGACATCAAAAAAAATTATCAAACCGGTAAAACTTATCAACCTAAAATGTCAGAATCCGTACGTACAAATCTATATGATGGATGGAAAGATGCTGTTGAAGCAACGATGGCTTTTAAACATAATATCTAATTTAAATAAGAGCCTATCTTAAAAGACTCTTATTTTTTATTGTTGATATAAAAGGATTCTTATGAATTTTATTAAAAAAACTTTGACATGAAGTTTTTGAAAGTTTAATATTAATACATCATTGTGTAATGTGAGGAGAATTTTTTAATGGATGAGAAGAAGGACCGAGGATTTTTCGGTCAACCGACAGGTTTACGCACCTTGTTCTTAACTGAATTTTGGGAGAGATTCAGTTATTACGGTATGCGTGCCATTTTGCTTTTCTATATGTACTACGCTGTAACTAAGGGCGGTCTAGGAATGGACCGTACTACAGCCGCATCTGTTATGTCTATCTATGGTTCATTAGTTTATATGTCCAGTGTCTTAGGTGGATTTATCAGTGATAGACTTTTAGGAGCCAGAAGAACAGTCTTCTGGGGTGGTGTTGCCATTATGCTTGGTCATATTGTGCTATCACTTCCTATTGGTGAAACGGGATTGTTTACATCAATTGCTCTTATCGTTATTGGTACCGGACTTTTGAAGCCAAACGTATCCGAAATGGTTGGTGGATTATATAGTGAAGGGGATCCAAGACGTGATTCAGGATTCAGTATTTATGTCATGGGTATTAACTTAGGCTCATTATTTGCTCCACCAGCTGTAAATGCTATGAGTAATCAATTTAATTTCCATGCTGGTTTTTCACTAGCTGCTATTGGTATGTTTATTGGTTTGATTGTTTACTGGTGGGATGGTCGTAAGTATCTTCCTGAAGAAAGTTTACATGCTCCAGATCCAATCACTGACAAAGAACGTACTAAGTTCTTCCAACGTGTTGCTCTTGTAGTATTAGTATTGGCTATTATTGTAATTGTAATGATTTTTGCTCATGCCTTTACAATCGATAACATCATCACAATTATCAGTATTCTAGGTATTGCTTTACCAATTGGATACTTCATTATGATGCTTTCAAGTAAGAAAGTTACTAAGGTCGAAAGATCACGTGTACTTGCTTATATTCCTTTGTTCTTAGCTGCAGTTATCTTCTGGGCAATTGAAGAACAAGGTTCAGTTGTTTTAGCTTTATTTGCTGCTGAACAAACAAATCTTAACTTTGCAGGATTTAAGTTATCAGCCCCATTGTTCCAAATGCTTAACCCATTCTTTATTATTATCTATACACCATTCTTTGCTTGGTTATGGATCAAATTGGGCAGACGTCAACCATCATCACCATCTAAATTCTGGATGGGATTAGTTGCAACGGCTATTTCATACTTTGTCTTGATCATTCCTTTGATGGGAATTGCACCAGGGGCAAAAGTTAGTCCACTTTGGTTAGTATTAAGTTGGGGTATTATTGAAATTGGGGAAATGTTGATTTCTCCAGTTGGTTTGTCAGCTACAACTAAACTTGCTCCTAAGGCCTTCAGAGGTCAAATGATGAGTATGTGGTTCTTAGCTGATTCTGCCGGACAAGCTGCTAATGCTCAAATCGTTAAGTTATACAATCCAGGAGACCCACATAATGAAATTATGTTCTTCGGTGTAACTGGTATCGTGACACTAGTTGTAGCAGTTATCTTGATTTTATTTGTACCAAAGATCAAGAAACTTATGCAAGGTGTTAACTAAATTAAAATTAATATAAAGTCTTGACTGATTTTAAATCGGTTGAGGCTTTTTTGTTTGGTACCATTGACTACAAAATGTTGTGTTTCAGTCAAATTGGTCTTGTTGTGGAGGATGATATAGTAGGTTACAACAAAAAAACTTCATTTTTTAGATTAAATAACAATTATTTTAAAAAATCCCTTGAAATGAAGTTGTTTTTTCGTTAATATTATTAAGTCGAATGAAGACAGAGCAACTCATGGAGGGGTAGCGAAGTCTGGCTAAACGCGGCGGACTGTAAATCCGCTCCTTCGGGTTCGGTGGTTCGAATCCACTCCCCTCCATTCATTGGGTTATAGCCAAGCGGTAAGGCAATGGACTTTGACTCCATCATGCGCTGGTTCGAATCCAGCTAACCCAATTAATGAAAAAAGGCAAAATTCTGAATATGAATTTTGCCTTTTTATTTTTCTAATTTTCGACCAGTTATTAATTTTTAACCGAAATACTGTATAATTGATGGAAGTAATGCGCATAAAGGAGTGCCAAAAATGAAGGTACCAGTATATATACAAATTCACAATCAGATAAGAAAAGAAATTGAATCTGGCAAATGGAGCGTTGGGGAACGTATTCCATCTGAAAGACAGCTTTCACAAGATTTTGACGTTAGTAGAATGACATTACGACAAGCTATTCAAACGCTTGTAGATGAAGGGATTTTGCAAAGACAAGTAGGTTCAGGAACCTATGTTGCTAGTAGTAAGGTCCAAGAAAAGATGTCAGGAACAACCAGTTTTACTGAGATAACTGAGAGTCAGGGTAAGAAACCTTCAAGTAAGACTGTTTCTTACCATGTTGCTGATCCTTCAATCAGTGAAATGGAGAAATTGAAATTAAAAGATGGCAATCAGGTTTTACGAATGGAAAGAATTCGTTATGCTGATAACCAACCAATTTGTTTCGAAGTTGCTACAATTCCGGTTGATATTGTAAAATCACTTGATAAGGAAGACATAACGTCTTCTCTATACAAGGCTTTGGAAACCAAAGCAGGTCTTAAATTGGGCAACGCTACGCAAACTGTATCAGCAATCCTTGCATCTGAGAAGATAGCTAACTTTTTGAATGTTAAGCGTGGTTCTGCTATCTTACGAGTAAGACAAGTTACTACTTTGGATGATGAACGTCCATTTGAATATGTTCGTTCACAATATGCCGGAGATAGATTCGAATTTTATTTAGAGCGATAATCATTATCTTTCGCAAAAAATTTAGGGTACTATATTGTTTGATATGTTTTTAAATCTTTAACTGGGAGTCACCACATATGCAAAGTTTTATTAAAAAGTACAGTATCTTCTTGATGCTATACATTGTTTTTCAACCAGTACTAGATGCTGTTACTGGATTGATGACTCAAGCACATATGAATGTTTCGTTTGGGGTATTGATTCGTATGGCCGTTATGGCTGTTACGGTTTTCTATTTGCTGATATTTCTGATTCTAAATCGGGACAATAGGCATGGGTTCATGATGATCGGTTATTTTGTCCTATTGGCCGTTGTTTCAGCTATCAGTTTGTTTATAAATTACAAAACCAAAGTATTATTTGTCACGACTTTGGAAGTTACGACTCTAGCAAAGAGTTTGTATTATCCAATCATGTTGTTGGCTTACTTGTACGCTTTTGAAGAGTTAGCAGAGGATCGAATCATTAATCGTTTCTTTCCTAAGGTCATTTTCCTTGCTGTAAATATCATCAGTATTATTATGATCGTTGCTCACTTCACTAATTCAAGTTTCAGCTCTTACTCATACTATAAGTTAGGCGAGAGTGGCTGGTTCTTCGCTGCCAATGAATTGAGTGCAATTGTTTCAATTACATTCCCAATTATGATTTGGTATGCTTTGAAAAAAATTAATACTTGGTCACGTATTTATTATTGGATAACGATTATAGTTGCCATTTACGCAGATTTATTGATTGGAACAAAGGGTTCACTCTTAGCACTCCTATTCAGTATTTGTATGGGTATTTTAGCAACAATCGTACAATTCTTTATGTATAAAGATAGTCGTAAGTATTTCGTCGGAATTTTTGCAATGCTAGCCATCACTTTAGGTGGAATTGTTGTTGCTTATCCAGCTATGGCGGTTTCTAAGACTTCTGAATTACATACTGAAATGATCAAAGATAAGAAAGAAAAAGCTAAAACTAAAAAAGGTATCACTAAAGATCAAAAGAAATATGTTCAAACTAATAAGACAGTTTCTTATCTCTTTAGTGGTCGTACCGTTTATTTTGAAAATGCGGCACATAACTTTAGTAAAGCAACGCCAGCACAAAAGATTTTCGGAATGGGTTATGCAACTAGTTTCAAACATGAAAGAGATGCCAAGTTGGTCGAGATGGACTACGTTGATATCTTCTTCCAGTTTGGATTGATTGGTACAATAGTTTATATGGTGCCATTACTATATTGCTTGATTTATTTAATAGGAACATTCCTCAGAAAATTCAAGTATATGTGGTCTTATAAATGGGCCATGTTGGTAGCATCTGTAGCATTAGGATTCGGAATGGCTTTAATGACAGGACATGTTATTGAAGCACCATCAGTAAGTATTTACTTTGTTTCCGTTCTAGCTTATGCAATGCTTAATGCCAAGATTTTCTTAAGAACTAATGAAGATCCATATACAATCGATGTTGAATCGTAAATAAAAACAGGCTGTCAATTGACAACCTGTTTTTATTTACGATTTTTTTCTTGTTTAATTAATTTCATATATTTAGGAATAGCCAACATTCTTCCAAATCTTGTTGGTTCGGTGATCAAACGGTAGAACCATTCCAGACTGAGTTTTTGGAATACTTTAGGGGCACGTTTCTTAGTACCAGAGAAAACATCGAAACTGCCGCCGACACCGATCCAGATAGCATCTGCTTTTTGACGATACTTTTCGATGAAGTATTCTTGCTTAGGATATCCTAAGGCTACCAGAATAACATTAGGCTTCTTTTCAGCAATTTCGTCAACGATTGGAGCATCATCTTTGAAATAACCATCATGATAACCAACTAGATCAACTTGAGGATAATCTTTTTTGATTTTATCAGCAGTGGCCCTGATTACTTCTGGTTTAGCGCCTAACAAGTAAACTTTTAATTGTTTGCGGTCCGCTGTTTCAATTAAATATTTTAATGTGTCAAAACCAGTGATACGTTCATGTAGAGGAGTGCCTAGGCTTTTAGCTCCCTTGATAATGCCGATTCCATCAGGAATTACATAGTCAGCGTTATTAATGATTTTTAAAAATTTGCTGTCTTTTCTAGCTGAAAGGACAATTTCAGGATTAGCTGTTACGATAAACTTGTTTGCTTTAGTATCCAAATCGTAGTCTAAATATTTGTGAAATTGTTTTTCGGTAAAATTATCAAATTCTGTACCTAAAATATCTACTCTATTTTTGTGCATAGCATTCTCCTTTAATGTATTATTATACACGAGAAAGATTAATTTGAGAGGTGTCAAAATGCGTATTCTACATATCAATGCCGGCAACGAAGACGGCGGAGCTCGTACATACATCGTTAGTTTAATGAAAGGTCAAAAAATAATAGGTGAGGAAAGTGCCTTATTGACTTTTCAAGAAGGTCCTGTTTCCAAGATGGCTCGTGAAAATGATTTGAATGTTGCGGTTATGCCTCAGAAACAACGTTTTGACCTTTCCATTTTGAAGCCACTAGTAAAATATATCAATAATAATGGTTTTGATATTGTGCATACGCATGGACCACGTGCTAACTATATTTTTTCTTTGATTCGTAATAAAGTTCATGCTAAATGGGTGATTACAGTCCATTCTGATCCTCGTATCGACTTTTCCGGTATAAGGGGTCAAGTTATGCTTAGATTAAACTTACATGCTTTAAAACACGCAGATTTGCTATTTTACGTAAATCCTGATTTGGAAGAATACTTTGAATCTTTGAAAATAGATTCTAAAAAAACTTTTGAAGTATTCAATGCGGTTGATTTTTCTAATGCTAATCCAAAATTCAATCGTCATTCACCATTTAATATTTTAGAAGTTGCACGATTAGTTGAGGTTAAGAATCATCGATTTTTATTGAATGCCTTGAGTAAAGTTAAATTCAATTATCGTTTGACTTTAGTAGGTGATGGTCCGTTGATGGAAGAGTTAAGAAAGTTAACTGTTGATTTGGGAATCGCTGATAAAGTTGATTTTGTTGGTTTTAAAGAAAATACGGGCGATTTTTATCAAGATTGTGACGTATCGATTTTAACTTCAAAATCTGAAAGTATGCCTGCTGTTTACCTAGAATCAGCTGCCAATGGCAAACCGGTTATTGCAACAGATGTCGGTGCTACGAATAAAGTCATTAATAATGAGAATGGCTGGTTAGTTGAATCAGGTAATGAAGAACAATTAATTGAGGCTTTAAACGATGCCCACTCTTATTGGAAAGATGGCAACTTGAGTCAAAAGGGCATGGCTTTGTATCAAGAAGTAAGAGATAACTATTCAATTGAAAAATTGGCTGAGAAAGTAAATGATGGGTATGAAGCGACTTTGAAGGCCAATTAGAGTAAAATAAGACCGTGATATCAAATAAATAAGGGAGTAATCATGACTCAATTTCAAGATGAAGATTTAACATTGCATACTGATTATTATGAATTAAATATGATGTATACATACTGGAAGAAAGGTTTGCACAATCGTCGTGCAGTTTTTGAAGTTTACTTCAGAAGTTTACCCTTCGACAATGGCTTTGCAGTATTTGCAGGTTTGGAACATGTCGTAGATTACTTGAAGAATCTTAGCTTTTCTGATTCAGATATTGAATACTTACGTGAATATGGGGAATATGACGAAGAATTTTTACGCTGGTTAAAGGATATGCAATTCAGTTGCACCGTTCGATCAGCTCTGGAAGGAGATTTGGTTTTCAATGAAGAACCAATCCTTCAAGTAGAAGGTCCATTGGCACAATGTCAATTGATTGAAACTGCCATCTTAAATATGGTCAATTTCCAAACTTTAATTGCTACTAAGGCAGCTCGTATTAAGACTGTTTGTGGTGATGATCCAGTTATGGAATTTGGCTCACGTCGTGCACAAGAAGTTGACGCAGCTATTTGGGGAACACGTGCAGCTTATATTGCTGGTTTTGATGCTACAAGTAATGTTCTAGCTGGTAAATTGTTTGGTATTCCTATTTCAGGAACTCATGCCCATGCATTGGTTCAAACATATCGTAATGAATACGAAGCCTTCAAAGCATATGCTACAACACATAAAGATTGTGTTTTCTTAGTTGATACTTATGACACTTTGAAGAGTGGTGTACCAAGTGCTATCAAAGTAGCTAAAGAAATGGGCGACAAGATCAACTTTGCAGGTGTCAGAATTGATTCCGGTGATATGGCGTATATTTCTAAGCGTGTTAGAAAACAACTTGATGAAGCAGGTTTTCCCAATGCAAAGATTTATGCATCAAATGACTTGGACGAGAAGACCGTACTTAACTTGAAGATGCAAGATGCTAAAATCGATGTCTGGGGTATTGGTACAAAAGTTATTACAGCCTTTGATCAACCTGCCTTGGGTGCTGTTTATAAGTTAGTAAGTATCGAGGATAATCGTGGCAACATGATGGATACTTTGAAACTCTCAAGTAACGCAGCTAAGATTTCAACACCAGGTAAGAAACAAGTATGGCGTATTACTAACAACCGTAAGAATGATAAATCTGAAGGTGACTACGTAACATTCTGGAACGAAGATCCTAGAGAACATAGTTCACTTTACATGTTCCATCCACAATATACTTACATCAATAAGACTGTTGAAGATTTCCAAGCTAAACCATTGTTACATGATATTTTTGTCGATGGTAAATTGGTTTATGATCTACCAAATGTTAAAGATATTAAAAAGTATTGCATGTCTAACTTAGATTCACTTTGGGATGAGTACAAACGTATCTTGAATCCACAAGTCTATCCAGTTGATTTATCTTCAAAACTATACAGTCATAAGATGAAGTACATCGAAAAGATCCGTAATGACGTAAACAATATTAGATTAGGTGACTAAAAAATGAGACCATTGCAAAAAGAAATTATTGAATTTGAACATACAAAACCTGAAATTGATCCTGAAACAGAAATAAGACGTTCGGTTGATTTCTTGAAAAATTATGTAAAAGAACGTAGTTTTTTGAAAACGCTAGTTCTTGGTATTTCTGGAGGACAAGATTCAACTTTAGCTGGTAAATTATCAGAAATAGCTATGACTGAACTTCGTGAGGAGACAGGCGATGATAGTTATCAATTTATCGCTGTGCGCCTACCTTATGGGGAACAAGCTGATGAATCAGATGCTATGCAAGCTATTGAATGGATGAAAGCAGACAAAGTCGTTCGAGTTAATATCAAGGATAGTGTTGACGCAATGGTTAAAGCAGTTGAGGCCAATGATTTAAATATTTCTGACTTTAACAAGGGTAATATCAAAGCTAGAACTAGAATGATTGCTCAGTATGCTATTGCCGGTGACAATAAAGGTGTTGTGGTTGGAACAGACCATGCTGCTGAAAATATTACTGGTTTCTATACTAAGTATGGTGATGGAGCTGCCGATATTACACCATTGTTCCGTCTGAATAAGCGTCAAGGTAAGTCATTACTAGAAAAGCTTGATGCACCAAAGAATCTTTATGAAAAAGTACCAACGGCTGATCTTGAGGAAGATCGTCCTAGTTTACCAGATGAGAAGGCTTTAGGAGTATCTTATAAAGATATTGACGATTACCTTGAGGGTAAGGAAATCAATCCTAAGAATGCTGAAATTATTGAAAATTGGTACAAAAAGACAGCACATAAGCGTCGTTTACCATATACAGTTTTTGATTAATCTGTTGATAATAAATATGAATTAAATTGAGGGCATTCAATTCTTTGAATGCCTTTTCTTGTAACCTGTTCTATGTGTTAGAATTAAGTTGTATTATTGTATATTTTACGAAGAGGTGTTTAACAGTGAACAATAATTTAGTTTCCCTTATGAAACCATCTGTTGTTGCAATCAAGCAGCAAGAGATTTTTAAATTCAATGCGCGCGCCAAAAGTATTCCGGGTGCGGTTAATATGACTGTTGGAGAACCTAATTTCCATACTCCGGAGCATATTAAACAAGCTGCCATCAAAGCTATTAATGATGACCAAACTCACTACACAGTTCCTGAAGGTAATCATGAGCTTTTGAATGCTGTAGCTAAATACTTGCATGATAAATATGGTTTAAATTATGATCCTAAAACCCAAATCGTGGCTACAACAGGTGTAACTGAAGGTGTCTTTTCAGCCTTTAATGCTATTTTGCAGCCAGGGGATGAAGTTTTGATCCCATCACCGGCCTTTACTATTTATGGCCCTGACGCTAATTTCAATGGGGCTTCGCCAGTTTATATCGATACTTCAGAGACTGATTTTAAAGTAACTCCTGAAGTATTGAGTGAAGTCTTAAGAACTAATCCACGTATTAAAATTTTCTTATTTAATTATCCAAGCAATCCTACAGGTGTTAGTTATACCGAAGATGAATTGATTGCCTTGGCTGAAGTTATTAAAAAACATAATATTTTCGTAATAAGTGACGAAATTTATAGTGAATTGACTTATAATTTTAAGCATATTTCATTTGGCAATATTCTTCCTGAACAGACAATTTTGTTAAATGGTTTGTCTAAATCTCATGCCATGACTGGTTGGCGTTTTGGTGTAGTTTGTGGTCCAGCTGAAGTTGTTGCTCAAATTAATAAGATTCATGAATTGGCAACTACTTCAATTACTTCAATTACTCAATTTGCAGCCTTAGAAGCATATAAGAATGGTTATGATGATCCAATTCCAATGCGTAATGAGTATCAAGCAAGACGTGATAGGCTGTTAGCTGGCTTAAATAAGCTGGGCTTTGAATGTCCTACACCAAATGGTGCCTTTTATTTGTTTACCAAGATACCTGAACAATATGTTCAAGATGATGTGAAGTTTGCAAATGACTTACTTGATAAAGAACATTTGGCTATTTTGCCAGGTAGCTTCTTCGGAATTGGAGGAGAAGGTCATTTGAGATTCAGTTATGCTGCAAGTATGGAAGATATTGACCAATGTTTATCCAAGTTAGAAGATTTTCTAACCTTAGAAAAAAACGATAGTTTAGAGGAAAAGTATGTTAAGCAAATTTCAGAGAATTATTAGCAAATTAGTGCTTATTTGCGTGGGGATCTTTACTACTGTAGTTTTTGTACAGATGGGTGAATTTTTTACATTAAATTATTTAAAACCAGAACCAGTACTAGCAATACTGGTTTTTCTTTGTGCAATTATTTTCGTTGTTGGAGTAGGTTATCTGCTTTATCGAGTTCGTGACGATGACAAAAATTTGAATAGATTGATTCTATTCAGCATGTTAGCGATTTTTGTTGTGGTAGCGATAATTTGGCTAAAAGTAGTTCCTAAGACACAGATAAGTGATTTTGGTGAGTTTTGGAATACAGCTCCTAAAGCTTTAAATGGTGGCAAAATATTTAGTTATGATAACGATTATTTTGCTAAGTGGGCCTATCAAACAGGCTTTTTAGTCTACGTTATGACGGTTGTAAAAATCTTTGGAGAACACGTTATTGCCATTCAATTATTGAACGTGGTCTATCAAGTATTGATTTTGTATTTAGCTTATTTAATTTCAATGCAAATCTTTAATAAAGTTAAAGTGGCACGGTTAACGGTCTTTCTATTAATGATTGACTTAGATTGGTTTGCTTTAAATAGTCAATCTGATAATCAATATATCGGAATGCTCTTGTTCATGTTGACATTCTACTTGATTATGCAGAACAAATATTGGACCTATGCTTTAGCCGGGCTAACTTTGGCAATTGGTAGTATTGTTCGTCCGATTGGACCAGTAATTATTGCCGGTATTTTAGTTTATGGCTTGTTATACATGTTTATTGCTAATAATAAACTTTCCTGGTCTGGACTTGGAAAAATAGTGATGACTTTGGTTATTTATCAGGTTATCTTCTCTGGGGCCAGTTTGGCAATTAAGAGTTCCGGTTTGAATTCTTATGGATTAACTAATCGTGATTCAGAATGGAAATTTGTAGTTGGATTGGATGCTTATTCAGGTGGTTCATACGATCAAAAGATGGTAGATCGTTTTGACTTGCAGGAGAGTCGTGCCAAGATGAGTGCCAAAGAACATAAGATCATCCATGAGAACATCAATAATCTTAATGCTTCTAATGGCTGGTTACGTTTGTTCTGGGCTAAGAACCGTACACTTTGGGCTGGGCGCTCAATGGCAATTGATTTCACAGAATTTGGTAAGATTCATTCATTAAGAATGGATAATTTAGTAAAATTATTAGGATACATGGGTAGTGTCATATTGATAATCTTTTCTTGGATTGGTTCATTGAGTCTATTTAAACAAAAGACTGATAACAAGATTTTCTTGATTTTATTACCATTGATGGCCTATGCCGTTGTACAATTATTAATTGAAGTTCAAGGTAGATATCGACTTGAGTTCTTGCCAGTAATAGCTATTCTGGCCGGAGTCGGTTTGTATAGCTGCTTTGACTGGATCAAATCGAGACGGGAGAAGAATTAGATGTCTGATGTATTTAAATTAAGTATCGTCGTTCCATGTTATAACGAAGAAGAAGTTTTGCATGAAACTACTAAGGAATTAACCGCTATTCTTCAAGGCTTAGTGACCGGTGATAAGATTTCTAAGGATAGTAAAATTGTTTTTGTAGACGATGGTAGTAAAGATAAAACTTGGTCGTTGATTTCTGAGTTTTCTAAAGAGTATCCTTCCGTTTCTGGTGTTAAATTAAGTCGCAATTTTGGACATCAAGGTGCGTTATTGGCTGGTGTAACGACAGCTTCAAAAGATTCTGATGCCGTTATAACGATAGATGCCGATTTGCAGGATGATGTTAATGCTATTCCTAAGATGGTTGATGAGTACTTGAATGGTGCTGAAGTTGTTTATGGAGTAAGAAATAATCGTGATACCGATACTGCTTTCAAACGTGGAACGGCTGAAATGTTCTATCGTTTCATGGGCTTCTTAGGGGTTAAATTGGTACCTGATTCAGCCGATTATCGCCTGATGAGCCAACGCGCTTGCCAAGTTTTATTGAGTTATCGAGAACGCAATTTGTTTTTACGTGGAATTGTTCCACTAGTTGGATTCAAATCAGCTAAAGTTTATTATGCTCGTAAGGAACGTTTTGCTGGTGAATCTAAATATCCACTAAAGAAAATGATCAAGTTTGCTATGGATGGAATCACTTCATTTTCAATCGTTCCAATTAAGATGATCATGGGGTTAGGCTTCTTCATCGTATTGATCAGTATCGTATTGTTGATTTATAGCTTGGTTCAAAAAATCAATGGTAACGTGGTCAATGGTTGGTCGTCACTAATGATATCCATTTGGGCACTTGGTGGTGTACAATTGATTAGTATTAGTGTGATCGGTGAATATGTCGGTAAAATCTTCAGCGAAGTTAAACAACGTCCGAGATTTACCATTGAAAGAGATATTTATACTGAAAAAACACAAGAAGAAAATAAGAGGTAACGTTTATGAATGCCGCACAAAAAAGAGCCATGCAATATGGTAATTTGATTAATAATACTGTTAATACAATTCAAGAAGAACAAGATAAGTTGAATCCAGAATTTGAAAAGATTCGTGGTGCGTTGGATCGTAGTAAAGTCGATCAACTGGATGATGTTGAATATACTAAGATTCAAAAGAATTTTGCTGATGGAACAAAAAAATATCAAGAAACTTTAGCCAAGTTGGAAAAAGGTAAGGCTCCTGCAAGATTAATGGGAACTCATATTACTTTGGTTTCAGCTTTTAGAAAGTATGTTGAAGCCTGTGCCGATATGACTGAAAGTATCGGTGATGATAAGAATATCGATCGTCATAAGTTCGATGAATCAGAAAAAGGCCAAGATGAAGCTATGGATAAATTCTCAAAATTAATTCAAAAGTTAACTAATTTGGCTTAATATGAATAATTCAGATTTAAATGAATTAGTAAAAAAGGTTTCCCAAGAATATTTTGGGAAACCTTTTGTTCATCAAGCATATTTTAATAGTCGTCTCAAAACAACAGGCGGTCGTTTTCACTTGAAAGATCGAAACATCGATATTAACCCCAAAATTTATCAGCAATTTGGTTATGATACTTTAGTTGGAGTCATTAAACATGAATTGTGTCATTATCATCTTTATAATGACGGATTACCAGCTCAGCATCGGGATCATAGTTTCAAAGTTTTATTGAAGCAAGTTGGAGGATTGAGATATTCACCAATTCAAAGCCAAGCCAAAAAGAAGAGTTATCATCTTTATCAATGCGTTAAATGTCAGACACAATATATCCGTGTCAGAAGAATCGATACTAAGAGGTTTGTTTGTGGTAAATGCCATGGGAAGCTTGAGTATTTAAGGGATATTAAATAATAATCTTGATAATTTTTTTGATTATATGTATAATATTCTCTGTTGCATGCGGGTATGGCGGAATTGGCAGACGCGCAAGACTAAGGATCTTGTGGAGAATTATCTCCGTGGAAGTTCGAATCTTCTTACCCGCACTACTAAAGTAGTTGGACGATTGTCTGGCTGCTTTTTTTGTTTCTTCGGTGCAAAAAGTGTGCAAAAAAATATCTGACCGGTTAATTAAAACGGTCAGATATTTTTTATTTGTTTTGAAAATCATCTAAAATTTGACGAACCTCATCAGTTGATTTGGCATTCATCATTTCATTACGTAAATCAGTAGCACCTAATTCCGGACGAGCATAAATTTTAAAGAAACGCTTCAATGATGGAAAACGGGGTACATCGTAATGTTGAGAAAAATCATCGAAGAGATCCAATTGCAAACGAAGAAGATTCAATAATTCGTTTAAAGGATGTTCTTGTGGAACCTTTTCAAAGGCAAATGGATTAGCAAAAACACCGCGACCAATCATGATTCCATCAAGGCCAGGATGTTTTTTAGCTAAATCGACACCTGCTTGAAAATCTGGAATGTCACCATTGATTTGTAATAGAGTGTCGGGTGAAATTTCATCACGCATTTTTATCAAATCATCAATAACCTCAAAATGAGCTGGAACTTTACTCATTTCCATCTTTGTTCTCAAATGAACGGTTAAAAGTTCAACATGTTGATTAAGTAGATGAGGAATCCATTCCTTATATTCTGTTAGTTTACTATATCCTAAGCGGGTTTTAATGCTGACAGCCAATCCGGAGTTTTTGGCTGCTGTGACGATACCATCGATTTTTTCAGGGTTACGAATCAAGAAAGTGCCTCCATGATTCTTAATGACTGTTTTATCAGGGCAACCGGTATTAATATCAATGGCTTTAAAACCTTTATCTTTTAAAGCTAGAGCGCCGTTTTCAAAATCTTCGGGAACATCACCCCAAAGTTGAACTACAGGATAAGTTTTTTCACGAGAATCAATATACAAACGACCATCAACCGGGAACTTAGTAGTGGGATCAGTAATTCCTTTAGCATAGACAAATTCACTGAAAAAAATGTCCGGCGCACTGGCATGAGCAATGACTTGTCTGAAAACAGTATTGCTAACTGCTTCCATCGGTGCCATTGAGAAGAAAGGACGTTTTTCTTTTTTAGCTTGATTAGCTATTTGTGACCAAAATGTTTTTGTCACGATTGGTTCCTCCTTATTAAAATCACAATACACTTATGATACTAGTTTCTGATTTATGACGCTAATATCTAAACTTAAGCGATTTTGGGCCTTAGACCAATTATTGTAAATAAAAAATTAATTCGACAAAATTTTACAAAAGGAATACTAAAAAGCCTGTGCCATATAGGTTTTAATCGAATTTTATATTAAAATTTGTTTAGAACTTAATATATTTATTTTTAACAAATGAATATATTTATTAATGAGGTGTTATAGTAATATTGATTAATATCAATATTAGACAGATGGGAGTGTTGTTCTTGTTTCTTGGATCTATTATTTATAATAAAAGACGAGAAATGAATTTGACGCAAATAGAGCTTGCCAACGATATTTGCACTCAAAACACTATTAGTAAAATTGAGAAACACAATATAGCACCAACGGTTAACATTTTAATTAAGATATGTCTCAAATTAAATTTGTCATTAAACGATGTGTTCAGTGATTTTGCTGATAAGAATTCAGATAAAGGTGAAAGTATCTTAGATAAAATCGAAAAGGATGCTTTAATGGGTGAATTAACGGATATCGACAATAAGTTATCTGTTTTGCAAGGAAAATTGACCAATAATGATATGAAACAATATGAGTTGATTACTGGTGTTGTAGATTATCAGAAGAATCATATTGATAATTCACTTTTCACCTTAGATAAAGTTTTGCAACTAACTAAATCCGCAGATGATGATGTTTATACATTATTAGCTTATTTGTTTAAAGGTTTAGGTTATTTGAGTCAAAATCATATCGATCGAGCACAGTATTATTTTCAAATGATCAGTGATGCTCTGAAGGAGAGTACTGATATTCAAAATGCCAATGAGTTAGAAGTACTTTTTGTCTGCAAGACACTTGCAAATTCTTATAACTCTATGAAGCTTTATAAAAAGGCATACCAATTTAGTCGTTGTGGATTGAATTACGCTCAAGAAAAGCATATTTCTTATTTTCTTGACGAATTGAATTATGGTGCGGCCTTGGCTGTAAAAGGTAAAGATGATAAATCGGAAGAGTATGAGGATTATCTCAATCTTGCATATTATTTAGCGAAAGCTAATCATAATGAGGAGTTATTAACTGTTATAAACCACTAAGAATATTCTTAATGGTTTATTTTTTTACTGGTATTTTTCTAAATAGAAGACGTACATATTTTTTGTAAAAAATGTTTAAACAAATTATACTGAGCTTGGTCTAAGGAGACTAAGGAAGTATAAATTATGAAAAGAAAAGTGATAGTGGCCGTTTTGGTAGCACTAATGAGCTTTACTTTTTCAATTTTATCTCTCCAAAGTGTCAAGGCTGAATCCGTAACTAATGGTAGTTATGTTGAAGTAGATGTAAATAAAGCTGAACTCTATAATTCATTAGGCCGAAAACTTGGTGTTTATGAGCCAAAGAACAGCGATTGGTACCTTGGTAAAACAATTGAAATTTCTGGGAAGGATTTTTATCAAGTAGCTACGGATGAGTATTTAAGTGAAAATGATAGCTATGTCTACCACAATAGACCGGAAGTGATTACCTTAACTAAGGATTCTGATGTACCGGTTTATAATAGCAAACTAGTTGAGAGTACTAGTGTTACATTAGCACCTGGAACATCTTGGTATTCAGACCGTGTTATTTATGCATCGGGCGGAATGCCGTTCGTTCGGGTGGCAACGGATGAATACGTTGGAATGTGGTACGTTGTTCAACAAAAATTTGTTCAAAGAGTCTAGTTCTAAAGAAAAAGGATGCCCATTTTTATTAATGGAACATCCTTTTTTTTATAAAAAAATCTTATATTTTAATAATGCCTTTAGATCGGCTTGGAATATCGCTTATATAAAAAAATTAATAAAAGTATATGTCATTAGGGACAAATATATGTTGAAAATTTTGCCGAATCCTTGTACTATTAAGTTGCCTATAAAATGCCAATAAAAGATATGGGTAAATGTGTGAATTTAATATAGATTTATTTTATATACAAGAATCAATCTTATGTATGCTATTTTTATGCCAAAAAATAGCGGGGAAATTATTTTATTAGATATAGAGAGGAAAAAATCATGAAGAAAACAATCGCCTTTTTAGTATGTGCATTATTAGGAAGTAGTGTCGCTGCAACAACTGCAATGACAGATGTTAACGCTGAATCAGTAACTAAGGGGAACTATGCAGAAGTTACACAAACTACTAATATGTATGATCAAAATGGTAATAAGACTGATACTTCCGTTCAAAAAGATAGTACATGGAAGGTAAACAAATTACAAAAGATCAACGGAAATGATTACTTCCAAGTTGCTCCTAATCAATTTTTGAGTACAGAGGATAGTTTTGCATACAAAAAACGCCAGATGACTATTAAGGTTCAATCATCTGACGATAAGGATGCAGTACGTGTTTATGATCATAATTTGAAACAAAGAACAGACGTATCACTTGTGTCCGGAACTAAATGGTACTCCGACTCTGCAATTTATACGTCTCAAGGAATGCCTTTTTTAAGAGTTGCTACAGATATGTACGTTGCCATGTTTGACGTTACTGAACAACAATATAAAGCTTCCATCAATTAATTTAATATTCTGTGTGTGAATTATTAATTCAAGATGTTTGTGGTATGCCGACCACTCACATCTTTTTTTATTTTATATATCAATCTCATGTACACTGCCATATGTACGTTTAATTTTTATTAGATATATGAGGTGTTTCCTTATTACAAGAGATAGTGTACTATCGATTCACTTCTGTTTGGATTCACTTTTTGTAAAAAACTTTTTCCTGAAGTGGAATAAAATTAAGAAACATAAATAAAGCGTGTTAAATTCAATTAAATAAATTATAAATGGATGTAATGGTCTAGTCCTCACTGCAATAATACTCTTAACGATGGTTAATTGGTATATTCCAGTGAGGACTTTTTATTTTTCATAGTATTACGGGTAAGTTTTGAAAACATTGGTAGAAATTAATTAATAATGCAAATTATTATGTATTTCTTATCGTCAAAAATTTTCGTGATATAAAAATAGTTATGGAGATTTGTGGCTTAGACGAAAGGTCTATTCAACATAGAAATCACAATAAAGCTTGCTGCTATTGGCATATAAACACTTTCTTATCAAATATATAGTGATTCATATCTTTGGTATATGGACTGCCTATGACTTAATATCTGTCGTGAAATATGGAAAAGAGTGATGGAGATATGTTATTAAATAAAAAATGCGTATATTTAGGAGCTTCATTATTTTCAGCGGTAACTTTAGCGTCATTGTCTAATCAGACGGTAAAGGCCGATACAACAGGCGACAATGCCTCGACCACTAGTACCACCAGCACTACGTCTAATAAGGTTACTTCAGCTACGACTGAACCAGTTAGTGCAACGACCTCGAATACAACTCAGGTTGCTGTGGCCCATTCCACAACTTCTGGAATAAAACCAGCTAGTGCTACTTTGGTTACACCGAAATCTACAACAATTTCAACAGTGTCACCTACTACGGAAACTAATGCAACTACAAGTAAGCCGGTTACTTTGACTGCCGAAGCAAGCACTACGGTATCAGGATCTGCTTTGACAAGTAATAAGGCTACTGAACCAGCTACTGTTCCCACAACAAGCAAGCCAGTTACTTCGACTTCTACTATTAATTTAAATCGTGGAGCTACAACGACAACACCAGTTTCGCCAATGCTTGCAACTAAATCAACGACTAGCTCTAGTACTATAACTCCAACTTCAGCAAGTTCTTATACCTTACCAAACAATGTGTCTGACAGCACGGAGGTTAACTTCACTGATCCATTTTTGAATTATATGGTCAAAAGTGAATTTGGATTGAAATCGACAGATCCATTAACAGTAAGTGATGTTAAAAATTTTGGTGGTAATATATTGAATTTGGTAGGTGATTTCTATTATGGAAATATGCCTAATACTGTTACAAATACCTATGTAACGAGTTTTGATGGAATGCAATATTTAAATTATTTGCCAGCAGGAACGGATGTTGCTTTATCGGTTAATGTTTCTTCAGCGCCAACTTCTAATCTCGACTTGACGCCGATGAATGGGTTGAAATTTGAATCACTTGACTTATTTGGAAATTATAGTGATCCAGCATATAAGGAAATTTCACTCAGTCAATTGTCTAAGTTAAATATTAGTGATGTAGACGAGTTGGGACTTCATGGTACTGGAAGCATTGCCATCAATGATGGAATTAATAATCAGGAGTTGAAAATGATAGCACCAACTCTTGTAGAAATTGCTAACAAGGGTGGAGCTATTTATTTGGGTAATTCTTCAATTACTGATTTTTCACCATTGAATGGAATTGATAAAACAAAGCCAGCTTATTTAAATATCATCAATAATGTTTATGATCCAAATCCGGTTTATGCAGTGGACAAGCAACCAATCAGTTTTACAGCTGAGCATGTTACGGGGCTTTATGGGACTGATTTGTCGTCAGGATACAATTATTCGAGTTCTGTCCCAGCAGAGGATTTGGATGATGGAGATTTGGAACATGTCAGTGGGGATGAGTATAAATTGGTTAATGCTGATAGTTCTGCAAAGAATTTAGTCTACGGATATTTAAATGATTATTCGAAATCCGATTCTTATATCCATACGACTTACGGTAATGTTAGTTTCATTTATGCTGGCACAATGGCCCGTCCGATTATTTGGCAAGCTCATCCCACTGTAACGCTCAATTATGAAAATGAGGACGGTTCGCCAATAGCTGTTAACGGATCTGACTTAACTAAAGTGGTTGATGGAACAACAATTGGTGATTCTTATGACCTTACTGCCGATACAAATTTGGCAGGTTACACTTTTGTGGGAGATCCTTATGCGTTGAAGGGAACCTATTCGCAAGATCCACAAGTCATTGATTTGAAATTCAGAGCTAATCCAGTGGTTACACCACTAGTAAATGGAGTTACAACTACAGCAGCTAAACCAATCTCTATTACTAGGGGTGACGTTGATTTGAATGTCTTAGCTGTTTCTAATAAGCCAGTTTATACTTATGATTCAACTGGAAAACCAACTGGTAAAGAAGTTATTTTAACAGATACTACTATTAAAGAGTCAGCTGAAATAAATGGTGACTTATATTATAAGATTGGACCAGATGAATGGGTCTTGGCTGATGAATTTAATCCTTATACGACTGATGATGGGATAGCAAAAACATTTGATGAATCATATACTCCATTAGTCGATTCTACGGGCAAAACAATTGATTTGACGTTGGGACCCAGTACTTTTTGGAAATACGATAAGGTCGTTGAAATTAAGGGTAATAAGTATTACGAAGTTGGAACCAACAATTTCTTAGCAATCGATAAGAGTTTGCCATTTATACCAGTTAGCGACTTGAATTTGACAGTTAAGGATGCTGCGGTAGTTTATGATTCTAAAGGCGAAAAGGTAGGTAAAGTTTTACCAAGTAGCAGTAATTGGAGAACTGATGGTATAGCTGTTATTGGGGGCATACCAATGTACCATGTCGGTGCTAATGAATGGGTCGACGCTCAATCTGTAAATACTTATCAACCAGTTAACTTTATATACCATAATATTTATTCAACCTATATTTATAACAGGGATGGACAGATGACTATGGAGATGCTTAGTCCTAAAACATCTTGGAAAGTAGATAGAATTGTTTATATTAATGGTTCTAGGTTTTATCGTGTTGGTGTTAATGAATACGTTATGGACTACACGACGGACACATCCAGC
Source organism: Companilactobacillus bobalius (assembly GCF_002179915.1). Taxonomy (NCBI): domain Bacteria; kingdom Bacillati; phylum Bacillota; class Bacilli; order Lactobacillales; family Lactobacillaceae; genus Companilactobacillus; species Companilactobacillus bobalius. The sequence continues at coordinate 77,638 of NZ_MYFM01000003.1, forward strand.
AGCATGGGAGTATTCATTTCTACACCTGAATCAAAAGTTCATGTAGCTAAGGAAGCACATCTCTATGATGAAAGAGGTGCGGCTTTAACCAAGACAGTATCTGCTGGTAGTATTTTGTCAACTGATGGTTATGAGAATATCGGTGGTCAAATGATGTACCGTGTAGGAAATGATGAGTTTGTTAGTTTCAAAGATTTACAATCTTATACTGTAGAAAAAAATGTGGTTTCCGTGGCAGTCAATACACCGCTCTATGATAGTAAGGGTGAACTTCTAGACGTATTCCTTCCGATGAATAGTTTATGGAGATGCGATAAAATTGTAACAATTGGTGGTCACAGGTATATTCGTGTTGCAACGGATGAATTTATTAAAGAATAATTTGGAACGAAAAAAGCCGATTGAACTCAATAGCGAGCTCGATCGGCTTTTTGTGTACGGTATGTTTAATGAAATTATTAACCATACAAAATATTTTTACTTATTATCTTTTGCTTGAATCAATTTAACTTTTTTTAGAATTTGTTTATCGAAAGCACGCATGTAATCGTCATGAGTCTTAAATTTCTTACCTTTTAATTTGCGCATGGCGTCGGTCCAATCCCAATAGTTGATTGGAATCATGTTACGATCTTTATTCTTAACGTATAACTCAGAGAAGTTATTGTCATTTTGAATTGGAGCTGTTAACCAAATGTACTTATCGCTTCTATATTGTAAGAAGTATTGGTCGTCACGAGTAATAGTATTTTGATATTGTGAATATTGAATTTGCATATCAAAGGTCTTGCCGTAATCGTGTGATAGGTAATCCATACGGACGCCTAGACAAAGTGTCAATAAAGCAAATACTGGTAGAAGAATTTTTTCGTAATTGTTAAAGAAAATATCTAAATTGATGGTGAAAATTGTAACTAAGAAGACGTAACTAGCAAACATACATCTTGAACCAAATGGTGATACGACGATGAATGGGGCAATGGCTACGTAAGTTGATAGTAGTAATGCAAAGTTAGCAATTTTTTGTTTAGTGTTATTAATTTTAAGACTGTAAAGAATCATAAAGATGGTAAATGCCAATACCAATGTACCAACGACAATCAAATGTTTTGGTGTATAAGTAATCTTTAAGTAATTGAAGAGGGTATCTTTAGAACCATTGCTTACAGAACGGTAGGCATCTGAACCTAAGAGAATTTTGATGTAAGCTCCATTGATGAACATTAGGATGGCACCAAGAATATTACCAGCTAAGATAAGATTCAAGACTTTTTTGAATTGTTCACCAAAATGTTTTCTGAAGAAGATCCAAACTAAAACAACATTAAAGCAGTTTAATAAGGTGATATGTTCAGCAAAGAATTGTGTAGCTACTGAAGCTAAGAAAATAAGAATCATACTTGTTCGATAATAATGAACATTTTTATTGTCATAATTCTTTAGAACTAAATAAAGTAGAAATAGTGGGAAAATTGCTGAAGGTAAGTAGTTAGCAAACCCAGCATGCCAACCCAAGATTTGTTTGAAAATCATAACCGGACTTAAAAGAATAAGTGCAGCCGCTAAGGCTGATGAAACTAAACCGATATTTTTTTCAGGTGTAATTTGTTCACGAATCTTTTGAATCAGATAGACAATGGTTGTGGGGAAGATCCCATAGGCCATGAAAGCAACCGGCTTGATTTTAGTCATACTGATAACTAAAAGGTCTCCCAGATAGCGACCATCATAATAGGTAAAGATTCCATGTGGGAAATAGTTACTTCCAAAGTAGGTTCCCCAGTGTAAATCGTCACCAAGAAGCGGCATCCAAAGACCAATTAGGCCGAAGATGATAAATAATATGAAATAAAAACTGAGTTTAGCTGTTCTTGTCATAATACATCCTTTGAAGTTTCTTTTACTAAGGATATATTTTATCATGATTTACACCAATATGAATCCCTACTTGCAGTAAATAACTTCATATTGATAAGATTATTAAAAATAATAAGGTGGATGGAATTATGAAAAAGATTGTTGTACTAGGTTCAATTAATGTGGATACTATTTTAAATATTCCACGATTACCTTTACCAGGTGAAACTATGGCAATGGGTGATCAATCCACTGCCGGCGGTGGAAAGGGTGCTAATCAGGCGATTGCTGCAGTTCGTGCCGGTGCAGAAACGACCTTCATAGCTAAAGTGGGAAAGGATCATTCAGCAGATTTTATGTTGGATACTTTCAAAAAAGATGGTTTAAAAACGGATCACATTACGGTTGATTCAAAAGCTGGTACAGGTAAAGCCTATATTCTATTAGATGAAAAAGGTCAAAACAGTATTTTAATTTATGGTGGTGCTAATCAAACTATTACAGTAGACGATGTGGAAAATGCTCGGGATGCAATTGAAAATGCCGATTGTTTAATTTCTCAATTTGAAACACCATTGGCTGCAACATTGGCTGCTTTCCAAATTGCCAAGAAAAATAATGTTGTAACAATATTGAATCCGGCACCAGCAAAAACCGATATTATTGTTCCAAATGAAACTGAAGCAGGCGCTATAACAGGCATAAAGACGGTCGATAGAAAATCAATTATAAATTCTGCCATTAAATTGAATAAAATGGGCATAAAGCGTGTTATAATAACTGTTGGTAGCAGGGGATCGCTTTATTACACTGATGGTAAAGAATCTTTTGTGGACGCTTACAAAGTTTCTGCGGTTGACACGACTGCAGCTGGTGATACATTCATTGGTTATTTAGCCGCTAAGTTGGATTCCGACTTAGCTAATATGGTTGAAGCAATGAGGTTTGCTAGCAAGGCCTCGTCAATGGCAGTTCAAGTAAAAGGTGCACAGAATTCAATTCCTTACGTTGATGATGTAAAAATTTAAACGTTTATAGGGGAAACTTATATATACTTGATTGTAATAAGTTGTTAATCATGTTACTATAGTAGTTGTATTTTTGAATGGTGAATGGTTCGGATGGTTTGAATGTTTCGTACTTTAGACTTTCTTCCATAATGTACCACGATATAATGCACAACTAATATATTATTTATTTTCAGGAGGATTCTCTTATGGAACACGGAACAGTTAAATGGTTTAACGCAGAAAAAGGCTATGGTTTTATTACTCGCGAAGACGGTAGTGACGTATTTGTTCACTTCTCAGCTATTCAAGGCGACGGTTACAAGACCCTTGAAGAAGGCCAAGCAGTTACTTTCGATATCGAAGATAGCGATCGCGGACCACAAGCTTCAAACGTTGTTAAGGACTAATTAAATAAAACTTTAATAAACTTTGAACTTTTAAGCTAACCCAACGGGTTAGCTTTTTTTTTACACAATTTTAAAATCTTTACTTATTATTTACAGTATTTATACATTGCTAGTCTATCATTAATATTTAAAAATTAAGGATGATAAGTAATGCAGGAGACTTGGAAGAGAAATTTTAGAATACTTTGGTTTGGTAGTTTGATAACTGGTTTAGGAAATGCAATGACCTTACCGTTTATTGTTCTGTTTATCGAAACATTGGGTGATTTCAATAGAACAGAATTAAATCTTTTAGGCGCGGCAGCCTTTTCTTTAACTTATTTGAGTAAAGCCTTGGTTTCACCACTTTGGGGAAAATTAGCAGATCTTAAAGGTAGAAAATTAATGTGTTTACGAGCGTCAGGGGTTATGACTTTTACTATTCTAATGGTTGGTCTATCTCCAAATGTTTGGTTCTTATTATTTTTTCGAGCAATGCAAGGGGCCTTTTCTGGATATATTAATAATGCCAATGCGTTAATGTCAGTTTCGGCACCCGTAAAGATTCGTGGTCGCGTGATGAGTAAATTAATTACTGGTGATATTACCGGATTATTGATTGGTCCTTTAATAGGTGGTTTTTTGGCTACAACTGTTGGCTATCGAGGAGCCTTTTTTGTTACTAGTTTTATGATGGCCGTAGTTTTTTTAACCACGTTGATTGGAGTAAAAGAAGATTTTGTACCTATTACTAAAAAAGAATTACAACCAGTTTTACCTATTATGAAGAAGATTGGTTGGCAATTCTTTTTGGCCCTATTTGGGTCTCTCTTAGCGGTTCAAGCGACAACTAATGCAATTACACCGATGATCAGTCTTTTGGTCAGAGAAATCGATTCTACTAGCAATAACTTAGTAATTATCACAGGAATAGTTTCGGCGGCACCGGGGTTGGCAACAATTGTTATGGCTGGATTAGTAGGGCGATTGATTGATAAATTGGGAGCTTTAAAAAGTATGCTGATATTTTTAACATCAGCAATTATTTGTTTGATTTTAACAAGTATGGTTCAAAATATCTGGGAATTAATAGTTCTACGGTTCGTTCTGGGAATTTCTGATGCGGCATTGATTCCGTCGATTCAGGTCCTAACCATACAAAATGTCCCTAACTCTATATTTGGACGGATTTTCAGTTATAATCAATCAGCACAGGCAATGGGAAATGTCCTAGGCCCGATGCTGGCAGCCGTAATAGCAACTGGTTTTGGATACAAGAGTATTTTTCTATTCTCTGCAATTATTGAAATTTTAGCTTTGATGGCTTGGTTGATTTATTCAAAACAGCATCAATTTAAATCAAAAATTTGAGAACCTAAATGATTTTTAAAATTATTTTTCAAATCACAAAATTTTCAAAGTTATCGGCTATAATTAGAGTTAATAAACTTAAAAGGGATAGATCAATTGCCACAAAAGAAAAGATATACAGTACACCGAAATTATCGGCGTAAACGTAGTAGAAAAAATAATAATACGACCTTAATTTTATTAGCAATTGTTGCTGTATTTGTTATCAGCTTCTTTGGATACAGGCGATATGTCCAGTACAAAAGAGAAACACAAGTTGAGATGGTTCAGCAAAGTCACGCAGCTTTCATAAAAAAGGTTTCACCGTATGCGGTCGAATTAGGCCAAACTTACGGAGTTTTACCTAGTATTACGATTGCTCAGGCTATTTTGGAAAGTGACTGGGGCTCTAGTACTTTAGCTAGTCAGTACAATAACTATTTTGGTATCAAGGGTGACGATCCTTCGAATACAAAAGTTTTACAGACTAAAGAGTATACTGATGGCCAGTGGGTAACAATCAACGGGCGTTTCCGAGTTTATTCGGATTTTCGTGAGTCAATGAGGGATCATACAAAGCTCTTGGTCAATGGTACGTCGTGGAATTCGCAGCAATACAAGCAAGTTCTACAATCGAAGGATTATATTGATGCAGCGGTGGCATTGCAAACAGATGGATATGCGACCGATCCGGGTTATACAAGTAAAATTATTCGGATTATACAAAAATATAATCTTAAAAAGTACGATGAAGGTATCAAGTGAAAAACAAAGTATGATAGACTCTAATTATTCTATTAAATAAGGGAGAACGTAATGAAGGAATTAGAAGAAAGAATCAAAAAAGATGGTCGCGTTATTGGAAAAGACGTACTTAAAGTTGATAGTTTTTTAAACCATCAAATTGACCCAATGTTAATGGAAAAAATGGGCGAAGAATTTTACGAACATTTTAAAAACGAAGGTATCAACAAGATTTTGACAGTTGAATCTTCAGGTATTGCTCCAGCTGTTATGACTGGTTTAAAGTTCCAAGTACCAGTTGTTTTTGCTAGAAAGCACAAATCTGTAACATTGAGCGACGATCTTTATTCATCAGAGGTTTACTCATTTACAAAGAAGACTTCTAACCACATTAGTATCGCTAAGAAGTATCTTTCAAGTAGTGATAAAGTTTTGATTATTGATGATTTCTTGGCTAATGGTCAAGCTGTAAATGGTTTGAATACAATCATTGATGCAGCTGGTGCACATTTGGCAGGTATCGGTATTGTGATCGAAAAATCTTTCCAAAAGGGAAGACAAATGATCGACAAATCAGGTACTCCAATTTATTCATTAGCTAGAATTACAGCTTTTGAGAATGGACAAGTGGTCTTCGGTGAAGAAGACGATTAGAAATTAAGAAGGTGGAATTATGACTTTTATTGCGCCCGGTAAAACATTAGGAATAATTGGCGGCGGCAGTGAAACTTATCTTTTTGAATTAGAGGCTAAAAGAATGGGCTTTAGGACCATGCTTTTGACATCCGAAGAAAAGGATATTGCTACACAAGCAGCTGACAGTTATTTAGTCGGTACATTAGAAGACAGTAAGAATCTAAGTGAATTGGGCCATAGAAGCGACATTCTTTTGTATATGGATGAGAACTTTGATAGTAGTGTCCTAAAGGAACTTTCGAAAAACTTTAATGTTGCACAGGGTTCGGACCTACTAGAGATTGTTCAGGATCGATATATCGAGAGAACCTTTTTAAATGATTTAAATATAAACGTTCCACCATTTTTCTCGATTGTGACAGTTGATGATATTAAACACGCAATTGATGAAATTGGTTTCCCTTGTATCTTGAAGCCAATTCAGAAGAATCAAAGGGTGTTACAACGTCATATTATTTACAATTATGAAGATGTTGAACGTGTACAAAAGTTATTAAAAGATGGAACTTATATTTTGGAAGCTTGGATCGAAACAAAGACTGAATATTCCATTATGGTAAGTAAGAGTAAGGATCAAAAAATCCATACTTTTCCAATGATTCAAGAGATTTATGATGGTGAACATCTGATGAGTTCTTTCATATATAAAAAGAACAATCCAGAAATTGAAGCGGAAATGCAACGAGTGGCTTTGTTGATAGCACAGAATATTAATTATGTGGGAATTTTTGGAATTGGTTTTATTTTGTCTGATTCTGGTGTTTTGTATGTTAAACGAATATTCCCCGGAATTAATTATTCTGCTAATGTCTATCAAGAAGCTACCGGTATCTCCCAGTTCGAATTACATATCAGAGCTATTTGTGATTGGCCAATTCCTGAGATTTTTCCAATGGTCAATGCGGCAACTTTGAAAATCATTGAAGGTATTTTGCCACAGAGTTTGGATCTACTTCAGGAAAAAGCACAATGGAAATTTAACTATTACACAGGTTTTAAAGCTAAGAATCAAGCTGACAGGGATGTCGGTTATATTTCAATTTTTTCCGATGATATAGAAGAATTAAAAAATGATATCTTAACAACTAATATTTGGAGAGTAGAATAATTCATGATTGATAGATATGTAACTGAACAAATGAAACCAATTTGGACTGACCAAAACAGATTTCAAGCTTGGCTTGAAGTAGAAATCGCTGCCGTCGAAGGATGGAGTAAAGAAGGCGAAATTCCTGCTGAAGATGCTAAGTTAATTGCTCAAAATGCTAAGTTTGATGTAGCTGAAATTGCTGAGATTGAAAAACAAACAAAGCATGATGTAGTTGCTTTTACCAGAGATGTTTCACGTTATTTAGGACCTGAAAGAAAATGGGTTCATTTCGGACTTACTTCCACAGACGTTGTGGATACAGCTTATGGATATTTGATGAAGCAAGCCAACGATATTATTCGTGAAGATCTAAATGAATTTCTCGAAGTAGTTAAACAAAAAGCTCTTGAATACAAAGATACAGTTATGATTGGTAGAACTCATGGTGTGCATGCTGAACCAACTACTTTCGGTTTAGTTTTGGCAAACTGGTATTCTGAAATCAAACGTGATATTGAACGTTTTGATCATGCCGCTAAGGGTGTTGAAGCAGGTAAGATCAGTGGTGCTGTTGGTAGTTATGCTAATGTACCAACTAATGTTGAAAAGTTTGTTTGTGATAAATTGGGTATTCGTGCTCAAGAAATCTCAACACAAGTATTACCACGTGATCTTCATGCAGAGTACATTCAAACAATGGCTTTGATTGCTACATCAATTGAAAGATTTGCTCTTGAAGTACGTCACCTTCAAAGAACTGAAGTTAGAGAAGCTGAAGAATACTTTGCTGCTGGACAAAAAGGTTCTAGTGCTATGCCTCATAAACGTAACCCAATTGGTTCAGAAAATGTAACTGGTTTGGCACGTGTTATCAGAGGACATGCCTTTACAGCCTTAGAAGACGTTCCATTGTGGCATGAACGTGATATTTCACATTCTTCTGCTGAACGTGTCATCATTCCTGATACAACTGAATTGTTAGATTACATCTTGAGAAGATTTACTAAGATCACTAAAGACCTTACTGTTTTCCCTGACAAGATGTTAGAAGATATGAATATTACTCACGGTTTGATTTACTCACAACGTGTCTTGCTCAAATTGGTTGAAGCAGGATATGCACGTGAACAAGCTTACGATATTGTGCAACCAATGACAGCTAAAGCATGGGACGAAAAGAAAGATTTCCGTACTATGCTAGAAGCTGATTCTCGTGTAACTGATAAGCTATCTGAAAAAGATTTGGATGATGCTTTCGATTATCACTGGCACTTACGTAACGTTGATGAGATTTTCAAACGTGTTGGATTAGAATAAAAACTTAATTTTTTGATGGGTTGTTAACTGCCGCCCGGAATAAAAAAGCTGATTTGGCTGGAACGTAGTGGATCGACTTGAAGCTAATAATTTTACACTTCGTGCAAAATTATGGATCTCCAAGTTCGATCTTATCCTAAGCAATAAATTGCTAAGGATAATTTCACTACTGAGCCAATCAGCTTTTTTATTCCAGGCTAGTTAGTGCGCTACTATAAAAGAATATATTTCTATATTGATTTAAAAAAATTTTGATTTTAGTTTATATTTTTTTGAAGATAAACGTCATCGAAATTGTATCTATATTTTGGTGTACCTTTTGAAAGTCTAAATCCGTAACTATAGGCTGCCTTGTAATAAGTTGATAATGTTTGAATTTCAAAATTATTTTTTTGATAACTGTATATTTGGCTATCAAATTTTTCTGGGGAAGTGTTAACATTCATACTATTCAAATTGATATCATAGATTCCCAATCTGAGTTTTATTTTTTTTACTTTTAAGATATGCTCAGCAGTTAGATAGAGTGTATTTAATATTTTTATATAAGATGAAATTATTTCTTCTCGTAATACACTTTGATTTTTTGCAAATAAATCAAAATCTCGAATGTATAATGTGTTTTCTTCAGGAACAATTACAAGATTTCCGCGAAAACTTATTCTGCGTTGATTAAAGTAATTTGAATATATGTTTAACTTTTCTCCAGCATAGCGAATATTATCGGAATTTAAGTTATTTACATAACCATAAATATCATAGTTAAATTCTATTTTTGAATTGTTATTTAAAACATTAATTCTTTTTAAGTTGTCCTCCGTAAATAAAAATTCTGGATTTAATTCAAGTTTGAATATTTCATTAAAATTTATATCCAATGCGTTGGCTAATGCCATAGCAACATAAGTTCCGGGGCGTGAATATTTATTTTCTACAATGCGCTTTATAGTCTGTCTACTTATGTTTGTTTCGATACTTAATTTACGAATTGAGATATCTCTTTTCTTTAATATGTTAGCTAAATTGTTGATAAGTATAAATTTGTCGTTTTTCATTTCTATCACCTCAATAAAATTATTCTAAATGTAAGGAAGATCCTATAACAAGACTGTAATTTTATGGACAGGGTCGATAATGTTTGTTTTGTTTGATATAAAAGGAAAACAAAAATGTATTAATTTATTAGAAACATACGTTCTAATTTCGACCGTACTTTTTCGCTCTAGCTACAAAAATTTGCTACAATATAAACAGCTATTTTAAGTTAAACTAAATTTTTTACACAAAGATTTGAGGGATTTATAAATTGGACGATACTATGTTAAAAGGTCTTAACCCTGAACAACAGGATGCAGTTAAGGCTACTGAAGGACCACTTTTGATTATGGCTGGTGCGGGCTCTGGTAAAACTCGTGTTTTAACTCACCGTGTGGCCTATTTGATTGAAGAAAAGAATGTTATGCCATGGCACGTTTTAGCTATTACCTTTACCAATAAGGCTGCCAAGGAAATGAAGGAAAGAATTGGTAAGTTACTGGATGAGTCTGCCAATGATGTGTGGGTTTCAACTTTCCACTCTCTTTGTGTAAGAATTTTAAGAAGAGATATTGATAAGATGGGCAAGCCTAAGACATTTACGATTGCTGATCCAAGTGAACAAAGAACCTTGATGAAACAAATCTTAACTAAGATGAACTTGGATCCTAAACGTTACGATCCTCGAGCTCTTTTGGGAACAATTAGTAATGCCAAAAATGAACTGCAAACTCCAGAACAATATGCTCAAGTTGCCGCTAGTCCTTATGAACAAACAGTAGCTAGTGTTTATGATGCTTATGCTAAAGCTATGGATCGTAATAATTCACTAGATTTTGATGATTTGATCATGACAACTAGTCAATTATTCGATGAGAATCCTGATGTTTTGGAAAAGTATCAAGAAAAATTCCAATATATTCACGTTGATGAATATCAGGATACTAATGAGGCGCAATATAAGTTAGTTAAGCAATTGGGTGCTAAGTATCGTAATGTCTGTGTTGTTGGTGATGCTGATCAGAGTATTTATGGTTGGCGTGGTGCTAATATTCAAAATATTATGAATTTTGAAAAAGATTATCCTGAAGCTACAACAATTAAATTGGAACAAAATTATCGTTCAACAAAAACTATTTTGAAGGCTGCTAATGAAGTTATTAATCATAACTCCAACCGTACCCCTAAAGAATTGTGGACTGATAATAATGACGGTGAAAAGATCAAATTCTACCGTGGTCAAAATGAGTCAGATGAAGCTTTGTACGTCGTTGACCAAATCAAGAGTCTACTGTTACAAGGCTTTAATTATGGTGACTTTGCGGTTTTATATCGTACTAATGCTCAATCACGTACCTTTGAAGAGAAGCTTATGCAAGCTAATATGCCTTACAAGATTATCGGTGGACATAAGTTCTATGATCGTAAGGAAATCAAAGATATTTTGGCTTACTTACGACTAATTGCTAATCATGATGATTCGATGAGTTTTCAACGTGTTATCAACAGTCCTAAGCGTGGTATTGGACCTGGTACAATTGAAAAACTACAGAATTATGCTGATGAACATGGTTGGTCACTACTTGAAGCGGCTGAGAATATTGAATTATCACCATTGGCTGCCAAACCTAGAAAAACAATTGGTCATTTTGCTAAGGTAATGGATGATTTAACAAAATTGTCTGAAACAGAATCAATGACTATTTTGATGAATCACTTATTGGAAGATTCAGGTTATGTTGATGATCTGAAGCAACAAAATAACTTGGAATCACAAGCTCGTGTGGAAAATATTGAAGAACTTCTAACCGTTACCACTCAATTTGATCAATCTTACGAACCAGACCCTGAAGTTGATGAGACTCGTTTGACAACTTTCTTGACAGAATTGTCATTGGTCAGTGATCAAGATGACATTGAGGAAGAACAGACTGAAGTTACATTGATGACTTTACATGCGGCTAAAGGACTAGAATTTCCAGTTGTCTTCTTAGTAGGTATGGAAGAAGGTATTTTCCCACTAGGTCGTTCACTTCTTAAAGAGGATGATTTGGAAGAGGAACGTCGTTTGGCATATGTTGGTATCACTCGTGCTGAAAAGAGATTATACTTAACTAATGCTTATAGTCGTACACTTTATGGACGTACGCAGAACAATCCAACGTCTCGTTTTATTGAAGAAATTAATGAGGATGCATTGGAGCAAGTCAATCCTAATGCTGGTAATCTTGGTGGTAGTAAACAAAACTATCGTCAACGTCGTCACCGTGCCGCTACGGCTGCAACTTTCACTTCACCAACTTTGAAAGCTAAAGGTGCCCAAGGAGCTGAGAAATTGAGCTGGAATGTGGGCGATAAAGTTGAACACAAGAAGTGGGGTCAAGGAACAGTTGTTAAAGTTAACGGTGAAGGTAAGAATGCTGAGTTGGATATAGCCTTTGATAGTCAAGGTATCAAACGTCTATTGGCTGAATATGCACCAATCAAAAAAGTAACTGATTAATAAGAGGTGAGAGCATGGCTGAAATAACTAAATCTCAAGCTAGTCAAGAATTAGATGAAATTCGTCCTCAACTGAATAGTTGGCGCGATGCTTATTACACAAAAGATGCTCCCGTAGTTGAAGATAACGTCTACGACAAGCTTTATAATCGTTTGCTAGAACTAGAAAAAATGTATCCTGAATTGGTTACCCCCGATTCACCTTCGCAAGAAGTCGGAGATGAGACATTACCAGATTTTAACAAGGTGACGCATGATATTCCGATGCTTTCAATGGGGGATGTCTTTTCCGAAGCCGAACTAGCAGAGTTTAATGATCGAATTGAAAAAAATGTTGGACATGAGGTCGATTATAATGTTGAATTAAAAATTGATGGCTTATCTCTTTCATTAATTTATGAAAATGGTATCTTAGTTCAAGGCTCAACTCGTGGTAATGGAACAATTGGTGAAAATGTGACGGAGAATGTTAAAACTATTAAAGACATTCCACAAAAGTTAAGCCGTCCACTTTCATTTGAAGTCCGTGGTGAGTGTTTCATGTCGAAGAAGGAGTTTTTACGTTTGAATCAGGAACGTGAAAGTCAAGGTCATCAAGTCTTTGCCAATCCTAGAAACGCTGCTGCTGGTAGTCTTCGTCAGTTAGATCCAAAAATTACGGCTTCCAGAAAATTGGATACGTTTATGTATACAATCGTTACCTTTGATGGTTTGGAGGTCACAACACAACATCAGGCCCTAGAGACATTAAAAGAACTAGGCTTTAACGTTAATCCTACAGCTCAGGTCACTACTGGTCTGAAAGGGGTCAAGGATTTCATTGAACACTATGGTGAAATTAGAGATGATCTTGATTATGGGATTGATGGTGTTGTTTTAAAAGTTGATGATTTAGCCTTGCAACGTGAATTAGGTAATACTGTAAAAGTTCCTCGTTGGGAAATTGCCTATAAATTCCCACCAGAACAAGCTGAATCAGTTGTTCACGATATTACTTGGACTATTGGGCGGACGGGTGTTCTAACACCAACTGCAGTGATGGATCCGGTAAGTTTAGCTGGAACGACTGTTTCACGTGCGACGTTACACAATGAAGATATGATTCGTCAAAAGGATATTCGCATCGGCGATACAGTTTTGTTGCATAAAGCCGGCGATATCATTCCTGAGGTTTCACAAGTAGTATTGAGCAAACGACCAGAGGATTCCGTTCCTGCTGAAATTCCTACGCACTGTCCATATTGTGGTTCAGAGTTAATTCACTTAGAAGATGAAGTGGCCTTACGTTGCATTAATCCTAAGTGTCCGGCTCAAGTTAAAGAGCAATTGACACATTTTGCTTCTCGAAATGCGATGAATATTGATGGTTTAGGACCAAAGATAATAGAACAGTTATATACGAAAGAATTAATCAAGGATGTTGCTGATTTATATAAATTAACAACAGATGATTTAGCCACCTTAGATGGTTTCAAAGAAAAATCAATTAACAATTTATTAACGGCTATTGATAATTCCAAGGCTAATTCAGTTGAAAGATTGCTGTTTGGTTTAGGCATTCGTCATGTGGGTGCAAAGGCGGCGAGAATTTTAGCTGAGCATTTTGGTGATTTAGATAGTATAATGAAGGCTTCGTCTGAAGAAATTCTTGAAGTTAATACTATGGGTGAGATAATTGCTAATAGTATTTCAACTTATTTTGAAAATGATGATGTTAAAAAGTTGATAAATGAACTAAAATCAGTAAATGTTAATATGAATTTTATTGGTAGTTCTAATTCTAATGAAACAAATAGTCATTTTACTGATAAAATAATTGTTATAACCGGAACCTTAAAAAATTATAAACGTTCACAATTATCAGAGATTTTGGAGAATCTTGGTGCTAATGTTACGAGTTCAGTTACTAAGAAGACTGATATTTTGATTGCTGGTGAAAAAGCTGGTAGCAAATTAGCCAAAGCTCAAAAATTGGGAACAGAGATTATTGATGAAACAACATTATCTGATTATTTGGATAATGACAAAGAGTAGGAGAACAGTTTTGAAAAAATTCTTAAAAACTACATCGTTATTGCTGATGTGTGCACTGCTTTTATCTGCCTGTGGTAACTTACAAAATTCGAGTTTATCATCAGGTGGTGGCGATACAAGTAAGAGTACAGTTCAGACAACATCTTCATCTGACTCAAGTAGTTACGATGTTTTGTTAAGTGGTGGAAAATATAAAACTAGCCCTATTTCAGGACTTACTGCTGCTGATAATTCTAATCAATTTAATAGTAGAAGCTTTGAAAGTGGCTTAATGAGTTTGTCGAAGAAACAATTTTCAACTAATTCATATGTTTTCCAAGAAGGTCAAGTATTGTCTGCTAGTACGGTAACTAATTGGTTAGCAAGAAAATCTAAGAAGAATTCAAGTGGTTTGAACCCTGCATCAAATGGTTCAACTGATGAAAACAAACGTGCGCCAATGTATTTCCAACAAATGTTGGAAGAAGATTACCTAACTAAACAGGATGGTAAATATAAGTTGGCAGGGATGTCGATCGGTATTGCAATGAACAAGATTGATTATTACCAAAAGAAGCAATATGGTGCTACTTACAAGACAACAATTAGTACTGAACAACAAAAAGAACAGGGTCAACGTATCGCTCAAGAAGTTGTTAAACGTTTAAGAGCTAATAAACAAGTCGGTAATATTCCGATTGTAGTTGGTTTGTATTCTGTTGCTCCAGAGGATACATTAGTAGGTGGAACATATTTCCAATATTCTGTAAGTAAGAGTGGTTCTTTGGGTAATTGGTCGACCTTAAATTATAAGAATCAAATGTTACCAACTGTTAATGGTGAAAATGCCATCAATAGTAGTGATTCAGATGCTTTCACTAACTTTAAAGATAATATTCAAGATTATTTCCCTAACTTGTCAGGTGTAACAGCTCAGGCACATTATGATGGCAATAATTTGAAGTCTATGGATGTGACTATCAATACTCAATTTGATGGTTTAGCTCAAATTACTAGTTTTACACAATTCGTACAACAAAGTGCTTCAAAGTACTTACCATCTGGAGCTGACCTAGATATTAATATTCAAACGGTTGATGCACAACAAGCTGTTGTTACTCGTACTAATGGTAAGTTCAATTCACACGTTTATAATGCAGATTAAAAAGGAGAAACTTATGATTTCAAAAGATGAAATTTTGCACGTTGCCGCATTGGCTAACTTGAAATTCGAAGATAGTGAAGTTGATAGTTTTGTTAGTCAATTAGACAAAATCGTTAACATGGAAAGTAAGCTATCTAGTGTTGATACAACAGGCGTTGAACCAACATACAATATGGGTGACACTAACACTGTCTTCCGTGAAGATAAGGGTATTCGTACTCAAACTAGAGAACAAATGCTTGAAAATGTTCCGGAAACTGATAACAACCTTATCAAAGTTCCAACGATTGTTGACAAGGAGGACGATGAATAGTGGACATCAAAAAAGAAACAATTGCTTCTTTACATGACAAATTGGTCAATAAGGATGTAACTGCTGAAGAATTAGCTAACGATGCAATTAACAAAATCAATGCTAATGAAAAGAAACTGAATACATTTATTACGGTAAATGATAAAGCTCCCGAAGCTGCTAAAAAAATTGATGAAGATGGTATTAAAGGACCTTTGTCAGGTATTCCAATTGCATTTAAGGATAATATTGTAACTAATGGTATCAAGACCACTGCTGCAAGTAAGATTCTATATAACTTTATGCCTGTTTACAGTGCCACAGTCTTAGAAAGACTAGAGGCTGCTGGTGCAGTTGATATTGGTAAAACTAATCTTGATGAGTTTGCTATGGGTTCATCTACTGAAACATCATACTTTGATACCACAGTAAACCCTTGGGACTTAAGTCGTGTTCCTGGTGGTTCTTCAGGTGGTTCTGCTGCTGCTGTTGCCGCTGGTGAAGTTGTGGCTGCTTTAGGTACAGATACTGGTGGTTCAATCAGACAACCTGCTGCCTTTAATGGTATTTTTGGTATCAAACCAACTTATGGTCGTGTTTCACGTTGGGGTGTTATCGCCTTTGCTTCAAGTTTGGATCAAGTCGGTGTACTTTCAAAACGTGTTGAAGACTCAGCAACTGTTCTTTCAGTAATGGCTGGACATGATGAACATGATTCAACAAGTTCTGAAAAACCAGTTCCTGATTATCGTGCTAACTTGAGTAAGGATATGACTGGCGTTAGAATTGCTGTTCCTAAGGAATTCTGGCATGAAGGTACTCATCCAGAAGTTCTAGAAAACGTTAATAAGGCATTAGATGCATACAAGAAGATGGGTGCTACTGTGGACGAAGTTAGTCTTCCTTCATTGAAGCATGCCGTTGAAGTTTACTATGTTCTAGCTTCTAGTGAAGCTTCATCTAACCTTCAAAGATATGATGGTGTTAGATATGGTTTCCGTGCTAAAGATGTTAAGAACATCAAAGACTTATTTGTTAAATCAAGATCAGAAGGTTTTGGTGACGAAGTAAAACGTCGTATCATGCTTGGTACTTTTGCTCTATCAGCTGGTGCTTATGATGCTTACTTTAAGAAGGCTGCCGAAGTTAGAACACTCTTCATTAATGAAATGAACGATGTCCTTAAAGATTATGACTTGATTATGGGACCTTCAACAACAACACCTGCATTTAAGATTGGTGAAAAAGTTGACGATCCATTGGCAATGTACATGAACGATATTTTGACAATCCCTGCTAACTTAGCTGGACTTCCAGCTGCCTCTGTTCCTGCAGGACTTGCTGACGGACTACCCGTTGGTCTACAAATTATCGGTCGTCCATTTGACGAACAATCTGTCTTCAATGCTGCTTATGCATTACAAGAAGAAAATAAATTCTATGAAAAAATACCAACTGCACTCAAGGGGGAAGACTAATGAATTTTGAAACAACTATCGGACTAGAAGTCCACGTTGAGTTAAAGACAAAGTCCAAGATGTACAGTCCTTCACCAGTTGCTTATGGTGCTGAATCTAATATCAATACCAACGTTATTGACTTTGGTTTTCCAGGAACATTACCAACTGTAAATAAAAATGGTTACCGTTTAGGTGTCATGGTAGCTTTAGCTTTAAATGCTGAAATTGAACATCATACTCATTTTGATCGTAAGAATTATTTCTATCCAGATAATCCAAAGGCTTACCAAATTACACAACAAGATAAGCCATTGGGTCATGATGGTTATATTGAAATTGAAGTTGATGGTAAAAAGAAGAAGATCGGTGTTGAAGAACTTCACGTCGAAGAAGATGCCGGTAAGAATACCCACGGTAACAATGGTTATTCTTATGTTGATTTAAACCGTCAGGGTACTCCTTTGATTGAAATTGTTTCAAAACCTGATATGCATTCACCAGAAGAGGCATATCAATATCTTGAAAACCTACGTAAGATCGTTCAGTTTACTGGCGCTTCTGATGTTAAGATGGAAGAAGGTTCAATGCGTGTTGATACCAATATTTCTATCCGTCCGGTAGGCTCAAAAGATTATGGTACAAAAGTTGAGTTGAAGAACTTGAACTCATTTAACCACGTTAAATTGGGTCTTGCTTATGAGGAACAACGTCAAGCTGCTATTTTGAAGCAAGGCGGACACATTGGTCAAGAAACAAGACGTTTTGATGAAAAGACTGGCGAAACATTCTTAATGCGTGTTAAGTCTGGTGCAGATGATTATCGTTACTTCCCAGAACCAGATCTACCAGATTTTGAAATTTCACCAGAATGGGTTTCAGAAATCAAGGCTAACTTACCTGAAACAGCTGCTAAGAGACGTGTTCGTTATATTAACGAATTAGGTATTCCTGAATATGATGCTGGTGTTCTTACATATACTAAGGAAATGTCAGACTTCTTTGATGAAGCAGTTTCATACAAGGCTAATCCAAAACTAGTTTCTAACTGGTTAATGGGTGAAGTTAATGGATACTTGAATGATAAGAGAATTGGTTTACTTGATACTAAGTTGACACCAGAACACTTAGCCAAGATGATTAATTTGATTTCAAATGGTACAATTTCTTCTAAGATTGCCAAAAAGGTCTTCCAAGAAACAATTAGTAATGGTACAGAACCTGAGGAATGGGTTAAGTCTAAGGGACTTGTCCAAGAATCTGATCCAGCCGTATTGAAGCCAATGATTTTGGAAATTCTTGATAATAACCAACAATCAATCGATGACTTCAAGAATGGTAAAGATCGTGCCGTTGGTTTCTTGATTGGACAAATCATGAAGCAAACACATGGACAAGCTAATCCAAAGGTTGCTAATAAGCTATTGATGGAAGAGTTAAAGAGTCGTTAGTGAGGGAAAGATATGCGTCGTGCTAGACTTATTTATAATCCAACTTCAGGTCACGAGACCATGAACAGTAATGTTGGAGACATTTTGAATATTATTGAAAAAGCTGGTTATGAGGCTAGTGCTTACCGAACTACACCCAAAAAGAACTCAGCCAAAAATGAGGCCAGAAGAGTAGCAAAGGAAGGTTTCGACTTAGTCGTTGCCGCTGGTGGTGATGGAACTATTAACGAAGTTGTTAATGGTATTGCTGATTTGGATCAACGTCCAGAATTGGCAATTATTCCTGCCGGAACAACTAATGACTATGCGCGTGCCTTAAAAATTCCACGAGATGACGTTGTCGAAGCTGCCAAGGTTATTTTAAAAGGTCAAAAATTACCAGTTGATATCGGTCAAGCAGGTAAGAAATACTTTATTAATATTGCCGGTGGTGGCTCAATGACTGAGTTAACCTATGAAGTACCATCAGCCTATAAATCTATTTTGGGTTATTTGGCTTACTTGGTTAAAGGTGCAGAGATGTTACCTCGAGTTAGTCCAGTTGATATGCACATTGAATATGACGATGGTGTTTTTGATGGCAAAGCCACAATGTTTCTAATTGGTTTAACTAATTCAATTGGTGGTATGGAACAAATTGCCCCTAATTCAGTTATTGGTGATGGAACTTTCTCTTTGATTATTGTTAAAGAAACTAATTTAAGAGATTTAGTTCATTTGATTGCTTTAGTTCTAAACGGTGGTCGCCACGTTTACAATCCTAAGGTTATTTATACTAAAACTAAGCGAATTTCTGTTCATGCGAATGATGAAAGTCGTTTGATGGTTAACCTTGATGGTGAGTATGGTGGGGATGCACCGATGGAATTTATTAATTTGCATAATCACTTAAATATTTATGCTAATGTTGATTCAATTCCGCTTAAAGCACGTGATACTCCAACGCTTAGTGAAAAAGACGCTGGCGAGAAGATTATCGAAGAAGAACGAAATCTTGACAATAAGAATAAAAATAAGAAATAAAAAAGAAATTGGGAGTGTATCAGTTTTGAACACTTCTTTTTTCTATGTATAGGTGAAAAATGGAAAAACCAAACTTAAAAAAGAATCAAAAATTAGATTTAGATATTCAAGACTTATCATACGAAGGTAAGGGTGTTGCTAAAGTTGATGACTTTACACTTTTCGTTGATAACGCCTTGCCTGGTGAAACAGTTAATGCTGTAATTACTAGAATCAATAAGAACTTCGGTTTTGCGAGAACTTTGAGTGTCTTGAAAGAATCTCCTGACCGTGTTCATGATATTGATGCTGTTTATGCACAAACAGGAATTGCTCCATTGAGTCATTTGAAGTACGACAAGCAACTTGAATTCAAACACAATCAAGTTGTAACTGACTTCAGTAAAATGGGCTTAAAAGACGTTACAGTTAATCCAACATTAGGTATGGAATCACCATTCAACTATCGTAACAAGGCTCAAGTACCTGTTCGCCAAGTTGATGGCAAGTTAACTACTGGTTTCTATCGTCGTCGTTCACATGAACTAGTACCAATGGAAAACTTCTTGATCCAAGATCCTAAGATTGATGAAGAAATCATCAAAGTACGTGATATTCTTCGTAAATACAAGGTTCGTGGTTATGATGAACAAAATCAAAAGGGTCAAATTAGAACAATCATGGTTCGCCGTGCTTACTTTACTAATGAAATGATGGTAGTTCTAGTTTCAAGAACTCGTGATATCTCACATTACAAAGATATTGCTAAGGAAATCATGGATAATCCTGAAGTTAAATCATTGTACTTGAACGTTAATTCAAAAAATACCAACGTTATTTTTGGTCAAGAAATGACACTATTAGCAGGTAAGAAGTATATCGATGATGAAATCTTAGGACATAAGTACCGTATTTCACCAAGATCTTTCTACCAAGTAAATCCAGTTCAAACGCAGAATCTTTACCAATTAGCCATTGATAAAGCTGAATTGACTGGTAAAGAAGAAGTAGTCGATGCTTATTCAGGTATTGGTACGATTGGACTTTCATTAGCTAATAAGGCAAAACACGTTACTGGTATTGAAGTAATTGAAGATGCCGTTAAGGATGCCGATCAAAATGCTAAATTGAACGGTATTGAAAATGCTGACTTTGTTGTTGGTAAGACCGAAGATGTTTTAGACGAGTGGGCTAAAAATAAGATGTCAGTTGATGTTTTGATGGTTGATCCTCCACGTAAAGGTTTGGCAAATTCATTGATGGATTCATTGAAGAACATCAAACCAAAGAAGATCGTTTACATCAGTTGTAATCCAGCAACCTTAGCACGTGACCTATCATTGTTAAGCGATACATATAATATTGGTGATGTAACACCAGTTGATATGTTCCCAATGACAAATCATATTGAAAGTGTTGTTGCTCTAACAAAGAAATAGAGTGTAGATGTGCTTAAGCTTCCGTCTTCCGCAAGAATTGAGAATGCGTTGGAACGCTATGGGCGTGACTTGAAGCTAATAATTTCACCTTCGGCAAAATTATGGATCTTCAAGATCAGCCTCATTGTAAGCGGCAAAGCCGCCAACAATGATTTCATAGCTGAACAGCATTCTCAATTCTTACTCCAGACTAAATAGTATTTCGACTATTTTTAAAGGGTGTTTATATTGACCAAAGTTAAACGGTTAATATGAACGCTTTTTTATTTATTTGTTTCAAAATTGAGAAGAAGAAATAGAACAGTTTACTAGTCCGGAGCAACAAGCTCGATTGGTCTCAGCCGTGAAATTTGACTTGGCGGGTTTCCCGCCTAGACAAAGACCTGTATTTGAGACAATTGTGAACTTCAATTGGCTCAAATCAGTGTCCACAGCGTTCCAGACCAATCGAGCTTGTTGTGGAGGACGGCATATTTCCTCAGCAAATTTATTCATAAAAGGATAAAAATCGTGTAATATTTGATTGAGGAAATTCTTAAATTAGGGATGATAAGATGAATTACATAATCGGTATCGGTGCCATGGCTTTAGGTATTTGGCAGTTAATAGTTTCTAAACAATATTTCGACAATATGAAAAAACAATCCGCACCAATGATATTTTCACTGATTGCAGTAATTTTTAGTATGCTTTTTGGGGCATTTGCTATCGTTTTTGGTGTTCTTCGAATCTTTCATTAACGTTAATCGGTAAAAATGATACGTTCATAAGTATTTTATGTTTTACTTATTATTTCTGAAATATAATGTTTTCATGATTAAGAATCGAGGGAACATTATGAAAGAATTTATATTGGATCGCAGTAATATTTTTTTAGGTGACAATTTAAGAGAATGTCGTAAGCAACGTAATTTATCAGAACGTGAAGTATCAAAAATGCTACATGTCGATATTACGACCATATCCAAATATGAACATAATACTAGGACTCCCGATATCTATATGATGATGCGGTTCGCTGACGTTTATGGTGTTAGTTTGGATACTTTAGTTGGCAGATAACATTCATTTCAAAATTAAAAAAGCCTCTCGTTTAGAGTTAGTAAAATACTCTAAACGGGAGGCTTTAGTCGTTTTTAGATATTAATTTGATTAGTTCCTTATTTTTTCTAAATGAGACTTCACAAGTTGAGCCATCGATAAAGGATAATACTCTGGTTTTACTATCGTAATTGATGGCGTTGTCGACGTTAACTAGGAATCCACG
The DNA here is from genome assembly GCF_002179915.1 of Companilactobacillus bobalius. Classification (NCBI taxonomy): domain Bacteria; kingdom Bacillati; phylum Bacillota; class Bacilli; order Lactobacillales; family Lactobacillaceae; genus Companilactobacillus; species Companilactobacillus bobalius. The sequence continues at coordinate 99,711 of NZ_MYFM01000003.1, forward strand.
GTTGCAACGAAAGAGGTTAGGATAGTCCTCTTCGAACGTATTTAATGAGCCATTGAACTCGGCTAGTTGATATTTAGTAACGATAAAAATTCTTCCGGGTGCATCCTTATTAGTGTAAAGCATAATGACATCATCCATTAAAATAGAGAAGTAGCGACTACCAATTTTATAATCCAGCACGTTTTTTGATAAATGATTATATTCTCGTAATTCTTGTTGTGTTTTCTCAATATCATCAGTGATACTCTGTTTAATATTCTCTAAACCATTATCCTTTAAAATGTAATCCATTGGGGCAATCTTTCGTTCTAATGTTGTCAAAGATAATTCATCATGAGTTGTTATAAAAACTATTTGTGAGAGTGGAGAGTTTTGACGGACTCTTTCAGCAATTTTTAAACCGGCAATTTTATCATCCAATATTTCCATATCTAGGAAGTAAAGCGCCTGTTTCTTGGAATCGTATTGTTTGAAAAAATCATCAACAGTTCCGGCAGCTATCTCTAAAGTCATATTAGCATCGTTAATTAAAATACCATTGTGAATAAATTCAGCATATTTATTTCGTTGTAGTTCGTTGTCTTCTAGTAAGTAAATGGGGTACATTCAGTCACCTCCAACAATAATTAGTGTCATCATAAGATGATCGTGGACAGTTTTGGTTTCTAAATAAAGGTTGTCAGATTCATTAATTAATTTTCTGACATTGGCTAAACCAAATCCTGAGTGATTCTTTTTGGTCGAATAACCACTTTGGAAAATATCTTTCAGGTTAATATTTTCATTTAGGCGATTATCGATTGTAATCTCAGTGGTATTTTCGGTTTGAGTAATGGCGCAGGTAACCTCTTTGTCGGCAATTTCTTCAACATATTCGAACGCATTGTCGATCAGAATACCTAGAATACGGACAATAATCAGAACTTCATTTTCAAATTGGTAATGCTTCTGACTCAATTCCAAATGAAAGTCGATTTGGCGACTTTTAGCGATAAAGAATTTCTGAATAATAAGGCCACGAATTAAGTCGTTATCGATAGCCTGGGCTTGAGAAATATTACCCCGGCTAACCAAGGACATTTCATTTTTTTCTTTAGTAATATCACGATAATAATCCTTTAATTCTTGAGAATTACTTTGATCAACAATCGGTTTGATAGCTAACATGATATTTTGAAAATCGTGTTTAAATTTCCGAAGTTCAGTGTATTGTTGTTGCACACTGGTTAGATACTCATTCAGTTGTTTGTTGTAAGTTAACTTTTCACGAGCTTCATTTTGAATCGCAATCGCATGAACGAAAACAGTCAATTGATAGTAAGCAAAAATCAAAAGGATCGAGAAAATCAGAATTAAACTGGCTTGAATAGTGGCTGTCACGGATTGAAGATCACTAATTATCATAATAACCATGAATGAAATAAAAATTCCCAATGACAGAACTAAAACACGTTTTCCCAAATGATACTTTTCAATCTGAAGCCATAATTTGATAGTTTGATAACGGAAGTGCTCGAAAACCAAAACAACAATGAGCAAATAGAGCAAGTTGATAACTAAAGAAATTGGAATAAAGTATTCTTGATAGGTTTCCAAAAGTGTTAAGCGCCATTGATTATAGGCAATAAAGAAGAGAATTCTAGCGGAGTAGGTTCCCAAGCTAAATAGGACCAGTTCAATATTAGCTGCCATGATCAGAGCAATTGAATTTTGCATGTTGGCTCGATATCTTTTGACACACCAATTGAAAATCAAAATTGCACCAATAAAAAAGAGTACAAAAAGTTCATCAAAAAATAAACCGATGTAACCAAAGACCAAAGCCAAGGCTATATCGGCAAGAAAAAATCTGAGTGAAAATTTTCTAATAAAATAATGTTTTAATTGTAGAATTGCAAACAGCATGAAGAAATTTGCAATCCATTCAAGTTGCCAGTCTATATATACCATAAACTCATTGTATTTAAAAAAACGGGCTAATACAAGGTTTATTGCGAGGCAATAGCACTTTGTTTACTGTCAGGTGAATTAGGATTGTTGACACCATTACCAATTATGTATTGATGGAAGATAGTGATAAATTGGTTGCTGGCAATCATATCAGAATGCTGTGCTTTGTTACCGGTTAGGGTGATCAACGTGTAGTGTTTTGCCTTGCCTTCATAGATATATTTACCGGCGTCAACACTGCCTAGTGGCACAATGCCATCATCAGAATATAACTGAGTTCCGGCGATGGAATAATAAGTCATATTATTAGGTATTTTGTCCCGTTTCTTAATTAGGTCATTGAGCATTTGCGTGTGATTGGAAGTATTCTTTTCTTCAAAGTTGTAGGGTGTTCCAACGGTTAATAATTGATTGATATTTAAATTAGAGTCATTGAAGTCGTTCTCTAAAAACATCGTCCAAATCAAGCCACCATTGGAATGACCTAAAGCATTGAAACTGTTGAAACGATAGCGTTTCTTAATGGCATTGAAGGCGATATTGAACCAACGAGCTTGTTTCTTAATGTTAGAGTAACCATCTGCATTGTTTTGAAAACCAACGACGAAGAATGGTTGGGTATCATTAGCTCTAATCTTGCCACTGTAGGTAATTGAATCATCAGTATGCACTGTTAATTTTAAAAGACTATGGTGCTCTCCATATTTGTTGTTAACCGTTTTGACCAAATCATCGAAACGATTAGCTGAAGCACTACTACCAGGAATCATGATGATTGGTGTCATTGGTGAATTATAGCGACCAGCTAAGGTTGTAACGTTCTTTCGAGTCCAAATATAGGATGGAATTCCTAAAATAATGAAGAACAGTAACATGGCGACTAGATATTTAAAGTTTTTATTTTTTCTTAAAGTACGTGTATGCATTAGTTAACACCTTCTTCAAGACTAAGGTTATCAAGTTCTTTAACCTTAATAGCCATTTTGACAAATGGAATATAGATGTAGACGGAAATGACGATAGTTAAAATAGAGAATATTAGAGCCTGCCAGCTACCGTTTGTCCCAATGAAGGCAATTAGTGGTCCTGGGGTTCCAATTGGCACAGGGTAGACGCTAGGCGGCATTAAACGCAATTGAATTGCTAAGGCGGCCATGGTCATATTAGCAACGGGTGCCAAGATGAATGGAATCAAAAAAATGATATTAAAAAGAATTGGTATACCGGTCATCAAGCCACTGCCAATATTGAAGAGACTAGGAATAATGGCCCAACGTGCTACAGTTTGAAAATCTTCATCCTTAGCAACTATTAAAATGGCGATGATTAAGCCTAAAACGGCACCGGTTCCGCCGAAAGTAGCAAAGGCATGATACAGAGCTGAACTGGTAAAGGGATTAGGAGTATTCCATGCTGTATGTTTATTTAAAGCGTAATTTAGATTAACAGTTGAAAGTGTATCCATTTTTTCAGTACCAGCAGATGAATAAGTTCCAGACCAGCCGAAGAATGACATGACTAAAGTATAAATAGAGAAAATGAAGGTTTTGAATAGTTGACCTAGAGGGCTCTTTGAGGTGTACTCGGAAGCTAAGGCATTAATGTAATTGCCAGGAGCCTCAGCATAGTAGGTGACATTAATTAAGGTACTAAAGAGCATTGCAATTAATAGTGAGACAATGATTGGTTTAGCAGAAATAAAGGAACGCTCAATAACACTTGGTGCGCCGCCCAGTTTTACATAATCGGGTACGGGACGACTGGTTTTTTTAAAAATCCATCCAATAGATATGCCTAAAATGATTGCCAAAAGTAATCCACGCATGCCTAATATTTGGGGATGAAATGAGAAGGTTTGGACTTTGGAATAAGTATAATCGATGATTAATAAGGAGCTCACACCTGTGATACCGGCTAATTGGTCATCACGATTGAAATGCTTGGCGGTATATTTGGCCGCTCCAAAGATGGCAATTACTGAGATCCAACCTAAGGACAAGTTGTATAAGCCGGTGGCAATGTTATCAATTTGTCGATAAATAAAGTCGTTACTCAAGTCGGGAAAGACATCAGTTAAAAAGCCTTCCTTACCAATAACGACGGTTTGAATTATTTTGACAAAACTCCCGAATAAAGCAAAGGGAAAGATTAAGAGCAATGTGCGTTGAATCACACGATAGATAAAGAACTTTTGAAGTTTGAGGGTTCCTAAAATTAATTTTTCTTCGAGTTTATTATTGAATTGAATTCTCATAAAAAACACCTGCATTGACTCGTTATATATATCAGGAAAAGTATAACGCAAATAAAAAAAGCCGCCATCATAGCGACCTCTTTTTATGGAAATAATGAATATAGTAAACTGGCAAACCTAATAGAGTAATTCCAATTCCCATTGCAGCCAAACCTGGTTGACGGAACAAAGTAGAAATAATGATGTAAGCTCCACCCGCTAAGGCAATAATTGGTGGAATTGGATAAAAATTAATTTTATATGGACGTGTTAGTTCAGGTTCTTTCTTTCTTAAAATGAAGACTCCGATGAACATCATCATAGAAAAAATCCACATAACGAAAACTAACATATCGGTTAAGTAATCGAAACTACCCATGAAAATCATGATAATAGCGATGGCTGTTTGTACTAAACCGGCATTAGCAGGGACACGTGTATTCTTAGTTAATTTACCAAAGAATTTTGAGAAAACAATTTCATCATCACTTCCCAAAACATAAGGAACACGTGCACCGGTCATTGTATAACCGTTAACTGATCCGAAAACGGAAATAAGAATACCGATAGTAACAATTTTTCCACCGATTTCACCAAAGATACGAATAGCTGCTTCAGAAGCAGCGTTCTGATTTCCTGGAATTAAGTGGAATGGTAATTCCTTGATGAAAACAAAACTGATTAGAACGTAAATCAATGTAATAGCGAATAGTCCAACAATAATTGATTTAGCCAAATCTTTTTCAGGACGTTTCATTTCACCAGCTAGACTACCGACATTCATCCAACCGTCAAAGGCAAACATGGTTGCTAACAGTCCGCCACCCAGCGAAGACCAAAAGTTAGCATGACTACCAGAAGTAATTGGAAAAAGTGAAACGGAATTGCTTGAAGGTGTGAAAATACCTACAACAATGATTAAAGCGATTGGAATTAATTTAGCAATTAAGGCAATTGTTTGAATTCCACCACCAACTTTAGCACCTAGTAGATTAACTACATAAAGGAAGATAGCTAATGAAATGGCAATAGGTATTTGCCAAACTGAAGAGATGTTGCATAGATTCATGACTTGTGTAGCAAAGATGATCGATAAAGCTGAAATTCCTGCTGGGTAATAGATGACCGATTGTGCCCAAGCAAGTAGAAAGGCCGGAACCTTTCCATAGATATATTCGATGTATTTGTAGATACCACCAGCAACCGGGATGGCTGAAGCTAATTCAGCAACTGTCAATCCAGCATTGATAGTAATAAAACCAGCAAGTAACCAAACGAAAATGGTTAAACTAGCACTCCCAGTGGCTGCAGTAACACTGGAGATTTTAAAGAATACTCCACCACCGATAACGAGCCCCATTACCGTTGATAGTGCTGGAAAGAAACCAAGGTCTCTTTTCAGACTGAAGTTATCTGTTTCCTCGTTCATAAAACAAAACTACCCCCTCAAATGGTTTAAATTGCAATTATATACCATATTGATAGAATTCAGGTACTTTTTTAGTAGTAATTGCGCTTACATATAAGTAAAATTAAGGCGAGGTGATTTTATGATAAATTTAGGAATAATTGGGACAAACTGGATTACAGAACAATTTGTTAATGCAACAGATGAAACTAAAGCTTTTTCGTTAACACATGTCTATTCCAGGACTGAAGCTAAAGCAAATAAGTTTATTGAAGATCTTCAAAAGAAAAATATCGCCATTAGTACTGACTTGGAAAAATTCTTTAGTAGTGATGATTTCGAGACAGTTTATATTGCTTCCCCGAATGGATTACATTTCCAACAAGCTAAGTTGGCTTTGGAACATGGTAAGAATGTCATTGTAGAAAAGCCTAGTACTTCAACTGTTAGAGAGTTTACAATCTTAGATGACTTGGCACATGAGAAGGGACTCTTCTTATTTGAAGCTGCCCGTCATATTCACGAGCCAATTTTTAAGAAAATTCAGAATTACGTTGAGGATAATCGTGCTGAATTGAGCGGGGCTACACTTTCTTATATGAAGTATTCGAGCCGTTATGATGACTTCAAGGCCGGTAATTTGCCTAATATCTTCAACCCTAAATTTTCAGGTGGAGCTTTGTATGACTTGGGTGTTTATACTGTTTATGATGCCGTTGTATTGTTCGGACAACCCGAATCAGTTAATTATGTTGCTGAAATACTTTCATCAGGTATCGATGGTAGTGGAAGTCTAACATTAAAGTATCCTGAATTTGACGTTAATATCTTGATAGGCAAGACGAAAAATTCATATACCGACTCAGAAATTTACTTTGATAGAAAAACTTTATTAATGGACAGTGGTGGTGACATAACTCATGTCCAATTAGCCGATGATAATAAGAATATAACAACGATTCCAACTGTTAAGAGTGAGAACCCAATGGACTCCGAAGCAAAAGAATTTGCACGAATTATGAATGAAAATGATCAAGAAACTTATGAAAATCTCTTGAAGTACGCTAGAATTGTAAATAGAATTCTAGAACAAGCCCGAACAAGTGCAGGACTTGTTTTTGGAGCAGATGAGGATAAGTAAAGTGGAAATACCAAAATTATACCAAGATTATTTTAAACAAAATCAATTTAGTGCATTAACAAAGATTCAAGAGGCAGTCTATCTACCTTTTAAAGAAGGTAAAGATTTCGTTGCTATGGCACCAACTGGTTCCGGAAAAACTTTAGGCTTTGTGATGCCAATGTTGGAAACCTTAGTACCAAAGGATGGTTTGCAGGTGTTGATCTTAGAACCTTCCCAAGAATTGGCAATGCAAGTTAGAGATGTTATTCAACCTTTAGCTAAATTAGTGGACTGTAAAGTACAGGCAGTCACTGGTGGTGCTAATCCTCAACGTCAATTGAAGAAGTTGAAAGAAAAGCCAGAAATCATCGTTGCAACATTAGGACGCTTGAATGAATTAACTCAGGCCCGTAAGGTGAAATTAGGCAAGTTGAATACTGTTATTGTGGATGAAGCCGATGAGATGTTGAATGAATCAAAACTGGAAACAGTTCGTCAGACAATTGCTCAGATGCCAGCTGATGTCCAAATGACTTTCTTCTCAGCTACTGGTAATGATATCTTCAAAGATATGCACAAATGGTTCGGACAAGATTTCGACATTATCGATCAACGTAATGATACAAGCTATACAGCAGGTATTAAACATTACTTCATTGATGCCAATAGTGAATTTATCAAAAATGCGTTGGTTCGTGAGTTAGCTCATAACAAGAAGTTTTTGGGAATTGTCTTTTTCAATAATTCTCGTTCGTTGCATAAAGCTATCAGCGATTTGAACCATAATAAGACTAACTTTGTATCTTTGGACAGTAAAATGTCATCGCAACAACGTAAGTCAGCGATTCAACTCTTTTCCACTAAAAAGGTTAATTTGTTGTTAACAACTGATGTGGCCGCTCGTGGAATGGATATTGATAATATCACGACTATCGTTAACTACATGGTTCCTCGGGATGAGAGTGAATATGTTCACCGTTCCGGTAGAACCGGTAGAATGGGTAAGAGCGGTATTGTTCTTACTTTTGGTAATAGTCATGATTTGAAGAACATGCGTGAATTTACTAACGTTGAAATAAATAAGGCCTATCTTAAGAGCGATGGAACACTTTCTAATAAGCCTGTTGCTCGTAAAAAAACTGTGGTTAGTCATAAGGATAAGCCTAAGGCTAAGAAACGTTTACGTGATCAAAAGAATAAGGGTAAACGTCATAATAATAAATAGGCTTCTTTTGTAAGTTTGGTTAAATATGTTGTCCTCCGCAAAAGATGAAAATGCTGGTGGAACGCTGTGGGCGTGACTTGGAGCTAAAAATTGCGCACGTTGTGTGCAATTTTGGATCTTCAAGATCAGCCTCATTGTAAGTGGCAGAGCCACTAACAATGATTTCACAGCTGACCGCATTTTCATCTCTTGCTCCGGACTAGTAAGTGGTCCTATCTATTATTTTATTTCTAATTTTTAAAATAAAATGAGCAGCATCTATTCAGGATAAATATCCAAAATAGATGTTGTTTTGGTCTTTGAGTTAAATTAATAATAAGAACGGTCTCTATTGAGTATTCAAGTAAAGGATATATTTTGAATACTTAATAGGGACCGTTTTTTGAATGGATAAACATTTCTATTTGTCATTTTCCAGTATTGAATAATTGTGTATGTGAGATATAATTTTCTTATAGCTGTTTTTGTTAGCTAATTAGTTCTTGGTCCCTTGGCCCAGTTGGATAGAGCAACTGCCTCCTAAGCAGTAGGTCCCCGGTTCGATTCCGGGAGGGATCATTGTTTTGAATATGTGAAAGATGTTGGAGATGAATTTGATATCGAAAAGTTAACAGATTTGCCCAATATTGGTAAGGTCTTGAATGAGCAACTTTCTAAGATTAATGTAACTGATGTGGCTACTTTGAAGGAATTAGGCAGTCAAAAAGCTTATTTAAAATTAAAATCCTTGAAGGCTCCGGATAGATTTTATTGTATTCAAATGTTGTACTCTTTGGAAGGTGCGATACAAGGTGTTCCTTATACAAAACTATCTTCTGAAAAGAAAACAGAACTTTTAGATTTCTTTAGAAAAAATAAATGAATTACTCATGTCTAGCAAATTAGATGTGAGTTTTTTATTATTATAACGAGGTTAAATTATGAAAGAGATTAAATGTAGTGATACTTTATCTATTAGCAATCATCGTGTGTTTTCGTCTGATTTAAATGAACATGGGACTGTATTCGGTGGTAAGACTTTAATGATTATTGATGATAACTCTTCGATTGCAGCTTCACGACTGGCTCGAATTGAAACGGTCACAGCATCGATTGATCAAGTTAACTTTATTTTGCCGTTTGAATTGCAGGATTCAATGTGTACGGAATCTTATGTTTCCGGGGTAGGTAGAACTTCAATTGAAGTATTTACAAAGGTTATCGGTGAACATTTGAAAACGGGGAGACGTTTCTTGGGATTGACTTGTTTTTCTACTTTTGTCGTAACGGATAAGGATATCTTTTTACCAAGAATTGCTCCTGATAATGAAGAGGCTGAATATGTTTGTAGCGGCTACCACGAGCGTCAAGGTGAACGTTTTAAGAAATTATTGGCACAAGAAGGATTTAATAAAAATATTAGTTTGCAGTTTCCATGGCAATCAAAAAAAGACGCAGAATAATATCTACGTCTTTTTTTATGTTCGAGAAATAATTTGATTCAATTTTAAATTAATTAATAGGGCACCTAGAGCAAAAATGGCACCACCGAATCCGACTTGATAGAGCCCAAAGTTACCAACAATTAAAGATCCAACGGCCGAACCTAGGGAGATTCCCAGATTAGAAGCAATGGGATTTAATGAGGATGCTAAAGCAACTGCTTGAGGATATGATTCTTCGGCAATATTTAAGAAATGGATTTGGATTGGAGCATTGATCAAATACATGACGACACCGACGATAAGTAGGTTAATTAAACCAAAGTATTTGTTGTGAATCAGGAATGGTACGGCCAGAAGAATAAAGAATTCAACTGCATAAACTTTCGGCATGAACTTGAGACCGCCATGTTCAGCAATTCGACCAGATAACTGATTACTTACTAATGAAGCGAATCCGAAGACGGCTAGGAAAATACTCAAACTGGCTTTGGAGAACCCAAGTGTACCGTAGAGCGGTTGAAGATAAGTATAAATAACGTAAATGGCTGCAATGGCAAAGAAGGGTAAGAAAAATCCAACGTAAATGCGGGGATCCTTGATCAATTTGAATTGGCTTTTCAAAGGACTGTTGATTTGTTCAAATTCTTTCGGTAAGGAAATCATCAATAAAATTAACGTTATAACGCTAACTAATGAAATGATGAAGAAAGTCATACGCCAGTCAAAAACAGTACTGATAGCGGTACTAAAGGGAACTCCAAAGACTGAAGCAATACTGAATCCTGAGAAAATCCAAGATACAACTGTCCCTTGTTTAGAACGAGGAGCGATAACATTTGAGAAGGTCATTGATAGAGAAATAATTGCTCCAGCAACTGAGGCCGCGATAACGCGAGAAATGATTAGAACAGTATAATTGCTAGCAAATCCACTCAGAGTATTACCTAGAATAAAAATTATGGTCAGACCAATTAAAGTGTAATAGCGATTAAAGTTTCCTAATAATGAGGTAATGATCGGAGTACTGATGGCGTAAATCAATCCGTAGGCAGTAATCAGTAGGCCGACATTGGCGATGGATACATGGTAGGTTTTAGAAATATTAGAAAGAACACCCATGACTAAAAATTCATTGTTGCCAAGAACGAACGACAATAGCACGAGAATTGTAGTTTGAAATTTGTAATTGTGCATATTTTTTCTCCTTTTTTGAGCAAAGAAAAAAGAATCACGAGGATTCTTTAATTGGTCTCCGTAGTTAGGATTGCTTCTCTTAGAGCTTGAAAATCTTGGCTTGAGAAAGACTCATTTAGTGATTTATTAACCACTTCAGAGGCTTCTTTAAAATGTTCAATACCAGATTTGGTAATCTTTAGGCAAACCTCTTTTTGATTGTCGTCGCTGTGATAACGAATAATCGGTTTGCAATCTTTATTTTCTAAACGTACGGCCATTCTTGAAACAGCTGCAGCACTTAATTTAAGTGAATCCTTAATTTCCAACAAACTAGCTTTGGAATCGTATTGATCATAAAGGTAGTGTAAAAAACTGAATTCAACAGGTGACAAATCGTATTTAGTTAGTACTTTTTCTAATTCCACTTGGACGTCATTTTCAAAATGTTTCATGTTCAACCAAGTACATAGGTTCGAAGTATGATTCATATTTATCACCCCTAACGTTAGATATTAACTTTTATGTATTATGGAACAAATCAATTGCTTGCGCAAGAAAATAATTTTTATTAAGGGATTGTTTGATAAATCCATGGCGTCAGCTTTTTGCTATACTAATCGTAAATAAAAAAATAGTTGAGGGGATATAAATGAGTTTTTATTCATATCAATATTTGGTGGAACATAATAATGAACCGAATATCTTATTCATTATAGGAGTCTTAGTACTAGCAACAGCTATTTTTATAACTAGTTACTTGTATTTTAAAAATCGATCTGACAATAAATATCGTGATTTGTTGATTATCTTTGGATTGGGAATCTTTTTATTTATTGGTATTAATTACAATAATTATGAACAGCAGTTGGACATTAACAATAAAACTAATCAGACCTTGAGCCTAATGCAATCAGTTGCTAAGGATAAAAAAGTTTCGAAGAACAAGTTATATTCTAATAGCTCCAGTTTGACAGAAGGAATGTTGATCAAAGCAGGTAAGGATATTTATCGTGTCAGTTTTGATAATAATTTGAGCAGTTATACACTTTCCAAAGCCAATATAATTAGCTCACAAAAAATACAATTGATTAAGAAATAGGTGACATAATGGTATTACAATACGGTGATTTAACTTTAAAATTTATTATAGGATTCTTATTCATGGTCTTGCAGATCAATCTGTTTGGACGTGGAAATATTGCTCCAACTAGTGCTATTGATCAACTTCAAAATTATGTCCTTGGTGGAATTGTCGGTGGTATGATTTACAATTCCAGTATCACAATTATGCAGTTTGCTTTGGTTTTGTTGATTTGGACATTGGTGGTCTTTATCGCTAAGTTTTTGACTAACCACAATAATTTCTTCAAGAAAGTTATTGAGGGTACACCACAAATAATTGTTAAAAATGGGCATATTGATGTTAACTTGGCTTTGAAAAACGGTTTGTCAGCCAATGATTTATCATTTAAATTGCGTCAGGCTGGTGTCTTGGATGTTAGAAATGTTAAACGTGCCGTTTTTGAACGTAATGGTCAGTTAACGATTATTTTGAAAGATGAGGATAGTTTCAAATATCCTTTGATTTTGGATGGCAAAATTGATATGGATGAGTTATCAACATCAGGCAAGGATGAAGCTTGGGTTGAAGAAGAATTGAAGAAACGCCATCTGGATGTAGCAGAAGTTTATATGGCTAATTATATTAATGGTGAGTTAGTTGTATATAAATATTAATTTTTTAGGTTAGCCAAAATTTCATTTTCATAAAAGGGTAACTGTATTAGAATGAAGTTGTAATAACTTTTGGTGGTGATAAATATGGCAAGTGATTCTAAGGCTTTCTCATTGATCATGCTAATTTTTTATGCAATTTTATTGTATTTTATCTTTGCTGATAAAAACATGATAGCCATGTACATGATGGGTATCGGTATGTTTGTTGAGGCTTTAGTAAATTGTGTTTGTACGTTTCAATCAAAAACTAAATAGGGTGGCGATTATGAATGTCAGAAACAAAAGTTTACAATAATTATTTCTTTGATGAACCAGTATTTGATTTGCACGATGGAGGTTATATACCACTAGAAAAAGTGGATATGCCTGATCATCCGTTGAATATTCCTGCTGCTTTGAAGCCAGACAAGGTAGACGGAAATGATGTTTATTACACAATTACAGCGCAAGAGGGTGAAACTCAAATTTTGCCTGGTGCTAAGACTAAAACATGGGGCTACAATGCTTCATTGTTAGGTCAAACAATTGTTTTAAAAAAGGGAGTTCATTATCATGTACATCTTGTTAATGAATTGCCAGAAGTTACTACTTTCCATTGGCACGGATTAAACGTTACGGGACCTATTGTTGATGGTGGTCCACATGCTCCAGTTTATCCAGGTGGTAGTCGTGATATTGACTTCACTTTGGATCAACCTGCACAGACTGATTGGATTCATCCACATCCATGTCCAAATACAGCTCGCCAAGTCTGGAATGGTTTAGCTGCAGCTGTTGTGGTAACTGACGATGAGGAAGCTAAATTACCTTTCCCACGTAATTATGGTGTCGATGATATTCCGGTTATTTTGCAAGATAGAAGTTATCATGACAATCAATTGGATTACAAGAAAGACTACGATATTGATGGTACTTTAGGTAAGTATGCTTTAGTTAATGGTACGATCAACGGTGTCTTTGATGTAACAACACAACGAGTTCGTTTAAGAATTTTGAATGGTTCTGATCGTCGTGAATGGCGTCTTCACTTTGATGATAATCATGAGTTTACTCAAATTGCTTCAGATGGTGGTACTTTGCCAGAACCAGTTAAATTAACTAAGTTGATGTTGACTTGTGCTGAACGTGCTGAAGTTATTTTAGACTTTGGCGACAAGAAGCCAGGTGATGTGGTTACATTAATGAGTGATGATATGCCAATTATGAAATTCAAGATTGGTCAATATGCTCCAGATGATACAAAACTTCCAGAACATCTAACAACAATTGATGCACCAGAAGTAACACCTGGACTACCTGTTACTCGTACAGTTATGTCAGGAATGGACGATCAAGTTAGACTTGATGGTAAACTCTTTGATATGCAGAGAATTGACCGTCGTCAAAAGATTGGTGATACCGTCCTTTGGGATGTTGTAAATACTAATGATATGGATGGTGGAATGATTCATCCATTCCATATGCATGGTTGTCAATTTCTTGTTATTAGTCGTAATGGTAAAGAACCATATCCTAATGAACATGGTTGGAAAGATACTGTAGGTGTCAATGCTGGTGAAACAGTTAGAATTGCTGTTCAGTTCACTAAGTTTGGTGTTTACATGTATCACTGTCATATCCTAGAACATGAAGATACAGGGATGATGGCACAGATTGAAGCTTATGATCCTAACCATGAGCACAAATATCATCTATTAAGTATGGATGAAATGAATCACCCAAAGAATAAATAAAGTCTCATTGACAACGTTTTCAGTCTACTTTAAACTAATTCTTAGTAATTAGGCTGTAAACAAATAGACAATACCAATTACAAGATTGGCATTGTCTATTTTTATTTTGGGGGATATGAAAGTGGAAGATAACAGTTTTAGGAAGCGTTTAGGATTCTTGATTTTTGCAATCGTATTGGATGCTTTTGCTAATGCTTTAATGATTGACAGTAATATGGGAAGTGCAGTATGGACAGCTTCGGCGGTCAATATTTCAACATTACTACACACCAGTTATGGGACAACATTATTTATCTATGCTGTTATTGTAACTATCGTGAATCAACTGTTGTTAGGAAAATTTGATAGTCATATCTTTATTTCTAACTTATTATTCTCATTGCCATTTAGCTATTTAGTTGGCTTTTTTAGCAATATTTTGAATCCGTTCAATTTAAATTATCTTCCAATTTATTCACGCTTTTTAGTTGATCTACTAGGTTTGATTTTTGTTTCAATGGGAACTTCGATCTATCAAAGATGCAATTTAATTCAACATCCCAATGATGAAATGGCCTATCTTTTGAGATTTAAATATTTACATGGTTCAGCTGGATGGGGACAGTTGGTCAGTTACACACCACCAGTGATTATCATGATAATTTGCTTCATATTAACGGGACATATCTTATCAGTGGGAATTGGAACTATTCTAGCGATGTTCTGTCAAGGTATTATTATTGGAATTTCGGATAAGATAGTTGTTCCTTCGTTGAAACATCATTATTCATTTTAGATGTCATAAAAGAAAATTTTAAAAATAATGTGAGTTATTAAAAAAAGAGTTAAGATTATCGATTTATACTATTGCGGTCAGACTGAACATGGTTTACTATGACATATAGGGACTACCAGATTTAAAAACAACTGATTCCTTCCCGACGGTGAGATTAATTTCTCACTATTTTTTTGTCCAAAAATAAATAAGCTTCAATTCAAATTGGGTTCTTACTCAAGTGGGGTTGTAACTAAATAACCAACTAATGTAGTTGAAGTATGTCGTTTTTCGTCAAAATCTGTGCTTTAAGATTTTTAGCTCCGCATAATTCCAAAAGAAATTTTTAATCAAAAGAACGGCCTCTGTTAAGTATTCAAGATATATCCTTTACTTGAATCTCTTAATGGAGACCGTTCTTATTTATTTTCGTCAAAATCGTAAATCACGTCTTCGACAGTCATTTTATTGCGACCAGCATTTTTTGATTTATAGAGGTAATTGTCAACTCGGTTAAAGAGATCAGTAAAACCAGTATCGGATGATTTCAATTCAGAGACTCCAAATGAGACACTGACATTTAATTTTTTACCATTTAAAAAAAGGGGTGCACTGTATAGAGCATTTCTAAGATCAACTATAATTGGACTACATTCTTCAGCCGTTTTATCACGGAAAATAATGATAAATTCTTCACCACCGAAACGAAAAATTTCTCCGTGGGTCTTACGAAGATATAATTCACGCTCCATAGTGTGAGCTACATGTCGTAAAACTTCATCACCAGTTGCATGTCCGTATTTATCATTAAATAGTTTGAAATGGTCGATATCAAACATTGCCATGGTCAAAGGGACTCTATTCTCATGAGAATACTTATCATAGATTTCTTTAGAGCTTTTATCTAAATTAGAGCGGTTTCTGATACCAGTCAGTTCATCATAATTAACAGCTTTTTTTAGGGTATCGTATCCAGCCAGCGTTAGTTGCATCTTATGTTCGCAGAACCTAATAATTGCCATATAAATGACAAAAACGATCAACATATAAAAAATATTCGAAAATGAAAAACTGTGGTCGACCCAGAGGAGAATCCACCAGGCAATTCCGTAAAGGATTTGTAGAGCTAAGTACTTAATGGTACTGTCCTGTAAACGATCAGTTTGCCAGTAGATATAAATAACAATAGCAACTAAAAAGATATAGGAAACGATGAAGTAAGGCAATTTAACATTAGTTAATCGTTGTAAGTTATTAGATTGATGATAGGCAAAGGGCATTAACAGATTAATTAGTAGGGTAATTTTATTTCGTAAGAGATACATGGAATAAAGCAAGATGGTTAGTTGTGCATTAGCATATAACCAACCATTATTAACGGAACTATTATTGAGCACATGGAAGGTTTGCTGCAAGATAATCATGGAACCTGCTAAAATGGCACCTTCGGTAAGATGAATCGGTAGTCGAATATAGATAGGTGATTTATCGGTGATTCTGCGCTCTAATCCGTAAGAAATAATTGTAATAATAGTAATTAAGCCGATTGTAACTAAGGTGATAATAGTTGAGGTGAGATTAAAATAGTTATTAATAATCTCTTTTAGGATATTCAAAATGACCTCCGTAAGAATTTATTTGAATAAATACACAAAACGCGTGTTCATGAGTCCGTGATGTAGTATTATAAGACATTTAGTAAATAATTACCCCTAAAGAATATTATGTATCAGTATACACTTATTTATTTATAAATTTATAAGTTTATAATAGGGGGTAAAGCAATAAACATTTCTAAAGTTATGCTTGATTGTTCGCTTTTTAATGTAAAATTTACTCAATTTTTGAGAGGGGAAAGATCGGATGAAAGTAGTAGTTGTAGGGTGTACACATGCTGGTACAGCAGCGGTAGAACAAATTCTTCAAGAACATCCAGATACGGAAGTTACCGTATATGAACGTGATGATAATATTTCATTTCTGTCATGTGGAATTGCATTATATTTAGGTGGTAAAGTAAAACGTTTAGAGGACATGTTCTATGCTAGTCCTAAGGATCTGGAAAAACTTGGTGCCACAATAAAAATGAAGCATGATGTTCTAAAAATTGATTCAGAAAAGAAAACATTGATGTGTGAAAATATGGAGACACATGAAATAATTAACGATACTTATGATAAGTTAATTATGACCACTGGCTCAACCGTAGTAGTGCCACCTATTATGGGCATTTCCGATTCAAGAATTCTGATGTGCAAGAGTTATGCACAAGCAAGAGCAATTCATGATACGGCCAAAGACTATAAGCATATTGCCATCGTGGGTGGTGGTTATATTGGAGTAGAGTTGGCTGAAAGTTATGCTAATACAAATCATAAAGTTACTTTAGTTCAATCGAGAGATCAGGTTTTGAACCACTATATTGATCCTGATATGTCTGAAAAAGTAGTTGATTTGTTAAAGGAACATAATGTCGATGTTTATTTGAATGAAAATGTTACTGGATTCAATCGTGATGATGATGACAATGTTGTTATTGAAACATCTAAAGAAGATCACAAGGCTGATTTGGTAATTGTCTGCACTGGTTTTGTTGCCAATACTGGTTTACTACGTGGACAAGTAGATATGGATCGCCGTGGTGCCATTATTATTAATGAATATACACAAACATCAAATCCTGACATTTATGCTGCAGGAGATGCATGTACGGTTTACTTCAACCCTACACATGAACATGCTTATATGCCTTTAGCAACTAATGCTATTAGGCAAGGTGCTTTGGCCGGTATTAATGTATTTGGCAATATTCAAAAGTACATGGGTACTCAAGCAACTTCAGCCATGGAATTGTTTGGCTACACGATTGCTTCTACAGGTCTAACATTAGGACATGCTCTAGAACATGGTTTGAATGCAGATGTAGTTGAATACCATGATAATTATCGTCCTGCTTACATGCCATCAACGGAGATGTTAACAATTAGATTGGTTTATGATAAGGATACACGTTTGATTTTAGGTGGTCAGTTATTCAGTAAGCATGAAGTTGCTCAATCAGCTGATACTTTGTCAGTATGTATTCAAAACAAGAACACAATCGATGATTTAGCTTTCATGGATATGTTGTTCCAACCTAATTACGATAATCCATTTAATTATTTGAACTTGGTTGCTCAAATGGCTGTGGCTAAGGAACGTAAAGTAAAATAATCTTTTGAAATAATAAAGAGGAGATACCGACTTTTGTTGGTATCTCCTTTTTGGGTTTGGTCGTCTGAGTTTGATAACCATTATTTTTTGTTTTATAACCATGGTTCTATGCTGAATAGTGGAAACGAGCTGCGCAGGCCAATTTCTTCCGGTTTGCTACAGTCATGAAATTGCCCGCAAGGTACACGGTCGATTCCATGACTTAGGCAAATCCTCGGAAATTCCCAGGCCTGCTCCGCTCTCTAGAATTCGTCGTCGTCTGCTTTTAACTTCAACAATCTAGGTTTTCCATAATAATATCCCTGACGTAGATCTATTCCTAACTTATCAGCTAGAGCATCATCTTTTTCGTCTTCTATTCCTTCAAGAATAAAGCGAATATTTTCTTTTCTACATATGTCGCGCCAATAGATAACTTTGCTTTCAATATCTGGGTCGCGTAACTTTTCACCAAAGTTCTGAATGGCAAATTTAATTTCGGCTGCTAAAGGTATCATATCTTTGATTTGATCTATTTGATTTGTTCCGGTTCCACAGTCATCAAGACTGAAGTCCATTCCATAATCAATGAATTCTTTAATCAAGGAAATGTATTCTTCATTGCTCCAATTTTTGCTTGGTGTATCTTCGGTTAGTTCTACTACTAGTCTTAGTGGACGCAGAATTCTTTGTGCTTCAATAATAGCATCACGAACTTCTTCGTCCATTAATTGATTACGATTGATATTTACTGAAACGGAACCAATCTTTAAGGATAATAATTTCGTTGTAGCAACTAAAACTTGTGCCATAAGGTGAGAAGGGACGTCGGAAAAGTTTGCGGGTGGACGCCATCCTTCCGGCTTCTTTTCTTTCATTAATAATTCATAACCGATCAATGAATTATTCACCTTATCAAGCTGGGGTTGAATAAAATATCTGTACATAATGTACTCCTTTGTTAGTCCTAATCGATTCTTGATTAATCACGTGAATAATGTACCGAACAAATAATACTACAAGCTTAGTTTCATGTCATGATGAAGGATTCCGGCTTCTTGGTACTGTTCGCCGACAACTTCGAATCCTAACTGTGTATAGAAAGCTTGGGCATGATCCTGAGCTCCTAAAACAATGTAATTGAAATTATGTTTTCTAGCATAATTGAAAATATATTTTAGAAGATCAGATCCTAAATGTTGGTGACGAAATGGTTTTAATACAGCGACTCTTTGAATATGGATTCCATTGTCAGATGTAGTTTGGAATCTAGCGGTGGCTGCAGCTTGCTGATTGCTGTAAAGAACAAAATAGGTACATTTGTCTTCGTCGTTATCTATTTCAATTTCAGCGGGAACGTTTTGTTCATCCACGAAAACTTTTTTACGAATATCCACACTGTCGTGATAGATATCAGAATTTATATCATTAGAAGATTTAATTTTGTTCATTGATTACCACCGCTTTTAAAAAAGTCAATACACTTGTTATTATATTACAAATACTCTGCCGTGCATTATCGATATTTGAAATTTAAAAAGTCCATTTATAATATATAAAAAATTAAATAGATTGATATAATGTAACTAAGTGTTTATATAAGCTTAAGAAGCAGAGAGTTATTTATTTGGGTACTTTAGAGGAGGAACCGACTGTTGAAAGTAATCGTTGTCGGATGTACACATGCTGGAACAGCTGCAGTGGAAAAAATATTAGAGAAACATCCAGATACGGAAGTTACCGTATATGAACGTGACGATAATATTGCGTTCCTATCATGTGGGATAGCATTGTATTTAGGAAGAATCGTCAATCGACTAGAAGACATGTTTTATGCCGATCCAACTACGCTTGAAGGTTATGGCGCTAAGGTTCATATGAAACATAATGTTATTAAGATTGACTCAAAAAATAAGAAGATTGTTGTTCAAGATCTTAATACACAAGAAATTTTTGAAGATAGTTATGATAAGTTGATCATGACCACTGGTTCAGAGGTTGGTGTGCCACCAATTGGTGGTATGGATAATCCTCGTGTTTTGTTGTGTAAAAGCTACGATCAAGCTAAGAAGATTTATGAATCAGCTTTGAACTACCCTAGTATCGCTATTGTTGGTGCAGGATATGTCGGAGTGGAATTAGCTGAAAGTTATGCTAACACTGTTCATGAGGTAACTTTAATTCAATCAAGAGAACAAATTCTCAATAATTATGTTGACGAACCCCTATCACAAACAATCATTGAAAAACTTAAAGAGCATGATGTTAAAGTTGCATTAGGTGAACGTGTTGCTGAAATTGAAGACGGTGATCAATTAACCATCAATACTAAAGCTGGTCATAGTTATAAGGCCGACTTAGTAATTGTTTGTACAGGCTTTTTTGCCAATACTGACTTATTGCGTGGACAAGTACAAATGGATGGTTATGGAGCCATTTTGGTTAACGATTATATGCAAACTTCAGATCCTGATATCTTTGCTGCCGGTGATTCTTGTGCAGTTAAGTTCAATCCAACTGGTGAAATGAAATACATTCCACTGGCTTCTAGTGCAGTACGTCAAGGTACTTTGGCAGGTTTGAATATTTTTGGAAATGTTCGCAAGTATATGGGAACACAGGCTACCACAGCAATGGCATTATTTGGTTATACATTAGCCGAAACCGGATTGACTTTGAAAAAGGCTCTGGCAAATGGATTGAATGCTGATTGCGTTACATACCACGACAATTATCGTCCAGATTATATGCCAACGACAGAAATGCTAACAATTTATTTGATTTATGATAAAGATACGCGAAAGGTCTTAGGGGCACAATTATTCAGTAAGCATGAAGTTGCTCAATCAGCAAATGCTTTGTCAATCTGTATTCAGAATGAGAATACAATTGATGATTTAGCCTTTGTCGATATGCTGTTCCAACCCAATTATGATAATCCATTTAATTATCTCAATTTGGTAGCACAACAAGCAATTGCTAAAGAAGATAACAATTAGAAAATATTAAGGACAAAACTTTTTTTAGTTTTGTCCTTTTTTTGAAAAATATATATGAATATGTATAATGTGATACTTTTAATTTAATAGACAGTTCATTCATGCTAGACTTAATGTTATAAATGAATGTGCGAGGGGTTCCTTTTGGGTAATTTAATGGAGATTTTAAGAATCTGTTTTAGTGCAAATGCCTTAGTAACGGGAATAGTCACAATCGGTTTAGTTACTATTATTACTTATATATCTTTTATATTGGAACGAAAAGTCAGCACAGCATCGTCCTTCTTTAAGAAGGTGGGGATAAATATAGCTGAAATGCTGCTATTACTTTTAATGTTGTTGTTGGTTACCATTGTTTTCAAAAGTTTGACAGGTGGTTCGCAAGTTGAGTTGGGAGGATTGCTAGCCAACGCTGAATTAACGATTTTATTCTATGGCCTGTTTATTTTCAATAATCGCTTAATTATTTTATTGAATGTTTTTTTGCCATTTTTGTATCATCCATCGTCAGATATTTCGAGAATTCAAGGACCATATGCATGGTTGTTTATTGTTTCTTATCTTATTTTAATAATTGTGATTGATTATTTATATAGTCATAAAGAAGTTTTAGCAATTTCTAATTACCGATATTTATCATCACAAATGTTGTTTGGAATCTGTTGGTGGATCTTTATTTGGATTGATTATAGATTTCCATTAGTTGATATTATTGGAATGTTGATTTTATTCGAGTTTTATATGTTTGTCGTACGGATAATTGAATTAAAAATGAGTACTTACATGCATGCGTATAACGATTTGGAGAATAAAGTTAATTACGATGCTTTAACTGGGGTCCGTAATCGGGCAAATTTGAATAAGGTTTCTAAAGAATTCTTTGAAAAATATAGTCAAAGTTCAGTACCCTTAACAGTGATGATGTTTGATATTGACCGCTTTAAAGAATTTAATGATCATTATGGACATGAAATTGGTGATGAGGTTTTACGTCATGTTTCACATACGGTTGAACGTGAACTACATGTCGATGGCAGTCAGGGACAATTATTCCGTTATGGTGGCGAAGAGTTTGTGATTTTATTGAAGAATGTTGATACGAAAAGAGCTCAAGAAATTGTCAATCGTATTAACCAAACCTTAATAGAAATGCCGCTATTTATTCAAGGAACTCAATTAGATGTAACGCTATGCTTTGGCGTAACGATGCTTCGTAAAACTGATGAGTCCTTTGACGAAATATTTAAAAGAGTCGATGAATATCTCTATCAATCAAAGAATAATGGGCGTGATGAGATGACTATCGAGGGTAAAATTTTCCAATATGAAAAAGTACCAATGATCAAGATATAAAAAACAGCCAGGCGGGGAACCTGACTGTTTTTTATATAAGTCGATTTTTAGTAGGAGCAAAATTAATATGTCATTGAATGATGGGGTATTCAACTAACAGGAGATCAAATTTGGTCTGGGAGTTAAATTTTAGGCAAATCGAAGAATTGAGTGAGCTCCTACTTCACAAACCAACTACTAGAATAAGTATTTAAGCATAGAATTAGATTTTCTACATGGGAGGCACGAGATAGGACTTTGAAAACTACTTATTCTAGTTGTAAACAAAGTTGCTATATGTGGTCCTCCTTTCTATGTTAGCGCTTTCTTTATGGTACAAATGAAGTATAGCAAGTTTTTGTGAATTTCACAATTTCTATGCTCACGATTCAAAAAATATTATTGTGCCAAGTGTTAGTGACAGTATGGATTGAATGATAAATATAATTATTTTTTGTTTAAACAAAAGATTTCACAAGCAAATAAATACTCATAAAAGTGAATGAATATACTTGTTTAAATAAAAAAAGTATTATACTATGAATTTGTTCGAAGAGGCGATGACGTTCGCCGAAAAATATTACTTAATCGTAATTGATGACGTCTACTCTATTTAAAATACCAATAATAATTGAGGAAAATTATTGAGGGTCTTTTAATGTGGAGTAGTCGTCTTTTTTTTATGATTAAGAAGGGAGTATTTATTATGACAAAAGTAACAATTGAGAATGTTAAGGCTAGGGAAGTATTTGACTCACGTGGTAACCCAACAGTTGAAGCAGATGTTATTCTTTCAAATGGCATTTTGGGTCGTGCTAGTGTTCCTTCAGGTAAATCAACTGGTGATAATGAAGCGGTTGAATTACGTGATGGTGGTGACAGACTAGATGGCAAGGGTGTTTTAAAGGCCGTTAACAATGTTAATACTTTGATCAATGATAAATTAAAAGGTGCTGATCCTTTCAATCAAGCTCATATCGACCAAATGATGATTGACCTTGATGGCACTCCAAATAAAGCTAAGTTAGGTGCTAATGCTATTTTAGGTGTTTCAATTGCCACAGTTCGTGCTGCAGCTAATGCAGAAGGAATTCCTGTTTACCGTTATCTCGGTGGTGTTGATCTAGAATTGCCACAAACATTCCACAATGTTATTAATGGTGGTGAACACGCTGATAACGGAATTGATATGCAAGAGTTCTTAATTACACCTATCAAACGTACAAGTTTCCGTGATGGATTTGAAAAGATTGTTAACGTTTATCATCAATTGAAGAAGAATCTTGAAAAAGAAGGCTATCAAACAGGCCTAGGTGATGAAGGTGGATTTGCTCCTGATCTTCCGTCAAGTGAAGCTGCCATTGATGAATTAAATCGTGCGATTAAAGATGCTGGTTACGTTCCCGGTGAAGAAATTGGTATTGCCTTTGATGCTGCTGCTTCTAGCTTTGCCCAAGATGATGGTTCATATTTGTTTGAAGGTAAGAAACGTAGTGCCGAAGAAATGGGTACATACTATGAAGGTTTGCTAGATAAGTATCCAGCAATTGTTTCAATGGAAGATCCCTTTGGTGAAAATGATTGGGAAAACTTTGCTAAATTCACACAAAAGAATGGCAAACGTGTTCAAATTGTTACTGATGATAATGTATGTACAAATCCTGCACTCTTCAGAAAAGCTATCAAGAAGGGTATGGCTAATAGTTTCTTGATTAAGTTGAATCAAATTGGTACTGTGACTGAAACAATGGAAGCTATCCGTGTTGCTAGAAAGAATGGCTATACAACAATGATGTCACATCGTTCTGGTGAAACTGAAGATTCATTCTTGGCTGACTTTACAGTGGCAATGCATGCTGAACAATTGAAGTCAGGTGCTCCAGCACGTGGTGAACGTCTAGCTAAATACAATCAATTATTAAGAATTGAGGAAGAATTAGGCAAAGAATCTAATCTAGCTCATTTCCCAAATGATGTGGACTTTGACTAATCAATAAATCATGAAAGAAAAATATGGACTTACCACACCAGAGGTTGAGAAACTCAGACAAGAATACGGATATAATGAGACGCCAAAGATTCAAAAATCATTTATCAGTTTGATTTTAAAACGTTTGGTTGGTCCAATTCCTTATGTAATCGAATTAGCTTTAGTAATTGAGTTGATTTTAGGTAACTTTATTCAAGTTGTCTTTATCTTTGCCCTATTACTATTTTCAGCAATTGATGGAGCCATTCAGGAGAATCGAGCTTCAAAATCAATTGGTGAATTGGATACAAAATTGATTGCTTACGCAAGTGTGCTTCGTGATAGTAAATGGCAAAAATTATCGAGTCGGGAATTAGTTCCTAGTGATTTGATTCATTTGTCAGTCGGATCAGTTGTTCCAGCTGATTGTAAAGTAGTTAAGGGTGCCATTTTAGTTAATCAATCAGTTATCACTGGTGAAACGAAAGCTGTTACTAAAGTAGAAGATGATGAGTTATATTCTGGCTCAACGATTATCGAAGGTACAGCGGATGTAACAGTTGAAAAAACTGGTGTTCACAGTAGTCTAGGTAAAACAACAGAATTGGTTAGGACAAACGAAGCTCCAGGTAGATTGGAAAATTTACTTTTTACAGTTGTTAAGTATTTGGCCTATTTGGATGTTGTTTTAGCAGTCATTTTAACTATTACTGCATTGATTAGACATACACCGTTTCTTTCATTATTACCATTCGTAGTTATTCTATTTGTAGCTACAATTCCTATCTCAATGCCATCGAGTTTTGCGGTTGCCAACTCTTTAGAAGCAGGCAGTTTGTCGAAAAAGGGTGTTTTGGTTAGCGGGCTTACTGGTATTCAGGAAGCTGGTTCGATGAATGTCTTGTTAATGGATAAGACCGGAACAATTACCAAGAATAAACCGGTAGTCGATGAAATTATAAGTTTGAACGGGTTGGATAAAATGCAGTTATTCAAATATGCATTAGCAACCGTCAAACCCAGTAGTGTCAGTCCGCTTGATTTAGCAATCCTACAAAAAGCTAAGTCGGATGATATAGTTTCAATTGAAGTGAAACAACAAATTTCATTTGATCCTAAATTGAAAGGTGCAAAAGCCGTTCTCAACAATGGTGATGAAATATTTTTGGGATCACCTGTAAAAGGTAATTTAGAGAATCAAGTAAAATCTAAAATTGACGAACTATCACAGCAGGGATTGCAAGTAATGGTTTTGACTATCAATCAGGAAGCCATTGGTTTGATAACTTTTAAGGATCAAATTAAACCTGACATGCCAGAAACAATTGCTGCATTAAAGAAGCAGGGAATCACTGTTTTAATGTTAACTGGTGATACAGTACCAACAGCTCAAGCCATTGCACAAAAAGTGGGTCTAAATGATCGAATCGGTACAGTTGATGAAGCACTATCTGCTCCTTTGTCATTTGGAGGATTTGCTGATGTTTATCCAGAAGATAAATTCAAAATTGTAAAATCCTTACAAGATAAAGGTTACGTTGTTGGTATGACAGGTGATGGTGTCAATGATGCGCCAGCATTGAAGAAAGCTGATGTTGGGATTGCCATTGATACCGCAACTGACATTTCTAAGTTAGCTGCAAGAATTATTCTGACAGAACCTTCTTTAAAAGGAATCATGGAATTGGTAGATGCTGGTCATCGAGTTTATCAGAGAATGATGACCTGGTTGATCACTAAATTGGCAAGAACAGCTCAATTAGCACTTTTATTAACTATTGGTTATTTATTCACTAACTTCTTCCCAGTTTCGTTGAATATCATCGTTTTTATCGTTATTTTTAACGATTGTGTTACTTTGACGTTGGGAACTGATCGAGTAAAAATTAATCATTTGCCAGAAGCTTGGAATTTGAAGAACCTATCGAAAATTTCGGCTATCTATACAGTTGGCTGGTTAATATTAGGATTTGCAATGTTGTGGTATAGTGTCAAATTTACTAGTTTCACACATGCCCAAATTAGCGGAATATTATTTGTTTACTTGATTTACTCCGCAATGGGGATGATTCTTTCAACAAGAACGAGAGATCATTTTTGGTCAATTAAAACAAGTAAATCAGTGGGGACCGTTATATTTATTAATCTAGTTCTATCCAGTTTGATAAGTATTTTATGGTTGCATACAGCGGCTTTAAATGTATTGGCTGTTTTCTTGATTTGCTTTGTTATGTTCTTAGTATTGGATTTGATTAAGGTTTCTTATTACAAATAAGATTAGTAATTATAAAAATACCCTATTAGAATTGTCCTTGATGTATAGGATTTCTAATAGGGTATTTTAGAACAAAAAAAACAGGGACCGAAGTCTCTGTTTTTTATTTATCAAATAATTATTTGATTGAAGGTGTACCGAACCATTGGATACGTTCCTTAGTTGTTTCAGTAATAGCTTTAGCACCAGGTGCAAGCAATTTACGTGGGTCATAACCCTTTTCATCAATATCCAAGTCTTTCTTAGCTTCGATATATTCACGTGTTGCTTTAGCGAATGAAAGTTGTAATTCAGTATTAACGTTAACCTTTGAGATACCCATTGAAACAGCCTTGATGATTTGTTCCTTAGGAATACCTGAACCACCATGAAGAACAAGTGGTGTCTTGATAACATCAGCTAATTCCTTAAGACGGTCAAAGCTTAAACCTTTCCAGTTGTCAGGGTAAACACCATGAATGTTACCAATACCGACAGCAAGGTAATCAACACCTGTAGCAGCAAGAGTCTTAGCTTCTTCAACATCAGCTAATTCACCTAAACCAACGATACCATCTTCAGTACCACCGATTGAACCAACTTCAGCTTCAACAGACATGTTCTTAGCATGAGCTAATTTAACAATTTCCTTAGTCTTTTCAAGGTTTTCTGCGAATGGAAGGTCATGACCATCGAACATAACTGAGTTATATCCAACTTCGATACATTCCTTAGCAGCTTCGTAGTTACCATGATCCAAGTGCATTACAACTGGAACTGTGATACCCATTGACTTGATTGTGTCTTGTACAAGGTGTAGACATAGTTCATAACCACCCATGTACTTAGCAGCACCCATTGATGTTTGAACCAAGATAGGTGTTTGTGTTTCTTGGGCAGCAGCCAAAATTGAGCGTGTCCATTCCAAGTCGTTGATGTTAAAAGCACCAACAGCATACTTGCCTTTACGGGCGTTATTGAAAATTTCGTTACCGTTTGTTAAAACCATCGATAAACCTCCATAAAATTCATTTTCGAATACATTGATAATTCTAACTCAAAATGGTAGAAATTAATACTTTTTTTAACAAACTATTTCTGTAAACCCATTAATGGATGTGAAAATAGATGTAAAACGCTATCATATAAAGGATAAGCAGGCCAATTAAAATGAACCACCAATATTTTTTACTGGTGGATTTGATGAAGGTGTTATAAATTGCCATGACGATGAAGAAGGCAATTAAGGTTGTTAAAATACTGAGGACTATTAGTATTGGAATATTAATCATAATATCTATATTATACGCAAAAACTTTCAGAAAACGATATCCTATGAAACAAACGTGTCTACCTATATTAATAAAGTTATCTTTGATATACTGTAGGTAATTTATTGAGGTGATAATTTTGGATAAAATTAAAGTTATGACGGTCTTTGGTACCAGACCCGAAGCAATTAAAATGGCACCCTTAGTTTTAAAATTAAAGCAAAATAGTGATCGTTTCGATACTGTGACAGTAGTTACAGCTCAACATCGTGAAATGTTAGACTCAGTGCTTGAAATTTTTAAGATCAAGCCTGATTATGACTTAAATATCATGAAGGAACGTCAAACACTTAGTGGTATCACTGGTTTAGTTTTGAAGGAACTAGATAGTATCATTGAAAAAGAAAAACCTGATATTGTACTAGTTCATGGTGATACAACAACTACATTCAGTGCCGCTTTGTCAGCCTTCTATCATCAAACACGTATTGGACATGTTGAAGCCGGTTTGAGAACTTGGAATAAGTATTCACCATGGCCAGAAGAAATGAATCGTCAAATGACTGATGATTTAACTGATCTATACTTTGCTCCAACTGATGAAAGTAAAGCTAACTTGTTGAAGGAAAATCATCATGGCGAAAATATCTTTGTAACTGGTAACACAGCTATCGATGCTTTGAAGAGCACCGTTCACAAAGATTATCATCATGATATCTTAGATGTAATTGATCCAGACAAGAAAATGATTTTAATCACAATGCATCGTCGTGAAAACCAAGGTGAACCAATGAAAGAAGTCTTCAGAGCAATGCGTAAAGTTGTTGCTAAGCATGATGACATTGAATTAGTTTACCCAGTACATTTGAACCCAGTCGTTCAACAAACTGCTAAAGAAATTCTAGGTGGGGTAGATAGAATTCATTTGATCGAACCATTAGATGTAGTCGACTTCCATAATTTAGCATCAAGAAGTTACTTTATTATGACAGATTCCGGTGGTGTTCAAGAAGAAGCCCCATCATTAGGAAAACCAGTCCTAGTTTTACGTGACACAACAGAACGTCCTGAAGGTGTAAAAGCTGGAACTTTGAAGTTAGTTGGTACAGACGCTGAAGTAGTTGAGAGAGAAATGACACGTTTAATCACTGACAACGCTGAATACGATCGTATGGCAAATGCCAAAAACCCATACGGTGACGGTAAAGCTTCCGAACGTATTTTGGATGCAATGAGCTATTACTTCAAACAAACAACAGAGAAACCAGACGAATTTAAATAAACGGTGAGAAATATTCTCAAGTTCAATTGTAACTAGATGCCAACTAATGTGGATGAATATGCCGTCGTCCGCAAAAAATCTGTGGGCCCACAGATTTTTTACTACCGACTAATTCTTTGATTCCAATGTTATCGGTGGTTTAAGGCATTAATTCTACATAATTAATAAAGAGTGTTCATATCAATTTGTTAAAATTGGATGAACACTCTTTTTTCTTTTAAAAATATTATAAAAAATTTCTTTACAATTATGGTTAATATAGGACTCCCGTGGGCCAAGTTGAGCTAGATAATTTTATGCTTGGATAGAATTGAGGTAACGTTTATTTAAATTGATGTTGTTATTTTTGTTTTAAAAATTTAGAAAGTAATAATGAATAGAGAAGTTTACCAGTCTGGAGTAAAAGCTGTGCCCACGGCGTTCCACCGCCTTTTCAACTTTTGCGGAAGACGAAATATTTAGTCAAACAAAAAAGAATCGAATTAAATTTCATTTCGACTCTTTCGACGTGCTTTTAAATTTTTAATACGATCAATCAAATGACGATTTTGATAATTGAAAATTAACTTCGATGAGAAGTAATTAAATAGCCCAACAATCAATTGATCAATAGCTTTGATAATCAAGTTATTCCAAGGAAAAATGAAAACCGCTACGACCATGAAAATATCATCAAAGATCAGTGAGAAGATACGTGAAACAAGGAAGAACATTCCTTCTTTAAATAGTTTCTTCAGGTTTTCCATTTCAGATTTGAAAACATATAATTTCGTTACAAAGAATGAAAAGAAGTTGGAGATAAACCAAGCAATAGTATTAGCAATCCACAAGGTAATATGGAAATAGTTATGCGATAGATCGAAAATTCCGATATTTAATAGTGATGCTAAAAAACCAAAGAGACAGTAAACTCCAAAATTACGGTATTTTTTTAAGAAGTCCATTTTTAAAGATCCATTTCTTGTGCCTTTTTAAAGATTTGTTCAGCAAAATTGTCGAGGTTATCGATATCTTCTTGTTCTGGTCCTAACTCGACTTTGACAGAGTCAGCTCCACGAGTAGCACCAGTTTTTTGAAATACTTTATCGAATTCTTCTACGGCTCGGCAGAAATCCTCATAGAAAGTGTCACCTGAACCACAGACACCGTATACTTTTCCAGTTAAGTCAAGGTCTTGCATGTCATCGTAGAAGTCCAATGCTTCATCTGGCACGACACCTTGGTCATAAGTATAGCTAGCGATAATGCAGATATCAGAATCCTCAAAGTCGGCTACATCTGTTTGAGAAACTTCGCTCATATCAACATCACAACCTAAATCCTCGAACTTTTCAGTTAGGACATAGGCGATATCTTCATCATTACCAGTAATGCTAGCAAAAACAATTTTTACTTTTGTCATAATTGTCGCCTCATTATTTAATCTTTAGATATTATAGCAAAAATTAATATCACGGGCTATCTAATTCCGAAACCCTCTAATGTTATAATGAAACTAACATATTTTTGAAGGGACATGTTATAAAGTGATTACATTAAAATCTGCAAGAGAAATCGAAGGAATGAGAAAGTCTGGAGAATTGCTTGCTAATACACATATTGGTTTACGTGACATTATTAAACCAGGAATTTCTTCAATGGAAATTGAAAATTTTGCTAACGACTATATCGTTTCACACGGTGGTCGTCCATCAGAAAAGGGTTTTGAAGGCTACAAGTATGCAACTTGTGTCTGTGTTAATGATGAAGTTGCCCACGGTATTCCTCGTAAGAACCTTATTTTAAAGAGCGGTGACGTTCTAAAAGTAGATATGACCGTTAACTTAAATGGTTATGAAAGTGATTCTTGCTGGACATATGCAGTTGGAGATTTGTCAGCTGAAGATCAAAAATTAATGGATGTAACACACAAGGCTCTATACTTGGGAATTGATCAAGCTGTAGTTGGCAATCGTCTTGGTGATATTGGTTATGCTATCCAACATTATGTTGAAGATGAAAATCATATGGGCGATGTCCGTGACTTGATTGGTCATGGTATTCAACCAACCATGCATGAAGCTCCAAACGTTCCTCATTATGGCGAACCAGGACAAGGTTTGCGTTTACGTGAAGGAATGACAATTACTATTGAACCAATGGTTAACCTTGGAACGTGGGAAATTAAAGATAAGTTTGTTAAAGCTGATGGCTGGGAATATTTTGTTTCTGCCGATGGAACTGATTCAGCACAATATGAACATACCATTGCCATTACCAAAGATGGTCCTAAGATCTTGACTTCTCAAGATCCAGAATATGATGCTAAATACTTACTTTAAAATAGTGAGGATAAATAATGGAAGA
The DNA here is from genome assembly GCF_002179915.1 of Companilactobacillus bobalius. Classification (NCBI taxonomy): domain Bacteria; kingdom Bacillati; phylum Bacillota; class Bacilli; order Lactobacillales; family Lactobacillaceae; genus Companilactobacillus; species Companilactobacillus bobalius. The sequence continues at coordinate 131,119 of NZ_MYFM01000003.1, forward strand.
AGAAAAGCAACAAATACCACTGTTTAGGCAATCGATAACTAAAAAGCAGAAGTTATTTGGCTTTGTTAAATATGTTACTCAAGCGATGAGTGATTCTAATGTCCCCATGGCTTCCAAAGCAATCACATATTATATTTTGTTGTCGTTGTTTCCAGCGGTAATTGTTGTGGGAAATTTAATCCCATTATTACATTTGGATAAACCGACAGTTATTAGTTATATCGAGTTTATTTTGCCTGATGATTTGCATCATTATTTTTTACCCACGATAGTAAAAGTCTTGTCTAATTCCAACAAAGGCGTCTTGTCAGTTGGTATTGTCGTATCCTTATGGGCAATTTCACGTGGATTGAATATTGCTCAAATGACGATGAATGAGGCCTATGGACTAGATATTAATAATCTATTTGCTGAACAAACTTTTGTAAATTATGTTATTCGTCGGACGTTAGCCTTTTTAATGACGCTAATGTTATTAGTGATTGGTGTGATGGCGATTGTAACGTTTACATTTGGACAAATATTTTTAAATTGGCTAGTTCCATTGCTACGTATAAAGTCAACACTTTTAGATGTCTTTATGCGTTGGAAATGGCCCTTTGCTATTGTTATAATATTGATGATCGTTTTTGCTTTGTATTATTTTTTACCTAATATCCATCTTAAGTTTTATTACATAATAACCGGATCAATTATTACTAGTGTTGGTTTACTAGGATTATCGCAATTGTTCTCTTACTATCTAAAATATTTTGGATCGGCTTGGGACAATTACGGTGCAATTGGTGCCATTATTGTGTTTTTACTGTGGGTGAATATGTCAGTAACAATCTTTTTATTTGGAAATGCCGTTAACGTCGGTTTTGCCGAAGCATACGGCGGTCCATTTTTAAGAAGAAATACTGGTAAGTTAACTAGTTATCTGAAATCGCACGAAAAGGAGAATAATTGATGAAAGTTAGAAAAGCAATTATACCAGCAGCAGGATTAGGAACAAGATTTTTACCAGCAACAAAGGCTTTAGCTAAGGAAATGTTACCAATTGTTGATAAGCCAACAATTCAATTTATCGTTGAGGAAGCTAAGGCTTCAGGTATCGAAGATATTTTGATTATTACTGGTAAGAATAAGCGTTCTATTGAAGATCACTTTGATGCCGTACCAGAATTGGAACAAAATCTTCAAGCAAAGAACAAGACAGAATTATTGAAAGTTGTTCAAGACACAACTAATTTGGGTGTTAACTTGTACTACAGTCGTCAAGCTCATCCAAATGGTTTAGGAGATGCTGTTGCTCAAGCACGTTCATTTATTGGTGACGAACCATTCGTTGTTATGTTGGGTGACGATTTAATGAAGGATAAGGTTCCTTTGACAAAGCAATTGATTAACGACTATGACAAGACACATGCTTCAACTCTAGCTGTTATGCGAGTACCAGAAAGAGATGTTTCTAAGTATGGTGTTATTGATCCTGAAGGCGAAACAGCCCCTGGACTATATAATGTTAAGAAATTTGTTGAAAAGCCAAAGACTGAAGATGCTCCAAGTAATCTAGCTATTATTGGACGTTATCTTTTGACACCAGAAATCTTTGATTTACTAGCAACTCAAAAACCAGGTGCTGGTAACGAAATTCAATTGACTGATGCAATTGATCGTATGAATAAGACACAACGTGTGTTTGCTCATGAATTCAAGGGTCAAAGATATGATGTTGGTAACAAATTTGGCTATGTTAAGACAAATATTGAATATGGTTTGACTCATCCTGAAGTTGAAAGTGAGTTAAAACCATACATTTTGGATCTTGCTAAGAAACTTCAAGCAGAAGACAAACCTGCTAGCAAGAAATCAAGTAAATAATTAACCAAGTAATAGACAGTCATTAGCGACTCTGAAACCGAAGAGTTGTTTGTGGCTGTTTTTATTATGATAAAAAATCGGAAATTCATAGTAATCTTTTTGATTTAGTAAAACTAGAAACTCCCAGTTTTTAAGACCGTGTAATTTGGTTGATGTCTTCAGAACAACCGTATCGTCAATTATTTCAATATCGACAACGGCCAACCTTTGGTCGTCATCTTCAACGAAAATGCGGTTGTTCTTTTTGAAGTCATTTAATAATAAGATTAAATCAATAGTACGCATAAGAATTCTCCACTAAATAATTGTTTTTATTGTCCAATTAAATTATTATGTAAGCTTAAGGATATTTTGGTTCTTGCTGGAAATATATTGTAGCCGATACCAACTGATATGGCTTGAGGATGCCGTCGTCCATAGAAAATCTGTGGGCCGCTGGAACGTGGTGGACACGACTTGAAGCTAATGATTTTTCATTTCGCGAAAAATCATGGATCTCTAAGCTCGGTCTTCTACTAACCTTGCTTCGCAAGCTAAGTAGAATTTCACCACTTAGGGCCCACAGATTTTCTACTACCGACTGTGTTTCTGTTTCTATTGTTATCAGTTAGAATTACGGTGGTTGGATAGTTTTTAATTCTATTTAAGTGTAGAAAGATAGAACAACACACTAGTTCAGAGCAACAAGAAAATTGGCTCAGCCATGAAATTTACCTTAGCAATTTATTGCTTAGGTAAAGGTCGAACTTGAAGATCCATAAATTTGCACAAAGTGCAAATTTATTAGCTTCCAGTCGGCCCATGGCGTTCCAGCCAAATTTTCTTGTTGTGGAGGACGGAATCATACAGTCATGCAATAAGAACCGATATCTTATCAAGTTTGAAGGGAAATAAATTATGGATCCAATTGTAATTATAGACGCAAAGAGAACTGCTATTGGTAAGTTTCGTGGTCAATATGCTAATTTGACGGCAGTTCAATTAGGAACACAATTAGTTCAAAAATTATTGGATAGGAATAAGATTGACCCTAAAAAGATTGATCAATTCATTTTTGGAAATGTATATCAAGCTGGAATGGGCCAGAACACTGCTAGACAGATTGGTTTAAACGTTGGTGGTCGAGTAGACTCGACTGCCATGACGGTTAATCAAGTTTGTGGTTCTGGAATGAAGGCCATTTACGAAGGTATCGCAGCTATTACTATGGGTAATGCAGATATCGTTGTTGCTGGTGGTGTGGAAAGTATGTCTAATGCACCTTTCTATGCTCCTAGAACTGGAAAAATGGAAGTCAGTCCTAAACTTTCTGACACATTATTCAATGATGGTCTAAATGATGCCTTCAACAATTTACCTATGGGTATAACGGCTGAAAATGTTGCTAAGAAATTCCATATCAGTCGTGAGCAACAAGATGAGTTTGCCTACAATTCTCATCAAAAGGCTCATCAAGCAGAGTCCAAATTGGCTAAGGAAATTATTCCGATTGAAGTTAATGGCGAAGAGATAACTACTGATCAGTCAATTCGTCCGACAACAACTTTGGAACAAATGGGTCAATTAAGAACTGTATTTGATAAACAAGGTACTGTTACAGCCGGAAATTCTTCACCAATCAATGACGGTGCCGCAGCGGTTATTCTGATGAAACAAAGTCGTGCAACTGAATTAGGTTTGACACCGGTAGCTGAAATTACGGGTTATACAGAAGTAGGAATTGATCCTAATTATATGGGATATGCTCCATACTATGCTGTAAATAAGTATTTTGATCGTTACAAGACTGGTTTAGATGATTTTGATCTATATGAAGTTAATGAAGCTTTTGCTTCACAAGCAGTAGCCGTTAGTCGTGATTTGAATCTACCAATGGATCGTTTGAATATTTATGGAGGAGCAATTGCCTTAGGACATCCATTAGGAGCTACAGGAGCTCGTATGATTGCTACCTTGATAAATTCGTTACAACAAGAAAAGAAGCAAACAGGTTTAGCCTCATTATGTATTGGTGGCGGCATGGGTATGGCTATGGGTATTAAACTGCTATGAAAATCTATGAAATGACGAATGAAGAAAGAATTAAGTTATTGGTTCAAACGGGTTATCTGACGACCAAACAAGCTGAATTGTTGCAGAATCGTCAAACCATTTCTTTAGATTTGGCTAATAGTTTGAGCGAAAATCAGATTGGTAGTTTTAGTTTGCCCTATGGTTTTGCCACGGACTTTGTAGTCGATGGACAAGATTATCTTGTGCCAATGGTTATCGAGGAACCTTCTGTGATTGCTGCAGCTTCTAATGCTGCTAAACGTATCAAAAATAGTGGTGGTTTTAGAACATTCCCCAGTTCTCGAGTAGTTTATGGTCAAATCGTTTTGGAAAATTTGACAAAAACCGATATTGAAACCTTAGAAAAGAAAGATTCAGAGATATTTGAATTTGCTCAACAAGCGCATCCCAGTCTTATTAAACGAGGTGGCGGTATCGTTTCGTTGAAATTTAATCGCTACGATGATTTCTTTGAAATTGAACTCGGTATCGATACGGTTGATGCTATGGGTGCCAATATGGTTAATTCAATTTTGGAAAAGACAGCTCATAAGATTTCTAGCTTGGTTTCAGGTGATATCTTATGTAGTATTTTGTCTAATAGTGGTCAGGGACAAGTCATTACTGCTGAAGCGGCGATTGATTTTGAACAACTCAAGACGAAATCTATGTCTGGTTCTGAAGTAGCAACTAGAATCGTGAAACTAGCTGATTTTGCTAAACAGTCAGTTAAACGAGCTGTGACTCACAACAAAGGTATTATGAACGGAATTGATGCAGTTTATCTAGCTACAGGAAACGACTTCCGTGCTCAAGAAGCTGCGGCTCACAGTTTTGCCTTTGAATCTGGACAGTATCAACCGTTCAGTGAATGGCAGATCAAAGATGGGCAATTATTGGGCACTTTAAAAATGCCAATTGAACTCGGTAGCGTCGGTGGGGCAATAAGTGCTTTACCGATGGCTCAACTTAGTTTGGCAATTATGAAGATCACTAATAGTAAACAATTACAGTCAGTAGTGGCTGCAGTTGGATTGGCTAATAATTTGTCAGCTCTGAGAGCTTTAGTGACAACTGGAATTCAGGCTGGTCATATGGGACTACAGAGTAAGTCATTAGCGGTTTCGGCTGGTGCCAGTGGTTCTGAAATTGATGAAGTTTCGAAACAATTAAATCAAACAAAAAATTATACAATTGAAAATGCAAAGAATATTTTAATGGAATTAAGAGGTAAATAATGGATATAGGTATTGATAAAATAGGCGTTTACGTTCCTAAAAATTATATCGACATTGTTGAACTAGCTAAAGCTAGGGATGTTGATCCTAATAAATTTACAATTGGTATTGGACAAGACAAACAAGCTGTTCCACAACCTTACGAGGATGTGGTAACTATGGCTGCTAATTCAGCTGATAGTATTTTAACCACCGAAGATAAAAAGGCCTTAGGTTTACTAATTGTCGGAACAGAAAGCAGTATCGATGAGTCTAAATCATCGGCAGCTTTTTTGATGGATCTATTAGATTTACCAGAAGATATCCGTTCTTTTGAAATTAAGCAGGCTTGTTATGGAGCCACAGCTGGACTACAAACAGCGGTTGATTTTGTCAGTCAAAATCCTGATAAAAAAGCACTAGTTATTGCTAGTGATATTGCTCGTTATGGTATCAAGACTCCTGGTGAAGTAACTCAGGGTGCTGGATCAGTGGCGATGATCGTTAGTCAAAATCCACGTGTTTTGAAATTGACTCGCAAATCAGTTTACATGACTCGTAATGTGGGTGATTTCTGGCGTCCAACATTCTCCAAGACGGCTTTTGCCCGTGGTAAATTCTCTAATGAAGTATATGTCGATTTCTTCAATACTTTATGGAAAAAATATCAAGATAAGTATTCAGCCACAATTGATGACTTCTCAACTTTATTATTCCATATTCCTTATACGAAGATGGGTACAAAAGCTTTAAGAACTTTGGAAGGCAAGATTTCAGATGTCAAGTACGCAAAATTGACAGAACACTATCAAGCTAGTATCAAATTCAGCCGTGAAGTAGGGAATCTTTATACTGGTTCACTTTACTTAGGACTGTTGTCTTATTTGATTAATGCTGCTCAAGCCAATGAAGAATTATTATTATTCAGTTACGGTTCAGGTGCTGTTGGTGAATTATATAGTGGCGAAATTCAAGCTGGTTTTGATAAGGTTATTGATCAAAGTGGCATTTTAGAAATGCTTGATAATCGTCAAAAAATGAGCATTGCAGATTACGAAAAGATGTATCAAGTTGAGTATCAAGATGGAACAATTGTTGATCCCCAAGCAGTTAATAGCAAGTTCTATTTGAGTGAAATTAAAGAGAATGAACGACTCTATAAAAAGTTAAAGTAAGGTATTGCAAACGCTTACTTAAGATGCTATATTAAAGACGTGGTAAAGATGAAATGTCAGGAACTGTAGCCCTAAAAGATTTTGAATGAGAAAGTTTTATCGTTTCTAGGGGATGGTAGGATTAGTCAAAAACAAAGGAAAATTAGAGTAATACAGTTCAACGGCATTTTTGGAACTAGCGACAAAAGTTAACATAAAATCGACCTTTTAAGTAGTCGCGCAAGCTCAATACGTGGTTCGCTAGGATCCATTAGTTGAACAAAATATATTTATAGTAAGATATGTTTCAGGTAGTAAGATTCATTTATTTAAATAGATTCAATTTAAAAGTTGATGAAACTGCAGTAAATTTCGTCTTACCACTCATATCTAACTTAAGAGTTCTCCACAAGTGAGAACTCTTTTTTTGCGTTCAGAATTTAATGACGTAGTGTCTAAATTTTCCAGAGTTATTTATTGTAAACGCTTACGAAATGAGTTATATTATAGACGTGGTAAAGATGAAGTGTCAGGAACTGCAGCCCTAAAAGTTTTTGATTTAGAAAGTTTTATCTGTTACAAGATAGGATCAGTAAAGAACAAATAGAAAGTTAGAGTCAGTGCAGTTTAAGGACATTCTTGGAACTAGCGACAAAAGTTAACATAAGATCGACCTAATTAGTTAGTCGCGCAAGCTCAATACATGGTTCGCTAGGATCCATTAGTTGAACAAAAGAATTACATATTTAGATAGTAAGATATGTTTTAAAAGTAGTAAGATTCATTGAATATTGATGAAAACTGCAGTAGATTTCATCTTACCACTTATATCTAACTAGAGGGCTCTCCACAAGTGAGAGCTCTTTTTTTATTATCTAATTAGACATCTTGGCAAAAATGGTTATAAGGAAGGCTAAATCAATGAGGGTTCAGCCTTTTTATGTGGACTAATTTCTTGGACAATTAACTTCAAAATAATAGAATATCCTTAAACCAAAAAAAGGATTTGATACAAATGGATCAAGTATATCGTAGAAGTTTAACTTTAGCTTTTATCCTACTGGACTTTTATATCTGGATTACAGGTGGCGTGATCAGTTCAATTATTGCCTTTGTTTTTGGAATAATTATTCTCTTTAGTAGAATCTTGAGCAACTGAAAAGGAGAGGGCATTATGTTAAAAAAATTAGTTAATATTTTCTTCAGCGCTCTTTTGGGAATTGCTACTATTATTGTTGTAACAGCTCCATTAATCTATTCCATCTTAGCCTTTGTGGTGGGGATGGTATTACTCGTTTGGAAAGTTCTTAAATTCGATGAAAGAACACATCGGCTTAGTAAAAATTGAAAACAAAAAAGGTACCTCCAAAATGGAGATACCCGATTAAATCTATCTGATTAACCTAAAACTTGAACAGTAACGTTTTGACGTCCAAATTGTAATGCTTGTGAGTTAGGCATAGCAATATCAAGTTGGTTAGGATTGCTGTAAGCGAAGAGGCCAGTATCGTTAACTACACGATCGTAAGTCTTGCCATTAGCAGTAATTCTTAAATGTGTTCCACGAGGGAATTTTGATAAGTTAGCAGCAACGCCACTGTAACCCATGTTTGAACCAAGAACAACGGGATCATAAGCTGTAGCTGACATTGTTAGAGTTTGTTTAACATTGTCAGTTGACATGTACTTTCCGTTGATCCATTGACTACGGCCAACATCGTACCATGTGTTACCAGTTGAATCAGTTTTACTTGCGTAAACATGAACCATAGTATGTCCAGTAGCTACATTACCTGTAAAATTGCCGTTAGGGGCATCATAAAGGTTAACACCACCTGCAACATTAATATACATATCTTTGCTTAGAGAAACAGCTGGAGCTTCTGTAGAAATATCGTTAGCAGAGATCCATTCGTTTGCACCTACTTCGTAATAAACAGCTCCATCAACGTTCATAGTCTTGTCGATTCTCCAAGCTGTTTTGTTACCAAGCATAGAACTAGCTCTAGTAACACCGTTTTGTGATTGTGTGTAAATACCGGCACCATTAGCGTTAGTTACATAAACAACACCACTAGCACTAGCTGTTGTTGTTGCAGCACTAACAGTTTGTGTTTGAGTACTGATTCCGATTAAAGCAAGTGTAGTTACGGTAAATACTGATGCTACGAATTTTTTGATCTTCATATAAAATAATTCCCCCGAGTAAATCTTGTGTTTGTTTTTATTTAATGTGTGCTATTTTCTCAACGGAATTAATAATATAACGTCTAGACCGACAAATGTTGAATATAACTTAACTGTAAATTAGTTATAATTTGACTGTAAAGTTAATGTAACTAAACTGAAACAATTATATGTCAAATTTTTACAAAAAAATTACAAGTATTTGCGAATCTCTTCTAACATACTATCGATATTGTTAACAACAACACCGTTCATTTTGATTAAACCAATAGTGTAATTGTTGATATAGGCAAAAGGATTCTCACCGATAGATCCTACAGCCTTAAGCTTTTCAGGATTCTCGACGCCGTGTTGACGTAGGTCAGTATAGACACCAATAATAGGAATTTCTTTTCCATATGCCAAACCAATTTCAGAAGCCACACCGTCGTCCATCGTGTCACCATCAAGAATTGCAACAATTAAGTCGGAAGATAATAATTCTTTGTTATCTTCTTGGGCGATTTTGATAGAATCGGCGTAATTCATCTTGTCATTGATGTCACCATTTTCTTGTGGGAGATAAACTTCGATATTGGAATTCATCTTTCTGATCTTATCAACTACAACTTCGTTAAACATACGGTCAGCTAAAGCAAAAAGACCATTTGCAAAATATATTTTCATTAAAAAATCCTTCTTTCTATTATTATATGCTCTGTAATATTCTATCATGCGGTTAATTTTTCACCGTAAAAAGTTTGATTTATCTGTAAACTAAGAAATATACCATTATTTAGCTTGGATTTTAATTCAATAATAGAAAAATTATTTTATAAATTTGTAGATTCCTTACTGGTGGCTTAAATATACAATATAAGTACATGCGAGAGAGCAAAATAATTGTTCTAACTTCTGACTTATTATCACCCTCGGATAATCTGTCGAAGGTAACATGTGTACTATCAAAACACTGTTTTCCCTAATTACCAGTAGTGTACTAATTTGCTCTAATATTAATGTTACAGTTCACCCTTCGATACTGCACTTTAATATTGAGAATCTCAAACATATAATATTCCATTAAAAAAGCTGTGACTTCATCAATCACAGCTTTTTTGCTATTCTACGACTTGAACCCAACCTTCAGGAGCCTCAACGGTTCCAAATTGAATTCCTGTTAAAGTTTCATATAGTTTTTTGGTAACTGGTCCGACTTCTGTTTCACTGTAGAAGACGTGTAGATTACCATTGTGTTCCAAACCACCAATAGGAGAGATGACGGCAGCGGTACCACAAGCACCAGCTTCTTTGAACTTATCTAGTTGGTCGATGTAGACGTCGCCTTCTTCTGCTCCAAGTCCCAGACGATTCTTAGCTAACCAGAGTAGGGAGTATTTAGTAATACTTGGTAAAATTGATGGTGATTTTGGCGTCAAGAAGACATCATCCTTAGTGATACCGAAGAAATTAGCTGATCCGACTTCTTCAATTTTTTCATGATTAATTGGATCTAGATAAACACAATCTGCAAAACCGTTTTTATGAGCTTCGTCACCAGGGTAGAGACTAGCGGCGTAATTTCCACCAACTTTACTTTGACCGGTACCTTTGTGGGCGGCACGGTCGTACTGTGATGTGGTGAAATTAACCGGAGTGAGTCCACCTTTGAAGTAGTTACCAACGGGCATAGCGAAAATGGTAAAGATGTATTCAGGAGCAGCGTGGACACCGATTTGGGCACCAGTACCAATAATTAAAGGGCGTAAATAAAGTGTGGCACCAGTTCCGTAAGGGGGAACAAAGTCAGAATTGGCTTTGACTACTTCTTTGACGGCTTCAACGAATTTATCTTCTGGAAAAACTGGCATCAATAGTCTTTCACAAGATTCCTTCATTCGGCTAGCATTGCGGTCGGGTCTGAATAATTGAATATGACCATCAGGAGTACGATAGGCCTTCATTCCTTCGAAAGCTGCCTGACCATAATGTAAAACAGTAGAAGCCTCGCTAATATGGAGTGTACTGTCTTCAGTTAAACCAGCATCTTGCCATGAACCGTTCTTATAATGAGCGATAAATCGATAAGGTAAGTCCATGTAATTAAATCCGAGGTTATTCCAGTCAATTGTTGTTGGATCTGCTTTTGCCATAATCAAAATCTCCTTACTAAAATTAAAATAATATTAAATAGATTAAATTCATCATAATTAATCATTTTGGAAGTGTCAATCAAGTTTAAGTGTTTTCTTTACGCGACTAGTACGAGAATGGCTACAATATAGGTTATAAGTGAGAGGAGAAATTATGAATAAAAAAAAGTTTATTTTTTCGACCGCAATGGCAATGATACTAGTGGTATTCGGTTTCTTTACCTATAGTTGTCATGCACAAGCAGTAAATTCTAAAAAATACGTTCAAGAATCAATTCCAACTATCTTTTTTCATGGTTATGGCAGTAGTTATCAAGCTGAAACTCAAATGACTGGTGCTGCTAAAGAGGCGGGAGTTACAAGAACAATCGTGAGAATCAATGTTAGTCCTAATGGTTACGCTAAAATGATTGGTTCTATACCTAAAAAGGCCAAGAACCCGATTGTTGAAGTTAATTATGATGATAATAAAATGTTGAACTATCATACGGCCGGTCTTTGGGCTAAGAATGTTATCAAAGTTTTGCAAAAGGATTATAAGTTTAAAAAAGTTAATTTAGTAGGTCATTCAATGGGGAATATGGCTATTAATTATTATATTTTGGATAATTATAGTAATAAGAAGTTGCCTAAAATTAATAAGGTAGTTGATATTGCCGGTCATTTTGACGGTATCATTGATGAAGATGATGAACCAGGACGTATTAGTTTAGATAAAAATGGTAAACCTACGCCTATGAATCAGTATTATCAGGAGTTATTGAAGTTTAGAAAGATTTATCCTACTAATACTAGAGTGTTAAATATTTTTGGTGATAAAAATGATGGTACACATTCTGATGGAGCTGTAACCAACGCTTCTTCTCAATCGTTGAGATATTTAGTTTCTGGTCGTGCCAAGTCTTATCGGGAAAAGAAGATTGTTGGTAAGATGGCTGCCCACAGTAAGCTACATGAAAATAAGCAAGTTGATAGGATTTTAATTAACTTCTTATGGAAGAAGTAGGAAAAAATTAAAAGCTGATTTGATTGTAACTAATACCAACTAATGTAGTTGAAATATGCCGTCGTCCGCAAAAAATCTGTGAGCCGCTGGAACGTGGTGGACACGACTTCAAGCTAAGTAAAAACTTCACCACTGAGGGCTCACAGATTTTTTACTACCGACTGGTTCGTTAGTTCCAATATTAGCGAGTAAAAATGCAGTATCTATATAATCCAAATAAAAATTTTAAATCAAAAGAACAGCTTCCATTAAGTATTCAAGGCATATGTTATGTACTCGAATATTTCTCAATAGAAGCTGTTCTTATTTTTTATTATTTTACTTTTTTAAATTTTCTTTTCGTTTAGCATAGTCAGCGTCCGAGATTTTTCCTTGAGCGTACTCACGATCCAAAATGTCTAGCGCACTATTTTGCCGATGGCTATTTTGATGATCATTAAATAGGTAAACAATCGCAATGAAGATCAACAAGGTAATGATTCCATAAAAGAGGAATCCTCCACCCATGAAGTCCATACCACTAAATATATGACAACCGGTTAATCCCATCATAATTGGCATCTCCTTTAAATGGAATTGTCTCAATTATAGGTAGGAGTTGAAGTTCTAACAATTATATTGCTTGCTTATTCGAAATATGGATAATCATGATCAAAGTAATGTTGCAAGCATCTAGCGTGTTGCGGATTGAATATTTCAGGTAAATTTTCTTTAGAGAAATATTTTAAATCTAAGGTTTCCTCATTCTTAGAATGGAGTTCACCTTTACAATAGTTGACTAAAAAGAAGGTTACGATGGTTTGGGCAACGTCGTTGTTGGGGTAGTGCTGAATGTGGTTAGAGGAGAGTCCTAGAAATGAATTTAATGTAACTTCAAGTCCAGTTTCTTCGCGAAATTCACGACGACAGGTACCTTCAACTGTTTCACCATATTCCATGGCACCACCGGGAAGTCCCCATTTATTCGTATCAGAACGTTTTTGCAAAAGAACTTCATTCTTATTGTTGGTTAGAATTCCTCCAGCAAAATTTAAGATAATTGGTTCATGACCAATTTTGTGTCGAATGTCCTGAATGTAATCCATTTTTATCTCCCCAATGACAAATTATTTATAAATCTTCAATTGTTGCATAGGTGGATTGTCTAAAGATGAGTTTAGTAGCTAATTCGATTCTTTTAGCAATGTGTTGCTGATTAGTTAAGAGATCCTGCATTAAATCAACTGAGGCGGCACCCATTTGATTTGTAGCAACGTCTACTGAGCTTAACTCGGGATTGACATAGCGAGAAAGAGCAGTGTTGTCGAAACTAAAGAGTTGAACTTGTTTAGGAACAGCAATGTTATTCTCTTGAAGGGCTTTTAATGCACCGGCAGCCATCAAGTCATTGGTAATGAAGAAAGCATGTGGAAAGTTTTCTTTATCCAAGGCCTTTGTCATTTGCAGATAACCAGAGTCTTTAGTGAAGTCACCCTTAAAACAATTTTGGGGATCAAATAGATTGTGTTCTTCCATAGCTGATTTGAAGGAATTAAAACGTAAATCAGGGATAGTTCTCTGATTATCTGTCGAAGTCTCTTCGCCGTATATCAAGCCGATGTCTTCGATATCTTGGTCAACAAAATAATTAATAACTTTTTGAATACCATATTTGAAATCAGTTAACACTGAATCGAACCCTTTACTGAATTGGTCATCGTCGATAAAAACAATGTTAGGGCAAATCAAGGTCATAGTTTGAACTTGTTCCTGACTGAATTTACCTACGGCAATGATACCGTCAGTGTCATTAGGAATTTCCTCAATATCGTTGTGAAAAATACGACTGATTTGGAATCCGTATTTGGGTGCCTGTTGTTCGATTCCTTCACGTACGGTCATATAGTAGAGGTCATCTTGCTCTTTAGATTCGGAATACCACTGGACTAGAGCTAAATGTTTTTGATAGTGGCTATTGGGATGATTAGCTTTTTTATAGTTAAGGTCAGTCGCAATTTTTAAAATATTGGCTCTAGTTTCATCAGTGACTGATAAAGTTAAATCATTGTTCAAAACTCGAGAGACAGTGGCTGGTGAGACACTGGCTTTTTTAGCAATATCGCGTAAGGTAGCCATTATTGAAGACTCCGAATGAATTTGTCAAAAGCAGCTTGTCCTTGAGTATTCCATTTGAAGACACCAGCATCTTCGAGAACACGACTAAAGACAAGACCTGTTTCTTTATCAACAATCTTTTCCACATTGTCAGTTGTAAATTCATATTTTTGTTTCAATTGATCTGCCCAAGTCTTATGATATTGAGCCATTTGGTTAGGTTGGTCTAATAGGTAACGTTCAACCTCTTTTAACTCAGTTTTTAGTCTAGCAGGTAAGATGGCACGTCCCATAACTTCGATTAGACCGATATTTTCCTTCTTGATATGTTGAACATCCTTGTGGGGGTGGAAAATTCCATCGGGATATTTATCAGAGGTTTGGTTGTCACGCAAGACGATATCCATAACGTAGTTTTCGTCTTTGCGATAGGCAATCGGCGTAACAGTATGATGACGAATTTCACCACTATGAGATCTAATATCAACTGATTCGTCAGAATAATTCATCCAGTGTTCATGAATCAAAGTAGCAGCCTTAACTAATTCTTCAGGATCTTTGCTTGTTAAACGAATTGTGGAAAGCGGCCATTTAACGATTCCGGCGGAAACATTATCAACATCAATTTCAATTTGACGGTCAATAGGGGCTTTCATCATTGGGAAAGTATGATGACCACCTTGATAGTGATCGTGACTAAGCATAGAACCACCGACAATTGGCAAGTCAGCGTTACTACCAACGAAGTAATTAGGGAACATTTTAATGATTTCAATCAAGTTATTGAAGGTATGTTGATTGATGATCATTGGTTTGTGAGTCGTATTTAAGAAAATAGCATGCTCTTTAAAATAGGCGTAAGGGGAATATTGGAAACCCCAAGTTTCACCACCAAGGGTAAAACGAATAACACGATGATTGCTACGAGCAGGATAACCTAAACGGCCTAAATAGCCTTCATTTTCTAGACAAAGTTGACATTTAGGGTAACCAGTTTGTTTAGCTTTGCCAGCGGCCGCAATAGCTTTAGGGTCCTTTTCAGGTTTGGATAGGTTAATAGTGATTTCGAGGTTGCCATAATCAGTTGCTACCTGGTAGGAAATATTTTTGGCGATGGCTTTAACTTTGATGTAATCATTATCTTGACTCATCTGATAGAAATATTTGATAGCATCAGTTGGGTTCTTTTGATAAAGATTCCAGAATTTATGATTAACACGTGAAGGTAGTGGGGTAACGAAGTCCATCAATTGGTCGTTAAGGATTTCCTTAGCAGTTTGACTATCTTCAATTTTTTTATTTTGAATAGCTGTTTTGATTAAGGCTTCTTTAGTATCTTCAGCTTCAAGATAATTATCGTCACCAACTAGGGCACAGATGCGATTGTATAAGTAAACATGATCCATTTCTTGATAATCGTTATCAGCATTAATTATTTGATCGACAAATTTATCGACACAAGACATTATTTTTCCACCTCGGTTATAGCAATTTCTCTAGGTCCATCAGCAATTTCAGCAATGTAAAAGTCAGCAGCATAGCCAATCTCTTCTTGATAAATTTGACCAACATTTTCTTTGAAGGCAACGATTTTATCTTTGTCAACAATGGCAATAGCACAACCACCAAAGCCAGCGCCAACCATACGGGCACCAAGAACACCGTCTTGTTTCCAAGCGGCAGCGACTAAAGTATCGAGTTCTTTACCAGTTACTTCATAGTCATAATGAAGTGAAATATGTGAAGCATTGACTAATTTACCGAATTCTTCAAGATTGTTCTCTTTAAGATAGTTGATAGCCTTGAGGGTTCTTTGGTTTTCAAAAACAGCATGACGGGCACGACGAATCAAGATGTCATCATTGATCAAATATGAGTTACGATCGAAATCGTCAATTGACAATTCACCTAATGAGTTGATATCCAATTTAGTTTGAAGCAGTTTCAAGGCTTCCTCACATTGGCTACGACGTTCATTGTATTTAGAATCGGCCAAAGTACGATGCTTGTTGGTGTTCATGATAACAATAACGTTATTGCCTAATTCAACTGGAGCATAGTGATATTCCATAGTATTAGTGTCGAGCAGGATAGCTTGATTTTCTTTACCCATTCCCACAGCAAATTGATCCATGATTCCTGAATTGACACCGATAAAGTCGTTCTCATCTTTTTGACCCATTTTTACTAAATCAAGTTGATCAATATCAAGTGAGAAGACGTCTTTGAGAATTGTTCCCATCAATAATTCAATTGAAGCAGAAGATGATAAGCCAGCACCATCAGGTAAATTACCGTGGATATAAAGATTGAAACCATGGTCTAATTTGTAACCGGTTTTAGTAATAAAATAGATCATCCCTTTAGGATAATTAGCCCAATCGTCGTCTTTGTTAAATTTGAGGTCGTCAAGTGAGAATGAAATAATACCTTTGTCAGGTAAATTCTCGGAAAACATTTGAACAGTGTTGTCATCACGTTTACCGTAAGCTGCATATGTTCCTAAACTGATAGCGCAGGGGAAGACATTTCCTCCATTGTAGTCAGTGTGTTCACCAATTAAGTTGATACGGCCAGGTGAGAAAAACAATTTTTCAGCTGTTTGGTTAAATTTATCTGCAAATCCTTGTAAAATTTCGTTAGTATTCATGATTGATCCTCCATTTAGTAAATGTTTACTTAACAAAAATGATAGCGCTTTCCAATAACTAAAACAACCCTATAGATTTAAAAAATATAATAAAATGTTATTATTATATGCATGAATACAAAGTCACTTGAAAAAGAGGAAAAATATGAAAACGGCAGTTGTAACTGATACAGCATCGTACTTAACACCTGAGCAAATCAAGCAATACAACATCACCGTCTTGCCAATCACGGTTATTTTGGGGAATAAGCAATACAAAGAAACAGAAGAATTAACGGATCAAGAGTTTTATGATTATTTGCGTAATGAACCAGAATTACCAACAACAGCTCAAGTTTCGATGGGACAGATCCAAGAAGCTTATGATCGTTTGGTATCAGAAGGTTATGACACAATTATCTCAATTCACTTATCATTAGGAATTACTTCATTTATGGACAACTTACGTATGTTCGTGAAGGATTATGATAATGCTAAAGTTTACCCATTTGATTCAATGGCTGCCAGTGCCGCCGAAGCTGATTTAGTTATGTTAGCTGGTTCAATGGCACAAAAGGGAGAAGATCCTGAAAAAATCGTTGCTAAAATGGAAGAATTACGTGATTCAACCGATATTTATTTTGCAGTTAATGACTTGAAACATTTGAGTCGTACTGGCCGTTTAAGTAATCGTTCCGCTATTATTGGTAGTTTATTAGACGTTAAACCATTGTTAACTTTTAAAGATGGTAAAATTTTTGCAATTGGTAAGGAAAGAACCATGCATCGAGCTTTCCGTGTAATTGCATTAGAGATACAAAAATATGCAGATGCACATCCAGACTGGAAGTTGCACATCACAGTAGTTGATTCTAATAATCGTGAAATGCTAGAGAAGTGGAGCAATGATTTCCAAAATAACTTCCCTGACGCACGAATTTCAACAAGTCATTTAGGACCTGCTATCAGTGTACATACTGGTGAAAAAACTATGGGTGTCGTTTGGGATAGGGATTTGTTAGATGAAAACTAGAATTATGCTTTACGTCGATGACGTTGATATGAACGTTGAATTTTGGGTCGAAGAGTTTGGAGCTAAAGTAGTAGCACGTCAAACTTTAAATGGTGGCTACCAAAATGTTATCGTAGGGATTTCTGCGGAAACCGAGCTATCGATTTTTCCTAAAGATTACGTCAGAATTTATTCACCAGAAGTAGATGAGACAGTACCATCATTGATGTTCTTCTCTAATCGATTCAATGAGCTACATGATGATTTATTAAGTGCAGGGGAAGTCTCTGAAGTTAATGGTGTGTTGACTTTTAACTTCCAAGATCCTGAAGGTAATTATTTTGTTGTTGCTAGAGAAGAGGACTAATAGATAGATGTTCGATTGCCGTCCTCCACAACAAGTTCGATTGGTCTGGGACGCTGATTTGAGCCAATTGAAGTTCACAATTGTCTCAAATACAGGTCTTTTTCTAGGTGGGAAAAGCACCTACCAAGAAAAATTTCACGGCTGAGACCAATCGGACTTGTTGTTCCGGACTAGTGTGTTGTTCTTAATTAGGGGTTAGGATAGATTTTGGTTAGACAATATAATCTGCTGGTTACTTCGAATAATTTAGAAATTTAAAATAGTATTCATTTAGAACAGGCGTGTATAATTGCGTTTCTAAATGGGTACTATTGTTTTTTTTGCTGAAAATTTAGAAAATAATAAATAGAGTTGTTTATTAGTCTGGAGTAAAAGTTGAAAATGCGGTCAGCTGTGAAATCATTGTTAGCGGCTTTGCCGGTTACAATGAGGCTGATCTTGAAGATCCAAAATCTCGCACGAAGTGTGAGATTTTTAGCTCCAAGTCACGCCCACAGCGTTCCACCAGCATTTTCAACTTTTGCGGAAGACGGCAGTTTAACACTAAAACCAACCTTCAATGAAGCACTTTTACCTGATAGGCAAGTTAGACGACCGCTTGAAAGGAGAATGGACTTTCTCATCTTGTTAAGTGTTATAACATGGTCAATCAAGTTAGGGATGACTATTATGAAACAAGATAATTTACAATTGATCAAGGCCGGAAGTACTTCAGTTATTAATGCCTTAGGTGAAACCATTTTTTCATTCTCATTGTCTTTAAAGCTATTGAAGGTAACTGGTTCAGCTTTAGGATATGGTACTAGCTTATTCATCGGTCCAATTGTTGGACTAGCTTTGGCACCTATCATTGGAAAAATAATTGATAAATATTCTCATAAACGATTAGCTTTGATTTCTGAAGCTTTGTTGATTGCTTCGTTGTTACTATATCTATTGGCCTATTCAATGGGGACTAATATTTTGTATACGGCCATCGTAGTTGTTTGTGCCATGAATATTTTTGGCCGATTATTCTCCATTACTTATTTATCCTCAACACCACAAATTGTTAGTAAAAAATCTATTCAACGTCTCAACTCAATTCAGACAACGGGAGTGTCTATGGCTAGTATTGTAGCTGCACCTTTAGCAGGTTTTCTGTTTGGAGTCGTACCATTTACTTGGATTATTCTGGTAGAAATTTTTACAGAGGGTCTGACGCTACTAGTCACTTGGAGTACGCATTTTAAGCAAATAACAGTTGAAAAGACGGTTACTGGTGATGATGAAAAGATTGATTTGGTTAAAGTTTTAAAGGGTCAACCACAATTAGTTGTTTTGACTGTAATCGCAATGGTATTGAATTTAGCTGGTATTTCCTTACAAATTGGAATTCCTTATGTTTTGATTCATATCCTCAAGTATTCAACTGTCGTCAGTGGTAATGTTCAAGGTATTTTGTCATTTGGAGTTTTCTTAGGCGGAATTATTATTACGATTGTTGAAATTAAAGATGTCTTTAAATTTGAAAAGGTAACTTATTGGATCTCAGTGGTTGAACTTCTTTTACTAGGATTCTTAATTAAGCTTGTTCCACAGTATACCTTGGCAATCTTTGTTGTGATTGAATTTGTCTCTGGTTTTGTAGGAGCAATTTCTGATCCACCAGTCTTTACGTATGTACAAGAGATTATTCCTGAAAAAGCCTTGGGACGAGTCAATACTTTGATGTACACTATGGTTCAAATTCTAAATCCAATTGGTGTCTTGATTTATAGCGCAGCCTTTGCAGCTATTGATTATCGGGTACTATATTTGGTCAATGGATTGATTGCGGCTGTTTTGGTAGCGTTATTGTTTACGCAATTTAAAAATCCACAAAAAAATGCCTAATTTATTTAGGCATTTTTTATATGATTCATGAAGGGTTAAACATTTGCGGCAGCGGAATAATTTGCAGCTAATTCTGTCAAAGCTACGATGTCATCGCCAGATTTGACGTCTGTTTTATTCAATTTATCCACGTCGCCGTAGGACATTGTGTTGGTTACGACAATCATAACTGTGGGATCATAACCAGCTGTTTGGATTTTTTCAATATCAAAGGTACCAAGCAAATCACCTTTTTTAACAGTATCGCCTTGTTTAACGTTAGATGTGAAGTATTGTCCTTTAAGATCAACGGTGTCGATTCCTAAATGAATAAGAACTTCGGCACCATCATTGGTCTTAATGCCGTAAGCATGTTTTGTAGCATAAGCAACGGTAACTGTTCCATCGGCTACAGCGTAAACATTGTTATCAGTGGGTTTGATGGCAGCACCTTTACCCATAATTTCAGCGGAGAAGACTTGATCATTAACATCTTTTAATTGAATCAATTCACCAGATACGGGAGCGGCAATTAGTTCATCAGCTACAGCAACAGTATCATTATCGGCTTTTTCAACTGGTTTAGCAGTTGTTACTTTGTCGAACTTGATTCCGTAAAGATATGTAAGAGTAAAACCTAAAGCAATACTGATTAAGATACTGATGAAGAATGGTAGGTAATACTTAGGTGGGAAAGAAATGAATCCGATGATACCAGCGGCACCTAAAGCACTAGATAGAACATGGAAGATACCAATAAAGATAGAGGCAATTCCGGAAGCAATCATGGCACAGATGAATGGGTAACGTAATTTCAAGTTAACACCGAAGATAGCTGGTTCTGTGATACCTAATAGAGCTGACAATCCAGCTGATGATGCCAAACCTTTTTGTTTCTTGTCTTTAGAAAGGAAGAAGACAGCTAGACAGGCAGCACCTTGAGCCGCATTGGCCATAGAAGCGATTGGGAAGAAGAAATCTCCACCGGTTTTAGCAATGTTAGTCAGTAATTGTGTTTCGATAGCAGGGAAACTTTGATGAAGTCCGGTAATAACGATAGGTGAGTAAAAGGTACCAAAGATAGCAGTACCAACGAATCCAGTTGCGTTATACATCCAAACGATACCGTTAGTTAAACCATCGGAGACAATTCTCATGATAGGTCCAACACCGATAAATGTTAGTAGACCAGTTACGATTACCGCAAGTAGTGGGGTAAAGATAAAGTCTAAAGTTGCGGGCATATGCTTATGTAGCCATTTTTCAATAGTAGCTAAGATCCAAGCAACTGCTAGAACTGGTAAAACTTGACCTTGATATCCGGCTTGAGCAACTTTTAAACCAAAGACATTCCAATAAGTCATCTTGCCAGCAGCCATAACGTTAGCAACATCGTAGCCGTTGACCAAAGCGGGCATAACCATTGCCATACCAATAGCTGCACCAAGATAAGGATTACCGCCAAAACGTTTAGTAGCTGAGAAACCAATTAATACAGGCATGAAAGTGAATGGAGCTGAAGCCAAAAGATTAATTAATTCAGCAACACCTTTCATTCCAGGATACATTTGAACAACTGATTGAGCACCAAAGAGGTTAGGGGATGTTAAGACGTTATTCAAAGCCATCAACAAACCACCAGCAACAAGGGCTGGAATTAATGGAACAAAAATATCGGAAAGAAGTTTAACAAAGGCCATGATGGGATTGGCCTTTTTGCCATTAGTGGCTAAATTCTTAAGGTCATCAGGGGTTACTGTTTTAAGACCTGTCTTTTGAATTAAGAAGTCATAAACTTTGTCGACATCACCAGGCCCAATGATGATTTGATATTGACCATTGATACTGAAAGTACCTTTGACATCGTCATCGGTATCTAATCCCTTTTGATCGATTTTCTTTTCATCTTTAACAACTAATCTTAATCGAGTCGCACAGTGAGCCGCCGCAATTAAATTATCACGTCCCACATATTTCAGTACTCGATCCGCAACTTGTTCATGATTCATAGTAATTTCCTCCTAAAATATATGTAAGCGTTTCGATACTTTAATAATACATGGTTTTTATAAATTGTCAAACGTTTAGCAATTCATAATTGCTTTATATTTTTGTAAGCGATTAATATACTGCTATACATAAATAAATGTAAATGTTATACGATTGACAATTTTAAACAAAATAAGTTACAATGAAGCCATTATCAAAGAAAGTATGGGTCAAAATTATGATTACAAAATGGACAACTGCATTGAGATATAAGCCATATCAAGAATGGTCAGATCAGGAGTTAATTGATATCGAACAGAAGATTGCTCAATCACATTGGCGTTTGGGGTATCATATTCAACCGTCAACTGGTCTTTTAAATGACCCTAATGGATTCTCTTATTTTAATAATCAGTGGCATTTGTTTTATCAATCATTTCCTTATGGTGCCGTACATGGACTAAAGAGTTGGGCTCATTTAACTTCAAATGATTTAGTTCATTGGCAAGATCACGGACCAGCTTTGTTGCCAGGGGATGCTCAAGATAGTCACGGTGCTTACTCTGGTTCGGCAATCCCTGTAGATGACAAGTTATTTATGATGTATACCGGTAACGTCCGTGATAAAAATTGGGTACGTCATCCTAAACAAGATGGTGCTTGGATGGGTAAGGATAATCAAATCAAAAAAATTTCTACACCATTGATTGAAAATCCTAAACCAGGTTATACAGATCATTTTCGTGATCCTCAGATTATTAAACATGAAAATACTTACTATTGTTTAATTGGTGGGCGTCGAGCTGATGACACAGGGCATGTCTTGGTATATCAAGCCTCTGAAGTCACCGGTCCTTGGTCATACAAAACAGAATTGAAGTTCACTGACGAGAATTGTGGTTACATGATTGAATGTCCTAATTTACTATTTGTTGATAATCGTCCAGTTTTGATGTTTTGTCCGCAAGGAATTGAACAAGATGTGTTACAATACTCGAATGTCTATCCCAACGCTGTAGTCATCGGTGAGGACTTTGACTGGGGGACATTTAGTTTTATTAATCCAAGTGCAATCGAAAACTTAGATGAGGGTTTTGATGTTTACGCTACACATGGATTCAATGCTCCAGATGGACGAGCTTTAACAGTCAGTTGGATTGGTCTTCCAGATACTACTTATCCTTCGGATAAAGAAGGCTGGGCTAACTGTTTCAGCTTGATCAAAGAACTGAAGATCAAAGATAATCATTTGTACCAAATACCAGTAGTCGAAAATAATCAGTTAGTTAAGGAAACACTTAACTCAAAGGAAATTACGCCTCAAGCCAAGTTATCATTCAAACTGGGAGCAAACTTAGTTGGATCGATAACACTTAAGACGGAACTTAATGAAGAATTACAAATTATTCTTGATACAACTAATGGTAAGATATTAGTTGATCGCACAAATGCTGGAGTTCCTTTTGCGACTGATTTTGGTACGACAAGAAGTACTAAAGTTAGTGCTGGTAAAGAAATTCAGGCCGATTTGTATCTAGATAATACAGTTTTTGAATTATACGTTAACGGTGGACAAAAAGTTATCACCGGTCGGATTTTTCCACAGGGTAAACAGTTCTTGGTGGAATCAGAAAATATTGAAGTGAAAAAAGTTAGTTTAGACAAGATTTATTAATGAGGTAGATTATGGCGACATTAGATGATATTGCAAAATTAGCGGGTGTTTCAGCGACAACAGTTTCACGAGTTATTAATAACTATGGCTCACTGTCGGAAAAGACTAAAACAAAGGTTTTTGAAGCTATGAGAGAACTCAATTACCAACCCAATAGTTTGGCAAGATCATTGAAGGGGAAGAAGACCCAATTGATTGGGGTTATTTTACCCGGTGTCAGTAATCCTTTCTTTGGACAAATGGTGCAAGAAATTGAAGATCAATTGTTCAAAAAGGGTTTTCGAATCATTCTTTGCAATGCAGGTAGTGATGCCGAAAAAGAACGAGACTATTTAAGAATGTTGATGGCTAACCGTGTTGATGGAATTATTGCTGGATCGCACAATTTGGGGATTGAGGAATACCAAAAGGTGGGATTACCAATTATTTCGTTTGATCGTTA
Organism: Companilactobacillus bobalius; assembly: GCF_002179915.1. Lineage (NCBI taxonomy): Bacteria > Bacillati > Bacillota > Bacilli > Lactobacillales > Lactobacillaceae > Companilactobacillus > Companilactobacillus bobalius. Next base: position 154,795 of record NZ_MYFM01000003.1, read on the forward strand.
TTTATCAGATGAAATTCCAATAGTTAGTTCCGATAATTATCATGGTGGTCAACTTGCCGCCCAGACTTTAATGAGGTCAGGTAGTAAAAAATTACAAATTATTACGGGTGCTAATCGTCCTAATAGTCCAACCAATGCGAGATTGACTGGCTTTAAAGATGAATTAGCGAAGAGTGATTTGGATTTCGATATAATGGAAATCAGTTTTTCTGCCACGCCTAATATTAAAGGATTGAAGATCAAAGAATTATTGTCTAAGCGAGAAGTTGATGGAATCTTCTGTACTGACGATTTGACGGCCCTATTAGTTATGCAACAAGCTAAGGCTTTGGGGATGAGGGTCCCTGAAGATGTGAAGCTTGTTGGATATGATGGGACGAATTTTGTTCAGTCTTATCATCCTGAATTGACAACAGTTATGCAGCCAATCTCAGATATTGTGATGGTGATGATCGACTTGTTGTTAAAACGTATTGATGATCATGATTGTGAATTAGAAGATAATTATGTTTTGCCTGTTAAGTTGATTACTGGTGAAACTACTGTATAGAAAAAGCCGTAGATGTGAGGTCTACGACTTTTTTTGATGTTTAAATAATTGAACGAGAAAATTATCTCGGATGTTTTGTTGAAGTGGAGGTAAATTTTTGAGTGCCAATTTGATCTGCATTCTACGATGTGGAATGAGGTTGAGTGGCAATTTGTAGATTGAAAAGAATTTTAATTCATTTGTTTCAGGCCCACTTATGATTAATTCTCCTCCGACAATTTGGCTACAATAAACTATTTGTTGGTCATTTTGTTGCTTGTTATAGAAGGTTCCAACTTTTTTAGTGGGAGAAACGAACAAACCGGTTTCTTCAAAAGCTTCTCTTTTTAGACAGGTAAGGTAGTCTTCATCTTTTTCTAAAGTTCCTCCAGGCAAATCCCAAAAGGGTACATCATTTCTTTTTACTAAGAGGATTAGTTTATCGATTGTTATAATATTAAAAACTCCTGTTGTTGGCATGATAGGATCCTCCTGAAATTTGTTATAAAAAAATACGTTAAATCGAGTTTGATTTTACTCCGTTTAACGTATTTTTGTTTGTAGTGATATTTAATAACCATAGTTCTATCTGAAATAGTGAAAAGTGGACCTACTCCGCTCTCTTTGCTGAGATTATCAGCATCATTGGTCTTCTAAACTCATCCTTCATTCCAGGAATATCTAACAAATGTTTTGGTGGCGTGGGTTCTTCTAAGCCTTTTAGTGTAAATCCATTTTGTAACAGTGTATTTACATAAGTCGTTAAAGTCTTGTGATATTTAACAACTTTGTGGTTTAAGAAATCAGCTTCTCGTTTGCCTTCTTCAAAGTAGTGATCGACAGGCCAGCAGGCTATTTCTCCGTTCTCATCATAAAACCATTCCTGGTTGCCATAGGCTGTGAAGATGGGATGTTCAACAGAGAAGACGAATGCTCCATTTGGGGATAAGCTGTGTCTAACTTTTTGACAAATAAGATTGAAATCTGGAGTGTAATGCAAGGCTAGGGAACTGATAACGATATCGAAACTATTTTCGGGAAAGTCGATATCTTCCATTGCCATTTTTTGGTAATGAACGTTGTCGTAATGATTCTTTTCCTGAGCCACTTTGAGCATGTTCTCAGATAGATCGATTCCTAAAACTGATTTTGCTCCATTTTGTGCTGCATAAATATCATGCCAGCCAAAGCCACAACCGATATCTAGAACTCTTTTGTCGTGAAAATCGGGTAGCATTTTTTGAAAGGTTGGCCATTCTCCAGCAGCTTTTAAGCCTTCAACAGAACGTGGAAATTTACTGTAGGCTTCAAAGAAACTTTTATCATCGTATTCATTTTCTTCCATGAATAGTTCATCTCTTTTGTTAGGTTTTAAATAACCATGGTTCTATGTAAAATAGTGGAAACGAGCTATGTAGGCCAGATTCCTGTGCAATTCTGATACTTAGGCAAATCCTCGTGAGCTGACCGCCTCTGTTCCACTCTCTATCTTTTTACTAGTTTAACGACTGTTTCAACGTGTGGTGTTTGTGGGAACATATCTACTGGTTGTAAATAAACGACTTTATAGCGTTCCGCTAATCTTACTAAATCTTTAGCTAAGGTTGATGGGTTACATGAAACGTAAACTAACTTATCAACTGGGTTGCGATTTAGTGTTGTGATCATGCTGCCTTCTAGTCCGGTTCTTGGTGGATCTACGACAATTGAGTTGACGTTGATGCCATCTTTTAATAATTCTGGATAGATTTTGTAAGTTGATCCGACGTAGTAGTCAGCATTTTCTACTTCATTTAATTTGGCATTTGCTTTGGCGTCTTCGATAGCTTCGGGAATAATTTCAATTCCGTAAATATGCTTAACGGTCTCTGACATAGTAATACCGATTGTTCCAACTCCACAATATGCATCTAGAAGGATATCTCTTTGAGTTGGTTCTAGTGCTTGGTTAACAAGGTCATACAATTTATCAGTTTGAAGTGAATTTAATTGTAGAAAGGCACGTGGTGAAAAGTTGAAAATATAGCCATTGATATCTTCTTGGAGATATTCGTCACCCCAGAGTAATTTAGTTTCATCACCCCAAACGGCACCTTGATCTTCCTTATTAATATTTTGAGAAATTGAACTAACTTCAGGAATTTCTTCTTGAATACGTTCAATTAATTGTCGTTCTTTGATAAATTTTGGTGAACGAGTAATGAAGGTAACTTGAAGTTGGTTAAATTCAACTGATTCACGAATGACAATCATGCTGAGGATTCCTGATTTTTGTTTAGGATTGAAAACGGGGATTTCCAAGTCTTTAATGATTTCAACAATCTTGCGCATGGCCGACATAGTTAGATCCATTTGTGTTGGCATTTCAGTTAAATCAACTAATTCTTGTGTGCCTGTTTTGTAAAGTCCACAACGGATTTCGCCATCTATCTCTTGAATAGGGAATTGAGCTTTGTTACGATATTTTTCTTGTTGAACTGAGGCTACAGTTGGACGAATGTTGTATTTTTCATAAGCGTAAGGTTTGTATTTTTCGAGTGATTCACGGAGAATATCGGCCTTAAATTTTAATTGGTCTTCATATTTAATATGAGCAAAATCCAAACCACCAACTTTGTCAGCTAAGGCAGGTGTCTCAGGATTTCTGAAGCGACTAGCTTGTCTGATTTTGTGAATACGGCCATTTAGAAAACGAGGGTGCACATCAGTGACTTCACAGACGATGACATCTTCGGGAACAGCTTTTGGTACAAAGACGATGACATGCTTGAAAAAACCGATGCCTTCGCCATTTATACCGATTCGTTTGATAGTTAGTGGAAATTTGTCACCAACTTTTAGTTCTTGAGTTATATTTGTATCCATAATTTTTCCTTTGAATGTTTTTGCGATAAACTTACACTTGAGTATAACATGTGAGGTAATAATATTTTGGCAAAAGTTACGAAAATTCAGGCCCAGAAACGTAAGGGACGTTACAATATCTATCTTGATGGCAAGTATGCTTTTCCTGTAGCGGAGACTACTTTGATCGAATTTCGTCTGATGAAAGATGTAGAATTGACCGATCAACAAGTTGCGGAGATTGAACATCGAGAGAATGTAAATAAGGCTTATGGTGATGCAGTTAATTATTTGAGTTACCAATTGCGAACAGAAAAAGAAATCAAAGAGTATCTATATAAGAAGGAATATCACAAAGATGCTGTCGAATTCACACTTGAAAAGTTGCGTAATCTACATTATTTGGATGATGCTAGTTATGCTAAGAGTTTTATCACCGATCAATTACGGATGACCGCTAATGGACCTAAGATAATTGAGCAAAAATTGTTTCAAAAGGGTGTGCCGGACAATATCATTCAGGATAGTTTATTTGATATTGATCAGGATGTTCTATTGGAGAATGCTATTGAATTTGCTAAGAAACAAGCTCGAAAACAAAAACGAGCCTCATTCCAACAAATGCTGACAAAGATTCGTCAGAGTTTATATCAAAAGGGTTTTAATAGTGAGATTACTAACGAAGCTATTAAGAAATTAGATTTAGAAGTCGATGAAGATGAGGAACTTGATAAATTAAAGAAAATGATTGAAAAAGTTCAGCATCGTTATGATACGCAAGCTAAATTGATTAATTATTTAATGACTAAAGGCTACCATTACGATGAGATCAAGCGTGTTTTAGACGCTAACAATTAACTGTTTATCTTTCAATCGTTTCACAGCTCTGTTATACTTTTTTTGGATAAGATTTAGGTTTAGAAAGCTGGGTAAGTTATGCAAGTTCCTAGAGAAGGGGATTACGTAGCAATCCAGAGTTATAAGCATGATGGTCATTTACATCGTACTTGGCGTGAAACAATGGTGCTAAAGACAAGTGAGAATGAGATTATCGGTTGTAATGAGAATACTCTTGTCACAGAAGCAGACGGACGTCGTTGGGTAACTAGAGAGCCAGCATTAGTCTATTTTCATAGAAAGTACTGGTTCAACATCGTTACTATGATTCGGAATAGTGGAGTGTCCTATTATTGCAATCTAGCAACACCGTTTGCCTTAGATAAAGAAGCCATTAAATATATTGATTATGATTTAGATGTTAAGGTTTTTCCGGATGGAGAAAAAAGACTACTCGATGTAGACGAGTATGCGGCACACAGTAAAATGTGGAATTATCCACCAGAAATAGATACAATTTTACATTATAATGTCGACGTTTTAATTGATTGGATCGATAAGAAGAAAGGCCCATTTTCACAGGCCTATGTTGATCTTTGGATGCAAAGATATGAGGAACTGTCACACCATTAGGATTGCTATATCCTAGTAAGATCACCTATAGGTGGTCTTTTTTAGTATTCGGGAGGATAAGATAATGGAGCTACGTGTTTTAAATTATTTTTTGATGATTGCGCGTGAAGAGAATATTACTAGAGCAGCTAATTTGTTGCATGTTAGCCAACCAACACTTTCACGGCAGATTGCAGCTTTGGAAGAAGAATTGGGAACAAAACTGTTTGTTCGTCAAAGTCACAAAATAACTTTAACCGAAGATGGCTTATTGTTGAGACGTCGGGCTGAAGAGATGCGTCAACTAAGCGACAAAATCAAAACAGAAATGTCTGAAGACAAAGCTGAGATTGCTGGTGAAATTTCTATTGGCGGTGGTGAACTTCGAAGTATGAATGAATTGGCTCAGATTATGACTGCATTTCGTCAGCAATATCCACTAGTAACTTTCAAAATTCAAAGTGGTAACTCTAAGGATACTAAATGGGGAATCGAACAAGGACTACTGGATTTAGGTCTATTGATTGAACCTGTCAGCACTGAAAAATATGATTTTGCTAGAATGCATCCAGTTGAACAGTGGGGTGTTATGACACCAGTCGATTCATCGTTGGCTAAATTTGATTACATAGAGTCAAAAGATTTGAGAAATCAGACATTGATTTTATCTAAAAGCAGACCGATGGAAAGTGAATTGAATTATTGGTTTGGGAGTGATTTGAAGAAAATTCACGTTGCTGCTAATTACAATTTGCTCTACAATGCGGTGATTATGGCTAGAGCTGGTCTGGGTAGTGTCTTGTGTCTGAAGTTGGATGCTCATTATGAAGGAATGAAGTTTATTCCTTTGAAACCGGCTTTAACTTATAATTCTGTCTTGGCTTGGAAAGCTGATCAAATAACGGCTCGTAATGTGTCGGCTTTTATTGATTTTGCTAAGGAATACCTAGAAGGTATTTCAGATGATGAAAAATAAGCATTATACATTTCATATAAGTGGTTTGATAATATAGATGTTCCGTTAAGGGATGTCTATTTTTTTGTAGGAAAGATTAATTATGAACAAAAAAGAAGTTAGTCAAAAATATCGGATTCCGGTTGAAGTTCTTGATGAATATGAATCTTGGGGATTATGCAATGTTGTCAAATACGTGATGGGTGAATGGCAATATGATAATCAGGATCTGGAGCGTCTAAGTACAATCATGGCTTTGCACGATGTCGGCTTCAGTAATAAAGAAGTTGAGCAGTATATGCGTTTGCTATTAGAAACACCTAATTCTAAGCAAACACGAATTGATTTTTTAACAAAGAAACGTAAGTCGAAGTTAGACGAGATTCATTTGCAAGAAAAACAGTTGGAACGAATCGATTACTTGCGTCATGAAATAAATGAGAGGAAGTTTTAGTTTTGGATTATCGCAAACTAGGTAACACTGGATTAGACGTTTCACGAATTTGTTTGGGAACCATGGGCTTTGGACGTCCGGAAACAGGCGTTTTTCCTTGGGCTGTCGATTATGATAAAAGTGAACAAGTAGTTAAAAAGGCCTTGGATTTGGGAATCAATTTCTTTGATACAGCTAACATTTATTCTTATGGTGACAGTGAAGAATTTTTAGGAAAAGCACTGAAAAAGTATGCTAATCGTGATGAGGTTGTAGTTGCTACGAAGGTATTCTTCAGTCAATCTGATAAACCTAATCAACATGGATTATCACGTAAGGCTATCATGACTCAAATTGATAAAAGTTTGAAACGTTTAGATATGGATTATGTTGATTTGTATATCATTCATCGTTGGGACTACAACACTCCAATCGAAGAAACAATGGAAGCTTTGCATGACATAGTTAAATCAGGTAAAGCTAGATATATTGGAGCTTCAGCTATGTATTCTTGGCAATTTGAAAGAGCCCAAGCTGTTGCAAGAGAACATAATTGGACCGAATTTGTATCGATGCAAGATCATCTAAATCTCTTGTACCGTGAAGAAGAGCGAGAAATGTTGCCACTTTGTGAGGATGAAAATATTGCAGTAACTCCCTATAGTCCTTTAGCTTCCGGACATTTAACACGTCCAACTTGGAATGGTGGAACTAAGCGAGCACAAACTGATAAAGTAGCTGAAAGTAAATATGATAATGCGGAACAAAATGATATGGAAATCGTTAAACGAGTTTCAGAAGTGGCTGCTAAACATCATGTTACGATGGCTCAAGTTGCTATTGCTTGGCTATTGCAAAAGAAACAGGTTGTGGCTCCAATTATAGGCGCAACTAATCCGGATCATTTGGCTAGTTCGGTTGATGCTTTGAATGTTAAATTGGATAATGAAGATGTTAAATATATGAAAGCACCATATTTGCCACATAAGTTGGTTGGTGCTTTTACTAAAGAAGAAAATGATTTTACACGTTAATAATTAATAGGAAAGGTGGAAAAATTATGAATCAAAAATTAGATATTTTTGCACACGTTTTGCCAACCAATCTGTTGAAAAGTATTAAGAAAGATGTCCCCAGTATTATTGAGGACAATCTTTTTTTGCAGATTTCCTCTTTGACTGATTTAAAATTACGTCATCAAAACTTTCCTCAGGATGTTAAACAAATTATTTCAAATGTTAATTTGAATCCTGAAGATTATTTTGATGGAGAAAAGTCTGCTCAAATGTGCGGGGATGCTAACGATGAAATGATACAGATTCAAAAAGCTAATACTGATATTTTTGAGTCAGTCGTGGCAATGGTACCCATGAACAATTTAGACGAAGCTGTTAAAATCATTCAACAAGTCTCACAAAATCCGTCTTTAGTGGGAATTCAGCTTTTTACAAGAGCTTTAGGAAAATCGATTGCTGATCCAGAATTTGAAATAGTATTCAAAACGGCTGCTGAGTTAAATGTGCCGATTTGGTTGCATCCTGTATTTGATGGTAGAAAACCAGATAACAATTTGACTTTCAGTTGGGAATACGAATTAACACAGGCAATGTATCAACTGGTTTTAGCTGATTATTTTGAAAAGTATCCCAATTTGAAGATAATTGTTCATCATGCTGGAGCAATGGTTCCGTTTTTTGCCGGTCGGATTAAATATACTTTGCCTAAGTATTATGAGGATTTTAAAAAGTTTTATGTTGATACAGCAATTTTAGGTAATTCCAAAGCCTTGGAATTGGCACTGGATTTTTATGGTCCAAAACACCTAGTCTTTGGAACGGATGCACCTTTCGCAGTGATGCCTAATGGAGCAACCCAGGAGATTATGCAGGCAATTGATGAAATGAATATTTCTGACATTCAAAGAAATGGAATTTATCGCGATAATTTTATTAATTTGTTAAAGGAGAAATAGCATGACAAAAAAACTTTATTTGATGCGCCATGGGCAAACTCAATTCAATGAGTTACATAAGATTCAAGGAGCCTGCGATTCGCCACTAACTCAGAAAGGTATTAACGATGCCAAAAAGGTTGGCCAATATTTCAAAGAACATCAATTAACTTTTGATCATGCCTATTCATCAACCCAGGAACGAGCATCTGACACTTTGGAATTAGTAACTGATCAACCATATCAACGCCTCAAGGGATTAAAGGAATGGAATTTTGGCGTCTTTGAGGGTGAAAGTGAAAAGCTTAATCCTAAACCTGATCCTAAGGTTGGTTCGTATGGCGATTTCTTTGTACCTTATCAAGGAGAAGCTGCTAGTGAAGTACAAACTAGAGTTAATCAAACATTAACCGATATTATGGAACAAGCCGATGACGGTCAAAATATCCTAGCTGTCAGTCATGGTGGAGCAATTCATATGTTTACTTTGAAGTGGATCACAGAAAGACTGCCACATATTACTAATTGTTCAGTAATTGAATTTGAATATGATCAAGGTATTTTCAAATATCAGAAAACGATTGAAGTGAATTAAAATGACTAAAACTTTATACTTAATGCGTCACGGACAGACACAATTTAATGCTTTAGGTAAGATTCAAGGAGTATGCGATTCACCTTTAACTTCGAAGGGAATTGCTGATGCCAAAAAAGTTGACCAATATTTTAAAGATAACCAAATAGAATTTGATCATGCTTATTCTTCAACTCAAGAACGGGCTTCTGATACTTTGGAGTTAGTAACTGACCAACCTTATCAGCGTTTAAAAGGTTTGAGGGAATGGAACTTTGGATTATTCGAGGGTGAGAACCAACGACTCAATCCTAAATATGATCCTAAAATTGGTTCAGTCGGCGATGCCTTTGTTCCATACGGTGGGGACTCGGCCGATGACGTGCAGATACGGATGGTAAGAGTTTTAACCGAAATTATGGATCGTAAAGATAATCAAAATGTTTTGGTTGTGGGACATGGCGCATCAATCTATTTGTTCTTGAAAAATTGGATTCCACTAGAGGAAATCGTCAAGCACGTAGAAATGAAAAATTGTTCCGTTTTGAAGTTCGAATTTGCGGATGACAAATTTAAATATCTTAAGACAATCAATGTGGTAGATTAATTTAAACTTTCGTCTTGGTTTTGTAGTTCTAAAAGTAAAAGTCGCGTATCCTAGGCGTATATCAGATTTGGGGAGAAAAATTGAGATGAAAACACTATATTTGATGCGCCATGGTCAAACGCTTTTTAATAAGCTAGAAAAAACACAGGGAGCTTGTGATTCACCTTTAACAGCTAAGGGAATTGAGGATGCCAAAACTGCAAAGCAATTTTTTGAAGAACATCAAATGCACTTTGATCACTGCTTTTCGTCAACACAGGAGCGTGCTTCCGATACTTTGGAATTAGTAACTGATCAACCTTATCAACGTTTGAAGGGGGTCAAAGAATGGGACTTCGGTATTTTTGAAGGTGAGAGTGAGACACTTTTGCCTAAAACTTACTATACTGATGGATCTTATGGCGACTTCTTCGTTGAATTTAATGGTGAGTCGGCTACAAAATTTCAGGCTCGTGTTATTAGGACTCTTAAGGAAACGATGGCACAAGTATCTGATGGTGAAAATACATTAGTAGTCTGTCATGGAGCGGTGATGTTGATGTTTATGCAGTCACTATTTTCGATGGAGAAAATTGCCAAAGAAATTAGCTTTCATAACTGTGCCGTGCTTAAATTAACTTTTGATAATAATAAGTTTGAATTTGTTGAACAAGTAAAATAATTCATAACAAAAAAGCAGCCATTTTATTGGCTGCTTTTTGTTAGGGGTTATTACTATTTTTCTTCGTTAAATGTAATACCTGATAAAAAGTCTTTGATTCGTGTTGTGGGATGATTAAAGAACTCATCGGTTGAACCGTCGAAGAGGATGTCACCATCTTCAACAAAGACAATTTTATCAGCAACTGAACGAGCAAATTCCATGTTGTGTGTCACAATAATCATTGCTTGTCCCATTTTGCTTAGCTCTTCCAAAATCAAAAGAACCTGTGTTTCCAACTCTGGATCAAGTGCACTAGTTGGTTCGTCCAAAAGAATGTATTCAGGATCCATTGCTAAAGCACGACAAATTGAAATACGTTGTTGTTGACCACCAGATAGTTGGCTTGGATAACGGTCAGCGTATTCTGATAAACCGACTTGAGCAAGCAACTTATGGGCACGTTCTTCGGTTTCTTTCTTAGATTTACCAAGTACTGTTTCAGGAGCAGTAGTGATGTTCTTGAGTACGGTTAGATTAGGAAAGAGATTCCAATTTTGAAAAACCATACTAGTTTTTTTACGAACATCGAAACTAAGCTTTTTGGAAACAGGTTTAGAATAATCAAGTTGCAGATCAGAGAAGTTCAAAGTTCCACTTTCAGGTCGAACTAAAAGGTCTAGTGATCTTAATAGTGTTGATTTACCAGAACCAGAAGGTCCCAGAATAACAGTTGTTTTACCATCAGGGAAGTCAACACTAAGATTCTTAAGAACTTGTTTATTACCATAAGTTTTAACAATATTCTTCAATGAAATCATTAGGCTTCACTTCCTTTAACGTATTTTGAAGTTCTCCGTTCGAGATAATGTTGCAATAAAGTAAGTAACGAGCAGACAACAGCATACAAGAAAGCGGCCAATGAGTACATCAATAATGGTTGAAAGTTTTTAGCAGTAATTTGTTGACTGACTTGGAACATTTCCAAAATTGTAATAGAACTGGCAAGAGATGTATCCTTCACTAAACCAATAAATGAATTGGATAGTGGTGGTAGAGCAATTCTAACAGCCTGTGGCAACACAATCTTCATTAATGTTTGCTTAGTCGTAAAATTCAATGTAAAAGCTGCATCCCATTGATCTTGCGGAACTGATAACAAGGCTGAACGAATAGTCTCTGAGGCATAAGCCCCAGTATTCAATGAGAAACCAATTACGGCAGCAATGAATGGTGATAGTTGAACGCCAGCACTTGGAAGACCAAAGAAGATAATGAATAATTGAACCAATAGTGGAGTGGAACGGAATAACCAAACATAGAAGTTAGCAATTGCACGAAGTACTAACCAAGGATATTTGATCAATTTATTTTCACTCGGTTGGATGAATTTAATTAAAGCTGTTAATACGGCTAAGATTAGGCCAAAGATAAAAGAAATAATGGCCAACGGAATGGTATACTGCAACATTGCAGAAATCATTGCTGGTAATGAAGTAATGATAGTGTGCCACATGAACTTATAACCCCCTCGATAATTTTAAAATTTATTTTTTGGTGATATCTTCACCGAAGTACTTATTAGAAAGCTTCTTCATTGTACCGTCTTTATATAGTTCTTTGATAGCTTTATTTACACGGTTACGTAGATGAGTTGATTTCTTGTTGTAAATTGGAGCAATCTTTGATGGTTTAAGTTTGCTATTAGGAATAGTGATGTATTTCAAATCAGTGTTCTTATGGCTTTCTTTCCAATATAGGAAGGCTTCCTTAGAATTGAAAGCACCAGCAACACGTCCTTGATCGATCATTGACATGTCAGTTTGGAAATCAGCAGCAGGAACTACCTTAGCACCAAATTTTTCGGCATGGTTGTAATTATCAGTACCAGTACCGGCAGAAATCTTCTTACCCTTAATATCATCTACAGAATTAATACCTGTACCATCTTTAGTAATGATAACTGATTTTGAGTAAATGTAAGGTGTTGAGAAGATGTAATGTTTCTCACGTGATGGGTTTTCAGCCACGTTATTCAAAACAACATCAAAAGTATTTGAGTTTAAACCAGCAATTAATGAATCCCACTTTGTTGGAACAAATTTAGCCTTTAAATCAAGTTTCTTAGCAATGGCTTTACCAAGATCGACTTCAAATCCCTTAAGTTTACCATTATCACGGTATGAGTAAGGTGCATAAGTACCTTCCAAACCGATTGTTAAAGTACCATCAGTCTTAGTATCACTGTTGGCGCTCTTGTTTGAGCAACCAGTTAGAACCAAAACAAAGGCTGCAATCATTGTTAAAATTAAAGCAATACGCTTTTTCATTATAAAAAAATCCCCCTCTAATAGAAAATTACCATTTTCTATTCTCTCATAAAATAAAAATACTTAAAAAAGATATGACTTTTAAAACTTAAATAAATCAGTTGATAGGTATCTTTCACCATTATCAGGTGCAACAGTTACGACAGTTTTACCTTTGCCAAGTTTCTTAGCAATTTGAATGGCTCCGTAGATATTGGCACCAGCAGAAATACCTGGTAAAAAGCCTTCCTTGTGGCTAACTTCTTGCGCCATCTTAATGGCTTGATCACTAGTTACTTCCATTATATCTGAATAAGCATTCTTATCGAGTGTGTCCGGGATGAAGCCAGCACTGATACCTTGAATTTTGTGGGCACCAGTTTTTCCTTCCTTTAATAAAGGAGACTCAGCAGCTTCAAGAGCCCAAACTTTTACATTAGGATATTTCTTAGTTAGAGCATGACTAACACCAGAAAGAGTACCGCCAGTACCAACACCAGCTACAAAGCCATCAACTGGAGTGTCACCAAATGCTTCAACGATTTCCTTACCAGTAGTAGCTTCATGAATAGCCGGGTTAGCAGGATTTTGGAATTGCATAGGCATGAAGTAACCATTTTCCTTAGATAGGTCTGTGGCTTTCTTAATAGCACCACCCATACCATCTTTACCAGGTGTCAAAATCAATTCAGTGCCGTATCCCTGCATCAACTTACGACGTTCGATACTCATTGTTTCAGGCATTGTAATGATTAAATGGTAACCTTTAGCGGCGGCGACTAGTGATAAGCCAATACCAGTGTTACCTGAAGTAGGTTCAACTAATGTATCGCCAGGTTTGATTTTGCCAGCTTTTTCAGCAGCTTCAATCATTGAAAGAGCAATTCTATCTTTGATAGAGCTACCAGGATTGAAGAATTCTAATTTTACGTAAACGTCAGCGGCATCTTCAGGAACGACGTTGTTTAGTTTAACGATAGGTGTATTTCCAATAAGTTCTGTAATATTTTGAGCAATTTTTGTCATAATGATAATCTCCTTAACAAGTAGTTAATTTATATTCTGAAACTGATTGAAGCCAATTATGATAAAAGTTAAGTTGTGTTTGTTTCCAAGCAAAAGTTGGCTTTTTATCTAATGGCGAATAGTAATTCAAAGCGGGAAGTGGTTGTTTTGCTTTGGGACTGGCCAATTCACGGCGATATTCTTTATCTAAACCATCTTTTTGATATTCTAAATGTGAAAAGATAAAAGTTTGATTCTTATCGACGGCTTCAGCTAAAGTTAATAGACCATTTTCACTGATAGCTTTGATTGATAAGTGAGGGTTATTCTGCATCTCTTCGTGATCCATTTCGGCATAACGAGCGTGAGGTGCAGGAAAGTTGTCACTGATATTTTCAAGATATTTAGAATCTTTCAAAATTTGATTTTGGAAAATTCCGAATACCTTGTGAGGTAAAAGTTTTTTTTGAATGTTATATATACGATTAAGGGCAGCCATGGCGCCCCAACAGACATACAATTGTGGAATGTCAGTCTGATTTAATTGGTCAATCAAATCATTGATTTCATCAAAGTAGGAAACTTGAGGAAAATCTAATTTTTCAACTGGACTACCACTAATGATAAAACCATCAAGATTCTTAATTTCTTCTAAATCTAAAGGTCTCATATTATCTGTTATTTCGGAATCAAGTACACGATCAACGTACCGAGTGGCTGAATAGTAAAATGTCAATTCAACGTTATCAAGGTCTAAAGCCTTCTGAAAATTGTGCATAGTTTCAATTTTATTTTGCATTAAGTTTAAAATTCCAATTCTAATAGGTTCCACAAGTGTCTCCTTTCTAAGTTTGGCAAACAAAAAGAGGAGCCGACTAATGTCAGCTCCTCTTGATTTACAGTTTGCACTACTTGTTTATCAATTGAGTGGTATTAGACATGTCGAAAAAGTATAGTAATTTTTGTCAATTACTACACAACAACATGATTTAATGTTTTCTTGATTAAAATTCAACATGTCAAATTCCTCCTGCAATTAAGATGACTCAAATTTACAATTAAAAAATTAATTAGTCAAGGATTATTTCTTTTTTTCTGTATAAATTGAAAGTGATTCGAATTCCAAATATGAAGCCAAGGTCAATGAAATCATCAACAGGAAGACTAACCAACCCATTGTTCGACCGAGGATTAAACTCAGTGGTAGGAAGCGAGCAATTAAGTAAATACTTAACATCGATAGCCAAAAATCAACAAAAAGATTTGCACCAATGACAACTTTATTACGCTCAAGCACGAAGAAATGTAAAAGATCTTTGAGAATTTTTCTAGTTGAGCTACGGTACATAATCAAAACAGGACGTTGAGCGATTACCTTAACAGCAAACATACCAAAAGCTCCTACGATTCCACCAACAACGATTCTCCAAGTCAAGGCGTGGAGAACTAATGAGTTATATGACACCCCAATGATCGATAGACAGAGAACATAAGGGATGATGAAGAAGAATAGGTAGATGATGGAAATTTTTTTATTAGACATTTTTGATTACTCCCTATATACTAATGTTCTTATTTTAACATGAAAAAGGTTTATTGTTGAATACATAAACACCTGTTATAATTGTTTTGTTTATGTTTAAGTTTACAAATGAAAGTGAGTGCGAGTTAAATGAGTGGTGACTCTTCTGGAGCGTCGCTTTCCGGGCAGCTGATTTTAATAATAGTTTTAACATTATTAAATGCTTTTTTTGCAGCAGGCGAGATGGCGATAGTTTCTGTTAATAAGACGTCCGTTGAGGAAAGAGCAAAGAATGAGAATAAACGGGCTCAGAAAATATTACAGGCGATTAATAATCCCAATAAGTTCCTATCTACGATTCAAGTAGCGATTACTTTAGCAGGCTTCTTGTCATCAGCTAGTGCGGCAACTACCTTAAGTACGAGGGTAGAATCTTTGATTGGTCAATTTCCAGGCAGTCACGAGATTTCAATTATTATTATAACGATAATTTTATCGTTTATTACCTTAGTTTTCGGTGAATTGTATCCGAAGAGAATAGCGTTACAAAAACCCTATGAGGTGGCCAGTTTTACTGAACCTTTTATAAGATTTGTTGGTAAAATTTTACGTCCGTTTGTCTGGTTATTGGATAAGACAATCAATATGTTGACGAAGATTACGCCAATTGATTTTAGTCAAAAGGATGATCCTATTTCTAGAAATGAAATGATTGCTACCTTACGTAAATCACGTAATAGTGGAACAATCAATTCTGACGAGTATCAGATGCTACAGGGAATCATTCGTTTTGGTGATAAGACGGCAAGAGAGATTATGACACCAAGAATGGATACTTTTATGATTGATATCAACAATCCAGTTGATGAGAATATCGATGCAATCTTAGAACAACCATATTCAAGAATTCCTTTATATGGCGGTGATAAGGATAATGTTATCGGAATTGTTCATATTAAGGATCTATTGAAGAAGTCTCGAGAAATTGGTTTTGAAA
Source organism: Companilactobacillus bobalius (assembly GCF_002179915.1). Classification (NCBI taxonomy): domain Bacteria; kingdom Bacillati; phylum Bacillota; class Bacilli; order Lactobacillales; family Lactobacillaceae; genus Companilactobacillus; species Companilactobacillus bobalius. Next base: position 170,610 of record NZ_MYFM01000003.1, read on the forward strand.
ATATCAATTTAAAATCGATTATGAAGGAACCACTGTTTGTTCCGGAAGCAACTAATATTGATGCCTTGCTTTTAAAAATGCGTAGTACACAGACTCAAATTGCCATGGTTGTTGATGAGTATGGGGGAATCGTCGGTTTAGCTACGATTGAAGACATTTTGGAAGAAATTGTTGGTGAAATTGATGATGAATATGACCCTGTAACAAAGAATTTCCAACGATTGGGTGCCAATAAGTTTTCTGTTGTTGGTTTAATGACAATTGAGGATTTCGATGAACTATTTGAAGAAGAGATTCAAGTAGAAGATGTTGATACGATTGCGGGTTATCTAATCATGAATATTGGTGAGATACCTGATCCTAAGCATCCCAAGTCATTTGAGTTAAAAGATGGAACAGTGATTACATCTGGTGAGTTGAATGGATCAAGAATTGAAAATGTTATTGTGACTGTACCAGATAATAAATTGAAGACAGTTACCTCAAACATGTTCAAAAAGAAATACTAACTGTATTTCTTTTTTTTCGATGAAGAATTAAGTTACAAAGTATGTATGGAGGAATAAAGTACACAAAATTTTTGTGTGTTAATAAAATATGGATCAAAAACAATTAGAACAAGAAGTAAATAAACGTAGAACCTTTGCCATCATTTCTCACCCGGATGCTGGTAAAACAACTATTACTGAACAGATGCTTTACTTTGGTGGAGTTATTCGTTCAGCTGGTACAGTTAAAGCTAAGAAATCCGGTCAATTTGCAACTAGTGATTGGATGGAAATTGAAAAGAAACGTGGTATTTCTGTTACCAGTTCTGTTATGCAATTTCATTACCACGATAAGGATATCAATATCTTGGATACTCCAGGACATGAGGACTTCTCTGAAGATACTTATCGTACATTGATGGCGGTTGATGCTGCAGTCATGGTAATTGATTCTGCCAAAGGTATTGAACCACAAACAAAGAAATTATTTAAAGTTGTTAAAAAACGTGGTATTCCTATTTTCACATTTATGAATAAGTTGGATCGTGATGGTCGTGATCCACTTGATTTGATTGCTGAATTGGAAGATCTTTTGAATATCGAAGGTTGTGCTATGAACTGGCCTATCGGTATGGGTAAGGAATTAAAAGGATTATACGATATTAGTAATAATCGCTTGGAACTTTACCGTAAAGATGGCGATGACCGTTTCCTACCTTTGAATGACAAAGGACAATTGGCTGAATCCAATCCAATTGAAGAAGAGGGTGTCTACGAACAAGCATTAGGTGAAGTTGATTTGATTAAGGAAGCTGGTAACAAGTTCGACTTGGATAAAGTTTTAGCAGGTAATCAAACACCAGTCTTCTTTGGTTCAGCTTTGACTAACTTTGGTGTAGAAACTTTCTTGAACACATTCTTGGACATGGCGCCAGCTCCAGCCGAACATAAGGAACAAGATAGTGAAGAAGTCGTAAAACCTGATGACCCAACATTCTCTGGTTTCGTCTTTAAGATTCAAGCTAATATGAATCCTAATCATCGTGATAGAATTGCTTTCGTACGTATTTGTTCAGGTGAATTTGTTCGTGGAATGGATGTAACTTTGGATCGTACAGGTAAAGTAATGCGCTTGAACAATGCAACTGAGTTCATGTCTGATCAAAGAGAGACAGTTAAGACTGCTGTTGCCGGTGATATTGTTGGTTTGTATGATACTGGTAATTTCCAAATTGGTGATACGATTTATGAAGGTAAAAAATCTGTTCAATTTGAAGACTTACCTCAATTTACACCAGAAATGTTCATGGAAGTTCAAGCTAAGAATGTTATGAAGCAAAAGTCATTCCACAAAGGGATGCAACAATTGGTTCAAGAAGGTGCGGTTCAACTTTATAAGAAATATACAACTAATGACTATATTTTAGGTGCAGTTGGACAACTTCAATTTGAAGTCTTCCAATTTAGAATGAAGAACGAGTATAATTGTGACGTTGTTATGAAACCAATTGGTTCTAGAATTGCCCGTTGGGTAGATCCAGAACAACTAGATGCTTCAATGTCATCAACTAGAAATATGTTAGTGAAAGATTTGGATGACAAACCATTGTTCTTATTTGAGAATAAGTTTGCTGAAAACTGGTTTGCTAACAAATATCCAAATGTTAAGTTAACTTCAAAATTATAGGAAATCGCTGAATGGCGGTTTTTTTTATTGTAAAATTTTCATGGTAGTGTAAAAAATCACATATAAAGGAGGTGCAAAAAAAGCCCGGATGGCGTGAAAACAGGGGATTACGCTCTTCATTTTAAAAAAATAATTTGGCTACCAATGGGTTTATTCAATTAAACATTTCATTTTTATGGAATTTGTTATCCAATTTCTTTTGGAAAAGATGTGATTGGGTTATTTGATGTAAAAAAATCTTAAATTTCTTAAGAATTTCTTAATGTCAAGTAACAAAAAATTACAATTTATTTTCGAATGTTTAATTCTTGTTACAAAATCCGGGTTTTATTGAAACTAAATTTTGTAAATAGTAGTCTATAACTAGATTATTTATTAAGGGGAAACATTCTATGTCTAAAAAAAATCTAATTACAAGTGCCTTGGTACTTGGAACATTGGCTGCAACTGCTACGCCTTCAGTAGTATCAGCTGCTACAACCGATGCAGATTCTACAGCATCTGACACAAATACAGAACAAGTAAATAACAAATCACAAAATAACGACGAAAACGTCATTGCTGGCTCTGACGTAAAAAAGGCTGATACCACTGTTGCTAACTCATCAATTGTACAATCAGCAAGTGAATCACCATATGCAGCTTCAAATGCAACAGCAATTGTTCAAGCTGCTTCAGGGTTATCATCTTCACAACAACAAGCTTTCTTAAATGAAGCCGTTCCTATGGCTCAAAAAGCTGCTTCAAAATATAACCTTTATGCGTCAGTAATGTTGGCACAAGCCATTCTTGAAAGTGGTTGGGGTGCTTCAACATTAGCTACTCAAGGTCATAACTTGTTTGGTATTAAGGGTGACTATAATGGTGCTTTTGTAACAATGCCTACATCTGAATACAGTTCATCAAAGGGTTGGTATACAATTTATGCTAACTTCAGAAAGTATCCTAGTTACTACGAATCATTCTTAGACAATGGTGACAAGCTTCGTAATGGTGTTTCATGGAATTCTAGCTATTACAAGGGTACATGGAAAGAAAATGCAAGCTCATATAAGGATGCAACAGCATGGCTACAAGGTAGATATGCAACAGCTCCTAACTATGCATCTTCTTTGAACAACATCATTTCCACATACAATTTGACACAATATGATGGTAACGCTCAAACAAACGGTAGTTCACAAGATACTCAAAAGGGTGTTATTACAGTTAGAAATAGTGCTAGTCCTTATGTAAAATTACTTGCTTTACAAAGTGATGGTACATATTCAGTAATTACTAACCGTGCTTTAGGTAATGACACACCATGGCAAACTGATCAAACTAGAGTTCTTAATGGTCACACATACTATCGTGTTGCTACTAACGAATGGGTACAAGATACATACGTTGTTAAATAATAAATGTATAAATTTACTTAGACATCCCAATGGGGTGTCTTTTTTTGCTTAAAATTCAAATATTAGTTGTTTCAAAACGTTGATTTGATTATGATATTTAGATGAGTTTAGTTAAGAGAGTGAAATAAATGAAAACAAAATTAACTTGGAGAAATTTATTCTTCATTGGTTCAATGTTATTTGGATTATTTTTTGGAGCTGGAAATCTGATTTTTCCAGTCTTCCTTGGTCAACAAGCCGGTAGCAATGTTGGTTTAGCCATTATTGGTCTTCTAATTACTGGAGTAGGATTACCTCTTCTAGGAGTTGCCAGTATGGGAATTACAGCTAGTAATAGTGTCTTTGATTTAGCGGGAAAAGTTAATCGTCCGTTCGCTTATATTTTTACAATTTTACTTTATATGACAATGGGTCCGTTGTTCGCAATTCCGAGATTAGCGACGATTTCATTTCAATTAGGAATCGCACCCTTTGTCGATAAAGGGCATCAGAGTTTAGTATTGTTGATTTTTTCAGCTATTTTCTTCTTTGTAACGTGGTTATTATCAAGAAAACCAAGTAAATTGATGACTTATGTTGGTAAGTGGTTAACACCGATTTTTCTAGTTTTATTAGGAATTTTGATAGTAACAGCTTTTGTGAAGCCGATGGGTAATTTGCAGGCTGTTCCACAAAATCAGTATGCGACAAGTCCAGTTCTGACTGGATTTACTGAAGGATACAATACGATGGATGCTTTGGCTTCATTAGCTTTTGGCGTTGTCGTAATTGATACTATTAAATCATTAGGAATCACTCATCCTGGTCAAATTGCTAAAGATACCATTAAATCTGGTCTTATCAGCGTAGTAATTATGGGAGTGATCTATGGTTTCTTAGCACTAATAGGAACAATGAGTGTAGCTAAATTGCCATTAGCTTCTAATGGAGGCGTAACTCTGGCACAAGTCTTCAATTATTATTTCGGTTCTTTTGGAAGTTTGTTGTTGGCTTTGATTGCTATTATAGCTTGTTTGAAAACCTCAATTGGTTTGACAACAGCCTTTGGTGAAACTGCTGAGGAGATGTTTCCTAAATTCAAATATCAAATTACTTTAATTGTAGTTGGCGTGATTTCGTTTTTGATTGCCAATATTGGTTTAACAAAATTGATCAATTATTCGACACCTGTTTTGATGTTCCTTTATCCTCTGGCTATTGTTTTGATTATTGTGGCAGTTTTAACACCGTTAATTGGTGAATCGAGATGGATCTTTGGTTTGACAACCTTATTTACAGTCATCCCATCGTTGTTTGCGGGAGTTGATGCTCTACCAGAAACTTTGAAAGGTTCTAGTTTTATTCAAAATGTATTACATTGGAATAGTTATTTACCACTGGCTTCATTAGGCTTGGGGTGGGTAATTCCAGCTCTAATTGGATTAGTAATTGGTTTTATGATAAATAAATATCAGGAGAAAAATTAATGAAATATATCTTTGACGTTGATGGAACTTTGAGTTTTGATGGTGAAACAATTGCTCCAGTGATCAATTCCGCTATTGACGATTTGATTGCGGCAGGGAATGAAGTTATTTTTGCTTCAGCACGTCCGATTAGGGATCTTTTACCAATGATTCCTACCTTTACGAATCAAAAACTAATTGGTGCTAATGGTGCCATGATTTCAATAGATCAAAAGGTTAGAGTGATTTCCAAAATAGACCTTGAGTACTATGATTTCTTAAAAGAGTTGATTAATGAATTTCAGTTAGATTATATAGTCGATGGTAGTTGGAATTATTCATCTAGAATTACTCAAGAAAGTTTTATTGAAAAAATGATTGATCCCAAAAATTTAGCTAAACAGGTTGCTCTGGAAGAAATTGTTGAACCGATTAAAACAATCTTTGTTAATTTAGATGACTCTTTGCAGGGAAAGTTAATGACTCTCATTAAGGAGAAGACGACTTTAAACGCTATTGGTTTAGCTGGTGAGGGAACGGTTGATATTACATCGCAGAATATTAATAAGGCTTATACTTTAGAATATCTACAAGTTGATAAGTTTGTAGCCTTTGGTAATGATCGCAATGATTTGGAAATGTTAAGTGAAGCTCAGCAGAGTATTTGGATCAATAGTAAGCCGTCACTGTTGAATTTTGGTAAAAAAGCAGATGTTATTTGTGAGGCTAATAGTGAAAAGGTGGCACAACTTATTAAAAGCTTTATTTAATATATATATATATATATCGATTATCAATATAAATATATTGTTTTTCAATATGCAAAATGCTAAAATACCCCTAATAATTGATGGGAGATTGGGCATGAAGATTAAAACAGTACTTTTAAAGTTAGTTACAGCTATTATCGATTTGTTTGTCTTATTTTTTTGTTTTACTTTAACGATGGGAACTATTTCGTCTATTAAAGAGGGCTCAACTTTTGGATTACAAACTTTAACAGCTAGTTCTCTATTCTTAGGTTGTTTAGTAATCTTTGGCATTAGTTATTATTTGTTTAGAATTTTCTTTTTAATTGATCGGCGAGATTTCTTCAGTAAAATTGCCTTACATGCGGTCAAAATGATTCGTTATTTATTCATCGCTGAATTTGTGATTTTGTTAGGCATTATGCCGTTTGTTTACTATACAGCTGACCATGGAGATGCGCCGGGACTAATTATTATTGTTGGTGCAGTTGTATTTTTACCTTTAGCCATAGCTACTTTTGTTTATACGATGGAACAAATCTTGGATAATTCTATTAAAATGAAAGATGAAAATGATTTGACGATATGATAAATGTTAATTTGGATATTATGTTATTAAAACGAAAAATGACAGTCATGGAATTGGCAGACAAAGTTGGGATTACTCAGGCCAATATCTCTATCTTGAAGAATAATCGTGCTAAGGCAATTCTTTTTTCAACGTTAGAAAAGATTTGTCAGATTTTACAATGTCAACCAGGCGATATTTTAGAATATACTGAAGAATAAAAGAACAGCCTCTATTAAGTTTTCAAGGCATATTTCATGTTCAAACCTGGTTGTAACTGGATACCAACTAATGTAATTGAAATATGCGTCGTCCGCAAAAAATCTGTGAGCCGCTGGAACGTGGTGGACACGACTTCAAGCTAATAATTTCACACTTTGTGCGAAATTATGGATCTCGAAGCTCGGTCTTTTACTAACCTTGCTACGCAAGTTAAGTAAAACTTCACCACTGAGGGCTCACAGATTTTTTACTACCGACTAGTTCGTTGGTTCTAATTACTGCTGAGTAAAACTGCGGCATCTTGAATTCTTTAACTCTATATAGTACAAATGGATTTCTTTTTTGTTTTACATTTAGATAGTAAAAAGGTGTTTATATTAACCAATTAAAATTTGGCTGATATGAACACCTTTTTTGCTTTGAGGATGAAAGATCATGTATTAAAAACATTTATTTTTAATAAAGTAATCGAAAATTAAGCACAAACATACTTTATTTAGCTATTCTAATTCAGCTAAAACCTTGTTAGCTGTAGGTTCATTGAGAATAACATCCGTGAAGTAATTACCGTTTAAAGCAGCTTTTAAGGCTAAGAACTTAAATTTATCATTTACGATTGCTACTCGAGTTGGAACTTCCATAGTCTTTTTGAAACTAATACCGAATACCTTATCATGCTCGTTATCGATTAATAAGTTCCCATCTTTATCAATTGGGCGGCCATAAACTAAGGCCGCAATTGAATTAGGATTAATTTTTGGAAAAAGAATGTCTTCAGAATTATACCAAGAGTTGACACTATTAATCGAATCAATTGTTCCTACACTAGTAAAAATCAAATCTAATTGTTGGGCCGTTGCTAGAGTTGGTTGGATAGCTGGTTCCAAGGCAAGTAAACGTCTTACCTCTTTGTTGGCTATATATAGTGGAGCATCAATGGTCAGATATGTACCGTTATAACGAACCGCAACTTTTTGAACCATACGCATTGATCCAGCTAAAGAGTTATGTTTACCATTTTCGCCAACAAACTGTGTAAAGACCATGTTTTCTTTGGGAACGGACTGGAATGAATCAATTACGTGATAAATCGTATCTCCCCAAGTAAGACCAATAATCTTTTTTCCATTTATCAAATTCTGTAAATATTTTGCCGCAAAGGAATAGAAACGGTCGTCTTCATGAGCGATATCTTCTGTATTTTTTAAAATGTAAAAATTTAGATTGGGGAAAAAATGTTTAAATTTGTTTTCCAAATCGTGGCTTCGAGCAAATGGTGAATTGATATTAATTGTAACGATGTTCTTTTCAATAGCTTCATTTAAGTATTTTGAAATTTTATAACGGCTAATATTATATTTTTTAGCGATTTCACCCAGATTAAGATGTCTAAGATAATAATCCTGAGCTAAATCGACAAGTAGTGAAGTGTCTTTTTCTTGATCCATAATCGAATCTCCTTTGATATATATATAAATTACCTTAATTGTAAATTAATAGCAATTTTTTAAAAATTTAATTCTTGTGAAATCATTTACATATTTTAAAACGAAGAGTAATATGATAATTGAAAAATGTTAATAAATAAGTTATTTTTTTAAAAATTTAAAAGAGGTGCAGCTTATGAATAGTGAATTAATAAAAAAATTACATAGTGCGCATACCGGAGTTCTGGAAATTGATGGGGAATTACCAGTATCAACTAAGGAAGAATTAGGTGAGGCCTATACTCCAGGAGTTGCTGAAATTAGTAAACTTATTGCTAATGATCACAGTCTTGCTTCTGAATATACTGTCAGTGGTAAATTGGTAGCAATTATAACTGATGGTTCAGCGGTACTAGGATTAGGAAATATTGGACCTCAAGGTGGATTACCTGTTATTGAGGGTAAGGCTTTGTTATATAAGAAGCTGGCTAATGTTGATGCAATACCTTTAGCCTTGGATCAAGTTGATGTCGATGAATTCGTTCAAACGGTTGCTAATATAAGTAAGAGTTTTGCAGGAATTCATTTGGAAGATATTGCTGCACCAAAGTGTTTTGAAATTGAAAAAAAACTTGCTGAAAAAATTGATATTCCAGTTTATCATGACGATCAAGAAGGAACAGCTATTGTAGTTTTGGCCGGTTTGATCAATGCAGCAAAAGTTGTTCATAAAGATTTGAAAGATATGAAAGTAGTTGTCAATGGAGTTGGGGCTTCAGGATTAGCTACAGCTGAATTGTTATTTGATAGTGGTGTAAAGAATATTGTTCTAGTTGACCAAAAAGGTGTCATCAACAGTAAAGATACAACATTGAATGACTATCAATATGATTTATATAAAAAGGTCAACTATAAGACTGAGGCAAAAGATTTAGCTGAAGCAATGAATGGTGCGGATGCATTTATCGGTTTGTCAGTAGGAAATGTAGTAACTAAAGCAATGGTTTCATCAATGAATGAAGGAATTGTATTCGCATTAGCTAATCCAAAACCTGAAATTGATCCAGCCGATGCTAAAGAAGCTGGTGCTGTTGTAGTGGCTACAGGTAGTTCACAATATCCTAACCAAGTTAATAACATCTTAGCTTTCCCAGGTTTATTTAAGGGATTACTTGAAAATCATGTCAAACATTTCAGTTCTGACGTAGAAACTAGTGTGGCAGAAGGGTTAGCTTCAATGATTGAGTCACCTAAGGCTGAAAAAATTATTCCTGGTGTCTTTGATGACGGCGTAGTAAAAACAGTATCTGATGCGATAACAAATTTTGTGAAAAAAGGTGAATAAGATGGAAACAAACTCTATTCCTAATGATGCACAACATAAAAATATCTTTCAGAAGTTTATGGGATTAAATATTGGAATTGTACCAATGCCTTTATATCTGTTGTTATTAGTCACATATCTGTTGTTAACAATTACTAAGCAAATGCCTAATGATATGATTGGTGCCATTGGTATCATGACGTTATTTTCTTTTATTCTTGAGGAAATAGGAAAGCATATTCCAATTTTGAATTCATTGGGTGGTAAGGTGTTGGTTGTCACTTTCTTACCCTCTTATCTTGTTTACATGGATTGGTTACCAAATAGCACGACCAAGATTGTAACTGATTTTATGAATAACAATAATTTTCTAGCAGTCTTTATTGCATTATTAATTGTCGGAAGTATTTCGGCTATGAATCGAAAGACTTTGATCCAAGCCAGTATGCGTATTATCGTAGTTCTTTTGATTTGTGAAGTTGTAGGACCACTAGTTGGTATGGGATTTGGAATGCTATTAGGACTTTCAGCATATAAATCATATTTCTTCATTGTTGCTCCTATTATGGCTGGTGGTGTTGGTGAAGGTGCCTTGCCATTGTCATTAGGTTATGCGGCTATTATTTCAATGGGTCAACAAGACATTTTTGCTCAAATTTTACCTTGTGTTATGTTAGGTAGTCTTGTCGCAGTTATTGAAGCGGGTATCTTGAGACAAATTGGTGTTAAGAAACCAAGTTTGACTGGAAATGGTCGTCTAGTTGAAAGCGATGATAGTGCTGATGAATTAGGTAGTCTTTCTTCAAAATCTGATACAGCTAATATTACTAAGATGTTGATATCAGGTATCTTGGCCATTACTTTGTACATGCTTGGTGTATGGGTTAACAGTGTGATTCATTTACCAGCACCTATCGTATTATTGATCGTAGTAATGGTTGCCAAAATGTTAGGTTGGATTCCAGATTCTGTACAAGAAGGTGGAAAGTCACTATACAGTTTGACAGTTAAAGGTATTTCTCCATTATTACTATTCGGAGTCGGTGTTGCTATGACTCCTTGGAAGTCATTGGTAACTGTATTCACAAATGTACCAATGCTACTTACAATCTTTGTTACAGTTACGGCCATTATTCTTGCTGCATTCTTTAGTGCCAAATTATTAGGCATGTATCCAGTCGATACAGCAATTGCCGTATCATGTTGTTCTGGTCAAGGTGGTACAGGTGCTCTAGCAATCCTGGCCGCTGGTGATCGTATGAACTTGATGCCGTTTGCTCAAGTTGCAGTTCGTTTGGGTGGTGCAATTACTGTTACACTTTCAATTTTCCTTATGAGATTTTTCGCTTAGGAGATTATGTTGGATACGATAAAAATAGATTTAAACGACCCTTACTATTATCAACAATGGCAAAAGTTGATTGAAAATGAGGGACTGTACATTGAGAATTTAGATGATATTACAGAAACAATTGGTATTTATGATGAAGATAAGCTGATTGCAACAGGATCTTATTTTAATAATGTTCTGAAGTATTTGGCAATTGATCCGGAATATCAAGGTGGTAATGTTTTTAATAAATTAGTTTCATATTTAATTAGTGATTTGGCTAGTCAGAACATATTTCATGTTTTTGTTTTTACCAAGACGCAGTACCAAAGTAGTTTTGAATATTTAGGATTCAAACTGGTAGCTAAAAGTAGCTTCTCAACGCTTTTAGAAACTGGGGATTACTCGATCACTCAATATATTTCTGAACTACCTAAGGTATCAGGAAATAATATTTCTGCAATTGTTATGAACGCTAATCCTTTTACGTTAGGACATCGTTATTTAATAGAAGAAGCATCGAAAAAGAGCGATGTAGTTTATGTCTTCGTAGTTAGTCAGAATGCTTCTTTATTTAAAACTTCAGAACGTATTGAATTAGTTAAAGCAGGTACTAAAGATTTAAACAATGTTGTGGTTGTAGCCGGCGGCGATTATATGGTTAGTTTTGTAACTTTCCCATCATATTTTATAAAGAGTCGTAGCGATGTAGTTACTTATCAAACAGAATTAGATGCCCAAGTTTTTAAAAGAATTGCAGAGGCATTAAATATTACTAAACGTTTTGTAGGAGAGGAACCATATTCACCTACAACTGAAATATATAATCAATCGTTGAAGAAAATTTTAATACCTGAAGTTGTATTAGAAGTGTTGAAGCGTAAAGAGATTGGCGGCGATATTATCAGTGCTACTAAAGTTCGCCAAGCTATTAGTAAAGAAAATCTAGAAGCGATTAGAAAGTATGTTCCAGAAACAACTTTTGATTTTATAAAAACGAATTTAAAGGATTTATTAAGGAGGATTAATAATGGAAATTAAACATACGGCACTAGCAGGTACACTTGAATCTAGTGATGTTCAAATTACTCTTTCTGAGGGTAAGGGAATCAGTATTGACCTTGATTCACAAGTTGAAAAACAATTTGGAAAACAGATCAAAAAGGTAGTTACAGACTTATTAGCTAAATATGAGATTAACAATGTTAAGGTACACGTTGTTGACAAAGGTGCTTTGGATTGTACAATTAAAGCTCGCTTAATCGCTGCAATTCAACGTGCAACTGATACTCAGAATGAACAAAATTGGGGGGTACTCGAATAATGGAACGTTTGAGAAGAACTATGATGTTTGTTCCTGGTAATAACCCAGCTATGATTAAAGATGCCGGTATTTACGGAGCAGATTCAATAATGTTTGATTTGGAAGATTCAGTTTCTTTGGCAGAAAAAGATGCTGCTAGAATGTTGGTCTTTGAAGCCTTAAAGAATGTAGATTATGGTAACTCTGAACTTGTTGTCAGAATTAATGGTTTGGACACAGATATGGGAAAAGCCGATATTTATGCAATGGTAAAGGCTGGAGTTCAAGTTATTCGTTTACCTAAGACTGAAACACCTGATGATGTAGTTGAAACTGAAAAAGTTATTGCTGAAGCAGAGAAGTTCTTTGGTATTGAAAACGGTCGTACACATATGATGGCTGCTATTGAAAGTGCTGAAGGTGTTTTGAATGCACCTGCAATTGCTAAAGCTTCTGATCGTTTGATCGGTATTGCTCTTGGTGCTGAAGATTACGTTACAAATATGAAGACACACAGATATCCCGATGGCGCAGAACTATCATTTGCTCGTAATATGATTCTTCATGGTGCTCGTGCAGCAGGGATTGCAGCCTTTGATACAGTTTATTCTGATGTTGATAACACTGAAGGATTCAATCATGAAGTAGAAATTATTCATGAATTAGGATTTGATGGTAAGTCAGTTATTAACCCAAGACAAATACCATTAGTAAATGCTATCTATGCTCCAAGTGAAAAGGAAATTAGAAATGCTAAAGCTGTTCTAAATGCTATTGAAGAAGCTCACAAGAAGGGTTCAGGAGTAATTTCCTTACATGGTAAGATGGTTGATAAACCAGTTGTTGCTCGTGCAGAAAGAACTATGGCCTTAGCCAAGGCTTCACACTTAGTTGATAAGGAAGGCAATATTTATGTTGAATAAAGTAAATCGTGAAATTCCCGATGAAATTTTAAAAGATAAAAATTATAAACCATTTGAAACAACTGAAATCGGTAATCCCGAAACTACTTATGTAGCACACGAGGTAAAAGTTTCACAAGGAAATGATAAGTTAGTTGATTCAATTAAAGATGTTATCGCTAAAGTTGGTTTGAAAGATGGAATGACAATTTCTTTCCACCATCATTTCCGTGAAGGTGATTTTGTCTTTAACATGGTTATGCAAGAAATTATTGACGAAGGTTTTAAGGATTTGACATTAGCACCAAGTTCTTTGACCAATGTTATGAATGATATGGTAATTAAGGCCATTAAAGCCGGAACAGTTACTCATATAACTTCATCAGGTATGCGTGGTAGCTTGGGAGATTTCATTTCACATGGTGGTTTGAAAGATCCAGTTGTTCTTCGCTCACATGGTAACCGTGCTCGTTCAATCGAAAATGGTGATATTAAAATAGATGTTGCTTTCTTGGGTGTTCCTAATTCTGATGCTGTCGGAAATGCTAATGCTATCAAAGGTGACGCTGTCTTTGGTTCAATGGGTTATTCACTTATGGATGCCAAATATGCTGATAAGGTAGTATTGTTAACTGATACAATCATGCCTTATCCAAATACACCTGCAAGTGTTAAACAAACTCAAGTTGATTATGTCGTTAAGGTATCAAAAGTCGGAGATCCAGAAAAGATCGGTTCCGGTGCTACAAGATTCACTAAAGATCCTAAGGAATTAAAAATTGCTAAGACTGTTAACCAAGTAATCACACATTCTCCATATTTCAAAGATGGATTTAGTTTCCAAACTGGTTCTGGTGGTGCAGCCCTTGCTGTTAGCCGTTATCTAAGAGAATCAATGATTGACAGGAATATCAAGGCATCATTTGCATTAGGTGGTATTACTAAACCAACAGTTGATTTGCTAGAGGAAGGTTTAGTTAATAAGATTCTTGATGTTCAAGACTTTGATAAGGGTGCTGCCGCAAGTATGGCTAATAATGAAAATCAACAAGAAATTGATTCTTCATGGTATGCCGATCCTTATAATAAGGGCGCTGCAGTAAATCAATTGGATGTTTGTATCCTATCGGCCTTAGAAATCGATACAAAATTCAATGTTAATGTTATGACTGGATCAGATGGCGTACTACGTGGTGCTATTGGTGGACATCAAGATGCAGCTAACGCTAAATTGACTATCATTTCTGCCCCACTAGTTCGTGGTAGAATTGCGACAGTCGTACCAGACGTAACTACTGTTGTTACACCTGGTGATAGTATTGATGTATTAGTAACTGAAGTAGGTATTGCTATTAATCCTAGAAGAAAAGATTTAATTGAAGCTTTGAAAGATGTTCCTGGTGTTCCAGTTTATACAATTGAAGAACTACAAAAACGTGCAGAAGCTATTGTTGGTAAACCAGAAAAACTACAATTCACTGATCGCCCAGTTGCTTTGATTGAATATCGTGATGGTAGTTTGATCGATACCGTTTATCAAGTTAAAGATTAGGAGTAAAAAAGATGGTTGATGTTTTTTCTAAAGGAATACCACAAGATATTACCCAAATATTGAAGAGTAGAGATATGCGTGTAAGAGAGCAGCTCATTCTTTTAAAAAAATTAAATAACAATCAATCATTAATTAATGCCAAATTAAACATACCTGGTCCAATTAAAAATAATGCTTATTTGATACAAGTTTTCTATCGCGGTTTAAAAAGATTTTTGCAAGAATCAAAGGTTGATTATCGGTTGATATGGGATGTAGCAACTGGTCCAGAGGCCTTTTTGATTCTTGATGGGTCAGCTAAAGATTCAAAGCAAGCTGCTATTGAATTTGAAGACAATGATAATCTAGGCAGACTATTTGATATTGATGTTTTGACGGAGGATGACGGTGTTCCTCATCCAGTGAGCAGACAAGATTTTCACCAAGTAGGACGTAAATGCATAATGTGTGATCAACCTGCTAAAGTGTGTGCTCGTAGTCGAAAGCATAGTGTTAAAGAAATGCAGAACTATATTAGTGAATTAATAAATAAAAATGTGGAGCTTTTATGAAATCAAGTAAATACTTAGCAGATGCTGCAGTGAAAGCTTTATTATATGAGGTAAATGTTCACCCTAAACCGGGATTAGTTGATCCAGTTGATAACTCAACTCATTTGGATATGAATGTATTTACTTTCATTGATAGTGCTGTATCGTTACATCCATATTTGGAAGAATTTGCGCAAGCTGGAATTGATTTTGAGGGTAATGATTTGCGTGACTTGTTCAAATCAATTCGTCCGATTGGAATTAAGGCTGAAGAAGCAATGTTTGAGTCCACGAACAATATTAATACCCATAAAGGAGCAATTTTTTCCTTAGGTATAATATTGGCAGCGTGTGGTTATGATCGTGATAATATCCAAGCGACTATAAAAGCGATGCTTCAAGGTTTAGTTGAGAATGATTTTAAGGCTTTGGACAGTAAGAAAAACTTGAGCAATGGAGAAAAAATGTTTCTCAAGTATGGAGTTACTGGTATTCGCGGTGAAGCTGAGAAAGGGTATCCGACTGTTTTCGATAATTCTTTACCATATCTAAAATCACAAACTGATGTTGATCTTAACAGTATGTTTTTGAATACTTTAATGGTTATTGTTTCTCATTCGTATGATTCTAATGTAGTAAAACGTGGCGATCTTAATTCATTAGAGAGAATTCAAAAATATGCTAAAGATATTTTAAATGTTGGCGGTTGTGGTAATTCTGAAGGTAAGAAAATTTTGGATGATATGAATGAATATTGTAATAAAAACAATCTTAGTCTTGGTGGAAGTGCGGATCTTCTGATAGTTACTATATTTTTATTTTTATTTTTAATTTAGTGTGTGAATAAATGACCCCTTAGATGTGCAGGTTTAGTTGAAAAATCTGTGTATTTAAGGGGTTTTTGTGTGCAAAAAAAGCATGACGCCAATAGATAATTGGAATCATGCCTTTTAATGTAAAATATTATAGATTCTTGATCAAATGTTTAAAGATTAAGAACAAAGCTAAGAATGATCCGATAACTGCCATGAACAAACCACTAGCATTACCAGTTTGAGGGAATTTCTTCTGACTGTTTGCTGACCCTGATCCGTTAGAAGTTACATTAGATGTATTTCCACTAACATTGTCACTGTTGTCAGTGTTGGTTGGTGGAAGAACTTCGTCAGGATTTGGTGCAGGAGTGATGGCTCCAGGATTTTCGGGTTCAGAGGTACCTGGGATTTCAGGTTCTTCGGGTTTAACGGGAGGGACTGTAGTACCAGGATTTTCGGGTTCTTCAGGTTTAACGGGAGGAACTGTAGTACCAGGTTCTTCAGGTTCTTCGGGTTTAACAGGAGGAACTGTAGTACCAGGTTCTTCAGGTTCTTCGGGTTTAACAGGAGGGACTGTAGTACCAGGATTTTCGGGTTCTTCAGGTTTAACAGGAGGGACTGTAGTACCAGGATTCTCCGGTTCTTCAGGGTTTTCAGGCTCTTCAGGGTTCACAGGTTCTTCAGGATTTTCAGGTTCTTCGGGTTTAACGGGAGGAACGATGATTGGAGGCTTAACAGGATTTTCAGGTTCTGTCGGAGTCTCGACATCCTTAGCTTCAAGATCTGTTGTTTCATCTTTTGTGATAGTGAATTCGATTGGTTCATCATTTAATTCATAGCCTTCAGGGGCTTTTGTTTCAACAAAGTAGTATGTTCCGACTGGTAGGCCGGTAACATTGATTTGACCACTTTCATTAGTTGTCAAATCGCTCTTAATAACGTTCTTGTCAGCGTCTAGTAGATTATATACGGCGCCTGGTAAAAGCTTGTTAACGACTGAATCGACTTTTGTCAATGTAACATTACCAGTGAATGGTTCGTCTGTTTCGGAAATATTTAAATCCAATGAACCATCAGAAGGTAAAGTGATTGTGATTGGAGTTGGATTCAATTCATAACCATCAGGAGCTTTTACTTCGGTTAAAGTATATGTACCAAGTGGTAGATTTTTAATATTGATAACACCATTTTCGTCAGTTGTGACATTGGACATAAGAACTTTGCCAGTACTATCTTTTAATTCGTATTCAGCGCCAGCCAAAACTTTTCCAGAGATAGCATCTGTCTTAGTAAGCTTAATCGTTCCAACTTCTTCACCGTTGCCGGTACCACTACCACCCCAAGATGTGTTGGAGTCGATAGAGTAATCGCCTTCGCTTGACCCCATTGTTGCGTGGTTAGTCCAGGTGTTAGTACCATCGGCATTAGGTGTAACTTTGACTCTATAGTAAATATCAACAGCTGTTGTAACATTACCAGGGAAGCTAATCTCAACGACATTTCCGTTAACGACTACATTTGGATATAGTTGCTGACCATTGCCAACAAAGCCACCATTTTGGTAAGAACCACCAATGGCAGTTAATGAACCAGGGATATACTCTTGGTTAGGACCAAGGGTATCTTTGATGACAACGTTCTTTAAGTTGTTTTCGTTAGGGTTAAAAGCAATATTCCAAGTTAATTCGTTAGGGACATTGTTTTGATCATAACCAGCAACCCAACCAACTTTATTAAACATCCAATTTTCGCCTTCATTGTTGTTATTGGTTTGTGTACCTTTAGCAATGAGATTTAATGTACCTTTACGGTTGAGTGTAGTATTGGACAATGCATCGTTAAATGTAATAGTACCAGTACTTTCACCATTTTTAATGGAGCCAGTACCAATTTCTACACCATTGGAATCGTAGATAGGGAATGATAGATCACCAGAAGCTACTATTCCATTGGGTAGCTCAAAATCAGATGTATCGCCAGCATTGATTTTAACACCATCAGGAATACTCCAATTATAGTGTACATTGAAGTTCAACCATGTATATAAATCATCGTCGGGTCCAATAGGATTACCATTCATATCAGTTACTTTGGCATCTTCGCCATTTAATCCGCTGATACCTTCAATAAATCTAGGTGTGATTAATGGATCAGATGAAGTTTCACTGGTTTGACTGGTAGAAGGGTTCGTAGTTGTTATAGTAGAGGTTGAACCAACTTGCGAGGACGTTGCAGCTTTTACTGTTTGTCCACTAGGCATAAAGATAAGCAAAAATGTTAAAACCAATCCAACTAAAGTTATATAAAGAAGTGATTTTTTCATTTTAGACATCTCCAGTGAAAGAGTATGTCAGATTTTTGATCTGTACAACTCGTTTAAACTATTGTAAAAAAGGCAATAGGTTAATTTCCTTTCGGTTTTATTTAACCTATTGAATTGAATTATTAAGATACATTCTTTTTTTACGCCTAGAGTATAAATCGTACTTTTAAAATAGTAAAAAAATAAGACCATTTATTATTTGATATTTACATAACAGCATTTTTAATATATACCAATTTTTATAAAACAAGAAAAAAGTCTTCAAATCTTTAGACATTTTATCTATTGATTTGAAGACTTTTTGATTAATAGTTTAAACGATTGAATGTTCAGCTGCTTCTTTAGTGTAATCAATTTCAGAGATATGGGTCTTTCTTCTGACAAAGAAAAGAATGCTGAGAAGTGAAAATAGTAATGTGATAGCTAAAAGCGTCATCATGTCAGGGATGGCCGAGTCACCAATCATCAAGGTTTGTCTTAAACCATCGACACTGTAAGACATTGGTAGCCATGGATGAATTGACTCAAAGAATTTGTTGGATAATTGAATTGGATAGGTTCCGGCAGATCCACCAAGTTGAAAGACTAAGAGAATCATACTTAGGAATGAACCAACTTTACCAAGAACTAGATTGAGCCAATGAACAATCGACATGAAAGTTAATCCAGTTAGAATCAACATTATTAGGGTAGTAAATGGACGAACTGGAGCTAAACCATCAATGACACTAAGTAGTAGGAAGACTGCAACTGCTTCTAATAGAACAAAAGTACCAGTTATAGCAGCTTTGCTAGCCCACCAACTAACACCTGTACGTGGGAATTTTCTAGGTGTATAGATATCGAACATTAAATTGAAGGCTAGAGCACCAACGAATAAGGAAACGGATAACATATAAGGAGCCATTCCGGTACCGTTATTTGGAGCGGTATCTCTTTCTTTATGTTTGGTTGTAGTTGGTTTGGCGATTTGGTCATAAGTTAAATTAGTAGCTTTGATGTTGGATTTCTTAGCTCCTGCGGCTAATTCTTTGTTCAAAGTATTATTACCAGAAGTTACTTGTTGTAAGCCACTACCCATTTGACTGGAACCGTCGGCTAGTTTTTCAGAACCACTGTTTATTTGTTGCGCACCTGAGGTTAGTTGAGTAGTACCACTAGTTAGAGATGTACCATTAGCAACCAATTGATTGATTCCGGAATTGAGAGAATCAGCTCCAGTTGCCAATTGACTAACACCTGATTTCAGAGTTGGCATTTGACTATTCAATTCACCAATACCGTTGTTAAGACTGGAAGCACCAGTATTTAAAGTGGAACTATTGTCTGCCAGTTGATTGATGCCAGCATTCAATTGAGCACTACCTTGTGTTAATTGAGCAGTATTGGTATTTAATTCACTGATGCCATTGCTTAACTGATTCATACCGGTTGAGGCATTTTGCAACTGAGTTGTAAGTTGTTGAGAACCGGCTGCTAATTGAGCAATGATAGTTGATAAATCATTGCTACTATTTGAAAGACTATCTAATTGTGATAGAGCACTTTCTTGGGTAGTCATGAGTGTAGTTAAATCTTTTGATAAAGTATCAGTGATCTGACTTAAGTTACTGTTGTCTGAAGAATTTACTGCATCGAGAATTGCAGCTTTTTGTGTAGCGGATAGCCCTTGTTGATCGGCTATTTGGGAAACTTTTTGACTTGTTTGATTATTTGAATCAGCTTGAGTTTTGATGGCTTCTTGCAAGGAAGTTAGATCACTCTTAATGGCACTGGCTTGTTGACTATTGTTGTTAGCAAGTTGGTCCTTGAGGTTCTTAATTGAACTTTCAACCTGGGTGGTATTATCCAAGCTGTCACTGACTTTTTGCAAGTTATCAGTTAACTCTTGGCTAGCCGAATGTAATTGGCTTAATCCTGAATTCAGAGTTTGAGAACTGGTAGCCAAAGTATTAGTTCCGTTATTTAGGGCCTGTGAGCCGGAATGCAAACTATTGCTAGCGGTATTCAAACTAGTTACGCCGTTAGTGTAGTTTTGCAAGCCTGATGTTAAAGCGCTGCTACCAGCTGCTAATTGATTGACGCCACTAGTTAAGGTTGAGGATTTGTCATTTAACTGTTGAATACCATCAGTTAAAGTTTGACTACCGGCTGCGACTTGATCAACTCCAGAAATATATTGATTCAAACCTTGATTAAGAGTATTGGCTCCGTTACTAAAAGTTAGAGAACTGGTAGCTAAGGTGTTGAGTCCCGTTGATAATTCTGAATTGGCATTTTCTAACTTTTGTCCGCCAGTGGCTAACTTCTGACTTCCTTTGGCAGCTTTACCCATACCCTGAGAAACCTGTTTTAGAGCTTGGAACATTGTCTTCGAATAGGTCTTAGTGACTTGTTCAGAAACGCCTTGAGCGGCTTGTTGGGCAGCCGAAGCAGTCATTTTGGAAGCTGTGAAGTTGTGACCAGCACTAGTTTCGTAGTGTAGTACCATTTTTTTAGGATTCTTGTTTAATAATGTGGTAGCATTTTGAGAAAAATTCTTTGGGATAGTGATGACCATATAGTATTTGCCATCGCTTAAACCTTTTTGTGCTTGTTGTTTTGAATTGAGAATACGGAAATCCATATCCTTAGAGTGCTTAAGTTTTTTAGTAAGATCTTTTCCAACCTTTAAGTCTGTACCTTGATAATTTACAGATTTATCATTGTTGACGACAGCAACTGGTAAATTTTTTAATTGTCCATATGGATCCCACATGGATTTAAGAAAAGTAACAGAATAGATGGATGGAATAAAGATCATAACTGCGAAAACAATAATCATTAACTTGTGTTTTAACAGATATTTCCATTCCTCTTTAATCATTTGTATTACCCCTTTTAGAAAATATGTTATAGTTGGCGTGAATTAATACTCAACTGTGGCTTAAATGATAAACATATAAATATATCATTTCCACAACATAAATACACAATGTGTGTATTATCTTAAAAAAGGTGAAATTAAATGACAAAAATTGATCGTAGAGTACAAAAAACTAATCAAGTTCTACAGACTGCTTTTAGGAAGATTGCTAGGAATACTAGCTATCGCAACATCACAGTTAAGAAATTAACTGAAACTGCAGGAATCAATCGTAAGACATTTTATCTACATTACGATTCTATCGATGATTTTTCTAATACTGTTGTGGATGAAATTGCTGATAAATTATTAACTTTGATCACTGGTCAGCCTTTAAAGGAGAGTCTTGCCAAACCAGGCTATATCTTTGACCGAGTATTTGATTTTTTTCAAAAATCACGTGAGTTCTATACATTCATGATGACTTCAATGGATTATAGTTTTTTGTCTAGAAAAGTTGAGTCCAAGGTGGCTGAAGGTTTTGCCCAAGCAATTCAGGAGCAATATGGAACTTCCCAATTAGACTCTTATATTTGTGCCAGCTTCTTTATTCGTAATACTATGATGATGTTTCGTTTATATAATAGTGGGTTGGTACAGTTAGATAGAAGCGAGTTTAGAAATCGTCTGATTCGTTTGAATACCAGTGGTCTAAGTTCATTTATTGATTTAAATCGTCAATCCGAAAAATAAAGTTGGCAAGAGTAAATACAAATATCTAAAAAAGCGCTATCATTATATTAGTTATTATATTTGACGAAAAAAGTATTCTAATAATTTTTGAATAAAATAACGGAAGGAGCGTGAAATTAATGGAATTAAAGCAAAATTTGAACCAGAAACAGGTTCAGGGATTGTCTCTAACCCAGGGAATGAGACAATCAATTTTAGTATTACAATCAGATGCTATTGATTTAGCTGAATATTTAAATGAACAGAGTCTGGAGAATCCACTTTTCGATGTACATGTCGATTTGGATATGCCATTCGTTGAAAACAGTGATCGAGCTTCATATCAAATTAAGGATGATCAACAGTCGTTGTTTGAGTACCTTTTAGATCAGGTTCAATTAACGATGCGTAAAACACCTTTACGTGATTTGGTCGTTTATTTGATTGAACAATTAGATCCTAATGGTTATTTAACAATGTCTGATAAGGAGATCTTCGCGGAACTTAAAGATATTACACCAATTATGTTGTTAGATGCCAAGACACTTTTGCATCAACTTGATCCTCCTGGGATTGGTGCCAGAAATTTGCAGGAATGTCTGTATTTGCAAGCTGAGGCGGATAATGCTGACCCTGTTGTTATGTCGATGTTGAGTGATAATTTTGAAATGTTGGCTAAACATGAATGGAAACAATTAAAACGTAAGCTGAAGTTATCAAATGAGGAATTACAAAAGAATGTCGACTTTATTCAGTCGTTGACGGCTAATCCGGGACAAAGATATACTTCTCAAAATGAACAATATGTTGTTCCTGAATTGAGGATTAAAAAAAATAAAGACAAATTAACTTTGTCAGTAACTAAATATGGTCAGCCACAAATTGTTTTTGCTGAAGAAACTTATGACCGATTAGCACAATCAACTGATGAAGATGTTAAAAAGTATATTTACGAAAAGTACAATCAATACAAATCATTGAGCTATAATTTGCAACGTCGAATTGAAACAATTTCTATTATCGGTAAGTGTATCGTTAAAGCACAGTATAAATTCTTTATGCAGGAAACCAATGCTTTGGAACCACTTTTGATAAGGGATGTTGCTCAAAAATTACAATTGAGTGAGTCAACTGTAAGCAGAACTATCAATGGAAAATACATCCAAACTGACTTTGGAATCTTTGAGTTGAAGAACTTCTTCTCACGTAGAAGTAAGGTAAATGTAGGTGAGGATGATAAATCCGTTGATCAAGTTAAGGCCAAGATCAAAGACATTTTAGATAATGAAGATAAGAAGAAACCATTGAGTGATCAAAAGATTTCTAACTTATTAATAGAAGATAATTTGAAGATTGCTCGTAGAACTGTAGCTAAATACCGTGAAGAATTAGGTTATCCAGCTACTGGTCGTCGTAGAAAATAATTCAAAATAAAGAAGCATCCATTTGTATCTTGAATGGATGCTTCTTTGCTGTGTTGTTTTGGCATAAAACTTTAGTTAAAGTATAACTAGAGGGAAAAATAATGAATATTGGACAACTGATTAATCAAATCATTTTGATGTTCTGCTTGATGCTAGTGGGGGTTTTAATTAACAAATTAAAATTTATGCATGCGCAGACGTCGAATGACTTAACAAATGTTTTACTATATATTGTTTCACCATGTTTAATTATTAATGCGTTTGAACAACCTTACTCGAACGATCGAATCAAACAATTTTTGCTGGCAGCCGGGGGAGTAATCTTGTTGTACGTAGTTGAAATTGTTATCGCTAAATTGGTTTTTGGAAGTCTAAAGAATCGTAATTTAAGTAGAATTGCTCAGTACGGTAGTATTTATTCTAATGCCGGATTCATGGGAATTCCGTTGATTAGTTCTCTATTTGGTTCCAAAGGCGTCTTCTTTGCAGTGGTTTCATTGGCAGCCTTTAACATTTTTAGTTGGACGCAAGGAGTATCATTGTTCAAAAATAATGACAGTGGTACAACCGAAAAAACTAATTGGAAACAAGTTTTATTGAATCCTAATATTATCGCGATTGTCATTGGAGCAATCTTTTTTGTCTTCTCAGTACGAATTCCAAGTATTCCAAATCAAATTATCAAAGATATTGGTTCGGTGAATACGCCATTATCGATGATTGTAATTGGAAATAGTTTGGCTAATATTAAATTTACTAAAAATATGTTGAATAAAGAAATTGGATTAACAATCTTATTCCGTAATCTATTATTTCCTATTTTTGGAATCATTATTTTAAGAATGATTGGCGTCACGGGAATTGCTTTCTATACAACAATCGTAATGGCAGCTTGTCCAGTAGCTGGATTAGTAGTGCTGTTTACTTTGCAGGTTCACGACGATACTGCACCAGCTATATCGGCTATGAGTTTGTCGACAATTTTGTCTTTAGTTACAATTCCTTTGATCTTTGCTTTGGGTAATATTTTGTAGATGAAGGTTTTTATGTGTTTAATATGGAAAATATTTTGAAAGTTATAATAGTGTTTTTCTAAAGGGGATGGCTGATGAATTTGTTGATAAAATTTGTCAGCAAATGAAGAATTAGATAGTATCTTTTATTATTTACAACAATGTAGGATCTTGATTGATTCTTTCTTGAATGCTATTGAGGAAAGAATCAACTAGATCCTGTTCAGCCTGGTTCAAGGTTCGATCCGCTTGATAGGCAATAAAGTAATCGAGTGAAATAATACTTTGCGGCAAGGGATAGATATTGTATTCATCACTATTCGGAATGATATAAACACTTTCAGGCAATAGAGTTACACCCAAACCACTGGTAGCGAGTTTAGCAGTGGTAAAGATATTGCTACTTTCTAAAACAATATTTGAATTTACTTTGTACTTTTCCAATAAGTAATCAACTTGACGTCGGATGGCAGAACCATGAGTAGTTAAAACAAGTTTCTCTTTTAGTAAATTTTTGATTGAAATTGAATTTGGTTCTAAAGATTTTTTTCCCTTTTGAAAGAATTGGGAAGTCTTAGGAATAATGGCAAAATACCCATGAGTCCCACGGTTGTAGACTGTTAATCTCGGTGAAATAGTTTCTGGGTTTTGTCCCAGAAGAAAATCAATCTCACCGTTTAAAAGACTTTTTTCGTTAGTTTCAGGTATATCTTCGTGGAGTTCAATTTTGACTTCGGGATGAGTGGATAAATATTTTTTCATAAAAAGGGGTAACAAATAGGTTCCTAAACTAGACAGCACCCCTAAATGAATGACTGTCTTATTTGGTGAAGAATATTTAAGGATTTGTCTCTGAAAATTACTTTTTTCAGTCTCAAGAGAATTCAAATATTGATAGTAAATTCTTCCGGCGTCAGTTAATTGTAAAGGAGAGGATTTACGATTGATGATTTCAATTCCCAATTCTTTTTCGGCATTTTGTATTGTTTGTGTTAAATATGGTTGTGAGATATAGAGATCTTTGGCCGCCTTTGTATAATTACCATGTTTTAACAAAGTGTCCAAAAAGCGCAGCATATTTAGAGAATCAGTTTTCGGCATAGACTGTCATTCCTAACTTATAGCTATTTACTTATAGCTCAACAATTAAATAAATATTTCACAAATTCACAAGTGAGCTCTAAACTAATCTTATAGTAAAAGATATTTACTCTAAAGTTAGTGGGTAGTTTTTACTATTAAATAGTACCATTTTGACTACTTACTAAATAATTTAATTAAAAAAAGTTAATTGTGTACCCTTACACAATTGTGAGGAGATTTGTTATGAAATTAGTTGGAATCGTGGGAACTAATTCTTCAGAGTCGACCAACCGTCGTTTGTTACAGTATATGAGACAACATTATAGTGAACAAGCAGAAATTGAAATTTGTGAAATTGATGAAATTCCTGTTTTTGATGAACCAGAGGATAAAACTGCACCTCAAGCTGTTCAAGTGTTATCAGATAAAATTGCGGCTAGTGATGGCGTAATCTTTGCTACACCTGAATATGATCATTCTATTCCAGCTGTTTTGAAAAATGCTATCGAGTGGTTATCTTACACAACTCGTCCATTGATCAATAAGCCGGTTATGATTATTGGAGCTTCATTAGGTGCTCTTGGTACATCACGTGCCCAAGCTCATTTACGTCAAATTCTTGAAGCACCAGAACTTAAAGCCTTGATTATGCCTAATGTTGAATACTTATTAGGAAGAGCTTTGGAAGCTTTTGATGACGATGGAAACATGATTTATGAAGATAAGGCTAAGGAATTGGATAATGATTTTACAGAATTCCTTTCTTTCGTCAAATTAACTGAAAAATTGACAGCAAATAGTAAATTCTTTGAAATCAGTAAACAATTTTCTTGGAAACAAGTCGCAAATGGGGAGGACATGTAATGAAGTTTATTGGAATTGTTGGTACTAATGCTAAAAAATCATACAACCGTATGCTTTTGCAATTCATGCAGAAACACTTTGCTAATAAAGCAGAAATTGAAATTCTCGAATTAAAAGATGTTCCTATGTTCAATGAATCTAAAGATCAATCTGATAGTCCAATTATTCAAGAATTCAATCAAAAAATTGAAGCTAGTGATGGGGTTATTGTCGCTACACCTGAACATAATCACTCTATTCCCGCAGCTTTGAAGAGTATTATCGAATGGTTATCATTCAATTTACATCCTTTAGATGGTAAAGCAGTGATGATTGTTGGTGCTTCATACAATATCCAGGGTTCATCCAGAGCACAATTACATTTACGTCAAATTTTGGATGCTCCTGGGGTAAATGCCAGTGTCATGCCTGGTTCAGAATTTTTATTAGGTAAAGCTCAAGAAGCCTTTGACAAGAATGGTGATTTGAAAGCTCAGCGTACGATTGATTTCTTAGACAGTTGTTTTGCTAAGTTTATGAAATTTTCTGACATCATTGCTCAAATGAATATTCCAGAAGATATTACTTATGAGCCCGGAACTTTCAAAGTTACTGCAGTAGGTCATAATGGAGACTTACCAATGGAAGTTACCTTGTCAGATGATCGTATTGAAAAAATTGATATCGACACTTCTAGTGAAACTCAAGGTATTGCTGATGTTGCTTTCAAACGTATTCCTCAACAAATTATTGACGGTCAAACTTTAAATGTTTCTGGTGCATCTATCACTAGTCGTGGTGTGGTTGATGGTGTTGCTAAGGCTGTCAAAATGGCTGGAGCAAATCCCGATATTTTGAAGAAACGTAAAAAATCAAGTGGTCCTAATAAACAAAATGTTGTTGAGTATCAAACTGATGTCGTTGTTGTTGGTGCCGGTGGTGCTGGGTTAACAGCCGCAGCTAGAACGATTCAACAGGGTAAAAAGGCGATTGTGCTTGAAAAATTCCCAGCTATTGGGGGAAATACTGTTCGCGCTGGTGGCCCAATGAACGCCGCTGATCCAGAATGGCAAAATAAATTTGATGAGATTACTGGTGAACGTCACACTCTAAAAGAAATTTCAGAAATTGATGAAAAGACGATTGATGATGAATATTTGGCTGATTTCCGAGCATTAAAGAAACAAATTAATGAATATCTTAAGGAAAATGAAGATAAAAAAGCTTATCTGTTTGATTCTAAACTTTTACATCGTATTCAAACTTATCTTGGTGGAAAAAGAACTGATCTCAATGGTAACAAGATTTATGGTCAATATGATTTGGTTAAGGAATTGACAGATCATGCTTTAGAGTCAGTTAAATGGCTCGAAGATATTGGCGTTAAATTTGATAAGACTCAAGTGACTATGCCGGTTGGGGCTTTATGGAGACGTGGACATAAACCACTTGGTAGTCAAGGATTTGCCTTTATTGAAGCTTTGAAGAAATATCTTGAAAGTAATGATGGACAAATTATTACAGATACCGCAGCTAAAGAATTGATTATCGAAGGTGGTCAAGTTAAAGGTATCATTGCTCGTAGTTCTGATGGTAAAAAAGTTATCGTACATGCAAAGGCTGTGGTCCTAGCTTCAGGTGGATTTGGTGCTAATACGAAAATGTTGAAGAAGTATAACACTTACTGGTCCAATATTGATGATAATATTAAGACAACTAACTCACCAGCTATTACTGGTGACGGAATTCGTTTAGGTCAAAGTGCTGGTGCCGAATTGGTCGGTATGGGCTTTTCTCAAATGATGCCGGTATCTGATCCGGAGACTGGAGAACTCTTCAGTGGTTTACAAGTACCACCACAGAATTTTGTGATGGTTAATCAAAAGGGAAAACGTTTCGTTAACGAATATGGTAGTCGTGATGAATTGACTAAGGCCGCCATTGATAATGGTAGTTTGTTCTATTTGATTGCCGACGACGCAATTAAAGAAACAGCTTATAACACTAGTCAAGCTCAAATTGACAAACAAGTTGAACAAGGTACTTTGTATCGTGATGACACTTTGGAAGGTTTAGCTAAACAAGTGGGCATGGATCCAGCTACTTTTGTTAAGACTGTCAATGACTATAATTCTTATGTTGACGCTGGGGAAGATCCAGAATTCCATAAGAGTGCCTTTGATTTGAAAGTTGAAAAAGCACCATTCTATGCTACACCAAGAAAACCAGCTGTTCATCATACAATGGGTGGTTTAAGGATTGATACAGATGCTCACGTTATTAATCAAGATGAAAAGATTATTTCTGGCTTATATGCTGCTGGTGAAGTTGCCGGAGGAATTCATGCTGGTAACCGTCTTGGTGGTAATTCATTGAGTGACATTTTTACATTTGGACGTATTGCTGCAAATAATGCTTTGAAAGATATGGAATAGAACACAAAAGAGACAGTTAATTCAATTTTGAATTAACTGTCTCTTTGACTTTATAGATTTAAATATTTGCTTTCAATGTAGTAGCCGTCATCTAATTGGGCCCAAACACTATAGTTGTCTAATTGAACTAGTGTTTTAACAAAAACAGATTGATTGCCACGGTAACGTTGGTTGTCCATGTCACCATAAGGTGTTTTCCAAGCTGTAATGAATTGCTCAGAATAGTAAAGTACTTTAACTGAACGATTAATATTCATACTATCAATAACTGAATAAGTATAGCTAATATTATTAGCTGTTTCACTCAAAGGACTTTTCAACATTTCTTGTTGAGATTTTGGTCGTTGAATAATTCTAGTCATAATTCTTTCAGAACTTGGGATCCAAGTGTTACCGCCTAAGTTGTACCAGATTGTACTATTATATGTTTCTTGAACGGCACGATAAACTTTCCAATCAGTTCCAAAAGGTAAAGGTTTGTCTAAAGGTGTCTTGCTAGTTGGTTCACTGAAGACATTAACATTATCCTTTGTTCGAATATAGAGATTCTTCTTGATTTTGAATTCTCTAACTGGCAAAACATTATAAACATATTCTTGTTCTTGAACTTTGTCAGTGAATTGACCATGTGATTCTTTAGGTGAATGTACCAAGAAGTGATCAGCTTCTTGAAGTGGATGTGAATCGAATTGACGGTTCAATTCACCTTCAAGATATTGTGGATCAGCGATTAAATTACCATCAGTATTACGGTGATAAACAATAACAGGAGCTGATAGTTGACTGGCATAAACTAAGTAGATTCCATCGGAATTAGGAATAAATGTCTGTTGGAAGTTAGTAACAGATGACAAAACATACCCAGGTATTTCTTGCCAAGGAATATCTAACTTATCTAGATAATGTCCTTTTATGGTAACTGGCTTAGAGATTTCTTTACCTAAGGAATCAACGTAGTGAACCTTAATTTCAACATCATCGCGAGCTATTTTTTTTACTTTAGGTGAGAGTACGTCATTTTCCATAGTTCTTTCCCCGTTATGGGAAAAGTGTTGATTTGTATACTTTTTTCCCATAATAATTCCCTTCTAACATGAATTAGTGTAATTCTAACATTAAAAAAATAGGGAACTTCCCTTTATATAGGTATCTTAAGGATATTTAAGATTTTTTTAAGCTTTTTTAATGACATAAAATTGAACCATATTTTTAAAAATAAAATAGTTAAAAATGATTTAATGTATAAAAACTATATGATAATATAATTATTGTTAATTAATAGAAAGGGGTTTCATAATGAGGAAATTAAAAAAACGTTGGTTATTAGTACTAATTTTTATTTCCATATTATCAGCCTCGTCGTTTAATAGGCATTATAAGAATGTTAATGCCCAAGAGGAGGAACCTACTGAGGTATCTCCTTATAAGAAGCCGAGTGGAAATTCTACTAAATTCTTGGGTATTAGACTAACAAATGGTTATAGTCTGCAACCAGCAAAAGAAACTTATTTGGAAGTTGGACAGACTAAGACGATTTCTGGTAATGCATCACGTTCGTTGGGAACATTAACCCTGACTTTAGCTTTAGGCTATACAAATAAGAAGTATCAATGGTATAAATCTACTGATGGAAAGAATTGGAGTAAGGATACATCTAGTTCAGCTAATAAGAAAACTTTGAGTATAACTCCAGATAAAGTGGGCAAAACGTACTATCAACTAGAGGTCTACTGGCAAGCGCCAGGAATACTTGGACGTACAACGACGCATTTATATTCTGATTTGGCGACTGTCAATGCTGTCCCCGAACCAGTAGATGCAACTAGTGTTGAAGTGACGACAGATGATGACTATTTGTACAATTCATCAAATGATATTGTTAATACTGATACCATAGCACATGCACATCCTGACCCCGTTAATTTCACAGGTACAGTTAGTTGGAGTATTGATAATGATAAATTAGCCACTATTGACAGCGAGACAGGAGAAATTGATGCTAATACTTCTCGTTTATCCGGTGTAGTTAGAGTTACAGCAACATTGCATAATCCGAATGGATCAACTGTTTCTAACTATAAGGATATTACAATTGGCGGTGGTTTGGAGGACCAAACAGTGAAGGCTGGTCAAACAGCAACCTTTGATTTACGAGGAAACATTGGTGATCTGGACGAAGGCGATGACATGGAGGCTGGAAGTGATTATACGGTCAAATGGTATAAGGAAGATCCCATCACACATACTCGTGAACAAATCTTAAAAGATGATCCCAAAGCACTCTCATACACTACTCCCAAAGCAACATTGAAAGATGATGGGACTTTGTTCCTTGCCATTATACAGGTGAAATATAATGGTAAAACTTATTCGTACACAACGAACGATGCCTTTTTGTATGTAAAACCAGAAGGTGGACCGAATCTTTCTATTACCAATACCATGGAAAACAGCACATTTAATGATGGAACAAACACAGAAAATATGTTGTTTGGTGTAAATAATGGTGATCAAATAATTTATCATGACACGTTGAAAAATAATACTTCAGGTGGACGTTTAAATGATGCTACGTATACTTTGCCATTGAGAAATGGAACGACCGTTAAGTCAGTTAAAGTTGATGGCACAGAAACTGACGAATATAAATTATCGAAAAATTCAACAACCAATGCAACTGACTTAACTGTTTCAAGTCTGAATTTTGACATTAACGAAAGTCATACGATTGATATTGAAACTGAAGTAGCAGCAATAGAAAAAAAGGATAGTTTTAGTTCGATACCTTATGTTAGTGGAAAAGATGATGATGGAGTTTCCTATCAGAAGATAGGTAATCAGAATGTGATCAACTATACCTTGGATGCTGTAGCAATTAAGAATGCAAATGATATCGACTATGGGACATTAAATTCTGTTATGTCAGAGGGCACATTGAATCGTCAAGATGAATTAAATTTACCAAATAATGTCGTTGATATTGAAGATACAAGAAGAAATAAGAAGCCCGTAACTTTGAGTGTCGAGCAAGTAGGGGAATTTACTAATGAAAATTCTGACGTTTTGTCAGGTCATTTAAGGTTTTATAATGGTAAAAATTCCTATGATCTGTTAGACAATCCAACTTCGATTTATCAAACTGAAAACGATGAGGTCTTGAATTCACAAGGCTGGAGTCGAGATGAAGGAATTCTGTTATATATGAATTCTGAGATAAATAGAGCTGGAACATACAGGACAACTCTTAGCTGGGAAATCAGTGATAGTGTATAGACATGAAAATAAAAAGGCGTTCATATTTACCAAGTATTAATAGGTAATATGAACGTCTTTTTGAGTTATTTTTTACTTAATGAGAAAGGTAATTGTTCATCGTGCTTAATTTCTGGCAGTAAGCAAAGATTGGTCTCAAGATTTCCTCCATTAATGATTTGATGGTATTTTAAGAATCTTTGTTTCAATTCTTGACCATTAAGTAAACGGGTTTGTACAAATTGATTTTGAGGTTGATTACGATTTGTTCTAATGGTGAAGTTGTCACCACTAGGCAGATTTATTTGAATTTTATCGAATAAAGAAATACCAAAGACATATTCGTCACTACCTGGACAAAGTGGATAGAAACCAAGACAAGCAAAAATGAACCAGGCTGCCATTGAACCATTGTCTTCATCACCAGGAAAACCATCAATTGAATCATTGAATTGGTTGGCTAATTGTTTAACCAAAAGTTCGGTATATTCGGGATGGTCGGTATACTCAAATAAGTATGGTAAATGAAAACTTGGTTGATTAGAGATAGCAATTTGTCCGAAGTCAATTGCTGCCATCTCTGTCATTTCATGAATTTGAAAACCATAGCCACCAACTTTAAAGGC
The DNA here is from genome assembly GCF_002179915.1 of Companilactobacillus bobalius. Lineage (NCBI taxonomy): Bacteria > Bacillati > Bacillota > Bacilli > Lactobacillales > Lactobacillaceae > Companilactobacillus > Companilactobacillus bobalius. Next base: position 202,928 of record NZ_MYFM01000003.1, read on the forward strand.
TGGTTTTTGATTGCTGAGGTTTAAAAGCGTTTGTAAAAAACTTAGTTTCTTACTGTAGAGCTTCTTGAGACCTGCAATATCATGGTAAACGGCAAAACTATTTTGCCAAGAGCTACCTTCAGTGTAATCAGTACCCCAACGGATTGAATCAAAGCCATCTTTGAACTGACCATTGCTGTCTTTTGGCCGCATCAGACCGTTTTCTGGGTCAAAGATATTTTTATAATTTAAAGCAGATTTGGCATACTTTTTAGCTAATTTATCTTCATGTAGTAATTTAGCAACTTGTGAAATACAAAAATCGCTGTAAGTGTAGTCGAGAGTTTGGTTGACAGATTCGGGATATTTATCAGCTGGAAGGTAGCCATATTTGTTGAAATCATCCATGCCTAATCTTCCTAAACGTTCATCGTCACTTTCTTGAGTAGCACTCTTCAACATGGCATCAAGGAATTGCCTCATTTCGTCTTCGTTTAAGATGCCTTTGACAGCTGCATCAGCAATAACGGCATCAATCAAGGTTCCAGGCATCATACCACGTTCATCAGGAGCTAACCATTTTGGCAAGTATCCACTTTCGAGGTAACTGTTATAAAAGCCAAGCAGCATTTGATGATATGTTTTAGGAGTAAGAATAGCGAATAGAGGATAAACTGTCTTGCTGGTGTCCCAGAAACCGTTATTCATATAAAGGTAGCCAGATTTAACAGTGTCATGATACAAGTCATAGTGAATCGGTCGATCATTAGAGTCCAGTTCATAACATCTTTGTGGAAATAGGAATGTACGATACATACAATGATAGAAAGTTGAAAGACGTTTTTTATTACGATCAGTAATATTTATTAAATCGAGATAGGACTGCCATGTTTCTTGGGCGATCTTTTTAACATTCTCAAAAGTTAAATTATTTAGGCGATTCAAAGCAATTTGTGCTTGATTGAAGTTGATGAAAGAGGTTGTTAATTTGACATTAATTTCATCGGTGTCATCAAACGAAAGAATCATAGAATCATATTCAGGATTATTTTGATGCAAGGTTAAAGTTGTTTTAATAGGTTCATCAAATTCCAAGGCGGCGTAAAGTTTAAAGTCATTGTTGAAATGGGAATCATAATTTCTGACTAATAATTTTAGCTTATTTTGACTGTCGTCGAGTACAAATTCACCATTCTTAGGAATATGTACGATGATTTTAGGAATTTTACGGTCAAAATTATATTTGAAAAAAGCACCATAATTTGTTGGGACGACTTCAGTTTGAACTTCGTATCTTTGGTCGTAAATTGATAAGTAGTGTGGATTGAAAGTGGCTTCGTTAGGTCGGTATGATCCGATTTGATCAAAGGTTTTAGTGTTAATTTCAATATCACCAGTAAGGGCTGACAAGATAAAACTAGAGAAATCTCCAATCCAGGGACTCGGTTGATGAGTAATCTTGATACCAGCAAACTGATGTGATACAGGGGAGAAAGACCAAGAAGTATCATCAAAAGTTGTTTGTGGTATTAAATAGTTCATTCCAAAGGGCATCCCGGTATAGGGGAGAGTATTACCATGTGAAAATTCAGAAGTACTATTAGTTCCCTGTCTGGTGTCAATTTGACTGATTAACATATTTATTTATCTCCTAAGGTATTAATAGATTGTCTCTCGATGAGTTTTACAGGAATAGTTGTTCGCTTAGTGATTGATTTATCAGAATTGTTGATTAAATTCAAAAGTAGGTTGGCTGCATTTTCACCCAAAGCAACAAAGTTTTGGTCAATTGTAGAAAGAGCTGGATAGCTTAGTTTAGAGGCTTGAATATTGTCGAAACCAATTATAGATAATTGCTGTGGAATTTGGATATTGTGATTCCGTAATTCATTCATGATCCGAATAGCTATGACATCATTCTCTGCCACTAGACCAGTAATTTTTTTGTTATTAATATTATTTACTAAGTATTCAATAGTCTTATCTTGATCTAAGTCAGCATGAAGAATTTCCGGTGTGATTTGCTGTTTCTTTAAAGCTGATAGGTAGCCAAAATAACGTGAACGAACAGAAGCCTCGTTTAAATTAACTTCATTAGTTAGAAAAGTAATATTGTGATGACCGTTTTTAATAAGCTCATTTGTGGCCAAATAACCGCCTGTAAAGTTATCGGAAGTGACTGAAGGAATAGGCAAATCTTCAAAGGATTTATCTAATAAAACAATAGGAATGTCATTTAGGTAGAGATTAGTAATTATCGGTAACTCAAGGCTAAGAGATTCAACATAATAAATAATTCCCTTAGCTGCCTTTATACGTGATAGGGGTAAATTACGAAAAATATTATTATTAATAGTCGTTAATTGAAAATCGCTTGTATCGTCCAATATTTGTAAGAGTCCGCTAGTGTAATCGCCAAATTCATTATTATTAGCAAAAGGAATTACAAAAATAATTTCAGATTTAGTAATTTTTTCAATATTATTTTTTTTAACAATTGTACCAATGCCGGCCTTTCGGGTTACTAAACCGTCATTTTCTAATTCAGTTAAAGCTCGTTTGGAGGTAATACGACTAACCTTATAATCTTGAGCTAATTGATTCTCACTGGGTAGTTTTGATCCAATAGTTATTTTTTGTGTTAGAATATCGTTTTTTAATGTTTGGTATATCAATTTGTATTTTGGCTCCATAATATTAATATTCCTTTCTATGACTAATAATATAGCACTTTTTTAACAAAAGATACTAGTTTTTTGTAAACGTTTGCATTATACTAATGGAGCAAATGATATATCAATTGGAGGATCCGATTTTGACTAAGCAAACAATTTCACCTGAAATAAAGAACTTTATGGATGAGGTTACTAGAAAAGCTGGGGTTGATCATGCTGATTGGTCCAAAGTATTTAATGTAACTTATGCCAATACTTTAGAGACGACCGTTAAGAAAATTGCTGATGATGACATTTTTATTTTGACAGGAGATATTCCTGCGATGTGGCAACGAGATTCAACTTGCCAAGTTCGACCATATCTAGTTATGGCTCAGCAGATTCCTGAAGTATCGGATTTTATTCGTGGAGTGGTTAAGCGTCAATTCTTTAATATGAATCATGACCCGTATGCTAATGCTTTTAATAGTGAACCTAATAATGCAGGACATCATAAGGATCATACAGAGATGACACCTTGGATTTGGGAAAGAAAATTTGAAATTGATTCCCTTTGTTTCCCAGTTCAATTGGCTTACTTACTTTATAAGAATACCGGTCGTATTGATCAATTTGATGATAGTTTTGTTAGTGGTATTAAGAAATTACTACAAGTATTTGAAACTGAGCAACATCATACTGCAGAGTCTAAGTATCGTTTTGAAAGGGATGAAGATCGTCCTGAAGATACTCTAACTAATGATGGTTTAGGTTCGCCAGTAGCAGAAACAGGAATGATTTGGTCTGGTTTTAGACCTAGTGATGATGCCTGTGTCTATGGATATTTGATTCCGGCTAATATGTTTGCAGTTTTGATTCTTGATTATATTCAAGAACTATTCAGTGGTATCTTGGACGATTCAGAAATTGTTGCTAAAGCTAAAAAGATCCAAACTGAAGTTAAAGCGGGAATTGAGGAATATGGAACAACGACAAATGAAGCCGGTGAGCGTATTTATGCTTATGAGACCGATGGTTTAGGTCATTACCTAATTATGGATGATGGCAATGTGCCTAATCTATTGAGTACACCATATTTACATTACACAGCTATGGATGATCCAACATATTTGAATACCCGTAAGACAGTTTTGAGTTCAGAAAATCCTTATTACTTTGCAGGGAAATATGGTAAAGGATTAGGTAGTCCGCATACGCCTGCACACTATATTTGGCATATTGCTCTAGCAATTCAAGGTTTAACACAATCAGATAAAAATGAAAAAGCAGTCCTATTAGATAATATGGTTGCCACAACGGCTGGTACCAATATGATGCATGAAGGCTTTAATGTTAATGATCCAAGTAAGTTCACACGTGAATGGTTCTCTTGGGCAAACATGATGTATTGCGAATTATTCTTAGATTATTTTGACTATAAAATTAAAGAATAGATGGGAAATTTATTATGAGTAAAAAAAAGGTTTTTGTAATATCACATAGTCACTGGGATCGTGAATGGTATATGGCCTATGAACAGCACCATATGCGTTTGATTAAATTAATGGATGATCTTTTGGATCTCTTTAATAAAGAGTCGGAGTTCAATAGTTTTCATCTAGATGGACAAACAATTATTCTTGATGATTATTTAAAAGTCAGACCAGAGAGACGTGCTGAAGTAGAAAAGCGGGTTGCCGAAGGGAAATTACGTGTTGGACCGTTCTATATTCTGCAAGATGACTTTCTAATTAGTCCAGAAGCTAATACACGTGATATGTTAATTGGTCATCAAGATTCAAAGAAGTGGGGCAATCAAGTTAACTTAGGATATTTCCCAGATACTTTTGGTAACATGGGACAAACTCCACAAATGTTGAAGTTAGCAGATTTGAAATATGCGGCCTTTGGTCGTGGAGTCAAGCCGACTGGTTTGAATAATCAAGTCTTTGATAATGAAAAATACAGTTCACAATATTCTGAAATGTGGTGGCAAGGGCCAGATAATTCCAAAGTGTTAAGTGTATTATTTGCTAATTGGTATAGTAATGGTAACGAAATCCCCGTTGATAAGACCGAAGCCAAGAAATTCTGGGATCAAAAGTTAGCTGATGCTGAGAAGTATGCTTCAACTGATAATCTTTTAATGATGAACGGAGTTGATCATCAACCTGTTCAGAAGAATGTGATTGAAGCTTTAAAAGTTGCCCAGGAACTTTATCCTGATTATGAATTTATTCATTCTAATTTTGACGATTATCTTAAGGCTGTTTCTAAAAGCATTCCTAAGGATCTTGGCAAAGTAGACGGTGAGTTGACCAGTCAAGAAACTGATGGTTGGTATACTTTGGCCAATACTGCTTCTTCACGTGTATATCTAAAGCAAGACAATACTAAAGTTGAAAGAGAATTAGAGAATATTGCTGAACCATTGGCAACTATGGCTTATAACGGTACAAAAGATTACCCACATGACCAATTAAGATATGCTTGGAAAATGTTATTACAAAATAATCCTCATGATAGTATTTGCGGTTGTTCAGTTGATGATGTGCATCGAGAAATGATGACTCGATTCGCCAAGTCTAGAGAAGTTGGTGAATTTGTGGCGAAAGATGCTATCAAAACTTTAGCTAGTCAAATAAATACATCAACATTCCCAGAAGGTAGTAAACCATTTATTTTGATAAATACTAATGGTCACGAAAAAACGGAAATGAAGACAGTTGAAATTGAATGGAAACGTGCTTTATTTGCTGACGGTAAACCTGATGAGCAATATGAAGCGATGAAGAAAGCTCAAAGAGAACTTCCTGATTTTAAAGTCATTGATGCTAATGGCAATAAGATTCCATTTGAAATGGTCAGTTCGGATGTTCGTTTTGGTTACGATTTACCTAAAAATAAATTTAGAATTCCTTATATGGCTTTATATGTCACTGTCCAATTAGATCTAACTGATATGCCAGCTTTCTCATGGAAGTCTTTGGCATTAGCAAGTTCTGAAGAATCAGAAAAAACTGATACTACTAAATTTTATGACGAAAATACACAAGTGTTAGAAAATAATTGGCTTCAAGTTTCTATTAATAGTAATGGAAGTTTGAATATCTTTGATAAAAAGACGGGTCGTAAATTCGATGATCAATTGGTATTTGAAGATACTGGCGATATTGGTAATGAGTATATTTATCGTCAATCAGCGGACAAAAAGACTGTTCTTTCAACTGATAGTACTGCTGAAATCAAAGTTCTACAAAATAACTTTTTGGGTGCTAAGGTGCAGTTAAGACAGACGATGATGATTCCTAAGTCGGCTGATGAACGTCTTGAATATGAACGTCAGGCTGTAATTGATATAACGAACCGAAAAGCAAACCGTTCTGATAAATTGGTGCCATTGACAATAACTACTGTGATTACTTTGTCTAAGAATGCTGACCAGTTGAAGTTTAAGACTAGTTTCAATAACCAAATGAAAGATCATCGTGTCAGAGTATTGTTTAAGACAAATTTAAAGAGTGACTATAATTTGGCCGATTCTATTTTTGAAACAGTTAAACGTCCTAATCATGTTAGTGATACTTGGAAGAATCCCACTAATCCTCAACATCAACAAACTTTTGTTAATATTTGTGATGATAAAGGCGGAGTGACAGTTGGTAACTTTGGATTAAATGAATATGAAATTTTACCAAAAGATAATACGATTGCGGTAACTTTACTTCGTTGTGTAGGTGAAATGGGAGATTGGGGTTACTTCGGGACACCGGATGCCCAATGCTTAGGTCAATTCTCATTTGAATACAGTTTAGCTTTCCATAGCAGTACAGTTGCGAGTCAAACTCATACTTATCAACAGGCTAAAACAAATCAAGTTTCTGTGCAAAGTGTCCAAACTGACATTCATGAAGGAAAAAAGAAGAGTGAAGATGCTTTCTTAACTCTCCAAACTGATAATTTTGCTGTAACCAGTTTGAAACAAGCTGAAAATAGTGATGGAAACATTTTGAGAGGATATAATTTAACAAATGATGAAGCTCAAATTAACAGCAATATTCTAAAACAAGCTAAAACGGTTAACTTTTTGGAAGAAGATTATCCAGTAGATAAACTTGATATCCTAAATCCAGCGGAAATAAGAACATATAAATTTAGTTTTTAGTAAAAGTATACAAAAATACTGATTGATTTTAGTTGTTTTGTAATATCAATGAAAGCGTTTTTAAAATACAATAAACATATCAATTAGAGATAAACTAATAACTAAATAGTTGAGAGGTTTTTAATTATGGTAGAGATTGATTTAAATCACATTTATAAAAGATATGCTAATGCTGAAGAAGATAACTATGCTGTTTCAGATTTCGACTTACACATCAAGGATAAGGAATTCATCGTTTTCGTTGGACCTTCAGGTTGTGGTAAGTCAACAACTTTACGTATGATTGCTGGACTAGAGGATATTACTAAAGGTGAATTGATCATTGATGGTAAATATGAGAATGATACAGCTCCTAAGGATCGTAATATCGCCATGGTTTTCCAAAACTATGCTTTGTACCCACATATGACTGTATTTGATAACATGGCTTTTGGTTTGAAACTACGTAAGTATGATAAAGATAAGATCAAAGAGAAGGTTGACTATGCTGCTAAGGTTCTTGGTCTAACAGAATATCTAGACAGAAAACCCGCTGCTTTGTCAGGTGGTCAAAGACAACGTGTTGCTTTAGGTAGAGCTATCGTTCGTGATGCCCCTATCTTCTTGATGGATGAACCTCTATCAAACTTGGATGCCAAACTTCGTGTCAGCATGCGTGCTGAAATTGCTAGATTGCACCAAGAATTACATACAACAACAATTTATGTTACTCATGATCAAACTGAAGCTATGACAATGGCCGACAGAATTGTTGTCATGTCAATGGGTGAAGTTCAACAAATTGGTACTCCTAAAGAAGTTTATGAATCACCTAAGAATAAGTTTGTTGCCGGATTTATCGGTTCACCTTCAATGAACTTCTTTGATGTTCACTACAAAGATGGTATTGTTACAGATAGCGAAGGCTTGAAGTTGAAGCTTCCAGAAGGTCGTTCAAAGGTTCTTGATGAAGCTGGATATGATGATAAGGATGTTACTTTAGGTATTCGTCCAGAAGATATTCATGCTGAAGGTGCCATGGAAGAGACATTCCCAGAAGCTACAGTTGAAAGTGAAGTTGTGGTTTCTGAATTACTTGGTGCTACATCAATGCTTTACTCAAGAGTTGATGGTACAGAATTTGTTGCTATTGTTGATGCCCGTGATTATCACAAACCAGGTGATAAAGTTCGCTTGACATTCGATTTGAACAAAGCACATTTCTTTGATGAAAAGACCACAGACGCAATCCGTTAAAATAGGTGGTTAAAATGTATGCTAGGAAGTATTGCTAAATTATTGGAATTGTATCCAGATGCCAAAGTAGTTATAGAACCTAGTTCTGATCCCCATAATTACAATTTTTTGATATCTGGACAATGGGTAACAATTAAAAAAGATCATTTAAGCAACAGAGAGAAGTTCCTTTTATCGCTAGTCAGTCAAGATAATAATAATAAATCCATTAATAACCAATGGTGGAACTTCTTAGTTCACGAGAGTGATAAAATTCCTGCCGAAAAGATTAATGTTCGAGTACTCCAATTTGAAGTACAAAAGTTGGAATCTGATGATCGAGCCAATGAATGGTTGAGCGTATTTGAAGATACGTTCGATGATGTTGTAGATAGTTTTTGGATCAACAAATATACAGGTATATTGATTGAAAAAGAGACTAATGCAAATATGGACAAGCTCGAAGTCCAAAGAATGATAGAGTTAGTAGATTCTGATTTTTATACTAAAAGTCATGTTTATGTTGGTCAATTTTGGCCAGTCAATGACAAACTCCCTAATATTTTTGACATGGAACGTCAATTATTTCATAAATCGTTAGAAATGAAAGAAAGAGTTAACAACTTATCCACTGTTATTTTGGATTTTCTGATTGAACAGAATCTGAAGAATACAGATATGTTCAAATCCTTAAAGGGCAAAATTGATATTGATTCTAAGACTACGCAGATGATCAATACGTTGTACAAGTGTGACTCTAATTTAGCTAAAACTTCGAAGATGCTCTTTTTACATCGAAATACATTATTGTATCGAATGGAAAAATTTCATGAACAGACCGGTTTTGATTTGAAGGACCGTGATGATTTAGTTTTATGCTTTTTGTTACTGAAATAAAAAAGCAAGGTTGGGCAAAACATTATGTTTTGGTCAACCTTTTTTTGAGGGAGAAATAATATGAAGTATAAATTGTTTCCAATTCCACAAGATTTAGTTTATGACGAAGGAACTATTTCACTGTCGCCTAAAGTTAATCTGATGATGGATCAAAATTTGGATCAATATACTAAAGATAGGGTATTGGGAATACTCAGGGAATTTCAAATTGGATCTGAATCCAATACTCAGATCAGTGCTGAGATGAGTAATATAATTGTCCGAATCTCGAAACATCCATCTCATCACTATGACGGCTATAGATTAATGATTACTGAATCAAAAATTCAATTATTTGGTGATAATACTGATGCCGTTTTCTATGGATTGGCAACTTTAAGACAGATTTTGAAACAATCCCAAGGACTTAAGGTACAACAGTTAGCAATTCGAGATTATGCGGATGTAAAAAATCGAGGATTTATTGAAGGTTATTATGGCAACCCCTGGTCAGATGCTGATCGAATCAATCTGATGCGCTTTGGTAGTAATTTTAAATTAACTCAATATATTTTTGCACCGAAAGATGATCCTTATCACAATGAAAAATGGCGTGAACTCTATCCTCAAAAACGATTAGATGAAATAAAAAAGTTAGCTAGAGTTGGTAATGAGACAAAGACCAAATTTGTTTGGACGATTCATCCATTTATGTATAATCCAATACGTTTTGATAGGAATTATATTAGTGATTTAAGAATCATTGAGAAGAAATTTGATCAGTTGATGTTAGTTGGTGTCAGAGAGTTTGGTATTTTGGCCGATGATGCACCTTGGCCTAAGCATGGGGATGATGACTATATTAAGTTGATGAAGGATATCTCAAATTTTTTGAAGAAGCGTAAAAAGAATTATCCTGATTTAATAACAGATATGATTTTTGTGCCGTATTACTATTATTCAGATGGAGCTAAGGATAACGGACATTATGATTTACGCGATTTGAATGCTGATTTACCTAAGAATATTCATATGGTTGTTACTGGTGGAAAAACCTTTGGAGTTGTTTCAAATGAATTTTTGAATATTTTGAAAGATAATTTGACGGCCAAAGGAGCAGAGTATCGTCCAGTACAATTGTGGATCAATTGGCCGGTAAATGATGGATCTAGGAATAATTTGATTATGAGTGGAGCTAAGCATTATTTACAGGCTCAAGCTGACAGCAAGAAGATATATGGAATTATGTTGAATCCAATGATGCAGTCAGAATCCTCTAAACCAGCAATTTTTATCAATGCAGCCTATTCCTGGAATATTTGGACTGATAATGAAACTGAACGTCAAGTTGAACATAATGCCTTTAATTATGTAGAAAATCAGACTTTCAAATCATCTATGGGTTCCAAAGCCTTGGAGAATTTAGCACAACATATGCAATTCAATGAGGCCATGCCTGAACTTAATTTGGAATCACCTAATTTAGGTACGAAATTATCTCAGTTTATTGAAGAAATAGACGAGAAGACAACGTCTCAAAAAGAAATTGATAATTTGAAACATGAATTTACGAGGATCAAGCAAGACGCACTGTATTTTAAAGTTAATGGTCAAAAGAATTTGCGTGATGAGATGTTGCCATGGCTGGATAATGCTATTGATCAGATGCAATCACTAGAATTCATTTGTGACTATTTAAGTACGGGAAAAAAAGAATTTTTAAATAACGCCAAAGAAACTTATCAAGAATCCCAGACTCATACTTTTGATTATTTGCAGGAGATCAAGCGAGCTGAATTTGGATCACAGAGTATCGCACCGTTCTTAAAAGAAATGTTAACAGTAATGAAATGATTTTAAAATAATGCTCTTATGTAGTTAGTATGATAAAGGTCTTCAAATGTTATATCATTTGAAGACCTTTTTTGTACAAAAACTAGAATTTGTATATAAAATCTCTAGTTTGTTACTTATTTGAGTAATAATGTAAGCGCTATAATTCTTCTTGTAAGTTGATTAAATAATATATGTAAGGGAGGAGGAAAATGATGGAAGAAAATAATGTGGCTCAAAGTCCTGAAGCAATCGCTGCTGCTGCTAAGAAAAAAGAGGGCTTTTGGTATAACATTGTTCACAATGGTCCATTCCTTCTATTTGCTTTACCAGGTGCCATTTGGATGATCTTCTTCTTCTATATTCCTGTATTTGCTAACGTCGTAGCCTTTAAGGAATTTCAGTTTTCACCCGATGGATTTTTAGCCAGTTTGGCACAAAGTAAATGGGTCGGATTTCAAAATTTTAAATTCCTATTTACTTCAGATGCCGCTTGGTTGATTACCAAGAACACACTTCTATATAACTTAGGGTTTATCACATTGAACTTAATTATCTCTGTTTTCTTTGCAGTTGTTATGAGCGAATTACGTCATAAGAGATTAGTTAAAGTTTATCAAACATCAATGCTTTTACCTTATTTTCTATCATGGGTTATCATTGGATATTTCGTAATGGCATTCTTAAATCCTGATAAAGGACTTCTTAATACAATGTTGCATACTAATATCAACTGGTATGCGGAGCCAAAGTATTGGCCATTTATCTTGCTATTTATAGGTACTTGGAAGGGAATCGGATATAACAGTATCTTGTACTTCGCCACTGTAATGGGAATTGACCCAACGTATTACGAAGCTGCAACTGTTGATGGTGCTAACAAATGGCAACAGATCAAAAATATTACTATTCCACAATTAGTACCATTGATGACTTTGATGTCAATTTTAGCCGTTGGTAATATTTTCCGTGCAGATTTCGGATTGTTCTACACAGTGCCACAAAATTCTGGTGCTCTATATAACGTAACATCAGTTCTAGATACATATATTTACAATGGTTTAACTTCAACTGGTGATATTGGTATGTCAAGTGCTGCCAGTCTTTATCAATCAGTTGTTGGTTGTATCTTACTTCTAATCACAAATGCGATTGTAAGAAGATTAGACAGTGATTCAGCACTATTCTAGAGAGGAGAATTGAACTTTGAAAAAGAAGAAAAAAATTGATAGTGTCACGGTTCACTCCTTTAATAGAGGAACGGACTTGTTCTTCAATATAATAGTAGGGATCTTTGCACTATCTTGCTTACTGCCATTATTCTTCGTCATCGTTATTTCTTTGACCGATGAAAATGCTCTAGCCACTTACGGTTATCGTCTTTGGCCCAAAGTTTGGAGTTTCGCCGGTTATAAGTATTTAGCAACAATGGGAGGAGAACTCTTAAGATCATTATGGATTTCAGTCTTGGTAACGGTTGTTGGTACTGTAATTAATTCAACTTTTACTTCAACTTATGCTTATGCCATTTCCAGAAGCAGTTTCAAATATAGAAGATTTTTTACAGTTTTCTGTTTGGTAACAATGCTATTTTCACCTGGTATGGTTGCTAACTATATTGTTGTAACTAACATGTTACATTTGAAGGACACTTTATGGGCTTTAATTTTGCCTATGGCTGTAAGCCCTTTCAATATCATTGTCATGAGAACGTTCTTCAAACGTCAGGTTTCTGAATCAATTATTGAATCGGCCCGTATCGATGGTGCTAGTGAAATGAGAATCTTTACACAAATTGTTATTCCATTAGCTGTTCCCGGGATTGCAACAATTAGTTTGTTTGCTGCTTTAGGTTACTGGAATGATTGGTTCAACGCTTTACTATATATCCAAAGTGATAATCTAGTTCCATTGCAATACTTATTAATGAAGATTCAATCTAATATTGAAATGCTATCACAGAATGCTTCAGCTGGTACACAATTTGGTGGCAGTTTGATGGCAATTCCCAAAGAAGCAACGAGAATGGCCATGGTTGTCATTGCAACATTACCAATTGCATGTAGCTATCCATTCTTCCAAAAGTATTTTGTACGTGGTTTAACTATCGGTGGTGTAAAGGAATAAAAATCCAGGAATTATCATTTTATTATAGGGGGTTCCATTTATGAAAAAGTGGGTTAAACGTTCAATCGGTGCAGCTTTATTAGCTGTAACAGCCGTTGGATTAACAGCTTGTGGATCAAAATCGGCAAGCAATAGTGATGTTCCAACATTATTAATGTACCAAATTGGTGATAAACCAAAGAATTACGATACTTTGATTGCTAAAACTAATAAGATTCTTGAAAAGAAGGCTAAAGCTAAGATCAAGATTCAGTATATTGGTTGGGGTGATTATACACAAAAGATGTCAGTTATTGTTTCATCAGGTGAAAAATATGATATCGCCAAGGCTGATAACTATGCAGTTAATGCTCAAAAAGGTGCTTATGCAGATTTAACTAAGATGCTTCCTAAATATGCTCCAGCAGCATATAAGGATTTAGATTCAGCATATATTAAAGGGAATAAGGTTGATGGAAAACTTTACACGATGCCTATCAATGGTAACGTCTATGCACAACAAGTTGTTTCCTTTAATAAGAAATACTTGGATAAATATAATATCGATGTTAGCAAGATAAATTCATATAAAGATTTGGAAGATACATTTGCTAAATTCCATTCAGCAGATAAGAAGGTTTTGACATTTGCCACAGGCCCTAGTTTCCGTATCGGTTCGGATCTAGACTTTGTTATTGATCAAGATTATCCATTTGCAGTTGATGCTGTAAATAAGGGTAAGAAGATCATCAATCCTTACAATGACGCTAAATACAAAGAAACATTAAGAACAATGCATGATTATTATAAGAAAGGTTACATTCAAAGAGATGCAGCTACAGATAATACTGATCGTCCATTGAGTGGTGATACATGGTTTGCACGCCAAGAAACACAAGGACCTTTCGATTACGGTGATCATCAACTATCACAAACTGCTGGTCAAGAAATTGTTTCACGTCCAATGAGTCCTGCTGTTAAGACTACTGCTCAAGCTGGAATGTACAACTATGTCGTAAGTAATAACTCAAAGAACAAAGTTAAGGCCGTTAAAGTTCTTGGCGTAATCAACAGTGATCCAGAACTATTGAATGGTTTGGTTTATGGTGAAAAAGGTAAGGCATGGAAGTATGCTGATAATGACAAACGTGTCAAATTACTTAAAGGTTACAAAGAAAACTACCATTCAGCACCATGGCAAACAGGTGATAATAACAAGATTACACCTACAACAGACGTTACTGATCAAATGATTCAAGAACGTAAGGATAACATTGCTAAATCAATTGATTCACCTATTCTTGGTTTCCAATTCAATACAAAGAATGTTAAGACTGAAATGACTAATATTTCTAATGTTATGAACAAGTATCTTGCCGGTTTGCAAACAGGTACATCAGATCCAGATACAACAATTCCTAAGATGAACAAGGAACTTAAGAAAGCTGGATATGACAAGGTACAAAAGGAAATGCAAAAACAATACGATGAATTCTTGAAGAACAATAATAATTAACAAGTTGATTTAATTATCCTTTACAATTTATCCACAGTATAAGGGAGGAAGAGGTAAACTCTGACCTCCTTTTGCGCTAATTTCAATTTTTTGACCCTGCTTTTGAGTACTAGGGTTAATCAATTCTTACAAAGAAAGAGGTAGAGATATGATTTCCCGTGCAGTACAACAAATATTTATCAAAGCATATACGATTATTAAATTGAATTTGTTTTTCTGGGGGCTAAGCTTGTGTGGCGGATTAGTTTTAGGAGTAGGGCCAGCACTCTTAGTAATTAATGAATTATATTACGATTATGATTTTCACTACGGCCAGATGTCTTGGAGAATAGCGTGGAAATTATTTAAAGAAAACTTTACTGAGGGTAATAAGTTATTCTATGGTTTTGCAATTGTGATTTTTCTTTTGGGTTATAGTCTGTTTCTTTCAGTTCAATTACACGGTCTGACTTTCATTGTGACCGACTTTATAATCGCAATTGTTTTGTTAGCAACGATTTGTATCTATGCTTATGTACTCAATATTAAGGTCAGTTTTGAGATCAATCTTATTAATAGTTTTAAACTAGCTTGTGCACATTTCTTTTATAATTTCTTTGATAACATGAAAGAGATTCTTGGAATAGCAGTAATTATAGGCGTGACTTATAAATTCTCGGGGCTGATTTTATTTGCAACTTTTAGTTTAACGGTAGTTTATACTCAATTTGTGGGTAAAAATTGGCAGAGCCACGTTGAAGAATTGAATTAATTGGGGTCATGCATAATGCTAAGCAATCGCTATAATTTACAAAGATTAATGACGTTTTACATTAAGGTAATGGTGATCACCATTACCTTATTTGCGGTTATAATGTCTATTTTTAAGATTAGAGATATTTTTCAAGATACTAATCAAACAATTGAATCGGGTGTAAATCGGACATCTTATATAGTTGGAGTTGAACAAGCAGAAGCTAATCAATTAGCGAGAAATCTTATTCAGACGCCATCCAAAGTGAAGAATTTACAAAAATTTTTTCAATTAGATTCGGCTGATTACTTGACGTACAGTCAACAGCATTCTAATAAGGACGATTTCTATTATTTGCCTAATCAATTGTCGGAATTCATGCAGAATAATGATTCAAATAGAATTACATTGAATTTGAATCAGGAGAATAAGGCAATTGAGGTTACATTGAGAAATCCTGGTGGAAAGAGAATTGATTCAAAAAAATTGGTTTCTAAAGGTTTATATTACGGTATCCCTCTGATAAATGACGCTACTTTTCAATCCTTTGGATCAATAATCATTAATTATTCTTCTAAGGTATTGGATAATTCATTGAATTACTCACCAAATAGTCAAGATATGCAGGTTTTTGTTATTTCGGATGTAGGTAGAATCAGATATACCTATAATTCTGAACTATCAAAAGATGCACTTAGAACTTTGACACAAGATCCTAATCAAAATAATATTTTATTGAATGTTTTAGAAAAGAAATATTTTGTAAAGAGTCAAAAAAATGGCAATGGTGACTTAATTATTTCAGTAGTACCTAAAATAATTGTTTATCAAAAAATTGCCTTTAATATTCTGTTATTTTTGATGGGAGCCATTTTAATTGATGCTTTTCTATGGTGGAGTTTAAGATATATTTTCCACAACTATACGATTCATTTGAAATCAATGACGGACGCTCTAGATGCTATTTCCAATGGTGATTTGAAGACTAGAGTGCCAGTTCCTGAACAGGAAGGAGAGTTAAATACTTTAGCAACAGGAATTAATGATATGTTAAATGCTATTGATCAGTATGTTTTGCAAATATATCAATTGCAACTGGAGCAAAAGGACGCCAATATGAAGGCTCTGCAATCACAAATTAACCCACATTTCTTGTATAACACCTTGGAATACATCCGTATGTATGCACTGAATGAAGGTGAAAAAGAATTAGCCAATGTAGTATTCAGTTTTGCCAGCCTTTTAAGAAATAATATTAGCCAGGAGTCAACGGTGACCTTGGCTAAAGAGTTCGAATTTGCTGAGAAATACATCTATTTATATCAAATGCGTTTTCCAGATCAAATTGGATATCAACTTAATTTAGATGAAAAGCTAAAGATCATGAAGGTTCCAAAATTTATTATTCAACCATTAATTGAGAATTACTTCAAACACGGAATAGATTTGGAACGATTTGATAATGCCGTACATATTCGAGCTGATAAGGTTGGTGAACAAGTCGAAATATCGGTGGCTGATAACGGAACTCCTTTGACAGGGGAGCAATTAAAATCCATCAATGATAAGCTGGCTTCACAAGAGGTTAAGCCTATCAGTGGAGATCGTTCAATTGGTTTAATGAACGTAAAGGCCCGAATGACAGGGGCATTCGGAAGTAATTTCAAGATGTTTATCATGAATAATCAATTTAAAGGTGTAACTGTTAAAATGCAAATCTTTTTGGGGGAATAATATATGTACTCAGTTATGGTTATTGACGATGAATATATGATTTTAAAAGGATTGGAAAAAATAATTGATTGGAATGAATATGGATTCCAAGTAGTCAAATCGGCTCGAAATTCCAGACAAGCATTAGAATATTTAGAAACTAATGAAGTTGATTTGATTATAACGGATGTTAATATGCCCAAAATTAGTGGCTTGGATTTTGTAAAGATAGCTAAAGAAAGGGATCATAAATTTGAATTCATGATTCTATCGGGGTATCAAGAATTTGATTATGTTAGGACCGGTTTAAAGTTGGGTGCTATTGATTACATTTTGAAACCTGTCGATCCCGATGCATTAATTGAGGCTTTGAAAAAAGTAAAGCAAAAATTAGAATCTGAGAATGAATTGAAACAAGCATCAAAAGCATCATTGAATTTACAAGTAAAAGAATTATTTGAAAATGATTTTGATTCAGATCAAGTAACGGATTTGATTCAACAACTACGGCTCAGTCCAACTGAGATTGCCAAAGGTATCACGGTTATTGCTTGTAATCGTGTTAATGATAAAGAAAAAGTCAATCAACTATGTGAAGAATATGGACAGAGTCTTAAGTTCAGTCAAAACTGTATTGTTGACATTGGATTTATTGGTGGTCGTGGTAAGTTGTTAAAATTCATACGGGAATTGGAAGATCGTCAGATAATTGCAGGAAAGTCTTTTATAACTGTTGGTGAAACAGTTTATGATTTGTCTGATGTGAATCAAAGTTATGAGCAGGCGGTCAGGTTATCGGTTATTTATAAGTTTTATGAAAAAAGTAATAAGTTTAGCAACAATAAATTACGTGTTGATTGGCTTGAACAGGCTACTTTGCCTAAATTATCTTTAGTTAAAGTGAAACAGGCAATTGCCTTAGGAGATCATGGAAAATTAAAAGAGGAACTCTCTAATATTTTTAATGAATTATCTACTCAGGGAGTAAGTCCTTCCTATGTTCGCCAAATAGCTTTTCTGATCTATTCAGAAGTTAATGTTCAAGTTGGTTTTGATGAAAGGACTTATCAAGATTATGTAACAAGAATCAACAATTCTGAAAATTTGAAAGATATCGTTAGGCTACTGAAAGAAATCACCAACTATTTGTCAGATAATAAGCAGGAATCACGTGATTATTCGGAAAATGTTCGCCAAGTCATGGGTCTGGTAAAAAGGAATTATCAGGAAGATTTGAACTTGCGATACGTATCAGATTATCTTCATTTGAATTCTGATTATTTGGGACAGCTATTTAAAAAAGAAACAAAAATTAGTTTCTCTAGGTATTTGAATGATTATCGAATAAAACGCGCTCAATCACTTTTAAAAGGAACGGAACAAAGTATTGCAGATATATCGGAAGGGGTCGGTTATACTACAACGGCTTACTTCTATCGCAATTTCAAAGCAATTTGTGGAATTTCACCAAAAGAGTATCGAAAAAAATATGTTTAGGAGAAATTAGGATGATAAAATTTCCAGATGATTTTTTGTGGGGAGCGGCAGCTTCAGCACCACAAACAGAAGGCCACAGTTTACTAAATGGTAAATCCGCAACTACATGGGATAAATGGTTTGAAATGAATCCTGAAAAGTTTAATCAAGACCAGGGACCTAAGGATACTTCTAATACTTATGAGATGTATCCCGAAGATGTTGAGAATATGAAAAAGATTGGAATGAATTCATATCGGACTTCAATTTCTTGGGCCAGACTCTTGCCAGATGGTAAGACGTTGAATACTGAAGCAGTAACATTTTATCGAAGTTATTTTCAAGATATGTTGAATCATGGTATTGAGCCAATTATTAATTTATTTCACTTTGATATGCCTTGGTGGTTAATGGAAAAAGGCGGTTGGGAGAATCGTGAATCAGTCACAGACTTTGCTTATTACGCCAAAATTGCTTTTGAACAATTTGGTGATTTGATTCATAAATGGACGACCTTCAATGAACCAATTGTTCACATTGAGTGTGGATATTTATTAGGCTTTCATTATCCAGCCATAGTTGATATGAAAAAAGCAATTCAGGTGGGATACCATACGTTGATGGCACATGTTTTGGCTGTGCAAGAATTTAGAAAGAGTCAGGTTAAGGGTAAGATTGGAATTATTTTGAATGTTTTACCAGCTTATAGTCGTAGTGATAATCCTGAGGATTTGCAGGCTAAAAAGAATTCTGACTTATTGAATACTCGAAGCTTTTTAGATCCAGCAGTTTTAGGAATGATTCCTGACGATTTGGTTACTTTATTAAAAGACAATCAATTGTTACCAGTTGTTGAATCTGGTGATAAAAAATTAATTCATGAAAACACAGTTGATTTTATTGGTATTAATTATTATCAACCGACTCGAGTTCAGGCGCCAGTTAATCCAAATTATCCAGCCAAAATGCCAGATGATTTATATGTACCATATGATTGGCCCGATAAAAAAATAAATCCGTATCGTGGTTGGGAAATTTATCCACAAGCGCTTTACGATATTGCCATCATGATGCGTGATCAGTATAAGAATATACCTTGGTATGTTAGTGAGAATGGTATGGGTGTCGCCGACGAAGCTAGATTTAAGAATAATCAGGGTATGATTGAGGATAATTATCGGATTGATTTTATTAAAGAGCATTTGGAACAATTGCATAAAGGGATGGAAGCAGGCAGTAATTGTTTTGGTTACCATATGTGGACCTTTGTTGATTGTTGGTCATGGCTAAATGGTTACCGAAATCGCTATGGTTTCTACAGCGTTGATTTGGACAATGATTTTAAGAGAACTGTTAAAAAGAGTGGTTTATGGTTCAAACAAATGACGGGACAAAATGGTTTTTAAAATGTATTAATAGATAGGAAAAGAAACAAAATTATAAAAAATTTTTTGTTCCTTTTTGTTGTCCTCGGGGAAAAGAGTTCAGTATACTTAACTTACAAAGTAATCAAAAAGTGAGGATACGATAATGAAGAAACGTTTTTTAACAATTACTGTCGCCATATTCATGTTTGTTTTACTTGTAGGTTGTTCCACAAATGATACTAGTAGTGCATCAAATAAAACTAAATCTGAGAAGGTACTGAAAAATACCATTAAAGTCAGTGCTAACGATGCTATAAAAGTTTATCAAAAGAAATATCCTAAGACGGATATCACTTCTCTGGAATTGGAAAAGTCATTTAGAGGTCCCGTTTATAAAGTAGAGGGAATTGATGAACTGAGGGAATACCAGGTTACAATTAATGCTAAAAATAAAAAAATAATTCAAAATTCTGAAGAAGAATTAGATGAAGAAGATCAGAACGAAACTACTCGTAAAAATGAGAGTCTGGATTTGAATAAGTTAATTAGTGTTAAGAGGGCTGCATCTATTGCTGAAAACGCGGCTAAGGGTGATAGTACTGAATTTAATTTGGAGAAAGATTTAGGGACTACTTATTGGGAAGTTAAAGTTAAAAATGGATCTCAAGAAAAAGAAGTCAAAATCAATGCCCAGAGTGGTAAAGTTTTAAAAGTTGAAAATGATTAAAAAAATAAGGTCATCAATTCTTATGTGAATTGGTGACCTTATTTACGTAATTTATTATGTACTTTAGATGGCATAGCCAAGTAAAAGGAACAAGTCTCATTCATAATGCACTCTAAATGGCATAGCCAAGTAAAGGAACGAATGGGTCTCATTCATAATACACTCTAAATGGCATAGCCATTAAGAGTGTATAAAAAAATACAGATCCTGTTGGGATCTGTATTTAGAAAGCACCACTATTATTCTTCGGTATCAGGTGCACTATACTTAGAAATTTTAATTTCACCTTTGACAATGCTTGCTTGTAAATCCTTGTCCTTTGAATGATCAAGGAAGTAGTCGGCAACTTTGTCTTCAATTTGTTCTTCAATGACACGACGAAGTGGACGAGCACCCATCTTAGGATTGTAACCTAAGTCTACTAATTTATCTTTAGCATCCTTTGTTACATGGATAGTTAGACCTTGGTCAGCAATCATCTTGTTGGTATCATCAAGCATCAAATCAACAATCTTAAGTAGATTGTCTTTAGTTAATGAGTTGAATTCAACGATGCCATCAAATCTGTTAAGAAATTCTGGCTTGAAGAATTCTGATAGTCTACTCATAACTGAATTAGTTGTTCCAGTTGCTTCGGCACCAAAACCAACATTAGCTTCTTGTAAGCCTTGACCAGCATTAGAAGTCATGATAATAATAGTATCCTTGAAACTGACTGTTCTGCCTTGTGAATCTGTTAGACGTCCATCATCGAGGATTTGCAAAAACATATGCATAACATCGGGATGGGCTTTTTCAATTTCATCAAGTAGAACCAAACTGTATGGATTACGACGAACTTTTTCAGTTAATTGACCAGCTTCTTCGTAACCAACATACCCTGGAGGCGAACCAATTAACTTAGAAATTGAATGTTTTTCCATATATTCAGACATATCGAATCTGATCATTGAATCCTCAGAACCGAATAGTTCACGAGCCAATTGCTTAGCAAGTTCAGTCTTACCAACACCGGTAGGACCAACGAATAGGAAGGAACCAATTGGACGTCCAGATTTGTTAAAACCAACTCTGTTACGACGAATAGCTTTAGCTACATCACCAACAGCCTTATCTTGACCAATGATATGTGACTTCAAATCAGGTTCCAAATTCTTCAATTGGGCTTGTTCATTAGATTGAAGTTCCCCAACAGGAATATTAGTTTTTTCTTCGACAACTTTTTGAATATCTTTTTCAGTAACAGTATTATTATCGGCTGGTTCGTTCTTAGCTCCATCTTTCATTTCTTGGAACTTTGTAACTTGGTCACGATAATAAGCAGCTTTTTCGTAATCTTCATTACGAAGGGCAGCTTGTTTTTGGACTTCAGCATCAGAGATCTTGTTGTCTAAGTCAGCCATATCGACATGATTGATTTGGAGATTCTTTTTAGAACCGGCCTCATCAATCAAATCGATGGCTTTGTCAGGCAAGAAACGATCTTGGATATAACGAGCTGATAATTCAGCAGCCGATTGGATAGCTTTGCTTGAGAATTTAACATGATGATAATCCTCATATTTTGGTTGAATACCCTTCAAAATTTGAATGGTTTCATCAACACTTGGTTCATTTACTTGAACAGGTTGGAGACGACGTTCAAGAGCGGAATCTTTTTCAATTGTACGATACTCATTTAAAGTAGTAGCACCGACTAATTGCAGATCACCACGGGCTAGGGCAGGTTTCAAAACGTTACCTGCATCCATACCACCTTCAGCGTTACCAGCACCAACAATTTCATGAATTTCATCGATGAATAAAATGATTTCCTTATTCTTTTGTAATTCATTGATTAGTTGTTGCATTCTTTGTTCAAATTGACCACGAACACCAGTACCTTGGACTAATGAAACTACATCCAAACGTACAACATGTTTATTTTGTAACTTTTCAGGTACATCGCCATCAACAATCTTTTGTGCAAGACCTTCGACAACAGCGGTTTTACCTACACCTGCTTCACCAATTAGAACAGGGTTGTTCTTAGTTCTTCTATTTAAGATTTCAATTACACGGTTTATTTCCTTGTCACGACCGATAATGGGATCGATTTGACCTTTTTTAGCAAGATCAGTTAAATCGACACCATATTGATCTAAGACTCCATTACCTCTAGGTCTGCGACCATTTCCATTGCCGCCACCAGTTTGAGTTTGAGGACCTTGTTGCTCGAAAGCATTAGGTTGTTGAGCACCATTTAGTGCGTTAAACAAGTCTTCGAAACTAGAAAATCCACCAGATGGATTTTGTGCCATATTATTCATACCTTCGTTAGCTTGATTTCTTAATTTCTGATAACAGTCCTGACAGAGATTGATTTCTGTTCGTTGACCGTTAACACTTGTATATAAATGAATTGTCGCTTCATTTTTATGACAATTCTGACAAAGCATACGCACCCCACCTTTCCTTTTGAACAGGATACAACGGTAGTATATAATTAGCACTCGACTAATGCAAGTGCTAAGTCTTGAATTTTTAGAAAATAATCTTTTTAGTAGAAGAAAAAAATATTTTTTTCAAATTTAATTGAAAAAGTTTAATAATATAAACGCTTTCAGCGTCAGGGGTTGTAAGCGTTAAACGGCTTATCACACCTGACTTATCTTGCTATTTTTTAAGCAAAGCCCTTGTGAAAAATAAGAGATAATGGTAAATTAATTAGTGAATATTTGTAGTGTAACTACAGAATTTTATATTATATGGTGAGGTATTAATTATGGAAAAGAAAGAATTTCACATTATTGCAGAAACAGGTATCCACGCACGTCCAGCTACAATGCTAGTACAAGCAGCAAGTAAATTTAGTTCAGATATCAATATTGAATTCTCAGGCAAATCAGTTAACTTGAAGTCAATCATGGGTGTTATGTCACTTGGTGTTGGCCAAGGTGCTGACGTTACAATTACTGCTGATGGTGACGATGCTGCTGATGCAGTTGCTGCTATTACAGAAACAATGACAAAGGAAGGATTGGCAGAATAATGGTTAAAACTATTAAGGGAATTGCAGCTAGTGATGGTATCGCTACTGCAGAAGCATACCTTTTAGTTCAACCAGATTTGTCTTTCACTAAGAAAAGTATTTCAGATGCTGATGCAGAAATCAGTCGTCTTAAGGATGCTATTTCAACATCAGATGATGAGCTTACAAAAATCAGAGATACCGCTAAGGAATCTCTAGGTGAAGAAGAAGCTCAAGTTTTTGATGCTCACAAGATGATTTTGGCTGATCCAGAATTTACAGGCGCAGTTGAAAAAGAAGTTTCAGATAAGAGTGTTAATGCTGAACAAGCATTGCATGATGTCTCAGAAAACTTCATTTCAATTTTTGAGGGTATGACAGATAATCCATACATGCAAGAAAGAGCAGCCGATGTCCGTGACGTTACAAAACGTGTTATGGCTCATTTATTAGGAGTTGAATTACCAAATCCAGCATTGATTGACCATCAAGTTGTCATTGTTGCTCATGATTTGACACCTAGTGATACAGCTCAATTAAACAAAAAGTATGTAAAAGGCTTTGTTACTGATATTGGTGGTCGTACAGCCCATTCAGCTATTATGGCACGTTCACTTGAATTGCCAGCTGTTGTTGGTACTGACACAATCACTACTGATGTTAAGGCCGGAGATACAGTTATCGTTGATGGTTTAAGCGGTGCTGCTATCATTGATCCTTCTGATGATGATATCAAGAAGTATCAACAAAAAGCTAAGGACTTTGCTGAAGAAAAAGCAGAATGGGAAAAATTAAAGGATGAAGCTTCAGTTACGGCTGATGGCAAACACTTTGATATTGCTGCTAATATCGGTACACCCGATGATCTAGAAGGCGTTGTTGAAAACGGTGCTGAGGGTATTGGTTTGTATCGTACAGAATTCCTATACATGCAATCAGATAGTCTTCCAACGGAAGAAGATCAATTCAAGGCTTATAAGAAGGTTCTTGAAGGAATGAAAGGTAAGCCAGTCGTTGTCCGTACTATGGATATCGGTGGTGACAAGCATTTGCCATACTTACCACTTCCTGAAGAAATGAACCCATTCCTAGGCTACCGTGCTATCCGTATCAGTTTGGATAGACAAGAAATCTTTAGAACTCAACTAAGAGCTTTGCTTCGTGCATCTGCCTTTGGTAACTTGCGTATCATGTTCCCAATGATCGGTACATTGCAAGAGTTCAGAGATGCCAAGAAGGTCTTTGAAGAAGAAAAGGCTAACTTAGTTAAAGATGGTGTAGAAGTTTCTGATGACATTCAATTAGGAATGATGATGGAAGTTCCTGCTGCTGCTGTTTTGGCAGATCAATTTGCTAAGGAAGTTGACTTCTTCAGTATTGGAACAAACGACTTGATTCAATACACAATGGCTGCTGATCGTGGTAACGAACATGTTTCATACCTATATCAACCATACAATCCTTCAATTTTGAGATTGATCAAGCACGTTATTGAATCAGCTCATAAAGAAGGCAAGTGGGCTGGTATGTGTGGTGAAGCTGCTGGTGACAACACAATGCTTCCATTGCTATTGAGCATGGGTCTTGACGAGTACTCAATGAGTGCTACATCAGTACTTCGTGTAAGAAGTTTGATGAAGAAGTTGAGCACAAAGGATCTTGCTACATTAGCTGATCGTGCTGTTAACGAATCAATCACTAACGAAGATAACAAGAAGCTTGTTGAAGAATACTTAAATAAGTAGAAATTAATTATTGGAGTCCGCTAAGCGGGCTCTTTTTTTGTTTAATTTGAGCAATAAAAGAGACATCATGATACACTTTTTAATAATCGAAGAAATGGATGTCTTAAAGAATGAAGTTAAAGGTTTTAACTGTAATAATTTTGAGCTTACTTGTGTTAACGGGGTGTCAAAATAAACCATCAACACATGAACAACAAATTAAAACAGAACAGCGTAATAAAACGATAAAAGCTAATCAAAAAAATTGGAATAAGAAACTAGAAAACATTAAAGTGCTAGATCAAAATGAATTCGAAAATGCCTTTATTAAAATTCCCAATGGGTATAATGATGAAAGTACTTCATTGAAAAATTTAGAAAATGGAAATCAGTACTTAATAGAGGGACAACTAATTGATCTGAAAAGTATGATAGATCGTCCAATAGCTCCTGAGACTGAAGCAATTGTTTATGTAAGTAAAGTCATCAGTGGTGACAGAAAACTTCAAGGTAAGACAATTAAAACAGTTTTTGCCGGGGGATTAACCAAAGGAAAGTATTTGTATGAAGATTATGGAATAAAAAATAGTCAAGAAACAATTTATTATTCTAGTGCCACTTTTCCAATGCCTAAAATTGGCAGTCATTTAATTATGGGAATTGGTAATTATCATCCTGACAATAAACGACAAGAAGAAATGTATGGGAAATTTGGCTTAACGAAAAACAATTTTTATACAATTAATAATCCAGAAACTACTTTCTGGGTGAAAACTAATGGAAAATACCAAATTAATAATCCGGCCTTTAATAATAGTGCGGCTAAACATGAATTTAAAAATATCTATAAATTAACTGATAAATTTAATCAGCAGTAGGAATTCATTAAATATGTTACGCTAATAAGAGCTTAATTTTATTGGGGGTAGTTAATGAAAAATAAAGTTATTAGAAATTTTTTGATTTTCATTGGATTCTGGATCGTTTTCGTCGGTATTAATAACCTTATCCATCATCGGGGAATTTTAACTAATTTTCCCTGGGAAGTCTTGTTGATCTTCCTCTTAGCCTTGATTCAAGTTCTAACTGATTTGAGTAGGCGGGCTGTTTATGGAATAGATATCGTAGTTTATTTCGTTTTCATGTTAATAACCGGTGGATATTACAATTGGACATCACTGATCGTTTTTGCATTAATGGCTGTTTTTATGTCAGCCATTACGTACTTTGTTGGGACTCAGTTTAGATATGGCGAAGTTCTTAAAAAATGATTTTATTATTTGTTAAATAAGAAGAGTATTGAAATATCAGAAGAATAAAGACTATAACAAAATCAAAATTTGGTTTTGTTATTTTTTTGTTTTTTAATTGCGATAATTTGATTGAGAAACTATAATGTAATCGATTTCAATATATTGAATTTTAATTTCATAAAGAGGAATAGAAATGGATGAAGATACTTCCAAAGTTGTTTCAGTTGAGATGTTACCAGATTTTTCTTTGATGATTGAATATAGTGATGGAACCAAAGAACATGCTAAGAGCATTTTTAGTGATGATTCAATTGGGTCAGAGGATGCCTCTGAAGATAAGTAGTGTAGAATTTGAATTTTTTTGAATCCCCTCTAATTTCACAACGTGTAATTTGGCGTGATAGAATTAAAGAATATTGGATACTTTGAAATTTTCAATATAGTAAGGACGGGGATTTCTATTCTTAAAATTCAAAATGGCATTAGTAAGTTTATTTTAGGTGTTTTAGCAATTTTTACGACGTTAGTTCTTTTCAAGATGTCGATGTTTTATTATGAAAATTATGCTACGGTAAATCGTGCTTTTAATTGGGGCAGTTTATTGTTGGCATTAGTATTTGTTGGGGTAGTCGGTTATTTCCTAGTTAAAATTAGTGACCAAAATAAAAAACTTAATTGGGCGATTCTTCTAGTAATGTTGCTTGTTTTCATGGTAGTAGCGACTACCTGGGTTTTAGTTGTGCCAAAGACTCAATTGAGTGATTTTGGTAACTTTTGGACACGCGTACCTGGTCTTCAGCATGGGGCCAAACTTTATGAAACTGACAATGACTATTTTTCACGTTTTGCTTATCAATCGGGATACATGGTTTATGTATTAGGCGTTGTAAAAATCTTTGGTTATCATATTTTTGCAATTCAATTTTTAAATGTAATCTACCAAGCTTTAATTTTACTTTTCACGTATTTATTAACTGTGAAAATCTTTGAAAATATTAAAGTGGCACGTTTAGCAGTGTTGCTCTTAATGATAGATTTAGATTGGTTTGCCTTGAATAGTCAAGCCAGCAATCAATATTTAGGCTCACTATGTTACTTATTAACATTTTATTTGATCATGCAAGATAAACTCTGGGCTTACATTTTATCAGGAGTTGCTTTGACCATCGGTTGTTTGATCAGACCGATTGGACCAGTAGTTGTGGCTGGCATCGTGGTTTTTGCAATACTGTATACAATGTTTGAAAATGGTAAATTCAATTACCAAAAGCCTCTGAAAATTTTGTTATCACTAGTGATTTATTTAGCACTGTTTTCTTTGGCAGGTTGGGGAATTAGGGCTTCTGGACTCAATGCTTATGGATTGTCTAACTATGATCCTGAATGGAAATTTGTTACCGGATTGAACTATCAATCTAATGGCACTTATTCGCCTGATATGGATCGTTTAATTGATGCAAGCAAGCCACGTAAGGTTATGAGCAAGAAAGAAAAAGCGGCATTGCATCAAGAAATAAATTATTTAAACAAAAATAATAAATGGTTGAGTTTGTTTATCAACAAGGTCGGTGGATTGTGGTCACAACGTACTATGGCTACTAATTTTACTGGCTATAGTCAGAATCATTCAGCTAAGACGGTTGAGCGAGTCGACTATTTGGCATACATCGGTTCGATTATTTTAATAATCTTTTCATGGATAGGTTCGTTTAGCCTGTTTAAAACAAAGTTCGGCAATAATTTATATTTATTGTTGTTACCAATGTTGGCATTTGCGGCCGCACAATTGTTGATTGAAGTTCAGGGAAGATATCGAATCGAATTTTTACCGGTTGTCGCAATTTTAGCTGGCTTGGGATTGTATCAATTTTTTATCAAAAAAGATGTTTAAATTTTAAGAAACTATCTGGTCAAATAGCTAGATAGTTTTTTTGTAAAAAAATTTATGGTCTCAATCGCTAATCTGACGGTTGATTGGTCAAGTCAAGGAAAAAATTTGAGTCGAGCCACTTGAAATTTAGGACTGACTTTAAATTAAAAAAATCATTGCTAAGCAAACTTGAGAGATATTAGAATAGTAATTGCGACTTTGAATTTTTAATTATAAATTAAAATCCAAATTGGATATTTTTAATTTTTAAATTGCCTAAATATCAATACGCAAAACCATTTCTAAAATGTCAATAGAAATAGTTGAACACTATATATTGTTATTGAAAAGAATTAAAGGTACTATATATTGTGTTATTTCAAATGTGTGGAGTGAATATTAATGAATACAATTAATAAAATTATTTTATCAGACGACTTTATTGACGAAGTCAAAAAAACAATTAAACCCCACTGGGGCGAGTTAGGCTGGGTTACGTATAAACGTACTTATGCTCGTTGGATTCCAGAACTTGGACGTACTGAAAATTGGTCAGAAACAGTTAAACGTGTTATTGAAGGTAACATCAACCTTGATCCACGTTTGAAGGATGATTCATTAACTGATGAACAATATGCCAGCTTGGTTAATGAAGCTCAAAATCTTTATAAATTGGTTTACGGTTTAGCCGCAACACCATCAGGTAGAAATCTTTGGATTTCTGGAACTGAGTATCAACATCGTAATGGTGATGCTTTAAACAATTGTTGGTTTGTTGCCATCAGACCACAAAAGTATGGTGATAGTCATATCGTGCCTTCTTACTTGAAGCAAGATCAATTGGCTGTTTCAATGCCATTCTCATTCATGTTTGATCAATTAATGAAGGGTGGCGGTGTTGGTTTCTCTGTTGTACCAAGTAATATGAAATTAATGCCGGTTGTTGATAACAAAGTTGATTTAACTGTTCTTATTGGCAAAGAGAGCGCCTCATACGATGATTCAATCGCAGCCGGTGCTGTTGACCGTGATGAATGGTTAAAGAGCCATGAACTTGAAA
Source organism: Companilactobacillus bobalius (assembly GCF_002179915.1). Classification (NCBI taxonomy): domain Bacteria; kingdom Bacillati; phylum Bacillota; class Bacilli; order Lactobacillales; family Lactobacillaceae; genus Companilactobacillus; species Companilactobacillus bobalius. The sequence continues at coordinate 232,205 of NZ_MYFM01000003.1, forward strand.
ATACACGTCATTATGAACTTCCTGATACTCGTGAAGGTTGGGTAGTTGGAAATGCAAATATGATTGATGCTCACTTTAACGATACTAACGATGGTTTGAAAGATGTTGTTTTAGATATTACTAAGATTCGTGCTAAAGGTGAAAAGATCAAAGGATTTGGTGGAACAGCTTCAGGTCCCGTTCCTTTAATTGAAATGTTCTTTGATATCAACGAAGTTTTGAACAATGCTGCTGGTAGAAAGTTAACATCCGTTGACTGTACCGATATGGGGAACTTGATTGGTAAAACGGTTGTTGCCGGTAATGTTCGTCGTTCAGCTGAATTAGCTTTAGGTGGTGCTACTGATGATGATTTCATTACTATGAAGCAAGATCAAAAGAAACTTTATCATCACCGTTGGGCTTCAAATAACAGTGTTGCTGTTGATTCGAAGTTCAATAAGTATGCTCCAATTGCCGATTCCATCACACATAATGGTGAACCAGGAATCGTTAACTTAGAATTATCACGAAATTATGGCCGTGCCATTGATGGATATCAACCAGGTATCGATGATGGTGTTGAAGGGACTAATCCTTGTGGTGAAATTTCCTTAAGTAACGGTGAACCATGTAATTTATTTGAAGTCTTTCCATTGATTGCTCAGGAACAAGGTTGGTCATTGGAAGAGGCCTTTGAATTAGCAGCTAGATATACTAAGCGTGTTACATTTAGTAATTACGACTGGGAAGTTTCAAGAGCTGTTATTCAAAAGAATCGTCGTATCGGAGTTTCAATGTCTGGTATTCAAGACTGGATTTTGACAACTTTCGGTAATCGTGTTGTGACTGGTTTTGAATCTGCCACGGATCCTGAAACAGGAGATACTATTCAAAAGCCAATTTACGATCAACGCGTTTCTAAGAAATTTGATGATTTATATCATTCAGTTGTTGCAGCTGATAAGGAGTACTCAAAGGAATTAGGATGTAAAGCTTCAGTTAAACACACAACAGTTAAGCCATCAGGTACTGTTGCCAAATTAGCTGGTGTATCCGAAGGTATGCATTTCCACTATGCAGGTTACTTAATTCAAAGAATCAGATTCCAAGATAGTGATCCATTACTACCAGCCCTAAAGGCTTGTGGATACAAGATTGAACCTGATGTCTATACAAAGCATACAATGTGTGTTGAATTCCCAGTTAAAGCCGCCAATGCCGACGACCCTAACTTTGCTTCAGCCGGTTCAGTTTCAATCGCTGAACAATTTGCAACACAGGCCTTTCTACAAACATATTGGTCTGATAATGCTGTTAGTTGTACAATCACATTCCAACCTAACGAAGCAGATGAAATTGCACCATTGATGTATCAATACAGACACGTAACGAAATCAACTTCACTATTACCTTATAGTGGTGCCGATTTCAAACAAGCTCCTAAGGAACCAATTGATAAGAAAATTTATCAAGAACGTGAATCAGAGGTTAATGAAAACGTAGCTGCAGTATTTGCTGAACAAAATGATAATCATGACAAGAAAGACATCGAGTTAGTTGATCAATCAGACTGTGCCGGTGGCGCTTGCCCAATCAGATAGAAGACAGAGCGTGGAGCAGGGACGGTTAGCCTCCGAGGATTTGCCTAAGAAGTGGAATTATCCGCTGAACTTTGCGGATGGTTCCACTTCTGTAGCAAACCGGAATGGGTTGCCCTTGTGTAGCTCGTTTCTACTAGATTGCATAGAACTATGGTTATTAAAAAAGATAAATAAATTAAATTAGTAAAAAGATGCAAACTTATTTTAACAAGTTTGCATCTTTTTTACTTATATAATTATCGCAAAACAATATTAAAATATTGATTAACAAAAATAGTTATCTGTATTAAAATACGAAGTAGGGGGTGCTTGAAATGGAAAAATTATCAAACTTTATTTTAAAAGTATTATCGATTCTGACTGTCGTAGCTCAAATATTTTGTGGAATTGCAGGTGCATCTGTAATCTTCGCCAACGTTGCGGTCTTGTTTGTTTCGGGGGAAGCCGCAACGGAGCTTAAGAAGTATGTTCTACAACCATCTAACTTGAGCAAAGGGATGTTGGAATTAAGCGGATTGAATGCTTTATTAATTTTAGTAAGTATCATTTTTGCTCTACATGCATTACGTAAGATTATTAATAATATTGCACAGAGTGACTTCTTTGTAGAATCAAATGTGAATAACATGAAATTAATGATGGGTTCTGTTGTGATTTTTATTTTGGGTAATGTTCTTAGTATGATGTTTTTCTCATTCGGAAATGGTCGAAATTTGAGTTCAATATTTAGTAATTCCTGGGGACAAATCGGTAGTTATTTGATACTTTTGGCGATTATATATATGCTATATCTAGTATTCAAGTATGGTTTTGAATTACAGCATGATTCAGATACTGTTATTTAGGTGATTGTGAATGATTAAAATAAATCTCGATTTAATGATGTTAAAGAAAAAAATCTCTTCAAAAGAGTTAGCGCAAAAAATCGGTATTACACCAGCTAATCTATCAATTCTTAAAACTGGTAAAGCTAAAGGTATCCGTTTTGCCACGTTGGAGAAAATTTGTGAAGTTTTAGATTGTCAACCAGGTGATATTTTAGAATATCAGAGAGAAGATGTGACAGATACGAAAAAAACAGTTTATGAACAAGTATTTGAATTGGTTGATTCAATGTACAATTCTTTAGTTGATGAAACTGATTTTGATCCAGAAGTTATCAAAGTTCTAATGACGGCTGGAAAATATCTTAACGAAAAAAAGATGCCACCTCAGGTGATTGCTGCGAAAACGGTCAATGGTATTATTTTGGCTAACATGTCCAATAAGTCGAAATTGGATCAAACTAATTCAGAGCGTTTAAATCAGTTATTAATATTATCTCGATCTGAAGGGTACAAGTGGTCATCTGTTGGACCAACTGATTTGGGAGTTCAATTTTAGATTATGAAAGTAAGATATACCTTTTGTTTGAAAGGCTAGTATGGCAACTATCTTTAATGGTTGGTGTACTGGCCTTTTTGTTTGTAGATAACCATTGTTCTATTTTTAATAGTGGAAACGAGCTACGTAGGCTAATTTCTTCCGGTTTGCTACAGTACTGGAATTGCCCGCAAAATACGCGTGCGATTCCAGTACTTAGGCAAATCCTCGGAAATTCTCAAGCCTACTTCGCTCTCTGTCATTTTTATAAGCGTAATACTTTACACATTTTGTTTACGGTTGTAAACTAAGAATTGTTGAGAAGACTACAGATGTAAACCTAGAAGGAAAGTGACAATATGAAAGAAATTGAAACAATGAGTAAAGCTGAATGGCAAGTAATGAGGATCATTTGGACTTTGGGTCAAGCAACTAGTAAAGAAGTTATTGATATTCTTGAACGAAAGACTGATTGGAAATCTGCCACGATTAAAACTCTGATCGTTCGTTTACAAAAGAAAAACTTTTTGAAGGCTGAAGAAACTAAACGTCCTTATGTTTACAAGCCACTGATAGATGAGGATTTGGCTATTCATCAGAGTGTTAACAATTTGTTTGATAATCTTTGTTGCATGCGTAAGGGTCAAGCGATTAAAGATTTAGTACAAAACTCTGAGATTTCTCAAAGCGATATTTCTGATATTGTTGGGGCTTTAAATGCTAAGGCCCAAACAGCTCCAGAGGAAGTCGAATGTAATTGTTTGGAGGCAAACTTATCATGAAAGATATGAATGGAATGAAAATGAATGATAACGATCATTCAGATATGGATATGTCGGGAATGGACATGTCTGGTAGCCACATGATGATGCACGGTGGTCACATGATGGATATGGGGGACTTGAGGAAGAAATTTTGGATTTCGCTTGTTTTAGCAATACCAGTATTTGTACTATCACCATTTATGGGTTTAAATTTGCCTTTCCAAGTTCAATTTCCTGGATCTGATTGGATCGTACTAGTTTTAGCTACAATCTTGTATTTCTATGGTGGAAAACCTTTTATCACTGGTGCCAAAGGAGAACTACAATCTAAGCAACCAGCTATGATGACTTTGATTACTATGGGTATCAGCGTTGCTTATATTTATAGTTTATATGCCTTTGTCATGAATGATCTGGTTCATTCACCACAACACATTATGGATTTCTTTTGGGAACTATCATCCTTGATTGTGATCATGCTTTTGGGTCACTGGATCGAAATGAAATCTACCATGAGTGCTGGCAATGCTTTACAAAAGATTGCCTCACTAGTTCCTGATCAAGTTCATATGGTACATGAGGGAAAAACTATGGATCATGATATTTCCATGGTTAAAGATGGCGACGTTGTTGAGATTCGTGCCGGAGAATCAGTACCGCTAGATGGACATATTGTTAGCGGTACTAGTTACATCAATGAATCTTTGATTACTGGTGAATCTAAAGCCGTCAAAAAAGAAATTGGCAGTAAAGTTGTTGGTGGTTCGATCAATGGTGAAGGTACAATACGTGTAAAAGTTGATAAAGCTGCCAATGAGGGTTACTTGTCACAGATCAGTAAACTTGTATCTGATGCACAGAATAATCGTTCTAAGACACAAATGTTGGCTGATAAGGTATCAAGTTGGTTATTCTACGCTGCGTTGTCAGTGGGAATTATTGCCTTTGTTTATTGGCTGATTTTTGGTGATATGAATACAGCACTGAACAGACTAGTAGCTGTTTTGGTTATCGCTTGTCCACATGCCTTGGGATTAGCAATTCCTTTGGTTATGTCCCGCAGTACTTCAATTGCCGCAACTAATGGTCTAATTATTCGTGATAATCAAGCTATGGAAAATAGTCGTAAAATTGATTACATCGCAATGGATAAGACTGGAACTTTGACTGAAGGTAAATTCACTGTTAATGGTTTGAAGAGTATTGATTCTACAATTAATGATAATAAATTACTTTCAGTTATCGCTGGTATTGAAAGTGGTTCTAGTCATCCCATCGCCAATAGTATCGTGCAATATGCTAAGGATAAGAAGATTGAAATAGCTAATTTTGACGATGTTCAAGCAATTAAAGGCTATGGTATGAGTGGAAAGTTAGAGGGTCACGAATATTATTTAGTCAATATGAAGTATCTAAAAAATGAAAATATTCCAATTGATAGTAAATTAGTTCAAACATATTTAGATAAAGGAAATACTATTAGTTACCTAGTGGCAGATAAAAAAGTTCTTGGTTTTGTGGCCTTAGGTGATCGAATTAAGAAGAATACGATTGAGTTCATTAAAGAGTTAAAGGCCAGAAATATTACAACTATTATGTTAACTGGTGATAATAAAGATGCTGCAGCAACCATGGCTAAACAGATGGGAATTGATGAATTTAGAGCTGAATTATTACCAGAGGACAAGAATAAAGTAATTAAACAACTTGAACTATCTGGTCATCACGTCATGATGGTCGGGGATGGTATTAATGATGCTCCTAGCCTTGCCGCAGCAACAATCGGAGTTGCTATCGGTGCTGGTACAGATGTAGCGATTGATTCAGCTGATGTAATTTTATACAACAGTGATCCATTCGATATTATTAAATTCTTGAAATTGTCCCATCATACTTATCAAAAGACGGTCGAGAATCTTTGGTGGGGAGCTGGATATAATATTGTAGCAATTCCTTTAGCTGCCGGAATCTTAGCGGGTGTTGGATTTGTTTTAAGTCCTGCTGTTGGAGCAATTGTAATGTCACTTTCCACAGTTGTTGTCGCTATAAATGCGTTGACTTTAAAGATGTGATTTGGGAAAAATACTAGACATTATGTCATTAACTAACCATATTGAACATTCAATTTATGAAACAAAAATTGTATAATATTGAATTGTGAAGAGGCTAACTATTGAAAAAAACTCTTCATGAGGATACACTAGGTTTGATATGGGACAGGTGGTGATGAAAGATGGCAACTATCTCTTTCCAATTAGATGATTTTGATGAAAAGGTGATTCGTAATTATGCTAAATCGAAAGATATGAGTATTTCATCTTTTCTTCGTACAGTAGTGATTGAAAAAATAGAAGATGATATCGATGATGAACTTTATGAACAAGCGTTACAAGAGTCCAAGAATGGATCTCAAGATATTACGCTAGACGATGTGAAAAAAGTGATGAGTCGGTACTGTTAAATAAAAAATGCAGGGTAATTAATTCTGTATTGGGGTAAGTAGTAAGTCCACACTTGTGGATTTACTACTTATTTTTTTATCGTATTCTTGATGTTGTCTAAAGCAAACTAAGCGTTGAATACAAAAAAGAGCCAGATATTAAATATCTGACTCGAACAGTAGCATCTATTTGTGACATGCTAGGATCATTCTAAGAAATTTACTTGTAATAAGGCAAATCGAGGAAAGTAATAATGAATTCAGTTCCTTGACCTGTTTGGGATTTAACTTCAATTGTATGACCAAGCTTGTCGATCATCTTTTTAACTAAATACAAGCCCATACCAGTAGATTTACTACCTGATTGACGGCCATTGCTACCGGTAAAGCCTTTGTTATAAATTCGACTAACATCCTGATTAGCGATACCAATACCATTATCTTTGATATGCAATTCAACGTTATTGTTTTTATCTGTTGTGAAGATAGAAATTTTGCCACCACGATTAGTGTATTTCAAACTATTAGAAACAATTTGATTAATAATAAAACTCAGCCATTTTTCATCAGTTAAAATTTTCTTATCAGTGATGTCTAAACTGATTCCAATACGTTTATTAATAAAGAGGCGTTTGTTAGTTCGAATAGAAGCTTTAACAATGTTGTTGAGGTCCTGTTCTTGAATTAAATAGTCATTGGAAAAATTGTTCAGACGAGCAAAGTAGAGTGCCTGATCAACTAAGTAATCAATCTGATCGATTTCTTCGTCAACTAGGTTTTTGTCTAATTCATCATCTTGTGAAAGTTTCAAAGCTGCTAAAGGAACTTTAATATCATGAACCCAAGATTCAGTATATTCACGCTGATCTTTTTGATTTTGATAGAGCTTCGTCAACTCATTACGATATTCCAAAGAAATATTATTGATTTTCTCCTGAATGTATTTCTGCTCGTTGTTGCTGGCACCAACGAGTTCTTTAGATAAGTCATTTTGATAACTTTCTAATTGCTTATACCAAAATTTCTTATGATTGTAGGAAATTGATAGATTCACTACTAAAAATATCATTGCTAGAATCCAAGTATAAATTAATGTTCCCGGATAAAAGTCTACGTTAGGATCAAGAAAGAGAACTATTTCTACAAAAGTAACACCAATCAGCACAATTAGAATTGAATAAATATGATCTTTTAGATATTTAAGAAATGTCATGATTTACCTCATTAAGGAATAATGTATCCTTGACCAACTTTAGTTACAATATAATTTTTGAGACCATATTTTTCGATTTTACTGCGGAGACGATTGATGTTAACTGTTAAAGTATTATCATCAACGAAACGTTCGTCATCCCACATAAAATTGAGTAATTGCTCACGAGTAACAATTTTGCCTTGGTCTTTTAAGAGACGTTGAAGTAGTTTATATTCATTTTTAGAGAGATCAATCTTATTGTCATCAATTTCAACGGAACCACTTGAAAGATTCAATTTGAGACCATTGTGCTCGATGACGTCGCTAGTATTTTTAGTAAAGTCATAAGTACGACGTAGCAAGGCATTGATTTTAGCCACTAAAATATCGACCGAGAAAGGTTTTTCTACAAAATCATCAGCCCCCATATTCATAGCCATGATTTGATCCATATTGGAATTACGGGATGAGATGATTATAATGGGAGTCTTAGAAATTTTTCTGATTTCTTGATTCCAATAGTAACCGTCGTAGACAGGTAAGTTGATATCTAAAAGAACTAGGTCAGGTTTGTATTCATTGAATTGATCAATGATACTGTTGAAATCTTTCGTAATATAAGAATTGATTTGCCATTTGGCAAGATTTTCACTGATTAATTTGGAGATAGATTGATCATCTTCAATAATCATAATTTTAGCCATGTTAAAATTCCCTCCGTGCTAGAATGAAGACACTATGTATATAATATGATAACAATAATTATTTAATTATGGAGAAATTACGTTGCAAATAATTGTAAAGAATATTTCAAAAGATTTTGGAAAGAAGCGAAATGCCGTTCACGCCATTAAGGATATCAGCCTAAAAGTTGAACATGGCGAATTTTTAGGAATCATGGGTCCGTCGGGTGCAGGTAAAACGACACTGTTAAACATGATATCAACTAATGAACGTCCAGATCATGGTCAAATAATAGTTGATGGTCAAGACCTGACGCAGCTACATGATCGTGATCAAACTAAGTATCGTCGTAATAAAATGGGGTTCATTTATCAAAGTTTTGAATTGTTGGATTCATTGAATGTGAAGGAAAATGTTATTTTACCACTAGCTTTGAATCGGTCAAATAAAAAATTAATTGAGGAACGCTTCAATTATATGATGAATTTACTTAATATTGAAAAATTAAGTAAACGTAATATTGATGAGTTGTCTTTGGGTCAGCGTCAAATTGTGGCAGCTGCGAGAGCTTTGATCAATAGTCCAGAGATTCTATTTGCTGATGAGCCAACGGGAAGTCTTGATTCTAAATCAGCGACGATTTTGTTGAACTATATGCAATTAGTTAACCAACGAGAGAAAACGACTATTTTAATGGCGACGCATGATGCCTTTACGGCTAGTTATTGTAGTCGGGTAATCTTTGTTAAAGATGGTGTAGTTTTTTCTGAAGTTGTTAACCCTGGCAATCGAGATAAATTTTTTGAACAGATCATCAATATGCAACGGACGATTGGAGGGGGAAGCTATTTCAATGTATCGCAAAATAATTAAACGTAGTTTATATAATATGCGTGATAGCTACTTAATATACATCCTAGCTTGTGCTTTTGCCATTGGAATATTTGGGATTCTGATTTCTTTGGGAGACAATCCTTCCGTGCGAGTTTCGTTACGATCGTGGAATTCATTTATTTCAGATATAACTATTATGATGAGTGGACTTTTTGCATTCTGTGCCTTTATTTATATGGCTTATGTTGGTGGCTTTTTCATCAAGCAACAGAGAAATGAGTTTCGAACCTTTGAAAAATTAGGGATGCAACGTTGGGTCATAGTAGCGATTAGTTTTATTCAAACAACGATTGTACAAGCTTTTGCTTGGATTATCGGTTTGTCTACAACTTTGATTTTTCAAAAATTTATGGGAATGGCGTTATTCTATCTGATGCGATTACGATTTAATTTCATAATGCATATCAGTTGGAATGATGTTTTTCTTCTAGCTAAAATGTTCTTTTTCTCGACATTGGTTTTGAGTATTATCAACGCCATTAAAACGTTTAGGATTTTGCAACGAAAGACTATTAAACGTGAGATAAAGACGCGATGGTGGCTAAGAATCCCGGCAGGCATCTTTGGATTATTACTATTATTTAGTGCTCAGATTTGTACGGTGTCGTTATTCTACGATATGCATACGGTCAGTTATTCATCCAAACCGATCACTGAAATATTCTTTGTTATGCTAGCTGACATTTTTGGAACATATTTAGTTTACTTTGGATTCTTGCCAACTATTTTGAATACTTTACAGCGAATTCATTCTGTCTCCTATTCTGGAATCAATATGTTCTCTTTTAAATATTTAAAGGAGAGATTATTTCAAAATATCTCTATCTTATGGTTTGTAACTGAATTATCAGCTCTAGCCTTGATGCTACTAACTTTTTGTTATTTTGGGTATCAAGCGGTGCATCGTAATTATAATAGTGCCTATCCCTTTGAACTGGCTGCTGATAAAAATACTGCCGGTGTGATTAAGCAGGAATTGAAAAAGAGTAAGGCTCACATTAAAGGTGAGTACCAGACAAACGTAAAAATTAATTTGGTGTCTTATTATAAAAAAGATAATCAAGACTATATTCGTCAGCCAATGACTTTCATGTCATATAGCGATTATATGTCTTTACCCAAAAGAATGCGGAAGTGGAACGGTAAAATCAACTCGCGTGAATTCTTGAAAATTGATTATAATGGATCGATTTTTGAAAATCGCCACTTTAAAGAACATGATATTCGGGTCAAAGATTCGCCGGTCATTGCTACGGTTAAAACAGGTAGTTCGTTTCCATATGGTAGTTCGATGCATTTTGGGCCAATGATGGTTGTGCCTGATAAGTATTATCAGAAGATGCCGGCTGAAGTTGAGGATACCTTTTATGGTTGGGATTTCAAGCGAGGGGATCGGTTGAGTACAAAGCAGTTGGAAAAGCTAGATAATTTCCGCGATGCTTACTATATGAAAGTTAATTTCAAAAAGACCTTGGATCAATCAAACATTGAAGTATTGAAAAAAGCCCCCGATAGAGGAGGCTCCATCTATACACAGGCCGGATTCTTAAGACAAGGGAGCATTAAAAAGAATTTTACTCAAGGTGGAGGATTCTATCTCTTTATCGTGTCTTTGTTCAGTGTTGCTTTGTTGATTGCCTTAGGAAGTGTACTGACATTGAGAATCCTTTTGAGGGATGATTATCAATCGCGGCAATTGCGAACCTTACAAAAAATCGGTGTCGAAGAAAGCGAGGTCAAGCGTATTGTTCGTCGTGAAAATACGTTAACTTTCTTGATACCGTTGATTTTTGCCTTGGCACAATCGATTGTTGCGATTGCGATGTCGAATACTGGACGGCATATCTCAAAAAATATTATTTTGATATACGCTGGTTATGTTGTTTTATATGGTATTTTTGGTTTGGTGAGTTATAAGGTCTCTTGGCATGGGATCAAACATAAATTTAGTCTGTGACGATTGAGTAACTTTTGGTAAAGAATCCAAAATCTTCTTCGTTAGTACCCTGAATTTGTGATTGAACCTCTAGTTGTAAATTTTTGTTCCATTGTTTTATTTGATGAGTTTGTGTAAAAGTTTTAAGAATTAAATATTCTCTTGGACTATCTCTTTTTTGAAAGACAGCTGTTGCGGTAGAATTAAAGGAGTATTTGTGGAGACTGAATAATTTATTTTCAAATAACTTGGCCTGATCAGGATTAAACTTCAGATATGTCAAGGAATATAACCTATTGAATTCTTCATACTCTCCATTGATACTACGGTATTGCGCAAAAGTGGATAACTTTTTTATTAAAAGATGGTCTGCGTTAATACTAAATAAGGGTTTTAATAAAGTATCAGCAGAAGTTTGCTGACTCTTTAAAAAATTATATGTGCCTAGCTTTAATGTTATGTTCATAATTATTGAAATCCTTTCAATTTAAATTTTTTGGAGGTTTCTATGTTAGTTACAGTATTAGGTTTTTACGGAGGGTATCCTTATAAAGGAATCGGTACTTCTGGATACTTATTACAAAACGACGGTAAGAATTTGTTGATCGATTGTGGTAGTGGTGTTTTAAATTCACTATCTAACTACATGCAACCAACTGATTTAGATGCTGTTGTTTTATCCCATTATCACCATGATCATACAGCAGATGTGGGTGTTTTGCAGTACAATTGGCTCGCTGCTAAAAAAGAAAATCCACTACCTATTTATGGTCATACACAAGATTTTGTCAACTTTGCTCAATTGACAGAACCAAATGCAACTAAAGGAATCGCCTATAACGACTATGAACCAACTGAGATTGGAACATTAAAGTTCGAATTTCTCAGAACAGTTCACCCAGTTCCAGCTTATGCGATGAGAATTACCGATAGTAAAGGTAAGGTAATCGTTTATACAGCTGACACCACATATTTTGACGGTTTAGTCGACTTTAGTAAAGATGCAGATTTATTAATTGCTGATACTAATTTTCCAGAAGACGTAACTGGTCGTAAATGGCACTTAAATACAAAAGAAGCTGGTACCTTAGCTAAGGATGCCAACGTCAAACGTCTTATGATAAGTCATTTACCTCAAACAGTTGATGTTGAGACAATGTTAAGCCAATCACAAAAATATGCGAGAGAAATTCCAGTCGTGAATGCTTTCCAAGGTTTAGAAATCGAAGTTTAATCGCAGAGTGATAGGATTATATTTTCAATGAAAGTACTATAAATAATAACTAATACAATAAATTAATCCAAATTTATGTTTTTTGTGAAAAAAATACATAAAGGGCTATTTAGTGGGTACATGTTTTCACAATTAAACAATTTTCGAACAAATATTCGTAACTTTTTATTGAAAAACTATAGATTTTATTAATGCAATGGGTTACAATATTATTGTGTTTAAAGAGTTTGATACTACACAGGAAAGGAGAGATTATATATGGTAACCATTTATACATCTCCAAGTTGCACATCATGTCGTAAAGCCAAGGCTTGGCTCGAGGATCATGACATTCCTTACAAAGAAAGAAACATTTACTCTGAACCTTTAAATAAGCAAGAAATTAAACAAGTTTTACAAATGACTGAGAACGGTACAGAAGAAATTATTTCTACACGTTCAAAGGCATTCCAAAACCTTAAAGTTAATTTGGACGATTTAACAATTGATCAATTGTTGGATTTAGTTCAAACAAACCCTGGTTTGTTAAAACGTCCTATTATTATGGATGATAAACGTCTTCAAGTTGGTTTTAACGAAGATGAAATCAGAAGATTCTTGCCTAGAAGTGTTAGAACTATGGAACTTCAAAAGGCTCAATTAATGGCTGGATTATAAGAATATAAACAGAGCATTTCCTAACGGAAGTGCTCTTTTTTTGTTGCCAAAATTGGTAAGAACATTTTGAACAATCAATTAAAGAATTTATTCACAATAGAACAAATATATTTATATTAAATGAAAAAGTATATTCATGATGTTTGATATAATTCACCTTAAGAAAACGATTTCAAGGTGGACGCTATGCATGTATTCAGAAGGCCTATTTCGAATAGAAACAACTTTGTCATATTGTCGGTGATACTACTTTTGGGAATCTTGTGTATGACCGTTTTTGAGACAAATGAGATACAGGCGGCTACGACAAATGATGTGCAACAATTGTTAAATCAGAATGCCGCTAATTTGATGAATAATGAATCCCTTGCACAGACTGACGACATGTTACCTACAGCAGCGACAATCACATATAGTGGTGTCAATGGTACGGCTAATTGGGACATTGACAGCACTGGAAAGTTGACGGTTCACGCAGGTCAATTAGCCTATGGCATGGGCAATTGGAAGAATTACGCTAGTTCAATTAAAAGTGTTTATGTAGAAGATGGGGTAAAAGTAAATAATGACTTTGTTACATCAAATGGTAATAATGGAGTTTTTTCAAATTTAGAAAATGTTACGACAATTGATGTAACCAATTTAGATGTATCGGCAGCTTCAACATTGGGATACATGTTTAGTGGGGATAAAAAATTAACAGAAATAATTGGTCTTGAAGCCTGGAAGACATCCAAGGTTACGTGGCTCGGTAGTATGTTTTACGATAACAATTCTTTAAAGAGTTTGGATTTATCGAACTTTGATACTAGTCATGTAAATAATTTTTTTGGTATGTTTATGAACTGTTATTCGTTAGAGTATCTTAATATATCGGGATTCGATACTTCTGAAGCTGACAGTTTAAATCTTCTTTTTCTGGGGGTTCCTGGTGAAATAGTTGGGTTAAAAGGTTTTGATACATCAAATGTAACTAGTATGAGGTCAACATTTCAGAATGTGAATTTTATTAAAAATGATCCTGATGACATCAAAGATTGGGATGTTTCTAGGGTCACGGATATGTCAAGTTTGTTTAATAAAAGCAAATTTAATGAGTTGGATTTAAGCAAATGGGATATAGGCAAGGTTACAGATATGTCCTCAATGTTTAACGGTGATAGTAACGTTTCACAAGTTAAGGGAATCAGAGAGTGGGATACATCAAATGTAGAAAATATGTCTTCAATGTTTGCAGGAGTGACTGATAGTGATCTTTCGATGGTGAATGATTGGAATGTCTCAAATGTCACGTCAATGTATTCGATGTTCGGCGATTGTTCTAATTTAGCAGAATTAGATTTATCTAATTGGAATACTCCAAAGTTAAACCATACGGGGAGTATGTTTAGCAATGACAAATTACTCAGTGAAGATACGTTGAAAGGATATGAAACTTTAGTTACTGATAAAACTTTGCGTATGGGTTCTATGTTTTCAGGAACGGGATTTAAAACGATTGATCTATCACAGTATGATACTTCCAATGTAGAGGACTTAAGCAGCGTATTTATGGGAACTACTAAATTACAAAAGATAATTGGTACGTTTGACACTAGTTCGGTAGTTGATATGACAGCATTATTCAATGGCTCAGCTATTACTGACTTTGATGGGTTAAATATTGCTGATTGGGATACTTCAAAAGTTGAAAAGATGTCCCGTATGTTTCTAGCAACATCGATATCGAATTTTGATTTTTTGAAAGATTGGGATACTTCATCTCTGACTGATTTAAATTCGACATTTTCAAAAAATACTAAGGCTAAGACGATACCGTTGGTCAATTGGGATGTGTCTAAAGTTGGAAGCTTTTATTTGACCTTTAATGGCTCTAGTGCATTGGAGAGTCTGCCCATTGAAAACTGGAATGTTACTAGCGCCACAACAATGTATGGAATGTTTTGGAGTGCATCTTCTTTGAAAAAATTAGATTTTTCTAAATGGAATACTCCTAATGTGAAAAGTTTTTATGCAATGCTGAATAGTACCTCTGGTTTAGAAACAGTCGATCTCTCAGGATTGGATACTACTAATGCAACCGATATGAGTTACTTCTTTGGCTTAGAACATAATTTGTGGAAAATTACTCTTGGTCCTAAATCAGTTATGAAAAATCTTCAAGGACAGCCAAATACGACTGGAGTTCAATTTCCAACTCCTGTCGTAGGTAAAAAAATTAATGATTCATCAACTTCTGAATCTTATAGTGCAATTAGCGATAAATGGCAAGAGGTTGATTATGCAAATGGAGGTTCTGACCATCAACCAGTGGGAAATCTCTTTTCAGCACAAGAAATTGTTGATCAATTTTCCAACGCAGGTAATCCAATTACTACGTATGTTTGGCAGCAACATCCAATTATTAATATAAAAATGCAAGTACCAGATATTGATTTTGGTAAGATCAATAATGCACCACAGATTTTTCATCGGAAAAATAAAGATTTTGCTATAACGATTAATAATAATAATTATCCGGCTGATAAAGTTGTATCAAAGATCACAGTGTCCTTATCTGAACCCTTAACTACAGCAGATGGACAAAATACTCTAGAAAATGCTTTGGTCTATCGTGAAAAGAAAAAGAGTAGTCAAATTCTGTCAGGTACTCCAACGACAATTTACGAAGATGAAATTCCTGATGGAGTTAGTTCTATTAATTGGGATGACGATGATGGAATCCTTTTGGATATGAACAATGAGTCTTATGCCAAGAGCGATAACTATTCAACCACCTTAAATTGGACTATGGTCAACAGTCTATAGAAATCGTTATTTTTGACTAGCTTTTCGAGTTTTAGTATATTATTTGAATGACTCGAGTTATCGGTATATGATAGTTGAAATAGTTTATAAGACTGTTAGAATGTAGATACAGAATTGAGGTGACTATGATGGAGATGGATCGACTTAATGAGAATACAATCAGAGTCATTCTTAGTACGGAAGATTTACAAGAACGTGGCGTAACTGTTTTAGATTTGTTAGGTAACAAGAAGCAAATCGAATCGTTCTTTTACAGTATTTTGGATGAAGTTGATAAGGATCATGTCTTTACGAATAATGAACCAGTTACTTTCCAAATAATGCCAAACAAAGCAGGTTTGGAGCTGTTAATCAGTAAGAGTGATGATTCTGAAGATACAGATTCATTGCCATTAAATGGGCTACAAGGTTCAGTCGTTAATAATAATGATGATACTAACGAGGCAAAAATGGGTACTGAGGAATATGATAGTGATACAGCACCATATTTGAATGACCCAGATACACCTACGAAGACGGTTATTGTTGAATTTAAAGACTTTGAGGACTATGTCCAATTGGCTGATTTATTACACTTAGAAAGTGGAATTTCAAATCTTTGGGAATATGACAATAAATATTACTTGCAGTTGATTCTGTTTACAGATGAGATGCATGAAATGACTTATAGTGATGTTTTGGCTTTACTTAGTGAGTATAGCTTTAAAACAAAGGTCACAGCAGCTGTCCTATCAGAGTATGGTAAGGAAATCATGTCTAAGACAGCTTTGGAACTTACTAGATATTATTTTGATAAAAAATAAAACCAACTCAATTAGGGTTGGTTTTTTTTTGCGTAATTTTATCTAGAGGTGATGGAAGTGTATGCCGCTTTAAATGAAATGGGATTATTAGTTGATGCACTGCAAGCGAAAAAAGAAAATAATTATTATTGTTGTCACTGTAAACAAAGAGTGAAATTGATCGTTACAGAATCACGAATTTATTTTCGACACAGAAATAAATGTAATAACGAAATAAACGAGCGTTTGATTCATCAAAAAGGTAAGAAGATGTTGATGAATGAACTGAGTAAATTGAATCCGCGGTCTTTAGCAAGTGAGGTTTATTTATCAAAAATTAAACAGCGACCGGATATTTTAGTTAATGGGAATTTTGCGGTTGAGTATCAGTGTGCGCAAATTAATGCTGATATTTTAACTAAGAGAGTTAATGGGTATCGTAGTGTGGGAATAAAAAATATTTGGATCTTGGGTGGTCATTATTTAAAAAACAAATTGGGACGCGAGCATTTAAAATTTATTTCCTATAATAAAACTTGGCAGTTTTACCTATTAACCTTAGATTCACAGCAAGGGATAATGACACTTTTTTATAACATTGAATTCATCGGTCCATTTAATAAAATGATTTATCAAAAAAGAATTTTTTCAAGAACAAAATTTTATAAATTGTTTATATTTCGACCAAAATTAATTCAAAAATTGAGAATATATACTGATAAACGCTGGTTAAAGAAAATCAGAAAAAAGAACGACTTAGTATCGCAAAGGTTCAAATTAAACTTTTATACAGTACACAAAATGACGGTGGAAGAGTATCTCAAAGAAGATAAATTTGATGCGGAATTTCCTATATTTGCTAATCCAGCTTGGCAAAGACGTTGTGGTCAAATGCCTAAGCGGTTGAAGCAGCCATTGTTAAAAAAATAGCTACTAGAAACCCTATTGTTGGGATCTAGTAGCTATATTTGTTTGTAAAACTATTTTCTAAATCTATCTAAACTGATAACTGTTCCAGAAGTAGAAACATTACTGGCAACATCTTGTGGAAGTTCTCGTTCTAACAGGATGTTAATGTTATTGGTAATATCTTCTTGAGAAGTAGATTCTCCAAAATTATTGATCATCATGCCTGGTTTTTCATCGTCTTCACAATCAAAAATTACAGCCGTTGGTGCCTTTTGAATATGCATTTCCATTGATAATTGTTGGTCACGCTTTAAACCTTGGCTGACACATTGGCTTTCTTTATCAGTCATGATGGACTTGTAATCAAGCCCACTATTGTTAATTACGCGCCTGATAGTGTTATCATCAAAGGGATTATTCAAAATATTTACTTGTTCTTGAAGATTCATTAAAAAGTTACGTGCTTTTTTGTTACCCTGACAGGATGCTGCTTTATAAAGTTTTGCAGCTTCAATTACATCTTGAGATGCACAGGTACGTTCCTTAATGTCGGTAATCTTGAAACCTTTTAATTGAACATAATCGTTAATTGTTGCCATATTATAGTTCGTCACAAAATGATATTGTGTATCAATATCGTGTTTTCTAGTGAAATCAATAATTGCTTGTTCCACTTTTAAACAATACGAACATAATGGATTAATATATAAAAATACTTCCCACATTATGTTTCCCTCCATCTCTATTGCAATGTCATTCTACCAACATTTTTAAAAAAGGTAAAATTTTAAACTCAAAGATTGGTAATATTTATATTTAGATGAATCTTTTACAAAACTACGATATATTTATATTAAAGCGAGGTTATTATGTCAGAAATCAAATGGAATGAATTTTTGATACCTTATTCACAGGCAGTTGATGAGCTAAAAATTAAATTTAGAAATTTACGAAAAGAATTCCTCGAAAAAAATGAACATTCACCTATTGAATTTGTGACAGGACGTGTTAAAACGGTCGATAGTATTAAGGAAAAGATGCGTCGCCGATTTATTTCTAAGGAATTATTGGAACAAGATATGCAAGATATCGCAGGAATAAGAATCCAGTGTCAGTTTGTGGAGGATATTTACGAAGTGGCCAAATTATTGCATATCCGTGAAGATATGCGTGTTATTGAGGAACGTGACTACATTGCTAACAGTAAGCCAAGTGGTTATCGTTCATATCACGTCGTAATCGAGTATCCAATTCAAACATCTAATGGACAGATAAATATTCTTGCTGAGATCCAAATCAGAACTTTAGCAATGAATTTCTGGTCAACAATAGAGCATTCGTTAAATTACAAATATAAAGGTGATTTTCCTGAAGAGATCAATGAACGATTAAAACGAGCTGCTGAAGCCTCATTCATGTTGGACGAAGAGATGTCCAAAATACGGGAAGAGATTCAGGATGCTCAGCAATACTTCACAGATCGAAAACGGGATTTAAATGGCCCAACGGAGCAGGATAAAAAATGAAATTATGGATTAATAATAACAACAAAGAACAGTCGGTTGAAGCGGCAAATAAATTACGCAGTAAATTGTTAAATGCTGGGTTAATATTGGATCGTCGTAATCCCCAATTAGTTATTAGTGTAGGTGGCGACGGAACACTTTTGAGTACTTTTCATGCCTATGCAGCACATCTGGACCGTGTAAGATTTTTAGCTCTGCATACTGGTCATTTAGGCTTCTATTCAGATTGGACAGATACGGAAATTGATGAATTGGCTAAGCGAATCATTGAATGTCAAGATAATATTCCTTCGACTAGTTACCCTGTTCTAGATATTGTTGTTGAGAATAAAGAGGGTTCACTTTTCCACGGAATAGCAATTAATGAAACGGTTGTTAGACGATTATCTTCTTTAACCATGAAGACACGTGTTGATTTAGATAAAGAATTCTTTGAAAGTTTTCGTGGGGATGGACTCTGTTTTTCAACACCAACCGGTTCAACGGCTTACTCTAAGTCAGTTGGTGGAGCCTTGATTCATCCAAAAATTAGTGTCTTTCAAATGATTGAAATTGCTTCGATTAACAATCGTGTTTACCGAACAATTTCTTCACCAATCATTATCCCTCACAATCAACAAGTCGATCTTTATCCACAGACAGCTGATGATTATGTTATTAGTTGTGATGGAATTACTACAAAGCTCAAGAATGTTAAGAAGATTACGATTAAGCTTAATTATCAACGAGCCCAATTTGCCCAATATCGTCATAGACATTTCTGGACTAGAGTAGAAACAGCTTTCTTAGCACAAAATGAAAAAAAATAATCGTTTCTTAAAATTTGTGATCAGTCCTAATGACAAGAAAACTATCCGTAAATTTCTCGTGCAGCATAAATTTTCCTCTAGTCAATTGCACAACATGAAAAATAAAGGTGGACGTATTTTTGTCAATCATAAACAACGACATTTCAATTTTCAGTTACATGATGGAGATGAGATGTTGATTGTCCTTAACGCTGAGGAACCATCGGATTTGATTAAACCAATGACAGGATCAGTAGATGTAATCTTTGAAGATGATTATCTATTAGTTGTTAACAAGCCACCAGGGATAGCCAGTTTACCCGCTAAAGCTCGTGATAGTAAAACGATGGCTAACTTAGTTAAGGCATACTTAATCTCTAAAAAAGAGAACAGTACGATCCATTTGGTTACCCGTTTGGATCGAGATACTTCAGGTTTAATGGTATTTGCAAAGACGTCGTATGCACATTCATTGTTAGATCAAATCCTTCACACAGAAGACTTTCAAAAGTTTTATTTAGCAATGATCTATGGACATATGGAACCAGCCAGTGGATTAATTGATTTACCAATTGGTATTGATCCGGATGCTTTTTATAAACGAGCAATTGACCATCAAGTGGGTAAGAAATCACAAACGGTTTATAAAACGGTGGAAAATTATGATAATGGTAGTCTGTTGGAACTTAAATTATTAACAGGACGAACCCATCAAATAAGGGTACATTTATCGGCTGTTGGTCATCCTATTATCGGGGATGATATGTACAGCCAAAAAATTGATCCTCGAATTCATCGACAAGCGTTACACTGTTATAATCTACAAATCGTTCATCCGGTAACAAAAGAGTTGTTAAATTTAAAGGCGCCTTTACCTCAGGATATGGTAATCTTAAAGAGTGTGTTAAGGGGTGAGAGAAATGGATGAAAATGAAAAGAGACTGCAAGAAAAATTTGAACAGTTAAAACGGTACCTCGATAGTGATGACAAGAAAAGGTTTCGAAAAACCTATCTTGATATGCATTTTTACGATCAAAGTACGTTCTATCTCACTTTAAATAAAGAAGAACGAGTTACGCTTTATTCCATCTTGGAACCGGATGAAATGGGCGATATGTTCGATACTATTGAAGATGACAATCCAGCAATTCCTGATTTGTTGAAGGAAATGGATTTGGATTATGCTTCAAAGATGTTGAATGATATGTATGACGATAATGCTGCTGATGTTTTGGAACATCTGGATAAAGTGGATGTTGACCGTTTTTTGGAGCAAATGCCTAAAAATGATGCTAATAATTTAAGAGGCTTGTTACATTATGATACTGAAACAGCCGGTGGTATTATGACTACTGACTATGTTCAGTTTCATGAAGAAGAGACATCGTCAGTAGCCATTAGGGCTTTGAAAAAGTTTGCCGAAACGGCTGAAACAATTTATTACCTATACATTTTAGATAGTCATGATGATTTAGTCGGAGTGATGTCATTACGTGATTTGATCATGTTGGATGATAATGACATTTTAGGTGATCATATGAATAGCGACGTTATAACGGTTAATGTTGATGCTGAACAAGCTGAGGTAGCCCAAGTCTTCAGAGATTATGAGTTCTTAGCTGTTCCAGTAGTCGATCATTCAAATAAGATGGTTGGTATCGTTACGGTTGATGATGTTATTGAAGTTATTGATGATGAGGCTCAACAAGACTATTCTGGTTTGGCCGGTGTTAGTATGGATGAAGCTAATAATGATGGACCATTCAAAGCTGCCTCAAAGCGATTACCTTGGTTGATAACTTTGTTATTACTGAGTATGATTACGGCAACTTTAATCAATCATTATGAAAGTTTATTAGCTGAGGCTAGTATTTTGGCGGTTTTTATTTCTACAATTACAGGTACGGCTGGTAACGCGGGTACACAGAGTTTGGCTGTTGCTGTTAGGCGTCTAGCAGTTGAAGAAATCAATCGCCATGAGTTTTTAAAACTAATAGGTAAGGAATTGATTACTGGTTTTGTAACTGGGTTAGTTACTGGCGTTTCGGTCTTTCTATTAGTTGGTATTTGGAAACATAACTTTGTTTTGGGTATGGTTATTGGTTTAGCTATGTGTGCCGCTATAACGGTCGCCAACTTAGCCGGTAGTTTAATTCCAATGTTAATGTCTAGTTTTGGATTTGATCCTGCTGTGGCCAGTGGACCATTTATTTCGACGTTAAGTGATTTAACCAGTGTTTTGATTTACTTTAGTATCGCTGGCGTATTTATGCAATATTTCGTTAAAGCTTGAAAAAGTGGAATATGGGATGCTTTCCACTATAAAAATAGTTAATAAAAAAGCTCAGTATAACGACCATCAAGGATGATTGTTACACTGAGCTTTTTTTATTATCTAGTTATTAACGCCATCGATAACTTTAGTACCGTGGACTTCTTTGACACCTAACTTTTCAGCAATAGTGTCACAGTTTTGATAGTTAACACCACCACCAGGCAGAATTGTAATTCTACCAGCAGCATAATCAACGTATCCTTTAATTTTATCGACGGTTTGATCAATGGAAGTAGTCAATGGACCACCATGAGTAAGGATACGATCAACATCATGGTCGACTAACCAATCAATTGCTGATTTTTTATTGTCTTCGGCTAAAGCATCAAATGCCATGTGGAAAACAATTTGCATACCGGCTGAAGCGGCAATTAGTTGTTCCATTGCATCTTCATCTAGATCACCATCGGCAGTTAAAGCACCGAAAGCAACCCCGTCAACACCTAATTTTTGAGCTTGGAAGAGGTCGGCTTCCATCATTTTGATCTCTAAATCGTTATAAACAAAATTTCCACCACGGGGACGAATCATTTCAACAACAGGAATCGACTTTTCTTGTAGATATTTTGTGCTTTCTTGAAGTACTCCTAGGCTAGGAGTAGTACCACCAACGGCAAGATTGTCGTTTAGCTCAATTCTATTAGCACCTTTCAGTACAGCAGTAGGAATATTAGTAAAGTTTTCAACAGCAACTTCTTTAAAAATAATAATCAACCCCTCTTATATTTATATTATTAAAAATAAAATCCCGACCAATTATAATACAATCGATCGAGATTTAACTAGCATATGAGATTAAGCCATCAATGCTTTAGAACCAAAGTAAGCAATTACGATAATAGCTAAAATGATTCTGTACCAACCAAAAGCCTTGAAGTCATTACGTTTAATGTAATCAAGCAAGAATTTGATTGAAGCATAAGCAACGATAAATGATACCAAAGTACCAACAAGAAGAATTATCGTTTGATCACCAGTAAAAGTATTACCATGTTTGAAATATTTAAATATTTTCAAAAGACTAGCACCAAACATTGTTGGAATAGCTAAGAAGAAAGAAAATTCAGTAGCTACGAATCTAGATGTACCAACGGTCATACCACCTAAAATAGTTGCACCGGAACGTGATGTACCAGGAACTAGTGAGAGGACTTGGAAAAGTCCAATTTGAAAGGCAGTTTTGTATGAAAGACTGTCCAGATCAGCTGTTTGAGGATCCTTATTCTTGAGCCAATTTTCAACGACGATGAATAAAATACCATAAATTAATAGTGTGGCCGAAATTACTTGCCAACTAGTAAGATGTTTATCCATCCAATCGTTTAGTGGAAGTCCGATAATTACGGAAGGTAAGATAGCAACAATAACTTTAAACCAAATACTCCAAGTTTGTTTCTTTTCTACGTTGTTTTTCTTGGGTGAGAAAGGATTCAATTTGTGGAAGTAGATGAGGATAACGGCTAAGATCGCCCCAAACTGAATAACTACCATGAACATGTTGATAAAAGCGGTAGGTTCGTTTAATTTAACGAATTCATCAGCTAAATACAAATGTCCAGTTGAACTGATAGGTAGGAATTCAGTGAAACCTTCGATAATACCAAGGATAATGGTTTTAATGATTTCAATGAACATAATAATTAATTATTCTCCTGACTAAATTTGGAACTAAATAAAGTGTACACATACACACTCAGGAATGGAAATATTATTTTCCAAACTAGTCAAAATTCCTTTTTTCATATTTCTCTTAAAGATAGTGATGTTATCTGAATCTTGGTTAGCTGCAATCAAGTACTTTTCAGAAGGGTCTAAGTCAAAGTCACGAGGGCCTTTACCATCTGATGAAGTAGTATTGATTTTCTTGAGACGGTCACCTTTTTCGTTAACACCAAAGAGGGCAATTGTATCAGCTCCACGAGTTGAGGCATAAAGGAACTTACCATCTTTTGTGATACGGATAGCTGCAGTAGTGTTCTTCTGTTCATCTTTAGCAGCTTCAACTTCATCAACTAATGTTAATCCAGCTGTTTCAGCATTGTATTCCATAACTAGAACCTTAGATGATAATTCGCAGGCAACATAGACGTATGGTTTTGTTGGATTAAATACCAAGTGTCTTGGTGCATAACCAGCGGGTGCAATATAGTTATTCATCAATTTAGGATTCTTAGCATCAGATATATCGTAAATATAAATACGATCAGCACCGTAATCACAAATGATTAATTTGCCATCTGGCGTAAGGCTACTGAAGTGAGGCTTAGATTGGTCTTGTTCAACACGAGGACCGTGACCTTCAAATTTAACCTCAGAATAGTGTTCGATCTTGCCGTCGTCAGTTAAATGATCAATTTTAACTTTGCTCAAATGGAAATAGGCACTAAAGATTAGATTACGACTAGCATCGAATTTAACGTATGATGGTGAAGTTTCTTCTGAGAAATCTTCATCCAATAATTTTGGTTCATCATTCTTAATATCGTAAACAACGATACCACCACGATCGCCTTTTTTAGCTAGGGCAATCAATTTTAGATTATTTGTTACGTCAATATATGTAGGACCATTTAATTCAACTAGGACTTTAGGTGTGGATAATTCACCATTATCGGAATTGAATTCAGCTGAATAAACACCTTTACCAGCTTTTTTTGTGTAACCACTAAAGAGAACCTTTTCAAACATTACAAAAACCTCCAAACATTGTATAGTATATAGTATATTCTTAATAGAAAATTTTTGGGGAGTACTTTATGAAAGAAACGCCGGAAAAAAGAAAAAGTTGGTTTTATCAATGGTTCTTGAATAATCAATTGACGGTGATTTTGATTAATGTTTTCTTAGTATTTTTGATAATTTATCTTTTTTCAAAGATAAAATTTGTTTTTGATCCGCTTAATCAGATTTTAGGAATAACCATGCCACCGGTTATTTTGGCTTTGATACTATATTATCTGATTAATCCGTTGATCAATGTGTTGGAAAACAAATTTCATGTTAATCGAATTATCTCAATTATATTTGTCTTTATTATTATTTTGGCACTATTAATTTGGGGTGTTATGTCTTTGATCCCGTTTGTTCAAGATCAGATTGATTCATTGGTTAAAAATTGGCCACAATATTGGAACTCTTTGAATAAGAGTTTGCAAAATATGTTTTCTGATCCTAAGTTACATATGGTGCGTGAGCGCTTGGTACAAACGAACACTAGTATCACAAAGAGTTTTGAAAAATCAATGGATCAGATTCTACCACAGACGGTTAATAATATTAGTTCCGCTGTTAGTGTCTTAACTAATGTCGTTGTTATTATTATGACAGCACCATTTATTCTGTTCTTTATGTTAAAAGATGATCGTAAATTTAAGGAATCAATTGTTAAGGTGATGCCTAATCGTATTAAGAAGTCAGTGGGCGATATGCTTTCTGAGATCAGTCAATCATTAAGTTCTTATATAACTGGTCAATTGACGGTGGCATTTTGGGTTGCTGTGATGTTCTTTGTGGGCTATCTGATTATTGGACAAAGATACGCTTTAGTTTTAGGTATTGTAGCTGGAATATTGAATTTAATTCCTTATATCGGTTCAACTTTGGCTCTAGTGCCTTCACTAGTTATTGCAGCTTTTATTGCGCCATCAATGGTATTAAAAGTTTTAATTGTCTTTGTTGTTGAACAAACAATTGAGACACGAGTTATCTCTCCAATAATTGTTGGTAATAAAATGCAGATGCATCCAGTTACAACTATTTTGGTCTTGTTAGTTTCAGCAGGGATGTATGGTTTAGTAGGTATGGTTGCTGGTATTCCAATTTTTGCTATCTTGAAAATCATCTTCACAAGATTCTTTAATTGGTTTAAACGTAATTCCAGTTGGTATGACGATGAAGATATTGAAAATTTGGATACAGAACCGGAAACAAGTACAGATAATGAAAAAAAATCTCAAGAAAATCACAAATAATTCACTTTTCTGTTGTCTAGACCGTACATGTCGTATATAATACACTATGAGTTTGCGGTTATTTGTTTTTCTCAGAAGAGATTTTGACAAAAGCAAGTAAACATAAGGCTTTACTAGCGCATGTCCTTGCTGTGGTGTTCACCGAGGGTATGCGCTTTTTTGTTTAAAGAAGGGGAAAAAATAAATGACTAATCACATTGCTTTATATGAACCACTAATGCCAGCTAATACTGGTAATATTGCTAGAACTTGTGCCGGTACTGACACTAAGCTACATTTAATTCGTCCACTAGGATTTAGCACAGATGATGCACATATGAAACGTGCCGGATTAGATTATTGGGATAAAGTCGATATTACTTATCATGACAATTTGAATGACTTTTTAGATTCCATTCCTGACGATAAGTATTTATACTTGATTACGAAGTTTTCAGATAAAGTCTATAGTGATCAAGATTTCTCTGACACTTCAAAGGATCATTATTTCTTATTCGGTAAGGAAACAACCGGTCTTCCTGAAGACTTCATGCGTCGTAATCCTGAAAAATGTTTGAGAATACCAATGAGTGACAATATTAGAGCACTTAATTTATCAAATAGTGCTGCTTTAGTAATTTATGAAGCTGTTCGTCAACAACATTTTGCGGGATTAGAGTTAAGTCATCACTATGAAAATGATAAACTGGATTAGAAATAAGCTATTAAGGAACTCATTATTATTTTGAATACAAGGGGTAAATTAATATGAAGATAAATAAAGGCGAAGTTAACGTTCAATCGTTCCATTATGATGTGGAGTCACCCAGTGCTGATGTGAAGACAGAATTGAACATCAATATTGAACATCCAGAATTTAAAGATGAAAATGGCGAACCATTAAATGAAGATGAAGGTAAAATTTTACAAGTAGTTGTGCCATTTGAAATTCATCCAGAAAATGCACCGTTTAAAGTATCTGGCTTGATTGGTCAAGTTGTTCAGCCAATTGGTTTCCATGGTGAAATTCAAGATCTAGAAGCTAAAGATGTTCAACAATTATCACGTCCAGTAGTTGAATACATTGAAACGTTGACTTATCAAGTAACAAGCGTTTCATTGAATCGTGGATTCTCCCTGAACTTTAACAAGGATATCGAAATTGAACCTAATCAAGCATTAAAGGATTTAAAGAATAAAGAGTCTAATAAATAAAAAACAGTCCATGCGGGCTGTTTTTTTTGAGTATCAAAACAGGTATAATTTTAATTGATTATTTATAGAATCGTGTGAGGTATTTATGGCAAGAAAAAAGGCAACTTCAAAGCCTAGAAAGAGAAAAACAACTACAAACAATTCACGGCTAATTAGATCGTTAGTTAGTTTGGTATGGATAATATTGTCAATTTTAGGTTTATTTAAATTTGGAATTGTCGGTAAAACATTTGATAATCTTTATCGAATGTTGGTGGGAGATAGTTATCCAGTTTTATTAATTATCAGCATTTTTGTTGCGGCGTTCGTTATAGCTACGGGAAGAATTCCCATCATGACGCCAAAGAGAAATTTTGGTTTATTGTTTGTATATTTAGGTTCACTAATTATTTTACATGGCATATTTTTCTCCAGTATGTCGTTATACCATAATTATAATTTAGTGACTTGGAATACGTTAGCGGCCGATATGACTCAAGTGTCGGTCGATAATTCAGTTGGTGGCGGTATGATTGGCTCATATTTATATAGTTTTTTCATGCCAATGTTTTCAACTATTGGAACTTACTTTGTAACAGCCTTAATTATTTTCATTGGAATATTGATGTTATTTAATGTAACGATGAAGCAAGTTTCAGTTGTAACGACTAATGTGTTAGTTTACTTTAAGCATTTGGCCATCAAAACTAAGGATGCTGTTACTGGTAAGTACGGTGATTATGTTGATCAAAGGGCAGTTGAAAAAGAAAAAGCATCACGAGTTAAACCAGAACCTGTAGTTGAACGTGATGACAGTAAGTTTAAAGATGTTAATAGTTTTGCTAAGAAAGAACCGGAAACTTCGGCTGATGATTCTGATTTTCATATCGATATGCCTAAGGCGCCGGATTTGAAACCAGATCTGGCAGATTCAACTTCTAATAGCACAGCTGAAGTTGTTTCAAAGCCTTATGGTATTGATGGAACTAAAGACAAGGATTTACCTGATCCAATTAGTTCTAAAACAGTTGAAACAGACGATAGTGACTATAAACTACCAGGTCCAGACTTACTTAAACAAATTCCGCAGACTGATCAAAGTGCAGAAGTGAAATTGATTGATGATAATAAAGACAAATTAAAGAAAACCTTTAAGAGTTTTGGTGTCGATGTTGAGGTTAAAAAAGCTAGTTTAGGACCAACTATTACTAAGTATGAAGTTCAACCCGCAGTCGGTGTAAAGGTAAGTAAAATTGTCAATTTAGCTGATGACTTGGCTTTGGCACTTGCTGCTAAAGATATTCGTATTGAGGCTCCAATTCCGGGTAAATCTTTTGTCGGTATTGAAGTACCTAATCAAACCATTTCAACAGTCTCATTTCGGGATATAACCGAGAATCAGAAGGATAAGACGCATCCATTAGTTGTTCCGCTAGGTAAAGAAGTTTCAGGTAACATTATCGAAGCTAACATCACCAAGATGCCCCATTTGTTGATTGCTGGTTCAACTGGTAGTGGTAAGTCTGTAGCTATCAATACGATTATTACTGGTATCTTAATGAAAGCAAAGCCAAGTGAAGTTAAATTAATTTTAATTGATCCTAAGATGGTTGAATTGAATGTTTATAATGGGATACCGCATCTTTTGATCCCGGTTGTAACTGATGCTAGACGAGCTGCTGGTGCGTTACAGAAGGCTGTTAAAGAAATGGAACGCCGTTATAAATTATTTGCGGAAACCAGTCATCGTAATATTGGTGAATACAACGCAGATGTTGATAAATTCAATAAAACAGCTGCTGATGAAGATAAGATGGAACATTTGCCCTATATCGTCGTTATAGTTGATGAGTTATCTGACTTAATGATGGTTGCTGGTCATGAAGTTGAAGCTGCGATTGTTCGTTTAGCTCAAATGGCTCGTGCAGCTGGATTACACATTATTATCGCTACACAACGTCCATCTGTTGATGTTATTACCGGATTGATCAAAGCTAATATTCCATCACGTATTGCTTTTGCCGTTTCCAGTGGTGTTGATTCAAGAACTATTTTGGATTCTGTTGGGGCTGAGAAGCTTTTAGGACGTGGTGATATGTTATTCCAACCAATTGGGAAGAGTAAGCCAGTTCGTCTGCAGGGAGCTTATATATCCGAATCAGAGGTTGAAAACGTAGTTAACTTTGTAAGTAGTCAACAGGCCGCTGATTATGATGAAGATATGATTCCAACTGATGTTGACGAGGGTGGTTCAACAAGCGATGATAAACCAAATGACGAATATTGGGATGATGCAGTTGAAATGATTGTTAAACAGCAATCTGCTAGTGTTTCAATGTTACAAAGAAGATTCCAAATTGGTTATAATCGTGCTGCTCGAATGGTTGATGAGATGGAAGATAAAGGTATTGTTGGACCTTCAGAGGGTAGTAAACCAAGGAAGGTTTTAATTACTGAAGAACAGTTAGAAACAATTAGGAAAAATCAGGTGAAAAATTGAAAAAAAGATTAGCAAAAAATATTTTTTTGAATATTAATCCAATAAAAAAATTCCGTACCATTAAGATTCAAATAGATTTCTTACGTCCACTAAATAAGGATGAAATGACTAGTCGTCGTTTATTGGCAAATGTTTTGTCCAATTCGACAAAGGATTATCCTAGTTTTCAAGCGATAAATGATCGTGAGATGGATCTCTATGGATCAGAGATAAGTGTTTATACACGTAACTTGTTGAACTTTAATGATTTAGCTTTTAGTGTAGAATTCGCCGATCCCGCATTCTTGATCGATGGAAAAACTCAAATCAAGGATAATTTAGATTTGCTTGGAGAGGTTATTTTCAAGCCTAATTTGAATGGCTCAGTTTTTGATAATGAAGCTTTTTCAACTGAAAAGCGTAATTTGATGTCTAATCTATTGTCGATTCAAGACAATCAGGATTTAGTCAGTTCACTTGGATTGATTAAATTGATTTATCGTGATGATCCTAATCGTCAGGTTCCAATTTTTGGTAGCGTGGAACAATTAGAGAAGTTGAACAATGATGAGCTTTTCAAGGCTTATCAAGACATTATTGCTAACGATTTGGTAATTATTAACGTAGTCGGTAATATTGATGAAACGGAATTTTCAAAATATTTGAATGAAAGTATTTTTGCTGAAAAATTAAAGAATGACCGTAGTGATTTAACTATTTCCTTTAGCAACTTTGATGATTTAATTAAGAATCCGGCTAATCAAATAGAACACAAACATTTGAATCAAAGCCGTATTGGTTTGGCATATGCAACCAAAGGGGTTTCTAAGGATTTCAATCGTATGGCACCGCAAGTAATGAATTTGATTTTAGGTGGTGATGATCAGTCACAACTATTTTTACAAGTACGAGAAAAAAATAGTTTAGCTTATTCTGTTTCTAGTACTTATCAACCAATCAGTCATTTAGTGACTATTCAGGCTGGTTTAGATGCTGATTCAATTGAAGAGGCGTTAACACTGATTGATGATCAGATTGCTTATATTAAAAATGGAAAAGTTACAGATGATCAAATCAAACATGCTCAAAAGGTGATGCTCACACGTCGTAAGATATCTACCGACTCAATTCAGTATTATATTATGCGTAGTATTTGGGAAACAATTTATCCTCAAACACTGTTGAGTAATCAACAATTTGAAGATGAATTAAACAATCTAGATAAAAAACATGTAGCAAGTGTAGCCGCACATATGCATGCAATCGCACAGTATCAATTGATTGGAGATTAATAATGACTGAGAGATTACAGAAATATACTAAGAAATTGGCAAATGGGTTTGAAATTGAAATTGTGCCTTTGCCAGGGTTTAATCAGGTCTATAGCGTCGTTATGGCTAATTTTGGGTCAGTTGACACCAAACAAGGTGTTAAGACTTTACCAGCTGGAATTGCTCACTTTATTGAGCATAAATTGTTTGCTAAACCAGGCTATGATGTTTCAGAGAAGTTCGCTAAGTATGGTGCAAACTCTAATGCTTATACTAGCTATACGAAGACGGCCTATTTATTTCAGACACTAGAAAATCCTTATGATAATTTGAAGATTCTTTTGGACTTGGTACAAAATCCTTATTTTACTGAAGAAAATGTTGCTTCCGAACGTGGAATTATTAATCAAGAAATTCAAATGTACTTGGATATGCCGGAATTTGTATTAGAACAAAGAATTTTGGAACAACTTTATCCTAATGATCCAATCGCTGAAGACATCGCTGGTACTAGTGACACATTACAATTGATCAATCAGAAGAATTTATTGCAAGCTTATCAGGATAACTATCGTCCAAGTAATATGGATTTGGTTATTGTTGGGGATGTTGATTCTGAAAGAATTGAAAATATTGTCGAAAATTCTAATTTTCAAACTTTGGGACAACCTTTGGAAAAGACTTTTAACAAATTAACTCCAATTGGTCCTGGTGGACAAGAACAAATGGATATTAGTCAGGCAAGATCCGCCTACGGTATAAGGATAGATATTGATATGTCTGGCTATGATTTAGTTAAGAAACAATATGAAATGAATATGGTAATGGAGACTTTGATTGGTGAATCTTCCAGTAATTACCAGGAAATGAACCGATTAGGAATAATTGATGATAGTTTTTCTTATAATGTGGTTGCAGAAAACAACTATTGTTTTATCATTATTAGTGGGTCAACTAATAATTCTGAAGAATTTCAGGAATATCTTCAAAAGCATTTGTCATATGAGAGTTTAAAAGCCGTTTTAACGGATACAAAATTCGAACGTATCAAACGTGATGCAATTGGTGCTTACTTATTCGCACAAAATTCACCAGAAGCGATCGCTAATCAGATGGCAGAATTGTATTTCTACAATGTGGATTACTTAGAATTAATTCATATGATCAATTCAATTCATCGTGATGACTTACTAGAAGTTTCTGAACAATTTTTGAAAGATGAAAATTGCACCTACTATAATCTATTACCAAATAGGAAGTAAGCTATGTATGCATTGATCATGGGTAGTTCGGGAGATATTGGAACAAGCAGTGCTAAGAACTTGGCCGCTAAGGGATGGTCTCTTTATCTGCATTACAATAAAAATTCTGAACGTATCGAAAAATTACGAGCACAGCTCGTTGAAAAGTATCCAAAACAAGATTTCATACCAATCAAGTTTGATATGGAGCATGACAACGTTGAAGATTTGACGAAACAAATTTTCGGATTAGATGCAGTCGTTTTTGCACAAGGAAATACGTACTATAAGTTATTAGTTGATATTTCCGAATCAGAGATTGATTCATTGTGGAATATTCACGTCAAATTGCCAATCTTAATCTTGAAGCAACTTCAAGATAAGTTGGCTAAAACTCATCATGGTAGAATCGTCTTCATTGGTTCCATTTACGGAAAAGTTGGTTCAGCAATGGAAGTTGTCTATAGTACCGTTAAAGGTGCAATGTCCTCGTTTGCTGATGCTTACGCCAAGGAGGTAGCTTCATTAGGTATCTCAGTGAATGTGGTAGCTCCTGGGGCAGTTAATACCAAAATGAATACGCAAGAATTTTCAAGTGAAGATCTGGAAAATGTTAAAGAAGAGATTCCAGCTGATAGGTTGGCAAATCCTGATGAGATAGCTGATTTAGTCAGTTATCTTGTCAATATCAAATCAAATTATTTAACTGGACAAACAATTTATTTTGCCGGCGGCTGGTTGTTATAAGGTCGTTAGTAGTTAGATAATAATTTATGTTATACTTAGAAAAATTAGTTAATCGGTGGTAAAAAATGGACGAAATTGGCCAAAAATTAAGAAATGCACGTATCAAAAAAGGCTACACAATTGATGATTTGCAACAAATCACCAAAATTCAAAAACGTTATTTAATTGCTATTGAAGAAGGTCAATTTGATCATCTTCCCGGTGATTTTTACGTGAGAGCATTTATCAAACAATATTCTGATGCCGTTGGTATCTCTAGTGATGATTTGTTAGAGGAATATAAAGCTGATATTCCTAACTCCCAACCATCACAAGAAGCAGCTCAACAAGAGACAAAGACACGTTCTATCAAGGAAGAATCAAATTCTTTCTTCTCTAATTTAGGAAATTACATTCCTCAAATCGTTGTGGGAATCGTTGTTATTGTTATTATTGCTGTAATTGCTTTTGGAATGGTTCATCGTAATCAAAATGCATCTAGCGTAACTATCCCAAAGGATAATACAACTCAAACAACTAAGAAAAAGACAGCCAAAAAGTCAACTAAGACGACTAAAAAGGCTACTGCTAAAAAGAAAACGGCAACTAAGACTGTTAGTGTTAAATCTTCAGGAGATAACACATATACTGTTACTAACATGCCTACAGATGGTTTAAAAGTTGTTGTAGCCGGTAATAACGGTCAGGCTTGGATTCAATTTACTGAAGGTTCAAATACAACTTGGCAACAAGCTTTGAGTTCAGGAGAAAAGAAGGAAACAACTGTTCCTGCTGATACTACTAGTTTTAAGATTCAAACTGGTAATGTTAACAATACAGAAATTACAATTGATGGTAAGAAGCTTGACTTAGGAACTACTGACAGTAGCAGTTCAATTGTCAAAACACTTACATTTAATGTTGAAAAATAAAGTAATGGTGTCTAATCTAATAAGAGTGGACACCATTATTTTGTAAAAAAGAGTTATTATTGGAGGACGTTTTAAATGGTATGGAATTTACCTAACAAATTAACAATGCTTCGAATTATTTTGATTCCAGTATTTATTATTCTATTGGCTTTTGGTTGGTCAGATTTGGGGGAGATTTACGTTCTAAACAATTTGATTCCAATGAATCATGTTTTAGCAACAGTTGTCTTTATCATAGCCTCATTAACGGATTTAGCCGATGGTAAGATTGCTCGTAAGAACCATTTAGTAACTAACTTTGGTAAGTTTGCCGATACTTTGGCAGATAAGATGTTGGTTATGACAGCATTAATTTTCTTAGTGAGTTTCAAAATGGCACCGGCTTGGGTTGTTGCAATTATTGTTTGCCGTGAATTAGCTGTTACTGGTCTTAGAACGATTGTTCTTGAAGAGGGTGGCAAGGTCATGGCTGCTCAAATGCCTGGTAAGATCAAAACTACTACACAAATGATTGCAATTATTTTCTTGTTGATGAATAATATTTTCTTCTCCGCAATCAATATTCCAATTGGACAAATTTTCTTATATATCTGTTTAATTTTCACTATTTACTCTGGTGCTGATTATTTCTATCAAGCAAGAGATATCTTCAAGAAATAATACGTAATTTGAAAGAGAGAGCAATGAATAAATCAATTGAAATTTTAAAAGAAGCTGAACAGGCCAATTTTGAAAATGGATTGCCTCAAAAATGGTCTGACTTTACTACAGAAACAGTTGAAAAACTTAAACAAAAAAATTTAAGGGTTACAGCAGCTGAAAGTTTAACGGCAGGTCTTTTTCAAGCAACCGTAGCTTCAGTACCTGGAGCATCGAATATTTTTGATGGTGGATTTGTTACTTATGCTGATGAAGTCAAGGTTAAATTATTAGGAATGGACCCTAGATTGATTGAACAGTACACAGTAGTCAGTAATCCGGTAGCTAAGGCTATGGCTGAATTGTCAGCTGAAAAAGTAGATGCTGATATTGGACTTGGTTTTACTGGAGTGGCTGGTCCAGATCCATTGGAAGGTAACCCTGTGGGTACGGTCTTTATTGGTGCTTGTAACCGTCAGAACCATCAAGAAATTATTAAAGAATTTCACTTTGAAGGTACAAGACAAGCTATTCGATTAAAATCAGTTTTGTGTGGATTTGCTCTCATTCAAGAAATAATATAACGAACAAACATTTGTTCGCTTTTTTCTTGCTTTTTTGATGGATTACTAATAATATACTTAGTGATGAATGCATTAGGAGGAAAGCAATTTGGCTAAAGATGAACGACAAAAGGCTTTAGACGTAGCCTTGAAAAAGATTGAAAAGGATTTTGGTAAAGGTGCCATTATGAGAATGGGTGACGACCTTAATACTCAAATCTCCACAGTTTCTACGGGCTCTTTGGCTCTAGACAATGCTTTAGGTGTTGGTGGATTTCCAAGAGGTAGAATCGTTGAAATTTATGGACCTGAAAGTTCTGGTAAAACAACCGTAGCTTTACATGCCGTTGCTGAAGTACAAAAGCAAGGCGGAACAGCCGCTTATATTGATGCTGAAAATGCTATGGATCCAGAATATGCCAAAGCATTAGGTGTTAATATTGATGATTTATTGCTATCCCAACCTGATACTGGTGAACAAGGACTAGAAATTGCTGATGCTTTGGTAAGTAGTGGTGCGGTCGACATTGTTGTTGTCGATTCTGTTGCTGCATTGGTACCACGTGCCGAAATTGAAGGTGAGATGGGTGATGCTCACGTTGGTTTACAAGCAAGACTGATGTCACAAGCATTACGTAAACTATCTGGTTCTATCAATAAAACTAAGACGATTGCACTTTTCATTAATCAAATTCGTGAAAAAGTTGGAATTATGTTCGGTAATCCAGAAACTACACCTGGTGGTCGTGCTTTGAAATTCTATTCAACTATTAGATTGGAAGTTCGTCGTGCGGAACAAATCAAAGATGGTTCAGATGTAATTGGTAATCGAACAAAAATCAAAGTTGTTAAGAATAAGGTTGCTCCACCATTTAAGGTTGCTCTAGTTGATATCATGTATGGTAAGGGAATTTCTCAAACTGGTGAGTTAGTCGACATGGCTGTTGATAAGGATATTATCGATAAAAGTGGTTCATGGTACTCATATGGTGATGAAAGAATTGGTCAAGGTCGCGAGAACGCTAAGACTTATCTATCCGAAAATCCTGAAAAGATGGACGAAATTAAACAAAAAGTTCGTACAGCTTATGGCATGGATGGAACTAAAGAAGAAGCTGAACCTGAAGAGGGAAAAACTGATTCTAAAGTTAAAAAAGATGCTAAAGATTCCGAAAAAAAGAATGAGAATATTGATTTAATTCCTGATTCTAATAAAAAAGAGACTGAATAAGTCTCTTTTTTTCTTTTTATTTGGTTGACAGGCTATATTTATTCTATAATATTAAGTTGTATGTAAATAATTTGTAACAATAAATTTTACAAACAAATCTTTTAAAAAAGCAAATATGGAGGTGATAGCATGTATCCAGCTATCATAACCTTCTCTTTCGCTCTAGTAACATTGATCGTGGGTATACTCTTCGGATATGCTCTCTGTAAGGATGCCTACGAAAAGAAACTTTCACAAGCTAAACAAACTGCTGAAGATATTGTTTCAGATGCAAAGAAAGCTGCTAAGTCCTTGCAAAAGGAAAAGCTCCTCGAAGCTAAAGATGAGATTCATCAATATCGTGAGAAACAAGAAGATGAATTGAAGGAACGTCGTAAAGATGTTCAGAGACAAGAAAATCGTATTCTCGAACGACAAGACATTTTGGATAAAAAAGACCAATCGCTTGAAAAACGTGAGGAAAACATCGAAAATAACGAGAACGATATTTCGGCACGACAACAGAAACTTAGTGAAAAAGATAAACAATTGACTGAAACTCTTAATGAACAGCAAGCGGAGCTGGTAAGAGTAAGTAACTTAACACGTGAACAAGGTAGAAAAATTATCCTTGGTAAGTTGAACAAAGAGTTGGTACATGAACGTGCCAAGATGATTAAGGAAAGTGATGAACAAGCTAAACAGCATATTGATAAAGATGCTAAAGCTTTGATCATTGCCGCTATCCAAAGAAGTGCAGCTGATACAGTTTCTGAATCAACTGTTACTACCGTTACTTTGCCTAATGAGGACATGAAGGGAAGAATCATTGGACGTGAAGGTAGAAATATTCGTACAATTGAATCTCTAACTGGTGTCGATTTAATTATCGACGATACACCTGAAGCGGTTGCTTTAAGTGCTTATGATCCGGTCAGAAGAGAAATTGCTCGAATGGCTTTGGAAAAATTAATTGAAGATGGTCGAATTCATCCAGCTCGTATCGAAGAAATGGTCGATAAGGCTAGAAAAGAAATGGATGATCACATTCGTGAACTTGGTGAACAAACGATTTATAGTTTGGGTATCAGTTCTATTAATCCAGACTTGATTAAGATCATTGGACGTATGCAATATCGTACAAGTTACGGTCAAAATGTTTTGAGTCACTCAATTGAGGTAGCCAAGTTATCCGCTGTGATGGCTGCTGAAATGGGTGAAGATGTTATGTTAGCAAAACGAGCAGGTTTATTACACGATATCGGTAAGGCCATCGACCGCGAAGTTGATGGATCACACGTAGAAATAGGTGTTGATATCGCAACTAAGTACAAAGAACCAGAAGTAGTTATTAATACAATTGCTTCACATCATGGGGATGTTGAACCAACATCATTTATTGCAACAATTGTTGCAACAGCTGATGCAATTTCTGCAGCACGTCCTGGTGCTAGATCAGAATCGATGGAGAACTATATTCATCGTCTTGAGAAGTTGGAAGAAATTGCTAATAAGCATGATGGTGTTGATCATTGTTATGCAATTCAAGCTGGTCATGAAATTAGAGTTATGGTTAAACCAGAAGAAATTTCTGATGATCAAGCAGCAATTCTAGCTCGTGATGTTAAAGGCGAGATTGAGCAAAACCTTGAATATCCAGGCCACATTAAAGTTACTGTGGTACGTGAAGTTAGAAAAGTAGAATTGGCTAAATAAATGGGGGTGTATCGTTGGATACGCTCTTTTTTAATTTACTTTTTGTTTATGCCATAGGTATTGTATAATTGTTCTATTAATGGAAAGTGAGTTTTTCAAAAATGTCGGGTATGTTTAGTGTAATAGTAAAATTATTTTTAACGATGATTCTGTCGGCTATAA
Organism: Companilactobacillus bobalius; assembly: GCF_002179915.1. Lineage (NCBI taxonomy): Bacteria > Bacillati > Bacillota > Bacilli > Lactobacillales > Lactobacillaceae > Companilactobacillus > Companilactobacillus bobalius. The sequence continues at coordinate 270,186 of NZ_MYFM01000003.1, forward strand.
TAACTCCTTTCGTAGTGAAATTAGCCTATATTTTGGGTGCTGTCGATAAACCAAATGCACGGCGTGTAAATATAAAGCCAATGCCTACGATGGGTGGACTGGCCATCTTTATCGCCTTTAATTTTGCTACGTTTGCTCTGTTGCGAGAACAATTCCCAACACATGAGTTATTCAGTGTTTTTCTAGCAGAATGTATTATTGTTTTAACGGGTATTATTGATGATATTCGTGAATTATCGCCTAAAGCTAAGTTAGCAGGTATTTTTGCAGCCTCTTTAGTTATTTACTTCTTGGCTGGTATCAGAATGAACGAGGTTACATTGCCAATTATCGGTTCATTCGAACTTGGTTGGTGGAGTTTGCCAATAACGATCATCTGGATTATCGCCATTACTAATGCGGTGAATTTAATTGATGGACTTGATGGATTAGCCACTGGTGTTTCAATTATCGCGTTGTTCACAATGGGAGTCATGGCTTACTTCTTCTTAAATCTAACTAATGTCTATGTGGCTATTTGGATTTTTGCCTTAGTATTTGCTTTGGTAGGTTTCTTACCGCATAATTTCCATCCAGCAAGTATTTTCTTAGGTGATACGGGTTCACTATTTATTGGATTCATGATGGCAGTGTTCTCACTTAAGGGATTGAAAAATGTTACATTCATTACTTTGTTAATGCCAGTGGTAATCATGGGCGTTCCTATCACTGATACTGTTTATGCAATTCTTAGAAGGCTTTTGAATAAGAAACCAATTATGCAAGCTGATAAGCATCACTTACATCATAGATTGATGCAATTAGGCTTGTCCCATCGTCAAACTGTTTTAGTAATATATGGTTTGTCTCTGGTTTTTGCCTTTATTTCAATGCTTTATCCACTATCAACTTTGTGGGGTAGCGTACTATTAACGATTGGAGTTCTGATTGGTTTGGAATTATTTATTGAATCAATTGGTTTACTGGGAGACAATCGTCAGCCATTACTACATGCAATTCAAAAATTTATAAAACGATTAGAAAAGAAGGATTAACAGACGCCGTTATAGCGCCTGTTTTTTTGTGTCTGACAATAATTCTATAATTGCTAGACACCAGTAGACTGAATTCAACAGTATGTAGGTAGTATAAATAGATGACACCTCTTTTAATAGATTTCAAGGAGAGATGAAAAATGAAGTTAAGCGAGCAATTGAAGAAGTATCGAAAAGCAGAGAATTTAACGCAAAAAGAATTAGCACGGAAATTGAATGTTTCTGATAAAACAATTTCAAGCTGGGAAACAGGAAGAACTTATCCTGATATTTCTTTATTGATTAATTTAAGTTCCATTTTACAGATATCCTTGGACGAATTTTTAAAGGGAGATGTAACAACGGTGGAAAAAATTGATAAAGATTTAAAAATGAAAAATGTTTATAAATATTGGTTGATAGGAGTCCTGATAACATTTTTAGCTGTGATTGGATTAGGAAACTTTCTTTCAAATTATCAATATGAGAATCAATGGATAGATCGATTCAATCCTTTGATCAAAACGGAAGTCGGTTATGCTCCATTACCGGAAAATAAAACTTTAAAGGCAGGCGCTCCATATAAAGATATCGTTGTAGTTGACGACGAGTGGGGTAATTCAACTCTATTAGATTTTTATGGTGGCTTACATCCAAAAGACAAAGATTATGCGATGGTGCAGCATAAAGGGTTATATGTCTCTAGAATCAGCTTTATATCCCGGAATGTAATTCCTAAGATCTACAGAAATTATATGTACAAGGATTATGATGAAATGGCCAAAAGTGTCAAATTTATGAAAAAGTATGATGATGGAGGGGCTCCAGGGTCTGACAAGCACTTTGGTTTGAGAAGCGGGAACTATGAATAAAAAAACTCTCAACCAATTCGTTTTGGAATTGGTTGAGAGTTTTTAATTTGTTTCAATAGGAACCTGTTTATAAGTTTTTTCAGTTTCTTTTAATGTAATTTGGTTTTGGAAGAAATCTTTAATATTTTGAACGGTTTGTTTGGCACTATCTAAATCTAAGAAAATTTGGCATTTAACATCAGTTGAGAATTGTTTATCTTCTAAATTTATTTTTTCCTTTTGGGCATAGTTATCAAATTTATCAAACATATGATAGGGAATTGCTAATTCATATCCTTGTTGAATTCGGTTTTCGACTAAGCCAATTTCTTTAACAGCCTCGGCGGTGGTTGATGAGTAAGCTCTAATCAAACCACCAGCACCTAATTTGATACCACCAAAGTAACGGGTCACAACGACAGTTACATTCAAGAGATCTTGTTGTTGAAGTACATTGAGAATTGGTGATCCGGCTGTTCCACTAGGTTCACCATCATCGGACATGCGCTCAATCTTAACATTTTCCATAACGATAAAAGCGGTGCAGTTATGAGTTGCTCCAGATTCTTGTTCTCGAATTTTTTGAATGAAAGCCTTAGCCTCATCTTCAGAGAAAGTTTGAGCGATATGGGCAATAAAACGTGATTTTTTAATAACCTTTTCATGACTGCCAGTTTTGGCAATGGTTTTATAATTTTGCAAAAAAATCGCTCCTTTACGTAATTTTAATTATGACTAATTTAAATGAGTATCTCGGTGGCAAAATTTTTAATGCCAAAGAATTAACCCCTGATTTGAAAAAGATCTTACTTGATCAGGGAGCAATGCAAACAGATGCGACTTATCAAATTAAAGGTGAAAGATACTGTCGACGCTGTTTGATGAGGTTACCTCAAAAATCAGGTAAATATAGTTATTGTCGTCATTGTATCAATTTAGGAAAGATTAGTTCAAGGGACGCTCTATTAATAACTAGCTCAGATGTTGTATTTCCAGTGCAAGAGGAGTATTTGAGCTGGAATGGTGTATTGACCAGTAATCAGCAAAGAGGCGTCCATGAGCTTTTAAATGCCTTTAACAGTCATAAAGATCACTTGGTCTGGGCCGTCACTGGTGCGGGAAAAACGGAGATGATTTTTCCATTAATTGAGCAGGCATTAATCAAGCAACAACGAGTCGCTATTTGTTCCCCACGTGTAGACGTTTGTATTGAACTCTTTCCTAGATTACAAAAGGTTTTTCCAAAAACGACGATAGGTCTTTTCCATGGTAAAAGTTTGGAAAGGTATCATCTTACAAAAATAGCCGTCATGACCATTCATCAATTGATCCGATTTGAGAAAGCTTTTGATGTATTGATTATTGATGAAGTGGATTCTTATCCTTTAGCGGGTAACCAAATGTTACATCAAGCGATTAAGAAATCCAAAAAGGATATGGGGATGACGATTTACTTGTCAGCTACGCCACCTAAAAAACTTCTACAAAAGGTAGAGAAAGGACAAATAACACTTACTAAATTATATCAAAGATTTCACGGTCACCCATTGCCAGAACCACACTGTCATTTATTATTCAAAGAAATAAACTTTCTAGGTATCAATCCTAGACTACGTTTAAAACTCAATCAGATTGTAAATAATCATCAGCGTTTGATGATATTTTTTCCATCAATTTCTGTTATGGAGAAGTTTGCCCAAAAATTAGGAAAATATTATCCAACGTTATCATTTGTGAGTGTTAGTTCTCTTGATAAAAAGCGTTTAGAAAAGGTGCAACAATTTCGTGAACATCAAGTTCAGGCCATTTTAACAACAACAATCTTAGAACGAGGTGTTACTTTTAAACGAGTAATAGTCTTAGTACTGAATGCTGATGCTAAAGAGTTTTCAAGGACTTCGTTGATACAGATTGCTGGCCGCGCAGGTCGGGATAAAAAGTATTTCGATGATGAAGTACATTATTACTATCGCTATTACAATCTTCAAATCCACCAAGCTTGTAGGGAAATCCGGTATTTGAATCAACAGGTGAAGAAATGAAATGTTTAAATTGTGGGGCTGAAATAAATAATAATTTAAAAATATCAGAAATATTTTCTTTAAAAGAAATTATACCGAATTATATCTGCAATTTATGTCGTCAACAATTGGCACCCTTGAAGAATCGGCATAATTGTCCGCGATGTTTTAAGCCAGATAGTGAGGGAATCTGCTCAGATTGTCTCATTTGGGAGCAAAAATATGGTAAAACCAATTGCCATCAGGCTTTGTTTGAGTATAATCAGTTCATACACAGCTATTTCAAGCTGTATAAACGATATGGAGATGTCTTGTTAGCAAAATTATTTTATCAAGATATAAAGAGTTGGTCTTTAAAAAATCACTTTGATGTAGTTACTTATGTTCCCGCAAGTCAAAGCCATTTTGAAAAACGTGGCTTTGATCCCGTTTATGAATTGTATGCTGATATCTTTGATCTAAAGAAACTTTTGTTTAAAATTGATGCCGACAAACCCCAAGCTCAAAAAAATCGTTTGGAGAGAATGCAGACTCCACAAACATTCTCCGCTTTGCCCGAAATTAATAATTTTCAAAAGAATCAAAGAATTTTGATATTAGATGACATTTATACGACAGGACGGACTTTGATGTACGCTCATGATATATTTTTAAGCTACGGATTTAAAAATATTTGCACGTTTTCATTATCAAGGTAGTGAAAACGTTGTCATATGGGCTTAAGAATATTATAATTGCATTAAAGAGATGTAAAGATGCTCTTTAATTTCCTACTCGTCGGAAGGAGAGATTATTATGTTAACTATTAATGTACGTGGTGAAAATATTGAGGTAACTTCATCAATTCGTGAATACGTTGAAAAAAGAATTTCCAAAATGGAAAAATACTTTAGCGATGACAGTAATCCTATTGCACATGTAAATTTGAAAACATATCCATCAAAGGGTACAAAAGTCGAGGTTACAATTCCTCTGTCATATATCACATTGAGAGCTGAAGAAGTCAATGATGATTTGTACGCTGGAATCGATCTAGTAATTGATAAGCTTGAAAGACAAATCAAGAAGTTCAAGACACGTGTAAATCGTAAGAGCCGTGAGGGCGGCAGTCTAAAGGATATTCCTTTGGATGATGTAACACCTGAAGAAACTGAAGAAGATAAGTCAGATATCGTAAGAACAAAGCGTCTTTCATTGAAACCAATGAATGCAGAAGAAGCTGTTCTACAAATGGAAATGCTTGGACATGAATTCTTCATCTTTGAAGATTCAGAAACAAATGGTGCAAGTATCGTTTATAAACGTAACGATGGCAGATATGGCTTAATTGAAACTAATGAATAATTAATAATTTAAAATGAATAACAATTGGTCTGGAGCTTATGCTTCAGGCTTTTTTGTTGTCTGTAGAGCTTTGTAAAGTATTCTTAACACTACTGAGGCGTAAAATGGTGTATCATTGTAGACCTGAAAAGTCTATTTGACGATATTAAGTTTAAAAGTTTAAAAAAAAATGCTACTATTAAGAGTATGTTCATTTACACTTAGGAGAGATATATAAATATGGCAAATCCGCTAAGAAGATGGGTCGAAAGCGACAAAAGAGAAGTCAAACGTATGGGCAAAATTGCCGATAAGATTGAAAGTTATGCTGATGCTTATAGCAAGCTTTCTGATGAAGAACTTCAAGCTAAGACTCCTGAATTTAAAGAAAGACTAGCAAAGGGTGAAACACTAGATGATATTTTGCCAGAAGCCTTTGCTACTGCTCGTGAAGGAGCTAAAAGAGTCCTTGGACTTTATCCATTTAAGGTTCAATTAATTGGTGGTATTACTTTGCATGAAGGTAATATTGCTGAAATGAAAACTGGTGAAGGTAAGACTTTGACAGCTACATTACCAGTTTATTTGAATGCTTTAGCTGGTAAAGGTGTCCATGTTGTTACCGTTAATGAGTATCTATCCGGTCGTGATGCCAAGGAAATGGGTGAGCTATATAAATGGCTTGGCTTAACCGTTGGTTTGAATTTGAATAGTATGGATTCTGAGGAAAAACGTGCTGCTTATAATTGTGACGTTACATATTCAACAAATAGTGAACTAGGTTTTGATTATTTGCGTGATAACATGGTCGTTTACAAGGAACAAATGGTACAACGTCCACTTCACTTTGCAATTGTCGATGAGGTTGACTCTATCTTAATCGATGAGGCCAGAACACCTTTGATCATTTCTGGTGCAGCCGAAAAATCAACTGCTATGTATGTTCGTGCAGATCGTTTTGCTAAGACTCTTGAAAAAGATGATTACAAGATCGATTGGCCTACAAAATCAATTAGTTTAACAGAAACAGGAATTAGAAAAGCCGAAGATTACTTTGGCCTTGATAACCTTTATGATATTGACAACACAGTTTTGAATCACCATTTGGATCAGGCTTTACGTGCTAACTTCATCATGAGTCTTGATATCGATTATGTGGTTCAAGAGGGCGAAGTAAAGATTGTTGATCAGTTTACTGGTCGTGTTATGGATGGTCGTCGTTATTCTGATGGACTACACCAAGCTATTGAAGCTAAGGAAGGTGTAGAAATTCAAGATGAAACTAAGACTATGGCTAACATCACTTACCAAAACTTCTTCCGTATGTATGATAAGTTGTCTGGTATGACTGGTACTGCAAAGACTGAAGCTGAAGAATTTAGAGAAATCTACAACATGGAAGTAATTTCTATTCCAACTAACAAACCAGTTATTCGTGATGATAAAGATGATCTTCTTTATCCAACATTGAAGAGTAAGTTTGCTGCTGTTGTTGAGGATATCAAGAGACGTCATGCAAAGGGACAACCTATCTTGGTTGGTACTGTTGCGGTTGAATCTTCTGAATATCTATCTAAATTACTTGACAGTGAAGGTATTCCTCATGCTGTCTTGAATGCTAAGAACCATGCTAAGGAAGCTGAAATTATCATGAACGCTGGTCAACGTGGCGCTGTAACCATTGCTACTAATATGGCTGGTCGTGGTACTGATATCAAGCTTGGACCTGGTGTGAGAGAAATAGGTGGTTTGGCTGTTCTCGGTACTGAACGTCATGAATCACGTCGTATTGATAATCAGCTTCGTGGACGTTCTGGTCGTCAAGGTGATCCTGGTGTTACACAATTCTACATGTCTCTAGAAGATGACTTGATGAAGCGTTTCGGTTCTGAACGTATTAAGCGTGTGCTTAAGACTTTGAAGATCGAAGATGATGATGCTGTTATTCAGAGTAAGATGATGACACGTCAAGTTGAATCTGCTCAAAAACGTGTTGAAGGTAATAACTATGATACACGTAAGAATACTCTTCAATATGATGATGTTATGCGTGAACAACGTGAAGTCATTTATAAAGAAAGAATGGAAGTTATTACTGAAGATAAAGATCTTGATCGTGTATTACTTCCAATGCTTAAACGAACAATTCAAGCTCAAGTTAACGTCCATACTCAAGGTAAACAAGAAGATTGGGAATTGGAAGCAATCGTTGACTTTGCTAAGTCTGCCTTAGTTAATGAAAATCAAATTTCAGCCGTTGACTTACAATTAAAGAGTGCCGATGATATTGTTAAATATTTGATGGACATTGTTAATAAGAACTATGAAGAAAAGAAAGAACAACTTGGAGATCCTGCTCAAATGCTAGAATTTGAAAAGGTTGTTATTTTGAGAGTTGTTGATGAACACTGGACAGATCATATCGATGCTATGGATCAATTACGTCAATCAATTGGATTACGTGGATACGGTCAATTAAATCCTTTAGTTGAGTACCAAGAAGAAGGATACCGTATGTTTGAAGAAATGGTTTCTGATATTGAATATGATGTAACTAGATTATTCATGAAGGCCGAAATCAGACAAAATATGGAAAGATAAAAAGCGGGCCTTGGGCCTGCTTTTTTTATAAGGGTGATTATATGGAATTTGGTGAAATTAAAAATAAAATTTCAGAGATGGAAAACAAAATAAGTCAATTCAGGGGGTCTCTTTGACTTAGATGCCCTAGAAGAAAGCATTGCTGAGAATGAAGGTCGGATGGCTGAGACTGGTTTTTGGGATGATCACGATAAAGCTCAAAAGGTGATTGATGATACAAAAGCCATGAAGGATAAATATGATAACTTCAAAGAATTAAGCCAAGGGTTAGATGACATTAAAGTTTCAGCAGAGTTATATCAAGAAGATCCAGAAGATGAATTGATGGAACAGATGGTAGACGATTCGTCTGATTTGTCCCAAAAATTACGTTCGTATGAGTTAATGATGTTGTTATCAGAACCATATGATTCTCACAATGCTATTATGGAAATCCATCCTGGTGCCGGTGGTACTGAATCTCAAGACTGGGGTTCTATGTTGTTGAGAATGTATCAAAGATGGGCTGATCAACATAATTTTTCCATTGAGATTGAAGATTACCAGCCTGGTGATGAAGCTGGAATCAAGAGTGTTTCGATGATGATTCGTGGAAAAAATGCATATGGTTTGTTACGTTCCGAAAGAGGAGTCCATCGATTAGTTAGAATCTCACCATTCGATTCGGCTGGTCGACGCCATACTTCTTTTGCTTCGGTTGATGTGATGCCTGAATTAGATGACAGTATTCATGTTGAAATTAATGATGATGATTTGAGAGTCGATGTTTTTAGATCCTCTGGTGCCGGTGGTCAACATATTAACAAGACTTCTTCAGCAGTACGAATTACTCATCTACCTACAGGAATCGTTGTTAGTTCACAAGCTCAACGTTCACAATTACAAAATAGACAAACAGCAATGAATATGTTGAAGGCTAAGCTTTTCCAAAGAGAGGAAGAAGAACGTGCCAAGAAACATGCCGAAATTCAAGGTGAACAAAAGGATATCGGCTGGGGCTCACAAATTCGTTCATATGTATTCCATCCATATACTATGGTTAAGGATCATCGTTCCAACTATGAATCAGGAAATGGACAAGCGGTAATGGATGGGGATCTGGATCCGTTTATATATGCTTATCTTCAGTGGAAACTACAAGGGGCCAAGATAAATGAAAAGTAAAATCTTAGTTGTTGACGATGAACCTGCAATTTTAGAGTTAATTGAATACAATTTGGAAAGTAATGACTATCAGGTTTCAACGGCAACTGATGGTGCAATGGCATTTGAAAAAATAAGTAATGGGGATTTCGATTTGATGTTGCTTGATCAAATGTTGCCTAAAATGAACGGTATGGAAGTTCTGAAAAAGATGCGTGAATCTGGTAATCTTACTCCCGTTATTTTTTTAACTGCAGTGGATTCAGAAGATACTAAAATTAAAGGCTTGATTAGTGGTGCTGATGATTACGTAACAAAACCATTTAGTATTAAGGAACTCTTAGCGAGAATTGAAGTTGTTTTGAGAAGAACATCTCATGAACAGAAAAAAAACAGTTTTCAACTTAATACCGATGTTAAAAGTTTGATTATTGATGGCCAAGAAATTAGTTTGACAAAAAAAGAATATGAATTACTGGAGTTTTTGATTAGAAACAAAGGGATTGTCGTCTCACGTGAACAAATTTTTGATAATGTTTGGGGAATTAATTCCAATTCACAAATGAGGATGGTTGATATCCAAATTAGCCACCTCCGTGATAAAATTGAAAAGGACACCAAAGATCCACAAATAATAAAAACCGTGCATGGATTCGGTTATATTTTAGAGGTATAACGATGAAAAGAAGAATAGGACCTATAATTGCTATTTTGATTTCAGTAGTTATCTTTGTTGTGTTGGTGATTTTTTCCGATACTATTTTGGGCGATTCACAAAAGGATATGTTTACTGAAGAGACCGTTTCGTATCAAGAATTAAAGAAAAATCATGATCCATCAGAAGCAGCAAGGATTGCTGGTTTGGATTATGTTGATTCCAGTAAAGAGAATACTTATTTACAGAAAAAGGCTTATGACATGTTCCATCGTGGTCGGATAGCTCCAGGTAAAAATTATGTTACCGATGTTAACTTTGGCGAAAGAATTATGTATTATTTACCAGGATCTAGTCGGTACGTAGTTGCTAAAAGATATAATCGTCTTTGGAGTCAGGCCCCATTAACATTTATATTAGTTGCTTTGATGTATTTTGTTATCACTGATTCTGTTATTTTGTTCTACTATCGTAAGCGTCAAATTCTCAGCAATGATATTAAGAGTGTGACTGAAAATTTGAGACGTGTACGTAAAAATAAGGAAATGGCTTCGCTTATTTTGTCACCGGATGATGAATTATATGGCTTAGTTGAACAAACTAACAAAATTAGTATGGATATTAATGACTTACGAGATGATGTTCGTTTACGTGAGAGACGATTCAGAGGTTTAGTTGGACATTTACCAATTGGTGTAATGTTACTGAATTCTCAAGGGGATGTTTTGATGCATAATCAAGCAATGGCTGGTCTTTTAGACGTGAACATCTCTAATGATATTCATCCATTCATTGAAGATATTAAGACTTATAGCTTGAGTAGGATGATTGAGCATACTTTGCGCAAAAATAAGAATCATCATCGTGAAATTCAATTAGTTGGTAACTCACAAAAGTTTGTCGATGCGAATGTTATTCGTTTGGTACATACGCGTGAAGATTTTGACCAGCAAGTCTTAGTTATTTTGTATGATTTAACAGAAAGTCGTCAAATTGAAAGAATGCAAGTAGACTTCGTTAATAATGTCAGTCATGAGTTGAAGACACCTGTAACTTCAATTGAAGGGTTCTCAGAGACCTTGTTGAACGGTGCTAAAGATGATCCTGAAAAACTGGATCATTTCTTAAAGATAATTCATAGTGAAAGTATACGTTTGACAGAATTGATTCAGGATATCTTGTCACTTTCGCGGGTTAAAAAGGGAAATTATAAGGCCGAAATGGTCAACTTACGCGAAGATCTTGATAGTATTTTGGAACGTCAAGATCCAGCAATTAAGAAGCATAATTTAACAATCAAGAAGCAATTCTTTGGTAATGAAGATGTGACTATCAACAAGGAGAAACTTAACTTAGTTATTCGAAACTTGATAAAAAATGCTATTTCATATAATAAAGAGAATGGTGAAATTGACATAGAAGTACATCACGATGAGATTGAAAATCGTCTCAAATTTATTATTAAAGATACTGGTATTGGAATTTCTGAGGCGGATCAGGGGCGAATCTTTGAAAGATTCTATCGTGTCGATCGTTCTAGAAGCTTGGAAACAGGTGGTACTGGTCTAGGTTTGGCAATTGTTAAAGAAACTCTTGATACTCTAGATGGAGATATTCGTATGGAATCTCACAAGGGATTGGGAACAACCTTTACGGTAAATATTCCTTTATAAAATAGAAAAAATTGTCATGATAAAATAATTTATTTTATCATGACTTTTTTTTATACAAAAAATATACAATGTTGTACTATCCTAGTTGGATAGAGGTGAGAACATTGAAAAAAAGACTTGTCGCATTATTTGCAATTATGTTTTCCAGCATACTCGTTTTGAGTGGTTGCAAAGGCAGCGGAAGCCAAGAAACTATTACGGCGGTTGGATCTTCAGCTGCCCAACCATTAGTTGAACTTGCCGGGGAAGAGTTTACAAAGAGTAACCCTAATCAGTACGTAAATGTACAAGGTGGTGGAACTGGTACAGGACTGAGCCAGATTCAGCAAGGTGCGGTCAATATCGGTAATTCTGATTTATATGCAGAACAGAAAAAAGATATTGATGCTAGTAAACTTGTTGATCATCGAATAGCTGCAGTAGGTATGGTTCCAGTAGTTAACAAAGATGTAAAAGTTAAATCCCTGACAATTAAGCAATTAAGACAAATTTTTTCTGGTCAGGTAAAGAATTGGAAGCAAGTTGGCGGACAAGATTTACCAATCACAATCATTAATCGTGCCGATGGAAGTGGTACACGTGCATCATTTGAGAGTGATGTTATGAATGGAACACCATTTGTTCGTTCGCAAGAACAAGATTCCAGTGGAATGGTCAGACAAATTGTCTACAATACGGATGGTGCAATTAGTTATTTGGCTATGCCATACTTAAATGACACCGTAAAAACAATTGCGGTTAATAACGTAGAACCAACTATTGAAAATATTGAGAATAATACATGGAAGATTTGGTCTTATGAGCACTTGTATACCAATGGTAAACCTACCGGTATGACTAAAGACTTTTTGGATTTTATTATGACCAAACATGTTCAACAGAACGTAGTTAAGAAAATGAATTATGTTCCCATGAACGAAATGAAGTATGAAAAGGATTATAAGGGCAATGTTACGCCCGTTTCAAAGGGGGTAAAATAATTGAAAGATCCAATTAGAGAAAGTTTAACTAGAAAATCGGTATCTGCCAAAAGGGAAACTCGGGGTAAGATTATTTCTTTCAGTTTTACTGCCATCATTGTTTTATTAGTTGTCACGATTATCGGATTTATTGCTTCAAGAGGTGTCATTATTTTTATTAAAGATGGTGTCAATCCGATTGATTTCTTGACTCATTCTGTTTGGGCTCCAAATAAATTAGACAGTGCTGGACATCCAATCGTTGGTGCTGCACCGATGATTATTGGTTCATTTTCAGTTACTTTGATTGCAGCTTTGATAGGGACACCTTTTGCTATTGCTGCAGCAATTTTTATGACTGAGATTTCACCAAGTTGGGGCCGCAAAGTTTTACAACCTGTAATTGAATTACTTGTTGGTATTCCTTCAGTTGTTTATGGATTCATCGGTTTAACAATTGTGGTACCTGCTGTAAGAACAATTGCTGGTGGTAGTGGTTTTGGTATTTTAGCGGGATCATTTGTTTTATTTGTTATGATATTACCAACTATCACGTCAATGTCAGTTGATGCTTTAAAGGCGGTTCCACGCTATTATCGTGAAGCATCGCTTGCTTTAGGTGCTACTAGATGGCAAACCATCCATAAAGTGGTTTTAAGAGCGGCAACACCAGGACTTTTGACAGCTGTTGTTTTCGGAATGGCTCGTGCTTTCGGTGAAGCATTGGCTGTTCAAATGGTTATTGGTAATGCAATGTTATTACCACAGAATTTGGTTTCGCCATCATCAACTTTAACTAGTGTTCTAACCATGAATATGGGAAATACTATTATGGGATCAACATCCAATAATGCTCTATGGTCATTGGCCTTGTTGCTTCTCTTGATGTCCTTACTCTTTAATTTTGTTATTAGAACAATCGCCAAGCGAGGTGAATTCTAATGTTTAACGAAAAAACTAAAGATAAGATTGCTACTGGCGTAATTTATTTTATGTCCGGTATTATTGTTTTGATTCTGATAGGTTTATTAGTTTATATTTTGGGCAGTGGATTACGTTATGTTAATTGGCATTTCTTAACTTCTGGCTCTAAAGCATTTCAAGCCGGTAGTGGTGTAGGAGTTCAACTATTTAATTCCTTCTTCTTACTGATTTTATCAATGTTAATTTCTATTCCCATTTCTATTTCGGCTGGTATTTATTTATCAGAATATGCGGGAAAAAATAAATTTGTTGAATTAATCAGAGTTTCAATTGAAGTTTTAAGTTCTCTGCCATCGATTGTTGTTGGCTTGTTTGGATTCTTGATTTTTGTTATCAGTTTCAAATTTGGATTTTCAATTTTGTCTGGTGCTTTGACATTAACAGTTTTTAATCTACCAATTTTGACTAGAAATGTTGAAGATTCATTAAAATCAGTTTCACAGTCACAACGTGAAGCAGGATTAGCTTTAGGTTTATCAAAGTGGGAGACTGTTATCCATGTTATTATTCCTGATGGACTACCTGGTATTATTACCGGAATGATTATTGGTGCTGGTAGAGTTTTTGGTGAAGCTGCTGCCTTGATTTATACTGCTGGACAGAGTGCGCCACCACTAGATTTTACTAATTTCAATATTTTCAGTATAACTAGTCCTCTAAACTTAATGAGACCAGCTGAAACTTTAGCTGTTCATATTTGGAAGGTCAACTCTGAAGGTTTGATTCCAGATGCTGTTCAAGTTTCTGCAGGTGCTTCGGCTGTTTTGATTATTGCCGTATTAATTTTTAATCTTCTATCTAGATATATTGGCAATTTAGTTTACAAAAAGATGACGGGTAAATAAGATATGATTGAACAAAATGATCAACAATACATCCTTCATTTGGATGAGGATAAACATGAAATCGCCATGAAGACTGAAGATCTACAAGTGTTTTATGGTGAAAAAGAGGCGATGCATAAAGCTTCTTTGCAATTTGAAAGATATAAGATAACGTCTTTAATTGGAGCCTCTGGTTCTGGTAAGTCAACCTTCTTGAGATCATTGAATCGAATGAATGATAACGTTGAAGGTGCAAGCGTTAAAGGCAAGATTATGTATCGTGGATTGGATATCAATAAGAATAATGTTGATATTTATGAAGTAAGAAAACATATTGGAATGGTGTTTCAACGTCCTAATCCTTTTTCTAAATCGATTTATGATAATATCACCTTTGCATTAAAACGTCATGGATTACATGACAAGAAAAAATTGGATGAAATAGTTGAGACAACGTTGAAGCAAGCTTCATTGTGGGATCAGGTAAAAGATGATCTTAACAAGAGTGCTTTGGCCCTTTCAGGTGGTCAACAGCAGCGTCTCTGTATTGCTAGAGCAATTGCAATGAAACCTGATATTCTTTTAATGGACGAACCGGCTAGTGCTCTAGATCCAATTTCAACTTCAAATGTTGAAGAGACTATGATGAATTTAAAAGATAATTATACGATTATCATCGTTACACATAATATGCAACAAGCCGCTAGAATAAGCGATTATACGGCATTTTTCCATTTAGGTCATGCTGTGGAATTTAATGAGACGAGAAAGATATTTACTCGTCCAAAGATCAAAATAACAGAAGATTATGTTTCGGGACACTTTGGATAGGAGCGTTAGATTTGGCAGAGAAAATTTTGACATCTTCCGATGTACATTTATTTTATGGAAAAAAAGAAGCATTAAAAGGTATTAATTTAGATTTTAATAAGAATGAGATCACAGCTTTAATTGGTCCTTCTGGTTGTGGTAAATCAACGTATTTAAGATGTTTGAATCGAATGAATGATTTGATTCCCGATGTAACGATCACAGGAACCATCTCATTGGATGGTAAGAATATCTATTCTCCTAATGTCGATACTGTGGCTTTGAGAAAACAAGTTGGAATGGTGTTTCAACAACCTAATCCATTTCCGTTCTCAATTTATGATAATGTAGTGTATGGACTGAGATTAGCTGGCGTTAAAGATAAGTCGATTTTGGATGAAGCTGTTGAAACTAGTTTGAAGAATGCTGCTGTTTGGGACGATGTGAAGGATAAATTGCATCAGAGTGCATTGTCACTTTCAGGTGGTCAACAACAGAGAGTATGTATTGCTAGAGTTTTAGCGGTGAAACCTGATATTATTTTATTAGACGAACCAACTTCAGCTTTGGACCCTATTTCATCGGCTAAGGTTGAAGATACAATGTTGGCACTACGTGAGGACTATACGATCATTACTGTTACACACAATATGCAACAGGCTTCGAGAATATCCGATCAAACCGCCTTCTTCCTAAATGGAGAATTAATTGAAGCAGATAAAACAAAGAATATTTTCTTAAATCCAAAAGAGAAACAGACTGAAGATTATATTTCAGGAAAATTCGGTTAGGAGAAAAAACGATGCGCACTACTTTCGAAGAACAATTAAATAACTTACATTTACGATTCTCAGAAATGGGTATGATGGCTAGTGAGGCCATTATGAAATCCGTTAAAGCATACATTGATCATGATAAATCTTTAGCCAAAGAAGTTATTCGTAATGATCATGTGATCAATAAACGAGAGATGGACTTGGAAAAGGAATCCTTTGAAATGATTGCTTTACAACAACCAGTTACATCTGATTTGAGAATGATTGTAACGGTTTTAAAGGCTAGTTCTGATTTAGAAAGAATGGGCGATCATGCGGTAAGTATTGCTCAGGAAACAATTAGAGTTAAGGGCGAAACAAGAATTCCTGAAATTGAAAAACTAATTGCGGAAATGGGTGAGATGAGTACAAGTATCGTTGAAGATTCACTAGAAGCTTACTTGAAAAAGGATAGCAAGATGGCTGAAGAAGTAGCTCATCGTGATGTGGAAATCGATGCTAAAAGTACTTTGATCAATGAATTATGTATCAAAGATATGCAAAAAACTGTAGAAAATGTTTTAAGTGGTTCGTCTTATATGCTTGTAGCCAGTTACTTGGAACGTGTCGGTGATTATGCAACCAATATTTGTGAATGGGTTGTTTACTTAAACACTGGACATGTGGTAGAACTGAATCGGAAGCATATTCCTGATGTTGATGAGTAAAATTGATATTTTCATGGATATGTAGTATATTTTTTGGACAAGTTGAGGTGAATTTATATGAAAGAAAGAATCACAAGATCTAGTACAGATCGAATGTTAGCAGGTGTATGCGGTGGTTTAGGTGCTTACTTTGGCATTGATTCGACTTGGATACGTTTAGTTTTTATCTTTCTGTTGCCTCTTACTTATTTTCTGCCAGCCTTGGTTTATGTAATTCTGGCCTTTTCTTTGCCAGAAAAACGAAATATCCAGGAGACGGACTTTAATAAGAGAAAGCGTGGCACTAAAGCTGCCAAAAAATATTACTGATTCAAAAAGAATGAGGGTATGAAATGAAGTTACTTATAAAAGTGGCAATACAGACTCTATTGTTTCTAGCAATTGCTAGATTATTGCCCAGTATGTTTCGAGTGGATACTTTAGCCACAGCAATTATCGCTAGCTTGGTACTAGCTATTTTGAACTGGACAATCAAACCACTTCTACATATTATTTCTTTACCAATTACGTTTATTACATTTGGACTTTTTTCATTTGTAATAAATGCGATTACTTTAGAATTGACTTCGGCACTAGTTGGATCGAATAGTTTTTATTTCAGTGGATTTGGTTCAGCATTAGTCGTTGCAGTTATTCTGGCGATTTGTAATTCGATCATTAATAGTTATACAATGAATAATTTTCAAAGACGCGTCTAGAACGCGTTTTTTTGTTTCTAAAATGATAAAATTATTATAAATAAAGAATCTGTGGGGGTTAGCAATGACAAATTTTGTTACAGTATCTCAAATGGTAAAGGATAATGAATTGAAGGTTTATGCTGGAGAAGAGTTATTAAAAGATAAAAAAGTCATAACAACCGATATTTCTCGTCCTGGAATCGAATTGACGGGTTATTTTGATTATTATCCAAGTGAACGAATTCAATTATTTGGTCAAACGGAAACTTCATATTCTCGCTCAATGACTTCCAATAATCGTTACAAAGTGATGCTTGAATTGTGTCGCGAAGATACACCAGTTCTTTTGATTTCAAGAAATATTCAACCAAGTAAGGAATTATTGAGAGCTGCTAAAGAACATCATGTTCCAGTTATTGGATCAGAATTACCAACAACCAGACTATCAAGTATGATTACTGAATATTTGGATGAGAAGTTAGCTCCTAGAGAATCAATTCATGGTGTTTTAGTGGATGTTTATGGTATTGGAATCTTATTAACAGGTCATTCAGGGATTGGTAAAAGTGAAACGGCTTTGGAATTAATTAAGCGCGGTCATCGTTTGATTGCTGATGATCGTGTTGATGTTTATCAACGTGATGAAAAAACTATTGTTGGTGAAGCACCTAAGATCTTGAATCACTTATTAGAAATTCGTGGTATTGGAATTATTGATGTGATGAATCTCTTTGGAGCCGGTGCCGTTCGTTCACAAAGTGAGATTCAATTGATTATTAATCTGGAAAACTGGTCTGCCGATAAGAATTATGACCGTATCGGTACTTTGGAAGATAGACGTACTTTCTTTGACGTTGACGTACCACAAATTACCGTCCCTGTTAAAGTTGGTCGTAATATTTCCATCATTATCGAAGTAGCTGCTATGAACTACCGTGCTAAGAAGATGGGGTATGACGCTACAAAGAAATTTGAAGATAATTTAGGATTGTTGATCAAAGAGAATGAAGAAAAAACAAAGAATGAAAAAGATGGAGAAGGTAAGTAATGAATTTTGATTTGCTAGCATTAAACCCAATTGCTTTAAATCTAGGTGGCCTAGAGATTCACTGGTACGGAGTTATTATTGCTATGGGTGCTCTAATTGGAGTTATTATGGCAATGCGTGAAGCGAAGAAAAGACATCTAGACCCTGATAACATTTTGGACTTAGTTTTATATGGAGTTCCAATTGCTTTAGTTGGTGCTCGTCTGTATTATGTTATTTTTGAATTACCATATTATTTGGCTAATCCTAGTGAAATAATTAAGATTTGGCATGGTGGTATTGCAATTTATGGTGGTTTAATTGCAGCATTTATTGTTTTATTGGTTCTATGCAAGAAAAGAAATATTTCGCCTTGGTTGATGTTAGATATCGCTGCACCTTCAGTTCTTTTAGGACAGATAGTTGGTCGTTGGGGCAATTTCATGAATCAAGAGGCTTTTGGCGCTAAAACGACATTAAACTTTTTACAATCGTTACATTTACCGCACTTTATTGTTGAACAGATGTATATCAATGGTGCCTATCGTCAACCAACCTTCTTATATGAATCAGTTGGTAATTTAATTGGTTTAGCTTTGATTTTAATTTTGAGAAATCGTAAGTATCTATTAAAACGTGGTGAAGTATTTTTAACATATTTGATTTGGTATCCAGCAGTTAGATTTTTCGTTGAAGGTATGCGAACAGATAGTTTGTATATCTTACCGGGTGTGAGAGTTTCACAAGTATTGTCATTAGTACTATTTTTCGTTGCTATTGGAATTTTTATTTATCGTCGGAAGAATGAAAATGATCCTTGGTATAATGAGTTGTGAGCAATCTAATTGATAATTAAAAAATAAATGGTAATATTTGTTGAGTAATAGGAGGTAATTCGACGATGAAAACATACGATGTAGTAATTATTGGGGCAGGTCCTGGTGGTTTAACTGCCGCTTTATATGCTTCACGTGCCAACCTTTCAGTAATGATTCTTGATCGTGGTATCTATGGTGGTCAAATGAACAACACCGCTGCGATTGAAAATTATCCTGGATTTGAATCAATTTTGGGTCCAGATTTGAGTGAGAGAATGTATAAATCTTCAACTCAATTTGGTGCTGATTTTGGTTATGGTGCCGTTCAATCAGTTGAAGATAAGGGTAATGTTAAGATTATCCATACTGATGATGGTGATTATGAAGCTAAAGCATTAATCATTGCAACTGGTTCACAATATAAGAAAATTGGGGTTCCCGGCGAAAATGAATTGTCAGGACGTGGTGTTTCTTACTGTGCTGTTTGTGATGGTGCTTTCTTCAAGGATCAAGATGTTGCTGTTATCGGTGGTGGAGATTCCGCTGTTGAAGAGGGAATTTATCTTACACAACTAGCTAAATCAGTAACAATTATTCACCGTCGTGACCAATTGCGTGCTCAAAAGATTTTACAAGACCGTGCATTTAAGAATGACAAGATCAAGTTTGTCTGGAATGCAGATGTTAAGGAAATTACGAGTGAGGACGATAAAGTCTCCGGTGTTAAGTATGTTGATAAGACAACTGGTGAAGAACACGTTGTTCCAGCTAAGGGTGCTTTCATTTATGTTGGTATTAAACCAATGACAGAACCATTCAAAGACTTAGGCGTTTTGGATGAGGATGGATGGATTAACACTAATGAACATATGCAAACAAATATCCCTGGAATCTTTGCTGTTGGGGATGTTCGTAAGAAAGACCTTCGTCAAGTAGCTACAGCTGTTGGTGAGGGCGGTATAGCTGGCCAACAAGCATACAGTTACATTCAGGAACTTGCTGATGATAAAGTAACAACAAAATAGTATAAAAAGCATTCTAAATATGAGGATTATGAAATGGAGAATATCCATTTTGTAATCCTTTTTTTCGTGCCTTGACCTAATAATAAAAGACTAAATATTGAAAAAATTATTATTAGCATTTGGTTTGAATATAGACATGTTTAAACATATACTATTAGTAAAAGACAGGAAGTGATTCTTATGCGTGAAGTAGTAGATAAAAAAATAAATCAATTGATGAACGAATCTGGTTTCAATATTGCTAGAAATCTTAAGGTTCTAAGAAAAGAAAAGAATGTAACTCAAAAAGAAGTAGCAAGACATTTGAATATTGATGTAACAACTTTATCTCACTATGAGACAGGTATTAGAATGCCAGACATTGATACACTGATTGCATTGGCAAGATACTATGATACGGATATAAACAGAATCATCAGCAATAACCTCGAATAATTTGTATATTTGTAGTCGATTTTTAAGGATATTTTAAAAAAAATAGCTTAAAGTGTCGTAATCAAATATAAATGGTACCCTATGATTGATATAATAGCTGTAAGTACTTACAAATTAGGAGGACAAGTTAATGTCTTGGCAAGATAATATGCAACAATGGCTCGACTATAAAGATTTGGATCCAGATATGAAAGAGCAACTTAATGAAATGAAGAACGATGATAAGGTTGCTGAAGAAGCTTTCTACGAACCAATGGAATTTGGTACTGCCGGTATGCGTGGCCTTATTGGACCTGGTATTAATAGAATGAACATTTATACTGTTCGTCAAGCAGCCGAAGGTTTGGCTTCTTTTATGGATACTCTGGATGATAAGTTGAAGTCACAAGGTGTAGCAATCAGTTATGATTCACGTTACTATTCACAAGATTTTGCTTATGAATCAGCAAAAGTTTTGGGAGCTCACGGAATTCACAGTTATGTGTTTGATAGTTTAAGACCTACACCGGAATTATCTTTTGCGGTAAGAAGTATACCTACATACGCTGGTATTATGATTACTGCTAGCCATAATCCTAAACAATACAATGGATTTAAAATTTATGGA
The DNA here is from genome assembly GCF_002179915.1 of Companilactobacillus bobalius. Classification (NCBI taxonomy): domain Bacteria; kingdom Bacillati; phylum Bacillota; class Bacilli; order Lactobacillales; family Lactobacillaceae; genus Companilactobacillus; species Companilactobacillus bobalius. The sequence goes on from NZ_MYFM01000003.1 coordinate 291,118, forward strand.
CCAGATGGTGGTCAAATGCCACCAGTTGAATCAGATAATATTACTAGTTTTGCTAGAAAAGCTAGCGACTTGTTTGCTATCAAGGTAAAACCGGTAACTAAATTAAGAGAAGAAAAATTATTAACTCTTATTGGTGAAGACGTTGATTTGAACTACATGAAGAATTTGGAAACAGTTATTGTTAACCGTGATTTGATCAACAATATCGGTGATAAAATGAAGTTTGTTTATTCACCACTTCATGGTACTGGTAAGATGATTGCTCCTCGTATTTTCCAAAAGCTTGGCTTTAAGAATTTCAATATGGTGACAGAACAAGCTATTTTGGATCCGGAATTTGCAACAACACCTTTCCCTAATCCAGAATTTGCTCAAACTTTTGATTTGGCAATCGAACGTGGTAAAAAGATTGGTGCCAACATCTTAATTGCGACAGATCCTGATGCTGACCGTTTAGGAGCTGCAGTTAAACAACCAGATGGTTCTTATAAATTGATGACAGGTAATCAAATTGCTTCAGTTCTTTTGAACTACTTGTTGCAAGCTAAGAAGGGTCTTAATCAATTACCAGCTAATGGTGCCGTAGTTAAATCAATCGTTTCATCTGAATTGGCAACAGCTATTGCTAATAAATATGACATTGAAATGCTTAATGTTTTAACTGGATTCAAGTACATTGCTGAAAAAATTGAACAATTTGAAAAAACTGGCAGCAATGAATTCCTCTTCGGATTTGAAGAAAGTTATGGATATCTTGTAAAGCCATTTGTTCGTGATAAGGATGCTATGCAATCAACTCTATTGTTGGCTGAAGCTGCAGCTTATTATGAATCAAAAGGTAAGACTATCTATGATGCACTAGAAGATCTCTATAAGGAATTTGGCTATTATCGTGAAAAGACTATCTCTAAGACTTTTGAAGGTATCTCTGGTAAAGATAAGATGGCTCAAATTATGAAGACACTTCGCGAAGAAGGTATTGATGAAATCAATGGCGTTAAAGTTGTTGAATCAATCGATTACTTGAAAGATACAGACACAACAGAAGCAGGTGTTAAATCTACTGGCTTACCAAAGGCTGACGTATTGAAATATGTTCTGGCTGATGATACTTGGGTCGCCGCTAGACCTTCAGGTACTGAACCAAAATTGAAATTCTACATTGGTGTTAAGGCTGATACAGAGGCTAACGCCGCACAAAAACTAGCTGATTTTTCTAAAGAAATCGAAGGCTGGGAATAAAATAAGAGATAGAGACAAAATTAATTTTTTGTCTCTATCTTTTTGTTTCGTTACAAGTCTTTCTCAACTGCGATATAATATTTTCATGTAGTTTGTGAAAAGAGGAGAAGGAATTGTCAACAAATCAACATCTAGTCATTATTTCGCTTGATTCTCTGGGATTTAGAGATATTGATGAACATCTCGATGAATTGCCAACACTGAGCAAATTAGTACATGGGGGAACTTGGGTCAAAAAAGTTCAAGGAATTTATCCAACTTTAACCTATCCTTCACATACGACTATTATCACTGGTCAATATCCAAGCGTTCATGGAATTGTAAACAATACTAAGATACAACCTAATCGTCGATCACCTGATTGGTACTGGTATCAAAAAGACGTTAGATCAACAACACTTTATGATTTAGCACGGAAAAAGGGATTTAAAACAGCTGCTTTTCTTTGGCCTGTTACAGCCGGTAGTAAAATTGATTACAATTTGGCCGAAATTTTTCCTAATCGAATTTGGACTAATCAGGTTTTGGTTTCATTGAAAGCTAGTTCACCATTATTCATTTTAGAAATGGATAAGAAATATGGAAAATTACGTAACGGTATCAAACAACCGGCTTTGGATGATTTTATTACAGCATGTGCAGTTGATACGGTTAAGAACAAACAACCTAATTTAATGTTGTTACATTTAGTTGATATGGACAGTATGCGCCATCGATATGGAGTTCGTTCTGAAGATGCTATGAAAGCTTTGCATCGTTTGGACAATCATGTAAAACAAGTTATTGACGCTACTAAAGAGGCTGGAACTTTTGATGATACTAACTTTGTTATCTTGGGAGATCATTACCAAATTAACGTTGACAAGATGATTCATTTGAACACTTTGTTTGCGAAAAGAGGTTGGTTAACGCCAATTAAAGATCAAACTTTCAAAAAAGATTGGTCAGTAATGGCTAAAACTTGTGATGGCTCGACTTATATCTACACTAAAAATTTTGATCAAATTCAACGTTTGAGGGAATTGATTTCCGGTGTTGAAGGTGTGGAAAAAATTTATTCATCACGAGAGGCCGCAGCTATGGGTGCAGACCCTAACTGTACTTTGATGGTTGAGGCTAAAGCCGGCTATTACTTTACTGATGAAAGTGATCGTCCTAATGTTGTAGAACAAGTACTTCCTGAAATGATGGGGGATACTGACCGATATCGAGGCGTTCATGGCTATCATCCTCAAAAACCAGGCTACAAAACAACCTTGATTTTTAATGGACCGATGATTGAAAAAAATCATACAGTCGAAAAGGCTAATTTGGTAGACGAAGCACCAACTTTTGCTAAGTTATTAGGTTTAAAGTTTGATGCACCAATAGCTGGAAATAGTATTGAGGATGTATTTATCGATTAGAATAGAGGAATTTTATGAGGTTTAATAAGAAGCAGTGGAGCTGGATCTTTTATGACTGGGCTAATTCTGGTTATGGGATTATCGTTACAACAGCGGTGTTACCAGTTTATTTCAAATCAGTAGCGCAAAGTTCAGGAGTTTCGGCGGCTAATGCAACAGCTTTTTGGGGGTATGCCAATAGTTTTGGAACATTGTTAGTTTCTATTTTGGCTCCCGTTCTAGGTGCTTTAGCAGATTATCCACATCACAAAAAGCGATTAATGAACTACTTTTCATTTTTAGGAATTATTATGACATTTGGGTTAGCCTTGGTGCCATCGAGTCAATGGCAATTATTGCTAGGTGTGTATATCCTGTCGATAATTGGTTATTCGGCCGGAAACTTGTTTTACGATAGTTTTTTAACTGATGTTGCCAGCAATGAGGAAATGGATACTCTTTCCTCAAATGGGTATGCTTACGGTTATTTAGGTGGGGTTGTAGCCTTTATTTTATTTTTGGTTCTACAACTAACAAGTGGATTTGGTATGCTATCGAGTTATGGTGTAGCGCGTTGGAGTTTTCTTCTAGCGGCTATCTGGTGGATTATTTTCTTCATTCCATTGTTGAAAAACGTCCAACAAGTATATTCACTACCAGAGAATCCACATCCCGTTACATCAAGTTTCAAGCGTGTCTGGAAGACTATTACTCATTTGAGAAAGTATAAAGCTGCAGCTTGGTTCTTAGTAGCCTATTTCTTCTATATTGATGGAGTAGACACCATTTTTACAATGGCTACTTCAATCGGTATGGATATGGGAATTAATACGACTACCTTAATGCTTGTTTTGTTGGTCGTTCAGTTAGTAGCTTTTCCATTCTCCATTTTATATGGTTGGTTTGCTAATAAAGTTTCTACCAGAGCAGGAATTCTTTTAGGAATTGTTTTGTATCTTGGTATTTGTTTATATGCTTTGAAATTGACTACCGCAAAAGATTTTTGGATCTTGGCCGTTTTGGTTGGTACTAGTCAAGGTGGTATTCAAGCTTTGAGCCGTTCATATTTTGGAAAGTTGATTCCTAAAAAATCCGGAAGTGAATTCTTTGGCTTTTATAATATTTTAGGGAAATTCTCAGCTGTGATGGGTCCAGTTTTAGTTGGTATTGTTACGCAGATTACGGGAAAATCCACAATTGGCGCTGCTTCATTAAGTATTTTATTCTTCATTGGATTAATAATTTTCTTGATGTTGCCACGCTTAGTAAATGAAAATTAAATTATGGCGAAAATATGTTCGCTATGGTAATATAGAGCCAGCGTAATAAGTCTGACATCAATTACATCTAATTCGTGTACGAGAGTTAGGTGTTTTTTTTAGCTCAAAGGGGGTAAATTAATCCGTGATAGATAGAGTTACTGATAATAAATTTGATTTGGTTTCTAAGTATTCACCTGCTGGGGATCAAGCTCAAGCAATCGATACGATTACTAAAGATTTCAAAGCTGGTGACAAGGAAGTTATTCTTGAGGGTGCTACTGGTACTGGTAAGACATTTACAATGGCTAATGTCATCAAGAATTTAAATAAACCAACATTGATTATTTCTCATAATAAAACGTTGGCGGGACAGTTATATGGTGAGTTTAAAGAATTTTTCCCTAATAATGCGGTTGAATACTTTGTAAGTTACTATGATTACTATCAACCAGAAGCCTATGTGCCATCTAGTGATACGTATATTGAAAAGGATTCTAGTATCAATGATGAAATTGATAAGCTTCGTCATTCAGCTACTAGTTCACTTTTGGAACGTAATGATGTTATTGTAGTTGCCTCTGTTTCATGTATTTTCGGTTTAGGTGATCCTAGAGAATATGCCGACAGTATTATTTCTTTACGAGTTGGTCAGCAGCTTGCTCGTGATACTCTGTTGGAAGAATTAGTTGATAATCAATTTGAACGTAACGATATTGACTTTCAACGTGGAAGATTTCGTGTCCGTGGGGATGTCGTTGATATTTTTCCAGCTTCCCGTGATGATAATGCCATTCGTGTGGAATTTTTCGGTGATGAAATTGATCGAATTATCGAAATGGATGCCTTGACTGGTGAAATTAAAGGTTCAATGGATCATATTGGTATTTTCCCGGCTACTCACTTTATGATCAGTGATTCCAAAATGGATGAAGCTTTGAAACGTATTAAAGACGAGATGGATATTCAAGTTGATAAATTTACTAAAGAAGGTAAATTATTAGAGGCTCAACGTATCAAACAGAGAACCGAATATGATATTGAAATGATGCGTGAGATGGGTTACACCTCAGGTATTGAGAATTATTCTCGTCATATGGAGGGTCGAGCTGAAGGTGAACCACCATTTACTTTGCTAGATTTCTTCCCTAAAGATTTCAATATTATGATTGATGAGTCTCACGTTACCATGCCACAGATTCGTGGAATGTATAATGGCGACCGTGCCAGAAAGCAACAGTTAGTTGATTATGGTTTCCGTTTGCCTAGTGCTTTGGATAATCGTCCTTTGAAACTGGAAGAATTTGAAAAACATGTTAATCGAATTTTGTATGTATCAGCTACACCTGGTCCTTATGAGTTAGAGAGAACAGATAACAAGGCTGAACAGATTATTCGTCCAACAGGTCTATTGGATCCAAAAATCGAAGTACGTCCAATTATGGGACAGATCGATGATTTGGTTGGTGAGATCAATGATCGAGTAGCTAAGCATGAAAGAGTCTTTGTAACCACCTTGACGAAGAAAATGGCTGAGGATTTGACGGACTACTTTAAAGATTTAGGTATTAAAGTTAGATATTTGCATAGTGATATTAAGACTTTGGAACGAACGAAAATTATTCGTGATTTACGATTAGGTAAATTTGACGTTCTAATTGGAATCAATTTGCTTCGTGAAGGTATTGATGTTCCAGAAGTTTCCCTAATTGCCATATTGGATGCTGATAAGGAAGGCTTCTTAAGAGCTGAACGTTCATTAGTCCAGATTATTGGACGTGCATCACGTAATGAACATGGTAAAGTTATTATGTATGCTGATTCAATCACAGATTCAATGCGTGGGGCGATTGATGCAACTGCACGTCGTCGTAAATTACAGATGAAATTCAATGAGGAACATAATGTAACACCTAAGACAATTGTTAAACCAATTCGGGATGCTATTTCAATGTTCCAGAAAGTTGATAACTCTTCTTCTGAGACAGAGAAGATTGATGATGATATCGACTTTAAGGATATGAGTAAGAAGGAGCGTGAAGAACTTCTTGCTAACTTAAATGAACAAATGGAATCTGCTGCCAAGAAATTAGACTTCGAGGCTGCTGCTAATTTACGTGATACGATTTTGGAATTAAAGGCGGAAATGAAATAGAATGTTAAATGATAAAATTGTTATTCATGGTGCACGTGCACATAATTTAAAGGACATCGATGTAACTATTCCTCGTGATAAGTTAGTTGTCATGACTGGCTTATCTGGTTCAGGTAAAAGTTCTTTGGCTTTTGATACACTCTATGCCGAAGGTCAAAGACGTTATGTTGAAAGTTTATCTTCATATGCTCGCCAATTTTTGGGACAAATGGATAAGCCAGATGTTGATTCGATTGATGGATTAAGTCCTGCTATTTCAATTGATCAAAAAACGACTTCAAAGAATCCTCGTTCAACTGTAGGAACAGTTACAGAAATAAATGATTATTTACGTTTATTGTGGGCTCGTGTGGGAACACCGATTTGTCCAAATGATGGTACTAAAATTACCAGTCAATCAGCTCAACAAATGGTTGATGCTATTTTGAAGTTGGATGATGGTACTAAGTTACAAGTTCTTTCACCAGTTGTTCGTGCTAAGAGAGGTCAACACAAAAAAGCCTTGAATCAAATTAAGAAACAAGGTTATGTTCGTATCCGTGTTGATGGTGAAATTCACGACGTCAGTGAAGACATTGAATTGGATAAGAATAAGAAACACAGTATTGACGTTGTGGTTGACCGAATTGTTATCAATGACCACATCAAGTCACGTTTGTTCGATTCAGTTGAAGCAGCTTTGAGACTATCTGATGGTTATATGAATGTTGATGTCATTGGTTCAGATATGATGGTTTTCTCAGAAAAGAATGCTTGTCCTCTTTGTGGATTCACAGTTGGAGAGTTGGAACCACGTTTATTCTCATTCAACGCACCATTTGGTGCCTGTGAGAATTGTGATGGCTTAGGTATTAAGCTAGAAGTCGACCTTGATTTGGTTATTCCAGATCAGAGTAAAACTTTAGCTGAAGGGGCTATTGAACCTTGGAATCCAATCAGTTCACAATATTATCCAGAAATGTTAGCCCAGGCTGCTAAAGAATTTAATATTGATATGAATACACCATTTGAGAAATTACCTCAAAAAGATCAGGATATTATTCTAAATGGTTCTGATGGTAAAACTTTCCACTTTCATTATGAGAATGATTTTGGTGGTGTACGTGACGTTGATGTTCCATTTGAAGGAGTTATTCCTAACATCAATCGTCGTTATCATGAAACTAATAGTGATTTTACACGTGAAGTTATGAGAAAATACATGACCGAATTGAAATGTCCTGTTTGTCATGGTAAACGATTAAATCGTCAGGCTTTGGCTGTTAAAGTTGAGGGTAAGGATATTGCTGAAGTTTCTGATATGTCAATCAAAGATGAACTTCCATTCTTTAAAGCAGTTAAATTTGGTGAACAAAATACAGTTATTGCAAAACCTATTTTGAAGGAAGTTAAGGATCGTCTTAGTTTCTTGATTAACGTTGGTTTGGAATATTTGTCATTGTCTCGTTCGGCTGGAACTTTATCTGGTGGTGAAGCTCAAAGAATTCGTTTGGCTACACAAATTGGTTCTAATTTATCTGGAGTAATGTATATTCTGGATGAACCTTCAATTGGATTGCACCAACGTGATAACGATCGTTTGATCAACTCCTTGAAAAAGATGCGTGATCTTGGAAATACTTTGATCGTGGTCGAACACGATGAGGACACAATGCGTGCTGCCGATTATCTAATCGATGTCGGTCCTGGTGCTGGTGAAAATGGTGGACAAATTGTTGCTGCCGGAACTCCTAGTGAAGTAGAAAAGGATCCTAAATCATTGACTGGTCAATATTTGGCAGGAAAGAAATTCATTCCAGTGCCTTTGGAACGTCGTGCTGGTAATGGTGAATTTGTTGAAGTCTATGGTGCACAAGAGAATAATTTAAAGAAGTTGAATGTTAAATTCCCATTGGGTAAGTTTATCGTTGTGACTGGTGTTTCTGGTTCAGGTAAATCTACTTTGGTCAATATGATCTTAAAACGTGCTTTGGCTCAGAAGATGAATCATAATTCTGAGAAACCTGGTAAGTATAAGAAAATTACGGGTTACGAGAATTTGGAAAAGATGATTGCTATTGATCAAAGTCCTATTGGACGTACACCAAGAAGTAATCCAGCCACATATACTGGTGTCTTTGACGATATCCGTGATTTATTTGCTCAGACAAATGAGGCTAAATTGCGTGGCTACAAGAAGGGAAGATTCTCTTTCAACATTAAGGGTGGCCGCTGCGAAAATTGTCGTGGTGATGGAATTATTAAAATTGAAATGAATTTCTTGCCTGATGTTTACGTACCATGCGAAGTTTGTCATGGAACACGTTATAACTCTGAAACTTTGGAAGTAACTTATAAAGGTAAGAATATTGCTCAAGTACTTGATATGAAGGTCTCTGAAGCTTTGGACTTCTTCAGCAATATTCCAAAGATCAAACGTAAGTTGCAAACAATTCAAGATGTAGGGTTAGGTTATGTTTCATTAGGACAATCGGCTACCCAATTGTCCGGTGGTGAAGCTCAAAGAATGAAATTGGCTTCCGAACTCTATAAGAAATCTAACGGTAAGAACTTCTATATCTTAGATGAACCTACAACTGGTTTGCATACTGATGATATCAAGCGTCTTTTAGGTGTTCTGCAACGCTTAGTTGATGAAGGTAATACTGTCTTGGTTATTGAACATAACTTAGATGTTGTTAAATCAGCCGACTGGTTAATTGATCTTGGACCTGAAGGCGGTGAAGGTGGAGGTACAATTGTTGGTACCGGAACACCTGAAGAATTGGCTGATGTAAAGGACAGCTATACTGGTCAATATTTGAAACCGATTTTGGAACGTGATACTAAACGTACTAAAGATGCTAAATAGATAAAAAGCAGGTATTTACTAGATATTAATTCTAGTAGATACCTGCTTTTTGGTTATTCTTCATTCAGAGATTGTAAGTAAACCAATTGATCAGTTGAAATTTGTTCGTAAAGCGCTCCACCTAATTCACGACTAATTTCCTTAGTTGAGATTAAATTTTGAATATAAGTATTCTCTTGTTGAAAGGCTTCAATCAAGAGTTCGTTTTGGTCATTCTCATAATGATCACGGCCAACCAAACGACGATGTCTTTCATCATAAGCCCGACGGACAATACTAATTTCACGATTGTTGCCATTATCATTCACTAAACTTTGATTAAGATAACTAGTGATTTTAAGATAAGGTTTCTTTTCAACTTCAGCCATTTTATCCCAAAGCTTGCGATTACGTTTTAGCATTTGTTCACGACTGATATTCTTACGTTGCGATTGCATCTTATGATACATTTTACGACGTTTACGAGCTGTTTTGTTTAATGATAATTTTTCTACAACATGGAAACGTAAGAAGAGCAGAAGTCTTTGACGAAAACTGTTTTGATATTGTAAAACAGTTCTACGTGCCACTCGCATGTATAGGTCAGCACTTTGTTCAGATATCTCACCGTTACTTAACATTTCATCTATAGTTTGTTGCTCTAATTCAAAGCAGTTGTCGAAGATGATTGTTAATTTGTTTTTATCGATATGTCCGTCAATCGTACGTTGACCATCAAGAATATTTACTACTCGACCAATACTAGTAGAACTGTCGTGATGTGTTTGGAGGGTGACGATAGCATTATCAACCATCTGTCCTTTAACTTTGGCTAATTCATCTTCAGTATATTTAGAAACTTGAGGAGGTAATAACCTTGGTAGAACTAAAGTTGGAACTAATAAGCTAGTTAAGATAACAACTGCAGCTACAAAGATAATATCATTACGATATGGGAAAGTTTGTCCATTCAATGTTAATGGTAGCGAGAAGGCCATAGCTAAGGTAATAGTTCCATGAACACCACTATAAGCCATAACGATACTATTAGCGTGTTTTTCTTTCTTATCCCAGGCTCGAATGGAAGCAAAGCCCCAATTAGTCCAGAAGTATCTTAAAGCAGTCATAATAATATAAAGCAGAATACCGACTCCTAACAGAATGCCAACTGAACTAGCATCATGTTGATGCAGATTTTGAATAACACTTGGCAATGACATTCCTAATAAAACAAAGACAATGCCATTTAGAATACTAGAGAAAACATTCCAAGTACTAGTCATAACGATTTGCAGACGTGAACTAGTTAGACGGAGACGATTCTGTTGAATACCGTGCATTAATCCTGTAACAACCACAGCTAAAATTCCTGATACACCAATGGCTTCAGCAATTAAATAAACGACAAAGGGTGTCAATAGGGTGAAAGGAACCATGACTGAAGGAGCATCCACATGCATATTAATCAATCTTAGACGAATTGAAACAATAATAACTCCTAAAATACCGCCTAAAATAATTCCTCCAAAGAAGACATAGAAAAAGTTACCAATTCCATTAAGCAGAGAAAATTGTCCTGTAACAGCAGCACTGATGGCTAAGTTTAAGGCAACGATACCTGAAGCATCATTGAAGAGCGATTCATTTTCCAGAGTACCCATAACCTCGGTTGGTACAAGCATATTATTTGTAATAGAACCAACAGCAACGGCATCAGTTGGCGTGATAATAGCTCCCAAAGCAAAGGCAAGTGCTAATGGCATACTAGGAATGATCAAGTGGGTCACGAAACCAACGATTAAAATAGAAATAATTGCTAGTTCCACTGCCAAAGAAAAAGTGGTACCGACTTGATGTGTTAATCGGGACAAACTAGTGTGTTGTCCGTCATTAAACATTAGTGCCGAAATGATAACAAGTAAAAAGATTTCCGGTTCTAATTCGAAATGTTTGTAAAAAGGTAGAAAAGATAATAATAGTCCAGCTGCAATTTGGATGAATGCAATCGGAATATTATTTAATTTCCACTGAACAATGTTGGCAAGCACAACGGCTGCAACTAATAGCAGTACTAAGAAAACTGTATCCATAAAATATCCCCCTCTAATTGGTTTAATTTTATCGCAATTTAGCAATAAAAAATATTTTTATCTTTTCTTCTCCAAAACTGACACGCCTGGCTCGTTATGTTATGCTTATATGGAATGTGAGGTGCAAAATGGCAAAAGATACGCTGAATTTAGTTATAGTAACCGGAATGAGTGGTGCAGGTAAAACTGTCGCCATGCAATCTTTTGAAGATTTAGGTTATTTTTGTATTGATAACATGCCACCTAATCTACTTCCTAAGTTTTGGGAATTAGTTCATGAATCAGGAACTATTAAAAAAGTAGCTTTAGTTGTCGACATTAGATCACGTGCTTTTTATGATGAGATTTTCTCAATGTTGTCACAAGTTGATGAAGATGAACAAGAAAAACACCAAAAAGTTGATATGAAGATTCTCTTCTTGAACGCATCAGATGAGGAATTAGTTTCCCGTTATAAAGAAACTCGTAGAAGTCATCCGCTTGCAATGGAAGGTCGTCTACTTGATGGTATCGAAAAAGAACGAGAACTTTTGTCAGAAATCAAAGGTCGTGCGTCAGTTGAAATTGATACAACAGATTTAACTCCACGTCAATTACGTGAAGAGATTTTTGATAACTTTCAAGAGTCGTCTGGAGTACCAACCTTTCATATTGAAGTAATGTCATTTGGTTTTAAATATGGTTTGCCAATTGATGCCGATATAGTAATGGATGTCAGGTTTTTAAAGAATCCATTTTACATCAAAGAATTGAAAACACAAACAGGTGTGGATAAACCTGTTTATGATTATGTTATGGATGATCCAGAGACAAAGAATTTTTATGATAAGTTTTCAGGATTATTGAAGGATATTATTCCTGGATATGAAAAAGAAGGTAAAACTAGTTTAACGATTGCAATTGGCTGTACCGGTGGGCAACATCGATCAGTTGCAATTGCCCAACGTCTAGGTACTGACTTGAAGAAGAAGTACTACGTTGATATAACTCATCGTGACATGGAAAAATCTCAGAAGAAGGTAATCGAAGATGGCCGAAAATAGGATAGTTCGAGTTGTTAAAGGACGTCGTCCAAAGGTTGTAGTTATAGGTGGGGGAACTGGTTTACCAGTTGTATTAAGTAGTTTAAGAAAAATGGATGCTAATATCACTGCGATTGTTACTGTAGCCGATGATGGGGGATCATCTGGTATTATTCGTGACTATATTAACGTTGTCCCTCCTGGGGATATTCGAAATGTTTTAGCATCACTATCTGATTTGCCTAAGGTTGATATGGATGTTTTCCAATATCGCTTTAAGAGTAATGATGATTTCTTCTCAGGTCATGCGATCGGTAATTTAATTATCGCTGCTTTGACTGAGATGTCACCTAACATTTTTGACGCTGTTCAAGAACTATCTAAAATGATGAAAGTTGATGGTCATGTTTTTCCAGCAAGTAATACTAAATTGACGTTACATGCGGAATTTACAGATGGAACTAAATTAGCTGGTGAACATGAGATTACTCACTCAGGAAAACATGTTAAACGTGTTTGGGTCACGGATTCTGATAATCCAAAAGAAGAACCAAAGTCAGTTATTTCAGTTATTGCTTCAATTATGCAAGCTGATGTGGTTGTTTTGGGCCCTGGTAGTTTATTTACAAGTATTCTACCTAACTTGATGATTAAAGATATCGGTGAAGCTGTTAAACAAACTTCAGCTGAGGTTGTTTATATTTGTAATATCATGACACAAATTGGTGAAACTGAAGGTTTTACAGATGCTGATCATGTCCGCGTTTTAAATCGCCATTTGGGTGGTAATTTTATTGACACGGTACTGGTTAATACAAGAGAAATTCCTGATGGTTATATGGATCATAAGAAGTATGACGAGTATGTCAATCAGGTAGAAACAGATTTTCAAGGTTTAAGAAAAATGGGATGCAAGGTTGTGCAAGATGATTTCTTGTCGTTGCACGATCAAGGTTCCTTCCATGATGGTGAAAAGGTTGCTGAGGAAATAATCAATTTAGCCTTACAATCTGGTAATAGAAAAAATGAGGTGAGACGTTAGTGGTTTCATATGCAAGTGAGGTCAAGCAGGAACTCACAAAATTAGTCGTCCATCCCGAACATGCTCGAGTAGAATTATCGGCATTGTTGAGAATGAATGGCTCATTAAGTTTACAAAATCATCATTTCGTCTTAACCGCACAAACTGAGAACGCCGCTATTGCACGAAGAATTTTTTCTTTGATTAAGCAAAAGTATGGAATTGAATCAGAATTACTTGTGCGAAAAAAGATGAAATTAAAGAAAAATAATCAATATCTTGTACGTTTGAAATATGATACTAATCGTGTACTTACGGATTTAGATATTTTGGATGAATCAGGTTTGTCGATTAATACCGATGTACCTGAAGAAGTTTTAAACGAAGATCAACGGATGCGCTCATATCTAAGAGGAGCCTTTTTGGCTACTGGAAGTGTGAATAACCCTGAGACTTCCAGATATCATTTGGAAATTTACTCATTATATGAAACACATAATGAAGGAATTGCTCAAATGATGAATTATTTTCATTTGAATGCTCGGACTACCAAGCGTCGTAACGGCTATATTGTTTATCTAAAAGAGGCTGAAAAAATTGCTGATTTTCTTCAATTAATTGGGGCAACTAACTCAATGTTGAAGTTTGAAGATATTCGAATTGTGCGTGATATGAGAAACTCGGTTAATCGTTTGGTTAATTGCGAGAATGCTAATATCAATAAGACCGTGGCAGCGGCTGAACGTCAAATTGATAATATTAAACATTTACAGGCAACAGTAGGATTGGATTCCTTACCAGATAAATTACGTGAAATTGCAGTTTTACGTTTAGAAAATCCAGAAGTTTCTTTGAAGGAACTAGGAGAGATGGTACCAAGTGGTCCTATCTCTAAATCAGGAATCAATCACCGTTTACGTAAGTTAAATGAATTGGCTGAAACAGCCAGAGTATAAAAAATAGTCTTCATATCGACCAATCAAAGTGGTTGATGTGAAGACTATTTTGCTATGTTAAGAATTTAATTTTATGCGTTATTCTTTTTATGATTTTTAATCAATAAAGCAAAGATAAAACCGATAACCGCCATGCCGAAGAAGAAGGCAAAGACATGTTGAAAGCCAATTAGTCCGTTATTGGCGGGTAAATGATGTTTTTGATTAGTTGAAACTAGAATCAAAGTGGCAAGACTGACACCTAATGAACCGAGTAATTGTCTAACAGTCGTTATAATTGCTGTTCCATGAGGAATTAACTCTTCTGATAGAGAGTTACCACCTAAAGTTGTGGCAGGCATCATAACGAAGGCATTACCACCTTCAATTAAGATAGCGATTAGAATCATTGGCAGAATACCTAATTTAGTATGGAGAATGAAGAGTAGGAACCAGCCAATAACAATCATCGACATTCCTGAAATTAAGGTGGCTTTGAATCCAATCTTATCGGCTAACTTACCAGTAAGAGGATTCAAAATACTTAGAACAATAGCTGGTGGTACTAACGCTAAACCAGACATTAGAACTGAAACATATAAAATATTTTGATAATAAAGTGGATAGATGATTGTTACAACAATTAAGGAAATATATGAGAAACCGGTCAATAAGACAGCCAAGTCAAAGTTGAAGTTCTTCATAACTTTTAAATCTAGTAGAGGCTTATCTTTAGTTAATTGACGATGTATGAAGAGAACGGTCAAAATAATACTGATAACTAAGAGAATAATTAAGTTAGTTGAGAAGCTTCTAGTACTACCAGCCTGATTAACAACATAAAGTAACCCGATAATACCAAGTAGATAAATTGTTGAAATAAGGTCAAGACTAGCTTTGTGACGAGGCATAACATCTTTGATATTGAAGAGAGCACTGATAAAGATAATAATCATGATCAATAAGAAGATGACGAAAAGTCCTTGCCATTGTAAAAAGTTTAGGACAATACCGGAAATAATAGGACCTGAAGCTAAAGCAGAACCCATGACCAAACCAGCGTATCCCATTGTGGCGCCACGTTTACTCTCAGGCGTGATGGTCAGTAGGACGGACTGGAACGATGGGAACAAAACACCTACACCAATTGCTTCTAGAGCTCTTCCCAGCATAGCCATTGGAAAGTTTGGTGCCACGATGATAATTAAGGTACCAATTGCAAAAATACCAACAACGCTAAGAAAGATTTTTTTAAACGAAAAATTGTTTAATAACCATGGACTGATCGGCATCATGATACACATGATTAACATAAACCCCGTTGTTAACCATTGAATCGTTGGTGCTGTTACGCCAAAGAATTTCATTAATGTCGGATAAGCCGTTGAAAGTGAAGACTGACTGATCGACATCGTAAAGGTCCCGGATAACAAAGTTATGATGAATAACTTCCGAGCCAGGCTATTTTGGATTTCGCCCTTATTCATAAAAAAGACCCCTTTTGTTTAATCTAAGAACAATTTAAGGATAGACTAAAATAAAAGGGGTGTCCAATGGAATGCCTGATGTAGAGCGCTTTCAGAGAGATAAAAAAAGACCAGGACGTTTTGTCCTGATCTAAATAATTGTTGTTCTATGCTGAATGGTAGAAACGAGCTACGCTAGGCAAATGCTTAGGCTTACTCCGCTCTCTAATTAAAACGAGCTACACAAACCAGATTCCTGTGCTTTGCCTGACTTCACAAACCGCCTGCTTCGCAGTCAATTCGCAAAGTCCTGCAAATGCTCAGAATCTAAACGGGTTTGTTCCGCTCTCTAATTACTTATCAGCTTTATTTGTCATGATTTCGTCAATCAAACCATAATCTTTAGCTTCTTGGGCTGTCATGTAGTTATCACGATCAGTATCCTTTTGAAGTTTTTCAAATGTTTGACCTGAGTTATCAGCCAAAATGTGATTCAATCTCTTTCTTGTCTTCAAGATCTCTTGAGCAGCAATTTCAATTTCTGTTTGTTGACCTTGAGCTCCACCTAATGGTTGGTGAATAAGAACGGTTGAATTTGGAAGAGCAAATCTCTTGCCCTTAGTACCTGCTGACAATAGGACACTGGCCATTGATGCAGCCATACCTGTAGCAATTGTCTGAATATCAGACTTAACGAAATTCATTGTATCCATGATAGCTAATCCGTCGGTAACTGAACCACCGGGTGAGTTGATATACATGGAAATATCCTTATCTGAATCTTGAGCATCGAGGAATAGTAATTCGGCGATAACTGTATTAGCCATTTGGCTGTTAACTTCACCAGATAACATAATGATTCTATCTTTTAATAATCTTGAGTAAATATCGTAGGCACGTTCGCCACGAGAACTTTGTTCAACAACTGTAGGAACTAACATTAAAATGCCTCCTGTTTTTAATTAGCACTCTTAATAGCACAGTGCTAATTTAGCATACTATTAATATTGGGTCAACAAACAAAGCTTAAGAAATAAAAATAATTATTTAACTTCGGTTTGAACAGCAGGTTTAGTGATCATATTTTTAATCTTCGACCAAACAATATGGAAAGTATAAGCTGAGGCGAATGATAATATCCAAGTCAATAAATAGCAAATGATAATGGCTGCAATAGGATTGATTTGAGGTAAGAAGCCACTACCTAAACGCCAAATAATTTGGAGCCAGAAGACGTTAGATAAGTAAGCTCGATAGGCATAAGTAGCTAAGAAGTGGAAAACTGGTAAGGCCTTAGAGTCAGTATTGATGTGACGAATGGCTAACGTAGCTACTAGACCAATAACCAATAAAGCATAGAGAGTCATCGATGGTTTGTAATAGGGAGCATTGCTTAATTTGACTGGATAACCGAAAGCAAATAATTCACGGTTAGTCCAATAGAAGACAGCGATAAGTAAAATCACTAAAATAGGAAAAGCTTTTTTAAGAAACTTCTCAAATTTGTCACGAAACATCCAAGCGACAACTCCGAAGATTCCATAAATTACGAAACTGATAAAGATTCTATCTAATAGGTACCAACTTTGTTCATGAGGACCATGGAAGACTTGGACATCGTAGAAGTAAATCCAAGCACCAAAGAGAATAACGGTTAAAACAATTGTGATAATACCACGAGTATTGTTGTTTTTTATCCAGTGAGCTAAAGCCCAAAAAAGTGGCATTAGGATAATGAATTGTAGCATCATGGTGTTATACCACAAGTGTGGAGCAGCGTTTCCATTGATGAAATGCCAACAAAAAGAGCCAAAACTGTTGAATTTATTAACTTGTTGAACATCCGGAAAAACCAATAAGTAAGCGAGGGTCCACCAAATTGTAGGTACAAAAAGAGCAGACCATTGTTTCTTCAAATAGCTACCATAATCTCCCCAAGTATTTTTATTAGTAGTTCTAGTCGTAGTATATAAAATACCAAATATAAAGGCTGGAGCTGTAAACTTCACCAAATTGTAGATAATTCCGATTGGAGTTTGATAACTAAAACTGGGATTGGTTGATAGAACTAAACTGAGTACAGTCTGCATCATAACGGCAGTACAGGCAAAGACCTTCATATAGTCACCTATATCAGCCTTCGGTGTAATGTCTTTTTTATTTTCATGTGATAAATCTCCCCTTGTAAAATTGTGAGATCAACAAAAGGAAATCCTTAGATTCAATATATTCTCATCCCAAAATAAATGCAACTAAATTTTCAATTCGGATCTTTGGAAGGATAAGAAAATCAAGATCAGTTCATTACTGATTTCACGTTGAATATTTGTCAGATTTTTATGAGGTGAGCAGAGATAAATTGTCCGTTGTAGTGGATCAGGTGTTAGACGAGCCAATTGAACTTTGGAACTGATTGTTTGCCAAGTGACGGAAGGAATGAAGCTCAAACCGACACCAGCTTCAATGATTCCTCTAACTGTTGCAGGGTCATCAGCTTCATATTTATAGTTCAAAGTGATATCTCGTTTTAAAAAATATTTATCGATGGTCACTCGCAAAGGATTGTTTGCTGAAAGGCCAATCATTTTTTCTGACACGAGTTCTTCTGGTTTAATAAAATGTTGACTGTAGCCATAATTGATATTCCAACCAACAAAAATTTCTTCCTTTAAAACGGGTACATTAGTCAATCCCTGTAAAGGGGTGCTAGTAATAATAAAATCGAATTGTTTAAAATCTGTTTCCCTGACGTTATGTTGAGCAATGTTCAATCTAACGTTGGGGAATTTTTCTTGAATACTAGTAACAAGTGAAGGGATGAAAGGTGAAGCAACTTCCATTAATAGTGAAATTGGATATTGTGTTTGATCCAAGCCACCTTTAACGGCTGAAATACCACGATTCAATTCTTCCAGACTGTCATTAACGTAACTGTAGAATAATTTGCCAGCTCGATTCAATTTCAAAGTTCTACCAGTACGGTCAAAAAGTTTCGTGCTCAATTCATCCTCTAATTGTTTGATGGTTTTACTGACAGCTGGTTGAGAGACGTAGAGGATTTTGGCGGCTTTAGTGATGCTTTCTTGATTTGCGACGACAACGAAATAAGTTAATTGATTGAGATTCATATTTTGCTCCATTCATAACCAAATGGTTAAGTATCTTGCTTTTTATATATTATACATGTTATACATCGGCAATTATACTGAATCTGTGAGATCAATAAGAAGGATTGTTGGAGGTGATTAATTATCAAAACCTTGTGGATATTTCCAGGCCAAGGTGGTCAAAGAAGTGGGATGTTAAGTGAAGTCCCACCGGAAATGATTCAACGAGTAAAAACCCTAACTGGTATTGAATTGAAAGATACGGCTGAAGCTTATCAAGATTCAATTCAGATTCAATTAGGAATTTTATTATTACAATTATTTGATATTCGACAATTAAAAGCAATCCAGCAAAAGCCTGATGCCGTTGCCGGACACTCACTAGGAATTTTTGCGGCTGCTGTAGCGGCAGGAGTTATTAGCGAAGATGATGCAATTAAGATTGTTTATTTACGTTCAACCGAGATGCAAAAGTCATATCCAAGTGGATACGGCATGGGTGCAATTGTTGGTTTAACGAGAAAAGAAGTTTCTACTTTAGTAACCCAAATCAATAGTGAAGAGCAACCAGTTTTCACTTCTAATCAAAATTCGGAATTGCAAACTGTTATTTCGGGTTCATTGGAAGGGATAAACAAAGTTTTAGCCCTCGCTAAGGATAATGGCGCGCAAAAGACAGTCTTATTGAAGGTTCCTGTGCCATCGCATTCTCCATTGATGCAAAAGGTTGCTAACGTTTTGGAGAAAGAATTGTCCAAAGTAGAATTGCATGATCCGCAATGCACGTATTTAGCTAATTATAATGGTCGCTCTAGTAAAAAAGTGACAGAGGTTAAATACGATATGATCAACAATCTCGTTCATCCTGTCTATTGGGACACAATGATGGACGTGGCGTCAGAGCTAGGTATTGATACAACATTAGAAGTTCAACCCGGACAAACTTTTACCAAATTGGTTAAGAGTAAGTTCCCTGATTTTAGAACTATCACCATGAAAAATATGAGTCTTGATGATATTGAGTTTTTGTTAGAAAAATGGAAAAGAGGATAATCAATGGCTAATAGAAGTTGGACCCAAAACCGTGATAACAAAGTTGCTAAGATGGCAAGCATTTCATCACTTTTGGATGGTAAATTAGTTAAAACAGAAAATGCTAAGACATTATTAGAAAGCATTATTAAACCAGGCGACAAGGTCGTTTTGGAAGGGGACAATCAAAAACAGGCTAGTTTCTTATCTGAAACTTTGGCTTCAGTTGATCCCGAAAAAGTACATGATTTGCATATGATCATGTCAAGTGTGTCACGTCCAGAACATTTGGATATTTTTGAAACTGGCATTGCTAAGAAGTTGGACTTCTCATTTGCCGGACCACAAAGTACTAGAATTTCACAAATGATTGCTGATGGAACAATGGAAGTCGGTGATATTCATACATATTTGGAATTATATGCTCGTTTATACGTTGACTTGATTCCTAACGTTGTTTTAGTTGCTGCTGATAAGGTTGACCGTGATGGTAATCTTTACACTGGTGCTAATACTGAAGAGACACCAGTTATCGTTGAATCAGCTGCATTCAAAGACGGAATTGTTATTGTTCAAGCCAATGAAATTGTTGATAAAGTTCCTCGTGTTGACATCCCTGGAGATTGGGTCGACATCGTTGTACCTGCTGACGAGCCTTATCAATTGGAGCCACTATTTACAAGAGATCCACAAAATGTCACAGAATTACAAATTCTTATGGGAATGATGGCAATTCGTGGAATTTATGAAAAACATAATGTACAAACAGTTAACCATGGTGTTGGTTTTAATACTGCTGCAATTGAACTCCTATTGCCAACGTATGGTGAACAATTAGGTTTGAAAGGTAAGATCGTGCCTAATTGGGAAGTTAACCCTACACCAACTTTGATTCCAGCAATTGAAAGTGGTTGGGTCAAGACTATTCATAGTTTCGGTGGCGAAGTTGGTATGGAAAACTATATTGCTCACCGTCCTGATATTTTCTTCGTTGGTAAAGACGGTAGTATGCGTTCAAACCGTGCCTTTGGTCAAATGGCCGGTCAATATGCTTTGGATATGTTCGTTGGTTCAACATTACAAATTGATAAATATGGTAATTCTTCAACCGTAACTAATGGTCGTCTATCTGGTTTCGGTGGTGCTCCTAACATGGGTAGTAATCCACATGGCCGTCGTCATTCAACACCAGCTTGGCAAAGCTTACGTCCTGATGATGATCCATTGGGTAAAGGTCAAAAATTAGTTGTACAAATGGTTGAGACTTTCGGTTCAAACAAGAAGCCAGTCTTTGTTGATCATTTGGATGCTGAAGAAGTTCAAAAAGAAGCTAAATTGGCTAATGTACCAATCATGATTTATAGCGAAGATACTACACATATCGTTACTGAAGAAGGTATTGCTTACTTGTATAAGACTGACAGTATGGCTGAAAGACAAGCAGCGATTGAAGCTATTGCCGGTGTCACACCAGTTGGTTTGAGAAGTAATCCTAAACAACTAAAAGAATTGCGTGCTAAAGGTATCGTAGCTCTACCAGAAGATTTAGGTGTTCATCGTAGTGAAGCTAAGAGATCACTTCTTGCTGCTCAAAATATGGATGATCTAGTTAAGTGGTCTGATGGACTTTATAATCCACCTGCAAAGTTTAGAAGTTGGTCATAATCAATGATTGAAACTAAGTATTTAAAATTAGCTCAACAAGCAGTTACCGCATTGAAGTGGGAAGTATCATTCTCACCTAAGCCGGGATTAGTTGATGCAAAGTCAAATGGTTCTCATACGGATATGGATATTGATTTGTTTTACAAATCTGCTGATAGTTTGTTAGCTGGTTTTGAAGAAATGATTCAGGTTTCATACCAACACCCCTTAGATCTAGCTTTACGTGAAGAGATAGGTCGAATAGGCCGTGTGGCTGAAAAAGATATGTTTACAGCAACCAATGGAATCAATACTCACAAAGGAGCTATTTGGAGTATGGGACTTTTGGTCAGCGTAATCAGTAGTTTACAAACAGATGACTTGGAAACTATCTTTGCTGGAGTAAAAAAGTTATCGAGAATGCCTGATAAATATGTTCAGACAACTAAGAAAACTCATGGGATGATCACTAAACAGAAGTACGCTTTAAATGGTGCTAAAGGCGAAGCTCAAAGTGGATTTGCCAACGTCTCTAAAGTATTGAGTTTTCAACCAGAAGCAGATGATTACGATACTTGGCTGAAACGATTACTACTTTTGTATAGCAATGTTAATGATACAAACGTTGTGTATCGTAGTAATTTACAAGTTTTACAAGAATTTCAAACTTTGTCAGCACAAATTGTTGTTTCTAAACAAACTGTGTTAGACAATCCAAAATTTCAAATCCTTCAAAAATTTACACAAAAATACAATATTTCACCCGGTGGCTGTGCAGATCTGTTCGCTGCAAGTTACTTCTTAAAACATTTAAATTAGAAACGGAGAAAAAAATGGAAAAATTACATTTTAATTTCGATACAACTGATGCAATTGCTAAACCAGTCCATGTCGGCGTTGTTGCATCTGGTGATCTCGAAGTTATTTTTAGACCAACAGACAAGAAGACAGAAGTTAATATCGTAACTGGTAGTGATGGTTTCAAAGAAGTTTGGGCAAATGTCTTGAAACGTTTCTTTGACAGATATCCAATTCAAGCCAATATTGAAATTAATGACTTTGGTTCAACTCCAGGAGTTGTTAATCTTCGTTTAACTCAAGCATTGGAGGAACTAAAAGATGAAAAATAGTTTTGTTGAATTACATGCACGTGAACGTGCGCTTTCATTATTAGATGCAGGTACTTCCAAGGAAATGGTTGGACCACTTGATAATATGATCTCACCACATTTGGAACCTCAAAATATTGTTCCTGAAAGTGATGACGGAATTGTTTTAATGAAAGGTACAATCGATGGTAATAACGTTTTAGTTGTTTCCATTGAAGGTAAATTCCAAGGCGGTGGTATCGGTGAAGTCAGCGGTGCCAAGATTGTTGCAGCTTTGGAAAAGGCTTTAGAAGATAATAAGAATGGTAAGACTATCTATCCAATTATTATCTTGGATACTGGTGGTGTCCGCTTGCAAGAAGCTAACTATGGTTTGCTATCTATTTCAGAAATCCAAAATGCCGTTATTGCTTTAAAGAAGTATGTTCCAGTAATTGGTTTAGTACCAGGACGTGTTGGATCTTTCGGTGGTATGTCAATTACAGCTTCAATCTTGTCATATTTGATTGCTACTAATAAGGCCAGAATTGCTCTAAATGGACCAGAAGTTATTGAACAAGAAGCTGGTGTCCGTGAATTTGATTCTAGTGATAAAGATTTGATCTGGAACACTTTAGGTACTAAGCAAAGATTAGCAACTGGTTTAGTTGATGAAGTTGTTGATGATACAGTGGATAATGTTAAAAATTCAATCATCAATGAAATTAAGACTAGAAAGGATGCTCATCGTACCGAAAATGTCGATTTCTATCTCAGTTTGTTAGATCAATTGGATTTAAGCAAGAAACTAGATATTGAAACTTACGATAAACTCTATAAAAATGTTAAAGTAAAAAAACATGATATTCCAGAAGCTGTAGCTAGTTCTAAAGAGGGCACTAAGAGTCGTGGTCGCGCTTGGTTTGAAAAGATGACTGGTATCAAGAATGCTACTAGCTCTGTTTCAACAGTTTTGCATGCACAAAAAGATGGCAAGGAATATGTTGCTATTGTGCCCGATGCTGATAATAAATTTCCACGTGTTAGAAATGGTGAAGTTGGATTACAAGAAGGTTTCGCAGTTGCTAGTGTCATTAATAAGGTTGTTGCTGAAGATAAGGATAAAGATGTTAAACGTCCAATTATCTTGATTGTTGATGTACCTAGTCAAGCTTATGGCTATCAAGAAGAATTGATTGGTATTCATGTTGCTTTAGGTTCTAGTGCAGCTGCTTATGCTAAAGCTAGACAAGCAGGTCATCCAGTAATTGACTTTATTCCTGGTGATGCTGTATCCGGTGGTTTCTTAGCTCATGGCCTACAATCTAACCGTATGATTGCTTTGGATGATGATTCAATTACTATTCAAGCTATGTCAAAGGCTAGTGCCGCTCGTATTACACAAAGAACTATTGCTGAATTAGAAGAAGCTACAAAACATGTTCCAGCTATGGCTTATGATATTGATAACTATGAAAAACTTGGTGCTTTGTACAAGCTAGTTAAGGGTATCGGTTCATGGGAAGCAACTGACGAAAATGTTGTAAAAATCAATCAAATTATTGATGATGCTATCGACGGTTTAAATGGCGATAGAACACTTCATTTCCGTTATGAAACACCAATTGCTAAAGAAAGTGGACGTAAGGCAACCTTAAAAGTTCGTAAACTAGTTGATGAACAATGGTAGAAATTAATCCACATGACTTGTTAAAAATTGATTCTACTTCGGCTTTGTCAGACGAATTGCCAAGCTGGGCTAACTCTATTTTTCCCAATTCTTTGACAGTTGTTGTGAGACGTAGTCCTGTAAAAGCGGAACTAATTCCTGTTGGCGTTAGAGGGATGAAACGGGAACATCGTTTTGCAACATATGTTGATCCTAAAAATGTTTTGGAAGTTACAACGCCATATCAATTGGTCGAAAAGAGAACTTGGAAAGAGGTTACTCTGGAGCGTCAAGTGCTGCCAGCTATTAAGGCATTACCAAAAGTTAATGAAATTTTGCACGATTATCGCTGGGGGATTAGTGGCAGTGTTGGCTTTGAATTAGCAACTGGTACTCCTGCGGCCAAAATGACGAGTGATTTAGACTTAGTTTGGTTACCGAAACAAGAAATTAGCAAACAAGTGGCTAGTGAATTATTGAAGAGACTAAATCAATTCGGAGTTCATGCTGATTTGCAAGTTATTCAAGGAAACAATGGGTTTTCTTTGGAAGAGTACGCAAATAGTACTTCGACCATTATGATGAAAACCTTGCAGAATCCAATTTTAGTAAGAGATCCTTGGTTAAAATAAAAAGTTCCATCAATCTAAATAGGTTGGTGGAATTTTTTTCGGGTGGATAAATGTTTTTGAGTGCAATATAGTGGGTAAAGAGTGATTTTCGATATGGGATTTAAGGAGAAAATATATGGAACTAGTTACAAATGATGGAGTACGACTTAATTATCAAGTCCATGGACAGGGACAACCAATTATTTTTGTTGAAGGATTTGGTGGCTATCAAGAAATTTGGAATTTACAAGTAGAATACTTTTTAGGGATGCGTTATCAAATAATTACGTATGATCATCGTAATCATGGACAATCACAACGGACTGATAAAAATTTAACGTTAAAGCAGTTAACGGATGATTTAGAAACTTTAATTAGTTATTTGAAGTTGGATAATCCAATTTTAATAGGTCACTCAATGGGAGCCAGTGTTTGCTATAGCTATTTACAAAGGAATAATAAAGTTAAAGCAGTCATGGCTATTGATCAGTCTCCCAAAATGTTAAATGATAAAAATTGGACGTACGGGTTTGAAGATATAACAGCTGATAACTTCCAATCTAAATTAGTTCAAAAAAATAACGTTCATGAAACATTGCATGGATTGGATAATCGAGTTTTCGAGGATTTAAATCAAGCTAAGGCTATGCATCCGTTTGATAGAGAAGGAACTTTGCCGTTGTTATTTGATCACGTGCAAAAAGATTGGCGCAGCGCATTAACCAACACTCAGGTACCAGTAACCCTAATCGTTGCCAAACAGAGTCCATACTTTGATTATCGTTTTGGTGAGGTAGTAGCAAAAACTAATCCTAAAATCAAAACATTTACTATGGATAATAGTGGACACGATATTATGGCTGAAGTTCCCGACGAATTTAATCAGGTTTTACGTCATTTTGTTCTTAGTAGCAGTAGAAAATAAAAAACAAGATAATCTCAGGAGTAAAACCCGAAAGATTATCTTGTTTTTGCATAGAATAATTCCTGTTATAGTCATAAAACAATTAGAATGTTGAATTATCAACACTTACAGTTAAGACTTTGTGAAACAATTATGCGCCACGTGGGAGTCGAACCCACATCCCAGGAACCGGAATCCTGTGTGCTATCCATTACACTAGCAGCGCAAGCACAATATAATTCTAGCTCATCATAGGGTAAAAAGTAAATCTCTAAAAAAATTAATATAACTTTCACTTTTTATCGCATATTACTTGAAATATTCACAAGAGAGTTTATACTATTAGTTGTGCTTAGGAGATGAGATTTAATCATCTGGGCTTTTATTTTTTGAGTACATGGGTCGTAAACAGACATACAGGGACAGGACTTGCCCCATGGAGTATATCAAATGACTAATAATGAAGATTTAGAATTGCTGGATTTAGTTGCCCCAGACTTCATTAAGACTCTGGAAAAGCGATTTAAAATACTTCAGAGTATCTCATTAATGGAGCCTATCGGGCGCAGAGTGTTAGCTGATGATCTTAACATTACTGAACGTGGGTTAAGAACAGAAACTGACTTGTTGAGAAAGCAAGGTTTGATTATTTCTTCGAAATCTGGAATGTCTTTGACAAAGACAGGTAGCGACGTTGTAATTAGATTGACAGATGTATTAGCCGATTATCAAGGAACTGCTTTATTGGAGAAACAATTGAGTAGTAAGCTTGGAATCAGTAGATGTATTGTTTTACCGGGTAATGCTGATAAGCAACATCGTGTGGTTGATTCATTTGGTAGAAGGCTTAATCAACTTTTAGGGACACTGTTACCGACAGGACAGTCAATGATCTCTGTTACAGGTGGTAGCACCTTGGCTCAAGTTGCAAGAAATCTTTCTTCTGATTTGTCAAAGAACCGTCAACTGGTATTTTTACCAGCTCGTGGTGGTGTTGGTGAGTCAGTTGCAATTCAAGCTAACAGTGTTTGTGCGGAAATGGCTTCTAGAACACAGGGTCAGTACCGGGCATTGTATCTTCCAGAAGATATTTCTGAAAAAAGTTTCGAATCTTTGCAAAAAGAGACTTCAATTAAGTCGGTTCTTGATTTAATATATAGAAGTAATGTTGTTATTCACAGCATTGGCACTGCAAGTGTTATGGCTGAGAGAAGAAATCTTTCTTCTAAAGAACAGAATGTAGTAGACAGTGGAAGAGCTGTTGCAGAAGCATTTGGTGATTTCTTTGATCAAAGTGGTAAACTTGTTTATAAGGTACCTAGGATTGGACTTCATGTCCGGGACCTTGATAGAATAGAATATGTGATTGCGATTGCCGGTGGCGAGAGTAAAGCTAACGCGATTCAATCATATATGAAAAACGCACCTCATCATACAATCTTAATTACTGATGAAGGTGCCTCAAAACTGATTTTAAGGGATAACCCTTTAAAATAATATTTTTTTTATTTCCTGAAGGAGGAATTTTTGTATGACTACAAAAGTTGGTATTAATGGATTTGGCCGTATCGGTCGTTTGGCATTCCGCCGTATTGCTGCACTTCAAGCAGCTGGCAAGACAGATTTGGAAGTTGTTGCAATTAACGATTTAACTTCACCTGCTATGCTTGCTCACCTATTGAAGTATGATACAGCTCATGGTAACTTCGAAATCGATAAGATTGAAGCTGCTGACAACGCTATCGTTGTTGACGGTAAGAAGATCCCTGTATATGCTGAAATGAACGCTGCAGACCTTAAATGGGTTGCTAACGACGGTGTTGACATTGTTCTTGAATGTACTGGATTCTACACATCAACAGAAAAAGCACAAGCTCACTTGGATGCCGGTGCAAAACGTGTATTGATCTCAGCTCCATCAGGTGACATGCCTACAGTTGTTTATGGTGTTAACGATGACATCCTAACAAACGACGTTAAGATCGCTTCAGCTGGTTCATGTACAACAAACTGTCTTGCACCTCTAGCAAATGCCGTAAACGAAGAATTCGGTATTAAAGCTGGTACAATGACAACAATCCATGCTTACACAGCTACACAAAAACTTCAAGATGGTCCAGAACGTAAAGGTAATGTTCGTGCTGCACGTGCTGCTGCTGCTAACATCATCCCTCATTCAACTGGTGCTGCTAAGGCCTTAGGTCTTGTTGTTCCTGCATTGAAGGGTAAGCTTGATGGACATGCACAACGTGTTCCAGTTATCACAGGTTCAGTTACAGAATTAGTTGCAACTCTTGGTAAAGAAGTTACAGTTGACGAAGTTAATGCTGCAATCAAGAAGTATACAGAAAACAACCCTTCATTCGGTTACAACGATGATGAAATCGTATCTTCAGACGTTATCGGTACATCATTCGGTTCAATCTTTGACCCAACACAAACACAAATTGTTGGTAAGGGCGACGCACAAGTTGTAAAGACTGTTGCTTGGTATGACAATGAATCAGGATTTACAGCACAAATGGTTCGTACACTTGAAAAGTTTGCTACATTAGACTAATTCATTAATCTAAACTAGTAATCACGAAAACCTAATTTAGTGTGATTTAAATTGGCGGAGGGAGGAAAACTCCTTCCGCTTTTTTTTAAGGAAAATATTGGAGGATTTATTTACAATGGCTAAACTTATTGTTTCTGACGTTGACGTAAAAGGCAAAAAAGTCTTGATGCGTGTAGATTTCAACGTTCCTATTAAAGATGGTGTTGTCGGCGATACAAATCGTATCGTTGGTGCTATCCCAACAATCAAATATGTTTCAGAACATGGTGGAAAGGTTATCTTGCTATCTCACTTGGGTCGTATTAAGAGTGACGAAGACAAGAAAGCTTTATCATTGAAGCCAGTTGCTGCTAAACTTCAAGAATTAAGCGGTATGCCTGTAGAGTTCGTACCAACTAACGAAGGTAAAGAACTTGAAGATGCTATCAACGGTCTTAAAGACGGTCAAATCCTATTGATGGAAAACACTCGTTTCCAAGATATCGATAACGACTTCGGCAAACGTGAAAGCAAGAATGATCCTAAACTTGGCGAATACTGGGCATCACTTGGTGACGTATTTATCAACGATGCTTTCGGTACAGCCCACAGAAGCCATGCTTCAAACGTTGGTATCTCAACAGCTATGAAGGCTGCTGGCAAGCCAGTTGCTGCTGGTTTCTTAATGGAAAAGGAAATCAAGTTTTTAGGTAACGCCGTTGACAATCCTGTACACCCATTCGTAACAATTCTTGGTGGTGCAAAGGTTTCAGATAAGATCGGTGTTATTGAAAACTTAATTCCAAAATCAGACCACATCTTAATCGGTGGTGGTATGGCTTATACATTCTTAGCTGCTCAAGGCCACAAGATTGGTAAGTCTCTATTCGAAGAAGACAAAGTTGAACTAGCTAAAGACCTCCTTCAAAAAGCTGGCGACAAGATTGTTCTTCCTGTAGACCACATCGTTGCTAAAGAATTCTCAAATGATGCTGATGCAACAACTACTGATGGTGTTGATATTCCTGATGACGAAATGGCTCTTGATATCGGACCTAAGACAGTTAAATTGTTCCAAGACAAATTAGCTGGTGCAAAGACTGTTGTATGGAATGGACCAATGGGTGCATTCGAAATGAGCAAGTTTGCTGAAGGTACACTAGAAGTTGGACGTGCTATGGGTAGCCTAACAGATGCTATTACTATTGTTGGTGGTGGTGACTCAACTGCTGCTGCTAAGAGTCTTGGTATTGCTGATAAGCTAACACACATCTCAACTGGTGGTGGTGCTTCACTAGAATACCTTGAAGGTAAAGTATTACCTGGTATCGACTCAATTTCAGATAAATAATTATTATTTTTCAGAGGAGAATTAATTTATGCGTACACCTATTATTGCGGGTAACTGGAAGATGAACAAGAATCCTAAAGAAACCCAAGAATTTTTAGACGGTATCAAAGGTAAGTTGCCAGAATCTGGCGTTGAAACTATCATTGGTGCTCCAGCCATCGACCTTACAACACTTGTTGCAGGTGCAGAAGGCACACCATTGAAGACAGCTGCTGAAAACTCATACTTTGAAGATGCTGGTGCATTTACTGGTGAAACTTCACCTAAGGCACTTGATGAAATGGGCATCGACTATGTAATCATTGGTCACTCAGAAAGAAGACAATACTTCGGTGAAACTGATGAAGACATCAACAAGAAAGCTCTTGCTATCTTGAAGAACAACATGCTACCTATCATTTGCTGTGGTGAAACACTAGAACAACGTGAAGCTGGAAAAGCTGAAGACTGGGTAACAGGTCAAATCGAAAATGCTGTTAAAGGCATTTCTGCTGCTGACTTGGCTAAATCAGTTATCGCTTACGAACCAATCTGGGCTATCGGTACTGGTAAGACTGCTACTGCTGATCAAGCACAAGAAATGGTTCACGTAATCCGTGAAAAGATTGCTAGCTTGTACGATGCTGACACTGCTGATAAAGTACGTATTCTTTACGGTGGTTCTTTAAAACCTGCTAACGTTAAAGAATTAATGGCTAAAGAAGATATTGATGGTGGACTTGTTGGTGGTGCATCAATGGATCCAGAATCATATATCGCTTTGGCTAACTTCAATAAATAATTAGTTTTATATAAGTTATTTATTTTAAGTGCCAAAAAGGTTAAAATTGTGTTGTATTAAAATCATAAAGGAGATTTTTAAAATATGTCTGTAATTACTGATATTTTAGGCCGTGAAGTTCTTGATTCACGTGGTAACCCAACTGTTGAAGTTGAACTATATACTGAACTAGGTGGCTTTGGCCGCGCACTTGTTCCATCAGGTGCTTCAACTGGTGAACACGAAGCTGTTGAATTACGTGATGGCGACAAATCACGTTTTGGTGGTAAGGGTGTTCTTAAAGCCGTTGCTAACGTAAACGACAAGATTGCTAAAAAGGTTATCGGCATGGACGTTACTGACCAACGTGCCATTGACCAA
This sequence comes from Companilactobacillus bobalius, assembly GCF_002179915.1. Lineage (NCBI taxonomy): Bacteria > Bacillati > Bacillota > Bacilli > Lactobacillales > Lactobacillaceae > Companilactobacillus > Companilactobacillus bobalius. The sequence continues at coordinate 321,609 of NZ_MYFM01000003.1, forward strand.
GCTATGATCGACCTTGACGGTACACCAAACAAGGGTACTTTAGGTGCTAACGCTATTCTTGGTGTTTCACTTGCTGCTGCTCGTGCTGCTGCTGACGAATTAGGTCTTCCATTGTACGAATACCTTGGTGGTCCTAATGCTCACGTATTGCCAACACCTATGATGAACGTTATCAATGGTGGTAAGCATGCTGACAACAACGTTGACTTCCAAGAATTCATGATTGTACCTGTTGGTGCAAAATCAATGCGTGAAGCCGTACGTATGGGTTCAGAAACTTTCCAATCATTGAAGAAGGTTCTTGAAAGCCGTGGCTTGAACACAGCTGTTGGTGATGAAGGTGGTTTCGCTCCTGATCTAGAAAACAACGAAGCACCATTCAAGATTTTGGTTGAAGCTATTGAAAAAGCTGGTTACAAGCCTGGCGACGACGTTGCTATTGGTTTTGACTGTGCTTCATCAGAATTCTACAACAAAGACACTCACAAGTACGAACTAAAGGGTGAAGGCGAAAACGGTGCTGTTCTTTCAACAGACGAATTTATCGACTTGCTTGATGGTATCGTTGACAAGTACCCAGTTGTTACAATCGAAGATCCTATCGATGAAAACGAATGGGAAGACTGGCAAAAAGTTACTGCTAAACTTGGTAAGAAAGTACAACTTGTTGGTGATGACTTGTTCGTTACAAACACAGACTACTTGAAGAAGGGTATTGAAATGGGAGTTTCAAACTCAATCCTTATCAAGCTTAACCAAATCGGTACACTTACAGAAACATTCGAAGCTATCGAAATGGCTAAAGAAGCTGGCTTCACAGCCGTTGTTTCTCACCGTTCAGGTGAAACAGAAGATACTACAATTGCTGACCTTGTTGTTGCTACAAACGCAGGTCAAATCAAGACTGGTTCAATGAGCCGTACAGACCGTATTGCTAAGTACAACCAATTGATGAGAATTGAAGATCAACTTGGTGACCAATCAGAATACAAGGGTATCAAGAGTTTCTACAACTTAAACAAATAATTACTTTTAAGTAATTAATTAAAACAGCCTTAGGGCTGTTTTTTTTGTGTCATTTTTTTGTACAATATATAAGTGGAGTTTTTACTTATATTTGGTTGGAATTGATATCAATCCTATGTAGTGGGATAAATATTGTGAGCTTTAGTTTAAGTGAAAAAGAATTTAAGTGGTTTAGGGTATTGAATATCTAAATAAACGCTGTTTTTACTAACTAAAATTTTAAGATTGTAAACAATAGAATAGAATGCTAGTCTGGAGCAACAAGAAAATTGGCTCAGCCATAAAATTTACCTTAGCAATTTATTACTTAGGTAAAGGCCGAACTTGAAGATCCATGGATTTGCACGAAGTGCAAATCCATTAGCTTCCAGTCGGCCTATGGCGTTCCAGCCAAATTTTCTTGTTGCGGAGGACGGAAAGCTAAGCATTACTAAAATCAAATTTAAGTAAAAATCATAAGTAGAAATAGTTGGAGGAGAATTAAATGACATTAAAAATTGCATTTATTGGATTTGGTAAATCGGCCAATCGCTATCATTTACCATATTTGAATATTCGAAAAGATTTTCAAGTGAAGACCGTTTATACACGTAAGGCAGTTAATGAAAATTTGGCTAAACCTTATCGTGATAACGGAGTCAATTTCACTAATGATTTAAATGATATTTTAAATGATCCAGAAATTGATTTAGTAACAATTTGTACTCCAGCTCAAACACATTATCAATTAGCTAAGAGTGTAATTGAAGCTAAGAAATCAGTTATCGTTGAAAAACCATTTGTTGATACTTTAGATCATGCGCGTGAATTAATTCAATTAGGTAAAGATAATAATGTTTTGGTTATGCCATATCAAAATCGCCGCTTTGATGGTGATTATTTGGCCGCTAAACAAGTTATTGACCAAGGCTTCCTGGGTGATATTGTCGAGGTTGAATCACATATTGATTATTATCGTCCTAATACGGTTAACGGTAAGGGAACGAAAGAACAAGGTGAATTCTATGGTTTAGGAATTCATTTGATGGATCGTATGGTTGCCATTTTTGGTCGTCCTGATAAAGTTGTTTACGATATTCGTAACACCGAAGTTAGTGATGCTGTGGATAACTATTTCGATGTTGATTTGCATTATGGCACAAAGATGAAGGTTAAGGTCAAAGTAAGTACTGATGTTGCCAAAGAGTATCCTCGCTTTACTATTCATGGTATGAATGGTTCATTCATCAAGTATGGTGCTGACCAACAAGAAAATGATCTTAAGGCTGGTATTATGCCGGGTACACCTGGATTTGGAGAAGATAGTCCGATGTATTATGGTTTGGCTAAGTATCGTAATGCTAATGGAGATTGGATTGAAAAACAGATTAAGACACCATTAGGGGATTATGGTTTGTATTATGATTCTGTTTATCAAACATTAGTTAATAAGAAGCCAAGACTGGTAACTGATGAAGAAATTTTGACTGATATGGAATTGCTTGAAGCTGGTTTCTATCAACCATCGCCATCAGTTTATGATGTTCCAAAACTAAACTTTTAATGTAGGGGATAAAAATGAAGATAGCAATTACTGATAATGAGAAGTTAAAACTGACTTTAGAAGGTGTTCTGGTCGGAGCAATTTCAGGAATTGTTGTAAGTATGTTTAGATGGTCAATAGCTCAATCATTAAAAGTTTTTCAAGGGCTTTATGTAACAGCTAGAAGCAATTTAAGTTTATTAATTGGTTTATTGATTGCCATGATCGTTGTGGCAATCTTTGTTGGCTATTTGCTTAAGAAAGAACCCAATATCTCTGGTTCAGGTATTCCTCAAGTTGAGGCTCAATTAGGTGGCGAGATGCATCTGAAGTGGTGGTCAATTTTGTGGCGTAAGTTTGTCGGAGGTATTTTGAGTATTGGTCCTGGTCTTTTTCTAGGACGTGAAGGACCTTCAATTCAATTAGGGTCAGCTATTGGACAAGGCGTTGGAGAATTAACACATGATAATCGTGGTGTAAATCAACGTGTCTTGATAGCTAGTGGAGCAGCGGCTGGTTTGGCAGCGGCATTTAGTGCACCAATTGCAGGAGCAATGTTTGTTTTGGAAGAGGTTTATCATAATTTTTCACCATTAGTTTGGGTAACCTCTTTAGCTAGTGCAGTCAGCGCTAATGTTATTTCACTCTACGTCTTTGGCTTACAACCAGTTTTACAAGTACCATATCAATATAGTTTGCCGATAAAATATTATTGGCATTTAGTTATATTGGGGATTATTTTAGGATTAATGGGACGACTCTATCAAATCGTTTTGTTGGCAATGCCTTCAATTTACGAAAAGACCAGATTACCTCGATTTATTCATGGTATTATTCCTTTGATCCTAATTGTTCCTATTGGAATGGCTGTTCCACAGTTTATCGGTGGTGGTAATGGAATCATTATCAACCTGGATAAATATGGAACAAGTCTCTTATTCTTATTAGGATTATTAATTTTAAGATTTGTTTATTCAATGATTTCGTATGGATCAGGTTTACCTGGTGGTATTTTTCTTCCTATTTTAAACTTGGGAGCTATTATTGGTGCCATCTATGCGGTGGTGATGAATCAATTAGGATTATTACCAATTGCTTTTGAAAGTAATCTGATTATCTTTGCAATGGCTGGTTACTTTGCCTGTATTGGTAAAGCACCATTTACGGCCATTATTCTGGTAACTGAAATGGTTGGTTCATTAAAACATTTGATGCCTTTGGCCGTGTTGTCATTAGTAGCGTATATTGTGGTGGATCTATTAAATGGAGCACCAATTTATGAATCATTGAAAGAAAAATTGAATTTAAATTCTGATTATCTAAACCGTGTCAGCAAGTTTACTGATCGTTTGGAAGTGCCAATTTATGAGGGTAGTTCAATTGATGGTAAATATATTCGTGATATTCCATTTCCTAAAGATATTTTAGTTGTTGGAGTTTATCGTGGAGAACGTCAATTGATACCTAATGGCGATACGCTTATTAAAGCGGGCGATAGAATTGTTGTCATGGTAAATGCTGGCCAGAGAGCTAAAATATCACGGAAGTTAAAGAACATGATTAATGGAATTAACTAGAAATTTGACCCATTTTATGTTATTGTTTTAGAAGTGATTTCAGCTTTCAACACCATGAACGGAGGTTTTACAGGTGTATAACGTTATTGAAACAGTGTTGATAATCGTTTCCATTTTGATAATAATTGCCGTCTTAATGCAACCAACAAAGCAACAAGATGCTTTGAATGCATTGTCTGGTGGTGGTGGCGACCTATTCAGCAACCAAAAGAAGCGTGGTTTCGAAGCCTTTATGGTTAAGGTTACCTACGCTTTACTAGTATTATTTTTTGTTTGCTCGTTGATACTAGTATACTTATCATCTCACTAAGCAATTTATTCCTCCTGAAAGTTACTCAGGAGGTTTTTTGTTATAAGGAGCATTTGTGATATGAAAATTTTAACGCCCCAACCGTTTTATTTTGATAAGGGTTCAAGTGCAGTTCTTCTTTTGCATTCTTTCTCAGGCACGGCTAATGATATGCGATTACTAGGTAGGTATTTGGAACGTAGTGGTTATTCTGCTTATGCTCCGATGTTTGCCGGTCACGGAACTCCTGAGCCATTAGATATTTTAAATCTTGGCGGACCTGATCGTTGGTGGGAACAAACACTTGAAGCAGTGGAATTCTTAAAAGCTCAAGGGAAAAAACAAATTTCAGTTTTTGGTTTATCCTTAGGGGCAATTTTTGCTACTAAAGCTTTAGAAGAAATTCCAGAAGTAGTGTCAGGTGGTGTCTTCGGATCGCCACTGTATACGACCAACTTTCGGGAAATTAGAAATGCCTTTATGACCTACGCAAAAAAGGTGTATTCTGTTCAACAGGGCTTAACAGAAGTTGAGATTGATTCTAAAATTAGAGTTGTTGATTCTAAGATAGATTCGATGTTAACAGAGATAAGTAAAGCTACCGCTGGTGTAACTGAAAATTTGGCTGAAATAAATCGACCATATTTTATTGGTCAAGGTACGAGTGATGAATTAGTAAATCCGGATGCCGCAAAAATTGTGGCTCAAAAGGTTGGAACAGCACAATTGCATTGGTATGATGCAGGACATGTCCTAACCATCAACAGTGCTCACCATGAATTGGAGAGTGCCGTGTTAAACTTTTTAGAAAATAATTGAGGATAGAAATGCCAGATAAAGAAAATAAATTAATTGCAGATATATTAGAGGTTTTCAGAAGTAATCCTGATCGCCGCTATAAGTCTGAGCAAATAGAAGATATATTACGAATGCACGGGGCTTCAGCCTTTAAACGTGTTGTTAAAGCTTTGGCTGTTTTGGAAGGCGAAAGCAAAATTAGTTTAACTAATAAAGATGAATTCAAGATGGCTGCACCTGAAACAACAGTTGAAGGTGAATTTAAGGGCAATGATAAAGGATTCGGTTTCGTTCGTTATGATGAAGTAGAACCTGATGCTTTTATTGCTAGAAGCAATACTTTACATGCTGTTAACGGTGATGTCGTTGATGTAAAAATTACTAAACCATCAAATCCTTGGATCGACAAGGGACCTGAAGGTGAAATCACTAAGATCGTAGAGAGATCATTAACAAAAGTTGTTGGTGAATTCCATCCATACAGTGATTCACAAGTTGAAAAAACTGGTTTCTACGGTTACATTCAAAGTCACGAAAAGAAAATTGCATCATATATGATTTTCATTTCCGATAAAGGTCTTCATCCACAAATGGGTGATATGGTTCAAGTTTCGATTGATGAGTATCCTAGTGATAAACATCCCCAAAGTATGGAAGGTACAGCACTAGAAGTGATTGGTAACAAGAATGATCCTGGTGTCGATATTATGTCGATCGTGGTTGATAATGATATCAATCCTGAATTTCCAAGTGAAGTTCTTAAAGCTGCCGAAGAAATTCCTGACCATGTTTTGGATAGTGAAAAAGAAGGTCGTAAAGACTTAACTGATAATATGGTTATCACTATTGATGGGGATGACTCAAAAGACTTTGATGATGCCGTCGGTGTTGATATGTTGCCAAATGGTAATTTCCACTTGGAAGTTCATATTGCTGATGTTACACACTATGTCACAGAGGGCTCACCAATTGATCAAGAAGCCTACGCTCGTGGAACAAGTACTTACTTGGTTGACCGAGTAATTCCAATGTTGCCATTCAGATTATCTAATGGAATTTGTTCTTTGAATCCGGATGAAGATCGTTTGGCTTTGACATGTGATATGGAGATTAATCACAAGGGTGATATTGTTAAATATGATATTTATCCTAGTGTGATCAGATCTAAGTATCGTATGACATATAACAACGTTAATGAAATTTTGAAGGGTGACGAACTTCTTACTAAAGAATACGCACCATTAGTCCCAATGTTGAAAAACATGGCAGACCTTCATGAAATTTTATTCAACAAGCGTCATGAACGTGGTGCTATCGACTTCGAAGAAACTGAAGCACAAATCATTGTTGACGAAAATGGTAAGCCAATTGATATCAAGTTAAGAGAACGTGGAACATCTGAAAAGATGATCGAATCATTCATGTTAGCTGCTAATGAAACTGTAGCTATGAATTATAATTTGAAACACGTACCATTCTTGTATCGTGTCCATGAAAAACCCGATGATGAAAAAGTTAAGAACTTCTTTGAATTCGTTGCTGCAATGGGTGTACAAGTTCAAGGTAACTTGAAAGAAATTACACCAAAGATGTTCCAAGATGTTTTATCAAAAGTTGTTGGCACACCTGAAGAACCAGTTGTTACAATCATGTTGTTGCGTAGTATGCAACAGGCTAGATATTCTGATAATCCATTGGGTCACTTTGGTTTAGCTGCTAAATATTATACTCACTTTACTTCACCAATCAGACGTTATCCTGATTTGATGGTTCATCGTATGATTCACAGTTATGCCGTTAATGGCTTTACTGATGATGAGCAAGCTAAATGGAAAGAAAAATTACCAGATGTTGCTCAACATACTTCTGGTCGTGAAAGAATTTCTATCAATGCTGAACGTGCGGTTGATGACTTGAAGAAGACTGAATACATGGCCGATCAAGTTGGTAGTGAATTTGATGCCGTTGTCAGTTCCGTAACTAGTTTTGGAATGTTCATTCAATTAGATAATACGGTTGAAGGTTTGATTCATATTTCAAACATGAAGGATGACTTCTACGAATATGATGAAAAGAGCATGTCTATGCATGGTCGTGGTACTGGTAAGACCTTTAAGGTTGGACAACCAATCAAAGTTAAATTGATCAGAGCTGATGTTGAGCATCGTCAAATTGACTTTGAACGTGTTCTAACACCTGAAGAACAAGAACAAGCCGATAAGCGTGAAGCTGAGTTTAAGAAGAAGCGTTCAATGCAACATGGTCGTGGCCGTGGTGGACATGGACGTCATAATGACAAACGTGGAAACGGCAATAGTAGTAATAGTCACAACAATAATAACCATAAGAGACGTGGTAAATACGAAAGTCGGTGATGAACGATGAAGAAACATCACACAAAGGCTGCTAGTGAGGTAGCTAATAATCGTAAGGCTCGTCATGACTACAATATTTTAGATACATATGAGGCGGGTATTTCTTTGACAGGAACTGAGATTAAGTCAGTTCGTGCTAGTAAAATCAATATTAAAGATGGTTTCGTTCAACCCCATAATGGGGAACTTTGGTTAGAAAACGTTAATATCAGCGTTTATGATCAAGGAAACCAGTTTAATCACGATCCATTGAGAAATCGTAAATTGCTTTTACATAAGAAGGAAATTCGTAAAATAAGCTCTACAGTTCAAGAAAAGGGAATTACAGTAATTCCTTTGAAAGTTTACTTAAAGCATGGTTTTGCTAAAGTATTGATTGGCGTAGCTGAAGGTAAAAGAAAATACGATAAACGTGAAACAATTAAAAAGCGTGATCAAGAAAGAGAAATTCAACGTATTGTTAAGAATGCGTATTAACCTTTCGGTTGATCGCTTTTTTTTACCCAAATTTTTAAAGTGTTAAAATATGATAAAATTAGTTTATTAATGATTCATGGGGGATCAGATGAAAAAACTAGTAGGGCTATTATTTGCTTTCTTAGCGATTTTTCTAGCATTTCAAACTACCACTGATGTAAAAGCTGATAAATTTACAGTGAAAAATTATGACGTTACTGTCGATATCAAAAAAGATGGTAATGCTGATTTAACACAAAAAATTGTTTATGATTTTCAAGGCGATTATCATGGTGTTTATTACAATCAAGATTTAAAGGGAATCAAGGGTGCCAGTGATCCAGTCGTCACTTATAATAATGGATCTGGGGCTAAGACATTGGTCAACAATGATTCAAATCAGAATAATACTGTTAGAGTTACTAGAACCGATAATTCGATGGATATGAAAGTTTATCACGCCGTTGATTCAGAAATGGTGACTTATACTTATAAATATCAACTTTATGGAGTAATCACTAATTATTTAGATACAGCTGAGCTAAATTGGAAAATTATTGGTAATGGTTGGGATAACGATTTGAATAACATTAAGCTAACCTTGAATTTTCCAAAGAAGAATATTACGCAATTGCAGGCCTGGACTCACGGACTATTATCGGGACATACAGAGGTGGACAAGAAAAATGGTCAAGTAGTAATGACTTTGGATGAATTGCCTGCTAATCAATCAGTGGAAAGTCATATTATTTTTCCCGTAACTGTAACTGCTGATAATAAGAACATCGTCAATAAGAAGGCTAAAGCGAGAATTCTAGCTGCAGAAAAGTCAAAAGCTGAAGCGGCTAATGCTAGACGACAACGAGAAAAGAATTTTTATTGGATAATGATGGCGATTGCTGGAGTGTTTATTGTTATTATTTATCTCTATCAATTTATTAAATTACGCAAGAACCCGGGACAAAAGCATCAAATACCAACACCTTTGCATCATTTCTTTGACGAACCAGAATTTATTCCTAGTTTTACTGAAATAATTTTGGATCGTCAATCCAAGGCTAATAGCAATTCTTTAACAGCTGATTTGTTGAATGAAGTTGGCTATCGTCGTATGAAAATTGATAAAATCGGTAAAGACTACCAAATTACGGCACTGGTTCCACCTACCAATGAATTTTTTAAATATTTAATTGATAAGATCGGTGATGGTAAATCAGTCCGGTTGAAAGACATTCGTAAATTTGCTCGTAGCAATGACGACAAGATGACTAAAAAATTTGATAAGTGGGCTAAAGATGCGGCAAAGGGTCGAGAGAAATATTTAGATTTAGGAAATATGAATTTGGTTGATAGTTTTAAAGTTGCCACAATAGCCGTTGATATTATCCTTGGTATCATGCTGATGATTTCTTTAATTCTTAGCAGTACAGTTCTACTCAGTGGCGCAATTCTAGTAGTTATTGGTCTTGTGGCTTGGATTCCGTATGTAATCGTAAAGAAAAAGATTACACCATATACAAATTTAGGTGAAGAAGAAGTTAACAAAATTAGAGCCTTTAAACGAATGCTAGAGGATATTGATGATATTAAAATGGCTGAGGTTGGCGACATTATCCTTTGGGAACGATTCTTGCCATATGCGGTTATCTTCGGTGTTTCTGATAAAGTAATTAAGGCCTTGAAAGTTAACTTTGGAGCTGATGTGGTTAATAATTCGGCTATTGCATATTATTATATTGGGAGTAGTAGTTTTCTTAATAGCAATACAGGCTTCCAAACAGCTTTTACAGGAGCAATTTCAGCAGGGGGCTCATCAAGTATCTCAGGTGGATCCGGCGGTTTCTCAGGAGGCTCGTCTGGTGGTTTTGGAGGAGGTTCCGGTGGTGGAGCTTTCTAAAATATATTGAGACAAAAAAATGGACTGAGAATTTTTTCTCAGTCCATTTTTAATTTGTCTAATTAAGCATGACGACGATTAAGATAAGTGATGCTAATTAGAAGAACGAATCCTAGAAGACTTGCTAGCAAACCAGATTCAGCACCAGTTTGAGGAAGTTTGTCAGTATTGGATTCTGAAGTAGAACTATTGCCATTATTTGAAGTGTCAGGGTTCAATGGGTTAGTGATAAGTCCACCTTCATTATTGTTATTGTCTGTAGCGGGATGTTCAGGATCAACGATTAAACCACTATCGTTGTCATCTTTATCACCGTTACCATTTTCATCGGGTTTAGAAGTATTGCCTTCATTACCATTATTGTCGCCGGGTTCTTGAGTATTACCTTCATTACCATTATTGTTATCACCAGGTTCAGTTGTGACGGTCTTAGGGTCTGATGTTTCTAATGTACCAACACCGGTCTCATTGGAGTTCTCAGTGATAGTAAATGGAATCTTATCAGGATTTAAATCATAACCTTCAGGAGCTTTAGTTTCTAGGAAGTAATACTTGCCAGGTTTAAGATTGTCAATTTTGATAACACCTAGCTCATTTGTTACGGCAGTTTCTAGAGCAATACCATCATCACCATAAAGAGTATATTCAGCACCAGGGACGCCAACTGTTAAATCATCACGATCAAATTTTTGAAGAACTGCACTATAGCCATTTTCACCAGTAATTTCTTTTTCGTTTTCAACGGAAATCATTTTTGGTGTTAGATTATCAGCACTAATATCGAATTCAATATCTTCGCCTTTGAGATAACCTTCGGGAGCTTTAGTTTCAACTAATTTATAATGTCCAACTGGTAGGTTGTAGAAATGGCCAAGACCTAAACGGTCGGTAGTGATTGTTCCAACAACTTCACCTTTATCATTAACAATGTTGAATTCGGCACCGGCTAATTTGTAGCCAGTTTCAGCATCAATTTTCTTAATAACAATTGAACCTAATTCTTCTTTTTCAGGTTCGTCAACACCAGTTACTTGAACAGGTGCTGTAGTTTGTCCCGTTATGGTAAATGGAATTTCGTTTTCATTCAATTGATAACCAGCAGGGGCTGTGACTTCTTTGAAGTAATAGTCGCCGGCACCAAGATTATTTAGCTTGATTTGACCATTTTCATCAGTAGTCAAATTAGTTTGAACAGGAGTATCTGAACCAACTTTGTAAAGATCATAAACGGCGCCTGCTAATGGAGTAGTGTTGTCTTGTTCATTGAATTTAGTCAATGTAGCACTACCGAGTTTGTTACCACTACCATTACCGGAATTAGTTCCACCAGAAACTTTTCCAGAAGCTGTTTCATTGATTTCCTGTGACTCATTACCGTTACCAGTAACTTTTCCTGTCATTGTAGCGTCGTTTCTAAAGACTGTTCCATCAGTTACTTTGCTTGGATCTGTAACTTTAGTTTGGAAGGTTATAGCGTACATTTGTTTTCCAGAATTTGGAATGGTTAAATCAAATCCATTTCCAGACTCATTTAGAGTGTAATTGCTTGAAGGAACGGTATCTCCGCGTTTATAGGTACCAGTTTCCTTATCCTTCCAGGTAGCCTCTTGAACGACAACAGAGCCAGATACATATTCTAAATTAGGATCAGTAATAGTATCAAAGACGCTCATTGTACCGAAGTTTAATTCATTACGGTTGGCAAGGATAGTCCAAGTAACGATTTCGTTACCCTCGGCATCAGTACCAAAGACACCCTTTTTCGAGATGTTTTTGTCACTGGCTTTGGTTTGAAGAATGCTTTGTTGAGTATTCTTATCCTTAATAGGGAAATAAACATCATTTGAACCAACTTCAGCTTTATTACGATCTACGGTAACTCCTGTGTTGATAGAAAGCGTCCCTTTGACACTTTCAAGTTCCTCAACATTTTCGTTGAAGGTAACAACAATTTGATTACTACTATTCAAAATAGCTGTACCAATGACTTCACCATTGTCACCAACAACATTGAATGGAGTATCGTTTGGTGTAACGGCTAAGGGACTTGGCACGTCGATAGTCAAAGTATCGCCATTTTCAAGTTTGTAACCAGTCGTATCGTACTCGTATGTGATTGGTACGGTACTGCTCATGCTGTAAATCTTGTCTTGTTTATTAATAGAACCGCTTGTAATCATATCAGAACTAGTATAGTTTTTAGCAGCTTTAACATTATTAGTGTTAAAGGTAAGAATTAAAATTATAACGGCTAATCCAGTTATGAGAGCGGTAAAAATATTTCGTAATTTCTTCCCCATACTTTTTCCCCTTTCTTAATCAGTACAGTCCAATTATAGAATGATTAAGCTGAATACGATAGGGCTTAATGATAAATATTATTTTATTATTTAAAAACGTTATTAATAAAGAAACGAGTGCTTGTGATAAATACCACATATGGTGAAATTTCAAAAATATATACAATATATAGAATTGAAGTGGTATCATAGTGAATGTTGTTTTTTTGCAAATTAACAAATCAAATAAAGAATTAAAAAGCTACGGAGGAGAATAATGATGATCGTATTGAGCGGCGCAATTGGAGCCGGAAAGAGTTCATTGGCGACTATTTTATCAGAACACTTAGGAACTGAGGCTTTCTATGAACAAGTTGATAATAATCCGGTTTTGCCATTATTTTATAAAGACCCTAAGAAATATGCATTTTTACTACAAATTTACTTTTTGAATAAACGTTTTGATTCAATTAAGAAAGCAATGGTACAAGATAATAATGTTTTGGACCGTTCAATTTACGAAGATTCACTATTCTTTCATATGAATGCTGACATGGGTAGAGCTACTCCTCAAGAAGTAAAAGTTTACGATGAACTTCTAGACAACATGATGCAAGAACTACCATACGCTGCCGCTAAAAAGGCACCTGATTTATTGGTACACTTGGATATTTCATATGACACAATGATTCACCGTATCGAAAAACGTGGTCGTTCATATGAACAACCAGAACAAGATCCAACTTTGCCAGAATATTATCATCAACTACTTAGCCGTTATGATGGTTGGTATGACGATTATGATTACAGTCCTAAGATGAAAATCGATGGTGACAAGTATGATTTCGTTGAGAACCCTGAAGATCGTCAAAAGGTTCTTGATTTAATTGATGAACAATTACGTAAACGTGGAACATTAGACTAAATTATTAAGACAAAGCCAATAAGTGGTTTTGTCTTTTTTATTAGCTTGATACCGGGTTGAAAATAAGATAACCTATTAGGAGCAGTTTACACTGATGAACCTGCGGAATTAATTAAAACAGTGGAGGGTTTTATTTTGAGTAATTTAAAAGTAAGAGATATCACACAATTGGCTTTGGTAGCAGCGCTTTATGTAGCAGTGACAATCGCACCTGTTATTTCAGCGTTTTCCTACGGTCAAATCCAATTTCGAGTTTCAGAGATTCTGATGTTATTGCCATTTTTTAATCATAAATATAGTTGGTCTCTGATTATTGGATGCTTTATCTCAAATATCTTTAGTGCATCATTAGGGGCATACGATTTGATTTTAGGAACGTTAGCAACAGCAATTGCTTGCTACTTGATTACAAGGGTTCCTGCTAAGACAAAATTCTTATGGCTAGTACCTGTAATTTGTGCCGTTGTAAATGGATTAATTGTTGGGGCAGAATTGCATTTTGTCTTGAAATTACCATTTGCCTTGAACTTTGTTACGGTTGGACTAGGTGAGTTAGTTGTTGTAGCTATCGGTGCGGTGATTTTCTATTTCTTAATGCAAAATAAGAGTTTTAGTAAATTAATAAAGTAAGGCAGAGATGAGGGAAGTTCTTCCCTCATTTTTTTGTTATAATCTACTTTATAGAGTTTGCAAGGAGATGTGATCTTATGAACATCGGAATTTTTACTGATACATACTTTCCACAAGTTAGTGGGGTAGCAACATCAATTCAAACATTGAAGAATGATCTGGAGAGAAAAGGTCATTCTGTTTATATTTTTACGACAACAGATCCTAATGTACCTAAGAATACAATTGAACCTAATATCTTTCGTTTGGCTAGTGTGCCTTTTATCTCGTTTACGGATAGAAGAATCGCCATTCGTGGGATGTTTCATGCGGTTGAATTGGCTAAAGAATTAAAACTTGATATCGTTCATACACAGACAGAATTTTCTTTGGGAATGATAGGAAAGTTTGTCGCTAAACAATTAAAGATTCCATTTGTTCATACATATCACACAATGTATGAGGATTATTTGCATTATGTCTTAAATGGTCATTTGTTGAAGCCATATCACGTTAAGCAAATGACAAAGCTATTTTTGAAGAATGCTTCAGGGGTTGTTGCTCCAAGTAAACAAGTAAGAGAGACTTTGGATCGTTATGGCATCAAGGCACCAATCTCAATTGTTCCGACAGGTGTTGATTTGTCAGAGTATACGAAACCAGTTAATGCATCGATCATACGAGAAAAATTGGGCATAGCAGAAGATACGCCGGTTATTTTGATGCTTAGTCGTATTGCTTTAGAGAAAAAAATTGACCATATGCTCAGATCCATGCCAGAATTATTAAAGTATAATCCTAAAATTATGTTGGTAATTGTTGGTGACGGTCCCGATATGGAAGAATTAGTTCAAATGAGTAGGGATCTAAATATTACCGATAATGTTATTTTTACCGGTGAAGTGGCTCATGATGAAATTTCACCATACTATCATATGGCTGATCTTTTTGTATCTTCTAGTGATACGGAATCGCAGGGGTTGACCTATATTGAGGCAATTGCTTCTGGTCTAAAAATAGTAGTTAGAAGTGCGCCTTATACTGATGCCTTGTTGACTGATCCTTCAGTTGGTGTAACATTCAGTCAAGATGATCAATTAGTACCTAAGATTAAGACATATCTCGATCACCCTAATTCATTTGATGACCGTGAAGCTCGTCAAAAGGTACTGTATGGAATTTCATCAGATGGATTTGGTAACTCGATTCTTGATTTCTATCGTCATGCCGAGGATTACTTCGTCAGAGAGAAGCTTTCAGATTCATCAATCGATCCAGAGGAGTATTCTAATGATTAAAATAAACATGTTTTCATCCGCAGATAAAGTTGCAGGTCAAGGTGTAGGTAGTGCATATATCGAATTGGTTAATTTACTAAAAGATCGTTTTAGTGATGAATTTGATATTAAGATAAACGACTATCATCGTAGTGATTTAAGTCATTACCATACGATTGACCCACAGTTCTACTTATCTACATTTTCTAAAAAAAGAGGCCGTAAGATTGGCTACGTGCATTTTCTTCCAGAAACTTTGGAGGGGAGTATCAAATTACCTCAACCAGCACGTGGTATTTTTTATAATTATGTAATCAGTTTTTACAAACGCATGGATCAAATCGTAGTTGTTAATCCAACCTTTATTGATAAGTTGGTGGCACATGGTTTGGATCGTAAGAAGATCAAATATATCCCTAATTTTGTTTCAACCGATAATTTTTACGAAAAGAGTGCTGAGGAAAAGGCCGCTTTCCGTAAAAAGATAGGCGTTCCGGAAGATAAGTTTGTTGTTTTTGGTGATGGACAAGTTCAAGAACGAAAGGGAATCGATGATTTTTATAAATTAGCACAAGTTAACCCAGATATTCAGTTTATTTGGGCGGGTGGTTTTTCATTCGGTAAAATCACTGATGGTTATGACCGTTATAAAGATATGATTGATAATGCACCTAAGAACATGACATTCACAGGAATAGTTGATCGTAATGATTTAGTTAACTATTATAATATTTGTGATTTGTTCTTGTTACCTTCATATGATGAATTGTTCCCAATGTCAGTGTTAGAGGCTTTCAGTTGTGGTGCTCCAGTACTATTGAGAGATTTGGAACTATACCGTGCAATTATTGATGGCTACTATCAAAAAGCTGATGGTTTTTCTGATATGAATGCTTTTATTAATCATGCTAATCAAGATCGTTCAATTTTAGAGGATTTCAAGAAAAAATCTAAAAAGGCTGCCAACCAATACTCAGAAGATAATTTGAGTAAAATTTGGTATGACTTTTATACAGAACAATATAATATTGCTAAACAGGATAAATAATGAGTAGAAAACATATAGCAGCAATTTTTGTAATGTTGGGATTAGGAATTGGTATTTTCTGGTGGGAAGCTAGGAATATTAACTTTAATTCCTTGGTTTCAACGTTTAAGAGTTTAAATTATTTTTGGCTTGCAGTAGCGTTTTTATCAATCCTATTGTCATATGGTGTTGAGGCGATGGTCTTACATACGCTACTGAAAAAGAAAGAAGATCGTAAGTTTGGCTGGTGGGAGATGTATCGTATTCCTTTACTTCAAGCACTTTTTAATGCCATCACGCCTTTTTCTTCAGGTGGTCAACCTGCACAATTACTTGGTTTGATGCAATCAAAAATTGATGGCGGTCGTGCTAGTTCAGTCTTGTTGATGAAGTTTGTCATTTATCAAGCGATGGTACTAGTCAATTTCATTGTAGCCATGTTAGTAAGTTTTAGTAGTGTTGCTAAACATTTTTCTGGATTAGCAACTTTGATTGTTTTTGGAATGGTAATCCATGTTGTAACGATTTCGTTCTTGTTGATGATCATGTATTACTACGATTTTACAAAAAAAATGGTACAAATTATTTTGAAACCGGTTTTATTTTTTCTAAAAGAAGAAAAACGTGATAAAATTTTACAGTCAGCTATAAACAGTATTGATAGTTTCTATAAAGAGAGTTTAGTTTTAAAGCAGGAGAAGAAGAAAGTGATTAAAGCATCACTTCTAACAATCGTGCAATTATTCTTATACTACTTTGTAGTTTATTTTGTTTTATTGGCTTTGAATTGTGACCACGTAAATATAATCGATGTATTAGTTATGCATATTATGATTGTTATGATTGTCTCAATCTTTCCAATTCCTGGTGGATCAGGTGGGGCGGAATTCAGTTTTAAGACATTATTTGCTGGATTTATACCTTCTTCGTCAGGTTTGATTTTAGGTATGTTTTTATGGAGATTTATTACGTATTATTTGGGGATGTTCTTAGGGATTATCGCAGTTTCAAAGAAACCAAAAATTGAACAACAAGTTGCTAATAAATCTATGGAGCGAAAACAATGAAGCGTATTACTAAAGGTATTTCCAAGTTTCTAAACACTAGGCTAGGGTTTGTACTCCTAGCTGTGTTTTTATACACTCTGAAAACGATTTATGCTTATACGACTAAGTTTAACTTAGGTGTAAAAGGATCTATTCAGACATTTTTAATGATCATCAATCCGATTCCAATCATGTTATTGCTGTTTGGGATTGCTTTATATATGAAGGGAAGAAAGTCATATATCTTTCTTCTGATTATCGATTTCTTAGATTCAGTTTGGCTATTCTCGAATATTTTGTACTATCGTGAATTCTCAGACTTCCTAACAATGGTACTTATCAAGGGTTCTGGTTCAGTAACCAATAACCTTGGTAAAAGTATCATGGGAATTTTAAAGCCAACTGATTTCCTAGTCTTCCTTGATGTTATTGTCTTGATATTATTATTGGCTTTTCATCTTATAAAGATGGATGTCAAACGATTTAATTGGCGTATTCCAGTTTTAGTCAGTTCGTTGGCTGTATTATTGTTTGGTGCTAATTTAACTTTAGCTGAAAGTGATCGTTCACAACTATTAACAAGAACTTTCGATAACAACTATATCGTTAAGTATTTAGGCCTAAATGTCTTTAATATTTATGACTTAGTTAAGACGACAAAGACTAATGCTGTTAAGTCGCAAGCAAAGAGTTCTGATATTGATTCAATTGAAAAGTATATGAAGGATAATTACGTCCAACCTAATGTTGAATACTCAGGTGTTGCTAAGAGTAAGAACGTCTTCATTATTCATTTGGAGAGTTTACAACAATTCATGATTGACTATAAGTGGGATGGTGAAGAAGTAACACCTAACCTTAATAAGATATATCATGAAAACAATACATTAAGTTTCGATAACTTCTTTAACCAAGTTGGACAAGGTAAAACTGCCGATGCTGAATTAATGCTTGAGAATTCACTCTTTGGTTTGCCAGAAGGTTCAGCTATGGTTACTGATGGTACAAGCAATACTTTCCAAGCCGCACCCGCAATCTTAGATCAAGATGGTTATACTACGGCTTCATTCCATGGGGATGTCCCAAGTTTCTGGAATCGTGATAATGCTTATAAGTCATGGGGTTATGATTACTTCTTTAGTTCTAACTACTATAAACAAAAGAAGAGTTATAACGTTGGTTATGGTATGAAGGATAAGATTTTCCTTAAAGATTCAACACAATACATTGAACAATTGCCACAACCGTTCTATGCCAAGTTGATTACAGTTACAAACCATTATCCATATACACTGGATAAGAAGAATCAAAGTATATCTAAGACTGATACTGGAGATAAGACCGTTGATGGTTATGTCCAAACAGCTAGATACTTGGATGAATCTATTGGTGAATTCATGGATTGGCTTAAGGCTACAGGTTTAGATAAGAAGAGTATGATTGTCTTTTATGGTGACCATTATGGTATTTCTGATAATCATAAGAAGGCCATGGCTAAACTTACAGGTATTAAAGGATTTAATGATTTCAATAATGCTCAGTATCAACGTGTACCATTTATGATTCATATGGATGGACTAAAGGGTGGAATCAACCATACTTATGGTGGTGAGATTGATGTCTTACCAACTATCTTGAATCTATTGGGTGTTGATAATAAGAATATGATTCAATTTGGTAGTGATTTACTATCAAGTGAACATTCGCAAGTAGTGGCATTTAGAAATGGTGACTTTGTTTCACCAACAGTTACGAAGGTTGGAAGTACCTACTATAATACCAAGACAGGTAAAGTAGATAAGAAGATCTCAAAGACTGAAAAAGAGAAACTATCTAATAAAGTAACAACAGAATTGTCTCTATCAGATAGAGTTATTAATGGGGATCTCTTAAGATTCCACAAATTGCCTGGGTTTGAAACTGTCAATAAGAAGGATTACTCATATAAGAAGAGTACAGCTTTGAAGAAGTTAAAGGCAGCAGAGAAGAAGAAGGGTACTAGTTTGATTGAACAGAATGATAATAAGTCGATGGTTGACTTGTATCAAACTGATGCACCAGAATTAAGCAAATAATAGATAAGCGTTAGAAGCCAGTAAAATGACTTCTAACGCTTTTTATTTATTTTCAAGAACACTAACACTATAATCGCCATATAGAAATGGTTTAAAAGTTTTTGAAAAAAATCCAATTTTTTTATAAAAAAGGGTTGCAACTCTCTTATTCGATTGGTAATATATATCTTGTTGTTGCGACAGAGCAATGGCATCAACGCTTTGAAGCTTTATTGCTTCTCCGTTGATTCCAAATTATTTTAAAGAAGTGC
>NZ_MYFM01000004.1:0-319203 GCF_002179915.1 Companilactobacillus bobalius
TTTCTCCATGTTTGATTGGGTTTGGTCGCTTAAATCTTAACATGAGAACAGTGATGTTCTTTTTTTATTTTCTAGAGATTAAAAAACTGGTATTGATTATTCATCAATACCAGAAAGTATAGAACTAAACTAACTCGACGGCTGACCAAACAGCAGCACGCCAATCCCAACCAGTTGCCATTAGTGGTCCGATAATTGGAGGCATTGTCCAAGGTACCATTGCTACTGGCGCATTCATTAATCCTAAATGAATCAAAAGATAACTACCTGTAGCTAAGATCAATGGAATTACGATAAATGGAATCATCGTCAAAGGATTCATAACAATAGGAAATCCGAAAATAACTGGTTCATTGATTTCAAACAAAGCACCTGGGAATGCTACTCGTCCAAGATCACGATAAGTTTTACTCTTTGAGAATAACATCAAAACAACCAAAGTAATTGTGGCACCAGTACCACCAACGTTAACCATTAAACTAGAAAATCCAGCGGCTGTGGCATAAGGAAGTGGTTGATGATGTGCAAAGGCAGTTCCGTTAGCAGCTAAGAATTGTAAGAAAATTGGATCAGCAATTCCCTCTAAAGTCATATCACCATGAATACCACAAACCCAAAGCAAACTTACCAAGAATGTGTAAACCAAAATACCTGGCAAAGTATTCATTGCGAATAGTAATGGATGGAAAATTGATTGAATAACCAAATTAATATCAATATGTAGTGGCATACGGATAAACCAGAATAGAACTAAGATAACGAAACCTGGTAATAATGAAACAAATGAATTCGAGACAGCTGTTGGTACACCATCAGGTAATTTGATAATAATATTTTTCTTAATAAAGAAGTTAAAAATTGTAACTGATATCATAGCAGTAATAATTGCGGTAAATAATCCAGATGATGAAAAATTATTAGTATCTAATTTGAACTTATCATTAAACGAAACGATGACAAAAGCCATAGTTGAAAGTCCAGCACCGGAAATAGGATCAACTCCCAATTCCTTAGATAACTCATATCCAATCCCAATTGCAGCTAATAATGAAATAATTCCAAATGATCCATTAACGGCTACACCAATCATATTCATATATGGTTTGATGAAATTAGCCCATGCAGTAATTGGTATATTCCCAACAATTAGGAATACACTACCACTGATAATAGCTGGTAATGTCAAGACTAACCCATTACGTATGGAAACTAGATATTTATTGTTTCCGACTTTTGACATCGGTGGCATGATTTTATTTTGAAGCCAATCCATAAAGTTTTTCAAAAGCCTGTACCCCTCTTTCTGCCGTAAAATAGTTTTACAACAAGAAAAGTATATTCTTGTAAGCGCTATTATTCAATAGGTATATACCATTTTTACTAAATCATTGACATATTGTCAAAAAACTATTCATTTTTATTAATTTATTCGCCAATATATTAATATATTCATACAGACATTCAAGAATTTTTCTCATCTTCTCGAATTCTTCATACATATTTGGTTTAATAGAGTTTAAGGAGGATAAAACCTTGAAAAAGTTAAATATCATTTTATTAGGACTAGTTTCTCTAATCACAGTTGGGATTTTCTCAACTCAGACTGTCAAAGCGGACGATCTAAGTGATCAACCCGTAATGACTTTGGGAACTTCGTTAACATCAAGTCAGCGTCAAGGAACAATCGATGCCCTTTCTTCACAAGTTAGTGGAGATTACAAAACTATCACCGTTACTGGCGATACTTTAGTGAAATATCTCAACCCTAGTGGTAGTAATTTCACAAGTAACAGTGGTGTTTGGTCATCAGCCTTGATTCAAAAGACTTCATCCGGTTCTGGTATTAATGTCAAAATCGTTGATTATAATGGAAAGAACAATATTACTACCATTACAGCCGACCAATATCGTAATGCTGCCGTAACTGCCGGTATCAGCGATGCCAACATCTATGTAACATCAGCTACACCAATTGATGGTTCTGGTGCTTTAGCCGGAATCTACGCCGCTTATGCAAATAGTGGTGATACCTTGAATCAAAGCCAAGTTAACGCTGCGCAAAAGGAAATGAATGTCTTAAGTAATATTACCGATGCGAATAAAGGTACTGATGGATATTCTGATAAACAATTGAACAATGCCGTTGCCGGTATGAAATCTGATTTGGCAAACAAAGGTGACAATATTACTGTTAACCAAATCACAACAATCGTTAATAACAACTTACAAAAGAATAATCTTCAAAACATCATCAACGATACTCAAAAACAACAAATCATCAACTTGATGGTACAAATCAGAGATTCTGGTGCTTTGAAGAATTCAAACTTTAAACAACAAGCTCAAAAATTAAGTAGCGATATCATGAGTAAAGCTAAAAATATTTTCAATAACTTAAATACTCAAGAGAATCGTAACTTCTTACAAAGAATTTGGGACAGTATCGTTTCATTTTTCAGTGGTTTGTTTAAATAATCTGTAATACGCAAAGAACTCGTACGTAATTTGATAACGTACGAGTTCTTTTTATTTCTTCAAAATTCTAGCTTCATATGGTCCGAGGATTTCTCCATTTTTACCATCATAATTAGTTATAACTGTTTTAAAATCAACATATTTATTCAATGTCTCTACTTTTTGCGTCTCACTAGATAGATTAGCAATCACAAGCCATTGCTTATCGTCCAGTGTTCTAGTGTACATAAAAATATTTTTATCATCTGGCAATAGCAATTCAAAAGTACCATCTTTTAAAATTGGTTCTTCATGCCGTAATTTAATTAGTTCCTGATAATATTTGAATACCGATTTATCAGATCTTAAATCATTAGAAACATTCAGTTCCTTGTAGTTAGGATTTAACTTAAACCATGGTTTTCCTTTAGTAAACCCAGCATTCTTACTGTCATCCCATTGCATAGGAGTACGGGCATTATCACGACTAATCTTTCTAGCAGCTTTCAAAAAATCGACATCGTTAATAGTTTTTTCTTGTTTTACCAGTTTGTCGTAGTTAGTTTTTAACTCTATATCCTCATAATCTTCTAGTTCAAAATGAGGATTAGTCATCCCTATTTCTTCACCTTGATAAACAAAGGGTGTACCTTTCAATCCATGCAATACCGTTGCAAAAGCAGTCGCTGATTCATAACGATACTTAGTATCATTTCCCCATCTAGAAGGCGTCCTAGCACGGTCATGATTCTCAAAGTAAAGTGCATTCCAACCATGGCCGTCTAGCGTGTTCTGCCAGTTGGATAGAGTCTTTTTAAGTTGAACAATATCAACAGGTTGAATTGCCCATCTACCATTTACATCCCCCGGTTTACGATCCACATGCATATGTTCAAAGGTAAATACCATATTTAATTCTTCACGATCAGGTTCAACTAATAATCTAGCATCTTTACTCTTACTATCCGGGGCTTCACCAACACTCATCATGGAAAATGGTTTAAACACTTCTTGATTCATTTCATGAATGAATTCATGCATTCTTGGTCCGTTATTTTGATTGCCAACAACATATTGTAAATTATGTGGATTAGGATTATTGGGAAAATCCTGATTTTTAGAAATAGAAGTAATAACATCCATTCTCCATCCATCAACTCCATGAGCTTTCCAGTATCTCATAACGTCATAAATAGCTTGTCTAACTTTGGGATTTTCCCAATTAAGATCCGGTTGCTGCTTACCATAGTAATGAAGATAATATTGCTTACGATTACTATCATAAGTCCAAGCTGAACCACCAAAGTTAGATCCCCAATTGTTAGGTTCACTACCATCTTCTTTAGGATCTCTCCAAATATAAAAATCACTAAAGTAATTATCTTTTGATTTACGACTTTCTTCAAACCAAACTGATTTATCAGAAGTATGGTTGGCCACCATATCCATAATAATTTTAATATTCTTAGAGTGCGCATCCTGCATTAGTTTTTCCAAGTCAGAGTTATCTCCAAACATTGGATCAATCTTTCGGTAATCGGCTATGTCATAACCATTATCAATTTGTGGTGATAAATAGCATGGACTTATCCACAAAGCATCAACGCCTAATTCTTTTAGATAATCTAGTTTACTGTCAATTCCTTTCAAATCACCAATGCCATCATCATTAGTGTCAAAAAAACTCTTAGGATATACTTGATAAATTACCGCGTTCTTCCACCATTCTTTATTCATTAAACAACACCTACTAATGCTAATAAGATTGAAATAACAATTGTGCCAAGAATTAACCAATTAATTGAAACGTTCTTTTTCTTTAATAACCAGAAACATAATAGTGTAATTGCTAAAGGTAAAATACCTATGAAAATTTGATTCAACATTTGTTGTGACTTAAGAATAGTTTTGCCACCAACAACCATATTCCATTTCAAATCGAATTTAACCATGTTGCTAGTCATAGCACCAACCATCATCAAACCAACAATACTTGCGGCTTTTGTCAAAATATTGATTAGGCCCTTTTCATACAATTCACCGATATAATTTGATCCCAATGTATATCCAAGTTGACCACCATACCAACGAACTAGTTGTACAGGAATGTTGAATAATAGCAAGAAAATAATTGGCGCAGCAATATTACCATTCTTAGCCAAACTAATTGCAATACCTGCGGCAATTACTCTCAAAACACCCCAGAAAATAGAATCCCCAATTCCTGCCAAAGGTCCCATCAAACTGGTTTTAATGGCATTAATAGATTCAGCATTGAAATCATCACTTTCACTATTTTGCTTTTCCATGGAAGCTGTAACTCCCATGACGAAGGGAGCCATAGCTAGATTAGTATTGAAGTATGACATCTGACGAACCATAGCTTCTTTTTTATCTTGTTCTTTCTTGTAGAACTTATTAATGAATGGCAGCATTGAATATTCGAAACCTGAAGCTCCTTGCTTAGCAGGAGTAACGGCTGAATATAAGGTAAATGAGCGCCAATACATTTGTCTCATTAGTTTCTTTTCATCTTTTGACATATCTTTCGATAATTTACTCATAATATCCTTCTCCTAATCATTAACTAAAGAAATCATCATTTTCCTGTTCATCTTTTGTTTCAGTAGTAGTTGTATTTGTGGTAGCAGGTCTTGCTGCAACCTTTTCTACAAGTCCATGCAATTGATAGTCTCTTTGTGCAACTAAGATGGCAATAATAGCTCCCATAACAGCTACAGCAATAAGTGGCATCTTCAAATATGCAACGATTAAGAATCCTAAGAAATAAAAGGCTGAAATATTCTTATCCCAAAGAATCTTCATTAACATTGCCATACCAACGGCTGGTAATACATTACCGGCAACCGTCAATCCATGAACAATAATAGTAGGAATCATCTTTAAAACTCTTTGTGTAGCTTCTGAACCAAATAACATTGCAAAGAATGGAATCAATGAATAGAGGAACCATTGCAAAGCCCACAATCCAAAGTGCAACCTGACTATTCCTTTTTGATTTCCTTTTTCGGCCATACTATCGAACTTACTTGCAAATGGACCGACAACAGCAACATAAATCAAAGTTTTAATTTGTAATCCAATAATACCTAAAGGAATTGCAAGTGGTAGTGCAACTCCCAAACCACCATGCATCATAATGGCGAAAGCCACGGCTAAGGCACTAGCAAGTCCTGGTTCAGCGGCACTAGCACCACCAATATTAACGATACCCATAAAAATAGTTTCAAGAGATGCACCGATCATCAAACCAGTTTTTACATCTCCCAATAATAAACCGACCAATGGTCCAATAACGATTGGTCTTCCTAGCATTGAAAAACCTAATAATTCCTGACCACCTACGGTTAGAAAAACAACTATGGCAACTGCAAATGCTTCATACATGTCTATTTCTCCTCATCTGTGATAATTTTATAGATTCATTTTCTTGATAAAATCAGTAGCTTTTTCTTTTTTATCTGTTGGTAGATTCTGTAATGCTGTTTCAGGATAGATTTCAACTAACTTCTTCAAAGATTCGATTTCTGGTTTAGTTAACATTACAAATTGTGTCAAAGTTGTCTTAGGATCGGTTGATGCCTTACCAACGTTACCTAAATTGACATATTGAATATCGGAAACCTTTTCGGCCAATTTTTCAGCATCTCCGACAGTTCTAACTAAAACAAATAATTTCATATTTTGTGCACGTGGATCATTCAATAATTCAATAGCACTATCAACTGTTTTAATAATCACTTTAATACCTGATGGAACAGCCATCTTCAAAGCCATTTGTTGTGTCTCATCACCAGCTGTGGCATCGTTGGCAACAACAATCCCATCAATACTCATTTCCTTTGACCAAACCATTGCGATTTGTCCGTGAATTAATCTTTCATCAACTCTCATAATTTTAATCATTATTATTTCCTCCTAATTGAAAAAATCCTCATCATCATTTTTTGAATCATTATTATTTAATTCGACAGTTCCTAAGCTATTTCTGCCAACTTCTACAAGTTTCTTAATATATGTTGCGTTTACGTCCTCTTTGGATAAAATTGCTTCAATTACAACTGGTAAATTAAATCCATAAATAATAAAGACGTTCTTATTATTTTGTGCTTTGACAGTCAATCTTTGATTAACACTGCCACCCATTAAATCTGTAAAAATAATTACTTTATCATCATCTGCGAATGTATCGAATAATTTATCAATAGTTTCATTCAAATCATCATTCTTTTTTGTATATGCCGAAATGTAACTGACATTGTCATTATGTCCGGCGAAAAGTTCAATTGTGTTCTTCATGCCTTCGGCCATGCTGCCATGTGAGGCAACGACTATTTTTTTCATCTCATTACCCTCCTCACTTTTATATAAGCAAGTTACGTGCCAACTTTTATAAAAGCCGTTAAATAAAGCTTTTTAATTGTAAAAAAAATAAGTGCTTAATTTTGATTAAGCACTTACCCTGTTTAAATATAAAAATGTAATAGCTGATACATCAACGATATCTCATAATCGTTAACCTGAAAATTGTACTTTAATTCGATACCCTTAAATATCGTTTTAGAAACAGAATAAAATTCTTTTTCCTTATCTCCTTCAAATGAAACGCTTGGATTCTCCTGTTTACGAGAATTTACTAGCATTCGCTCAATCATCAATGACAAATGCATATACAGATTCAATTTGGTTTTACCATCCAAAGAAATATCATAATATTCTTGGTATCTCTGGGTAATAAGTTGAACCTCATCAATAACAACATCTGGATTAAGGAATTGTAATCGATCTTTTATGCCTTCAATTGTAAAGAATTTTAGCATCTTATTCATCAATGCTTCAATATTAGGCTTTTGTTCTCCCGAATTAATCAACAACTTTTCAAATCTAGCATAGCCATCTTTCTCCATAATGTCGTAAATATTAATGATATCAATGTCTAGATTCGTATCAATATCAGTTGTCGTCACAACAAATTTAGTTTTATCAAAGAATTTTTGTTCATGATTCTCTAAAGTCTGTTTCAAATCCTTATAGTCCATCGTTATAATTTCGAACTTATTG
Organism: Companilactobacillus bobalius; assembly: GCF_002179915.1. Taxonomy (NCBI): domain Bacteria; kingdom Bacillati; phylum Bacillota; class Bacilli; order Lactobacillales; family Lactobacillaceae; genus Companilactobacillus; species Companilactobacillus bobalius. The sequence goes on from NZ_MYFM01000004.1 coordinate 7,537, forward strand.
GACAAGCTTTCTAGCATCATCCGCTTGATTTCTTCTGACAGACCCACACCTGACATACAGGAAACTACAATATTAGAATTATCGGAAAGCCCTTCATAATATTGAGTACCACAAGCCTCACCAAATTTATTAGCTGCTCGAGTAATTTCTTTAAATCCGTCATTACGTTGAATTCTTATTCCAACATCAAGAGCTGTTGCCGTTGTAACATTATTAATAACCAGCAATTCGCAATTAGAGTACTTTTTAATTTCCGAGAACATCTGCGTCAAAGAACCCATATCAAACAGCACAAAAATCCCTTTATGATCTCGATCCTTTTGTTGTCTAATATACTTTTGCACGTAGTTATTAATCTCATGAATGGAAATATCGATTGGCATATCAAATGCCTCAAAAATATAATTACCACACAAGTTATTAACCACGCTTTGAATACTTGTAGCAGTGCTATCTCCATGTGCCAAAATAATTCCTGTATATTGGATACTCTCAATTTGATTAATTTTATCTTTAAATAATAAAACTAACCAAGGTATATTGAACTCTTCAAAATCCTTATCTTCACTAATTCCTTTTAACAATTGTTTATAAACATACATAGTCCGTGGATAGAGTTCTTCAAAATCACTATTAAGTTCGGTCATATTAACCTTTTCGTAATCTGTAAAGTAATACAATGACAAGCCAAAACTAATCTGCTTAATATCTGCATCTGATAACTGCAGTTTAAGTCCATATCGTTTATTTAATATCGATTCAATTCCTATCTTTAACTTATAACTAATGGACTGAATCAAGTTTGTATCCATTAAATAATCAAGCTTCTTTAAGAATTTCATCAACAATAAAATTTGATTAGAAATTGTATCCTTTTTAGACGTTGATTTCTTCAAGGCCAAGTGCAATTGATTAATCAAATCTATTTCATTATCAATTGATTCAGTACGATCATTAATGTCAGTGTCTTTATCAATAACTATGTAATTGTCCTTTTCCGAAGAAGAACCTATATGAATATCTTTACCCTGATAATTTTCTGTATATGCTGAAGCACACAACAATTTAACCTCATTTTGCATAGCTCCAACATTACCCGAAGCATCGTTTTTCGTTAACTCTTCAATTACCTTATTAGTTATATAAAAACGACGATCAATCCTCACGGCTTCTTCCTTGAAAGCATTCGTAATCAACGCTAATCTTTCAGTCAGTGGACGATCTTTAAATGCTGGTAAAGAAACATGCAATGGAACTCTTCGAACAAAGGTCTTCAAAAGAAAATTATCCAAATCCTCTGTTGTAGCAAATATAAAACGAACATTTACCTTATGAGCGTTCTCATTCTCACCTAAAGGATAAAACTTGCCTAAATCTAATAGGGAAAACAACTTCTCTTGGCTTTCCTTAGGTAGCCTATGTACCTCATCTAAGAAGAAATAACCATTATCAGCCTGATCAATTAATCCAAGCGTATCTTCATTTGCCCCAGTAAAAGCTCCCTTTTTATATCCAAATAGAACTGAGGAAAGTAATTCCGGATTGTTAGCATAATCTGCAGCATTTAATGTCACAAATTTAGCATCGTCGGAAATAACCTTCATTTTTTTAGCTTCATTATAAATATCTTTGGCTAAAAAGCTTTTACCGACACCACTAGGTCCAGTAATAATTAAAGGAAAACCATTGGGAGGATAAACTATTGATTCCTGACACTTTTTGACAATGTCCTTTAAACTTCCAGAATGACCAATCAAATTTTGAAAAGGAGCATCATCTTTAGCAATCTTCCATAATACTGGTCTACCACTCTTCTTAGTTAATTTTCCTTCCTTATAAAGTTGAGACAAATAGATACTAATGACATTTCTACTTAGTCCTGCCGCATCGGCAATGGTCTTAGTATCAGTCCATTCATCTCCATATTCCTCTTGAATCACCTTATATACTTTATCTACTGATTTTGTCATTGTTCACCTTTTAAGCACTATAAAAATAATTAAGCACTGTTTTCAATCATGCAAGTGCTTACTTTTAGTTTAATCTTTTATCTTTAATTAAGCACTTATATTTATCTCCGAATAATCTTTGATTTAATTGCCACTATATTTACAATTAAACTAATTATAATTTGGTAGAGGTAAATACGTATGGACATAAAAACATATTGGAACAACTTCAAAACAGAACATCCCGAAGTCACAACTAACGATTACGAGGCCTTCTCACTAGGTGGCGAAGATGACATTGAGGAACAAGACTCATTAGCTAATCTCATCAAAAACGGTATTAAAACCGCTACAACTTCAGCTTATGATCTCTACAAACAAGATGAAACTGACCCTTTACCGCAAGTAGGTGAATACGGAATTATTTTAGATGGACACAATCAACCAACTTGTATCACCAAAACAGTCGTTGTAGAAACTGTCCCTTTTAATCAAGTCTCAGCCGAACATGCCTATCACGAAGGCGAAGGTACTCGTGGTTTAGATGAATGGCGTAAAGATCATTGGAAATTCTTCAAACAAGAATATGCCGACGAACACCATCCTTTCAATGAAGAACTTCCCTGTGTCTGTGAAGTTTACAAAGTAGTTTATAAATGAAAAGAACAGCTTCCATTAAGTATTCAAAACATATGTTATGTATTTGAATATCTCTTAATAGACGCTGTTCTTATTTATTATTTAGATTTTACAATAGCTAATAGGCAAAGCAGGATTTAGTTCGGAACAACAATTTTTACATTTTATCCATTGTTTCATTTAACAAAGCATCAACACGGTTGTTCCCCACATTGGTTGCGTGTCCTTTAGTCCATTCAAAAGTCTTCTTAGGAATGGTTGGCAAAAGTTGATCCAACTCGTGCCACAACTCAACGTTCACCGGTGTACTACCATCGGCTTTTTTGAAGCCTCTTCTCTTCCAGCCATTGAGCCAATTTTGAGTAATAGCGTTGAGGACGTACTGAGAATCTAAGACAAATATCGCATTTTGTTGGTTGATTTTAAGCTCATTTAATCGTTTAATACTCTGAATTAGGGCCATTATCTCCATGCGATTATTTGTCGCTCCAAATTCTCCACCAGTTCCTTCATATATCTGGCCTTTGTTATTGATATGATAGGCCCAAGCGGCTTTATCAGAATCCTTAACATGACCACCTTTAAAGTTACCATGATTTCTGGAACCACCGTCGGTATAAATAACGATGTCAAAATCTTCAATATTAGAAACTTTGTTGGCAGATTTTTTAGTTGTCGTTTTTCTACTATTATATGAATCTTTTCCATCAATAAAAGCTTGTGCTTGCGCTTTATCAGGAAAACTTTTATATCTAGCTCCGGCAAAACCATCGACTTGAGCCTTACAGTCAGCCCAGGTTGAATAGATTCCAGGTTTCTTACCGCGTCGTACTGCATAATATTTTTGCAATGTCATACCTCATTTGGTTAATTTTTCTCAATAATAATTATATAATAATATCTTGTTGGGGTGAATTTATGAAAAAAGGGCAATGGCCGATTCTCTATATCCACGGTTTTCGTGGTGGAGACTATACGACCAAGAAAATGATCGAATCCGCTTTAAAGTGTAACGGTAAACAAAAAGACCAATTTCTCAAAGCAATCATTGATTGGAAGGGAAAAGTCACATATGAGGGAGTTTGGACTGAGGATGAACATCCCATTGTCCAAGTTGTTTTTCAAAATAAATGGGTTGGCAGTAACCAGATGGCATATTGGTTAACCAAGCTATTATTTAACTTACGCTTAGAACATGAATTCACAACTTATGATGCAATTGGTCATTCACTAGGTGCCGTTTCATTGGTACTGGTCAATTTGAAGGAAAAAATGCGTCCCTACATGCCTAGGTTGAAAAAATTAGTACTCATCGCTGCACCGTTCAACGGAATTATTGGTTTGGGAGATCTTCCCAACATCAACCGAATCAAGCCAAACGGACGTCCAGCTTTTATGAGTCCAACCTACTTTAGAATTTTTATGAATGAAAAAAGTATCTCAGACGATTTACGCGTTTTGAACATTTTTGGAAATGTCGGCGATCACTCTAATAGTGACAAATACATTTCCGTTACATCTGCCAAGTCTATTTCTTACATTCTCAAACCGCGAGTAAAAGAATACACCGAATATCTTATTAAGGGCTCTAATGCAGAACACTCAATGCTTCACGATGATTCAGAGATTCTAAAAATGGTCAACGGGTTTATTTATTATAATCCGCTGTCATAACGTTATATAATTATATTACTACTACAGTTTTAACAGAGATTTGGAGGGGATTTCTATCAAAGCTTGGGAATTATTTAAATTAGATTTAAAGAGGACATTAAAATCCAAGCCCGCAACTTTATTGATGCTGGCACTGGTTATTTTACCGTGTCTATACTGCTGGTTTAACGTTTGGGCCCTATGGGACCCTTATTCTAACACTAGTGGTCTAAAAGTTGCCGTTTATTCAGCCGATACGCCAGTTGAAGTACAGGGTCAAAAAATTGAAATTGGTGATCAATTAATCGACAACCTTAAAAAGAATCATAAACTAGGTTGGACTTTTGTCAACTCCAAAAAGGAATTAGACCAAGGTGTCAAAGATGGTTCTTACTACGCTGGAATTTATATTCCAAAAACTTTTTCTAAGGACATTATCAGCTTCTTATCTGGAACTATTAAGAAACCGAAGCTGGTCTTTAAGGTAAATCAGAAAATCAATGCGATAGCCCCGAAATTGACTCAAACCGGGGCAACAACCTTACAAAACACAATTTCTTCTGAATTCGTGGGAACCATCAGTAAAACTATTACACAAGCATTGAACAAGTCGGGAATGGATATCAAAGATAACCTTCCAATGTTAAGACGATTCGAATCCTTGCTAGTCACAACTGATGACAACATCCCTGAATTACAGGACATTATGGATAAAGTTCAAAAAGCTAATACCCTAGTACCTAACTTGAATCAAAAATTGAATCAAGTTAATGACATGTATGGATATTTGCCATTATTAAATGAGGATGCTAATAAATTAGTTAATGTTAATAATATTTTGCCATTAGCCGATGTTGGTGGAACTGCCGCTAAGCAACTAAATAATAAGATTCCTGAAATCCAAAACGCTGGTACTCAAATCAACGAAGTGGATACGGACTTTGGTAAAATTTCTAGCTTAATGAGCTCCAGTATCACTCAAGTCCAAAACGGACTAGAAGTTATCCAGAAAGTTCAAAACGTCATGCCTGAAGTTCAAAAATTAGGCGAAGATGCTAAGAACGCTACTGATAAGACAACTTCTGAATTGATTCCTAAGATTCAACAAGCCTTACCTGTTATCAAGACAACCATCGATACTGGTTTATCAATGGTTTACAACCTTGGTAAGCAAATCAGTACTTCTGCCGAGATGATCAATACTTTAATCGACAAGATCAAAGAAGATCCAACTAACCAGCAGTTGAAAGAACAATTGAAGACCGTTATTCAAAACATCGCTACCGACTCAACCCATTTGGCAAAAGTCAGTCGTCAAGTTGCTTCAGCTTTAACTGATCTCCAAAACTTCTTCAACCGCCTAGCTGAACAATTAGGTAAGGATAAGTTAACTCTACTCGACAGACCTATTCAACATCTAAACGATTTAGCTACGTTGAACGATACATTAGCTACAAAAGCTAATGATATTTTGAACAACTATGACAGCTTAGATACTTCTGAATTGCAAAGTAAGCTAACTAATTTACAAACACATGCAAACCAAGTAGCTGACGGCGTTAATACAATTAAGAACATCAACATTATGGATTCAGTTTCAACAATCGTTACTGATATCAATAGCTTCTTGAAGGAACTTAGTTCCACACTAGGATCTTTCAACACCGATATCATCCCATCAATACCAGGACTCTTGAACAATACTGAAGGTATTTTGAACACTGCTTTAAGTTACCTTCAAAAGTATCAAAAACAATTGCCTGCTGTTGGTAACGAAATTCATGACGCTAACCAATTATTGAATGGTAATATGAACAACATCGTTACCGGAATTGGTATGCTAAATGATTTCTATGACAACGATTATCCAACTTTGAAGAACAAACTAGCTAAGGCTACCTTCTTTGTTCAATATGAATTGCCATCAATTGAAAATGAGTTAACTACAACTTTGAATTTGGTTAACTCCAAGACACCAGAATTAGAACAAGCACTATCAACCGCTAACGACTTTGCCGAAAATGATTGGCCACAATTGAAGAAAGACATTCATCATTCCGCTACCCTATTGAAGAAGGGCAAGAAAGACGTTGACCTCGGAGCCATTATTAGATTAATGAAGTCCGACGCCAACAAAGAATCTGACTTCTTCTCTAACCCAGTCAAATTGAAGCAAGACAATCTCTATGACGTACCAAACTACGGATCAGCCAGTGCACCATTCTACTTAGCTCTCTGTATTTGGGTTGGAGCATTGTTACTATCCAGTGTCTTCACCGTTCACTTCAAGTTAGACGAGAAACAACAATATCTCTACACATTCAAGCAAAGATTCAATGGCCGTTACTTAACATTTGGTTTCTTAAACCAATTACAAGCAATCTCCGCAGCCTTAGGTAACCTATTCATCTTGCATGCTTATACCAAAGAGAAGATATGGTTAGTTGTCTTCTGTATGTTTGTAAGTTTCGTCTTCATCTCGATACTATATTCGTTAGTCCAAATGTTTGGAACCGTCGGAAAAGGACTCGGAATTATTATCCTAGTGCTATCAATTTCCGGAGCCGGAGGAAACTTCCCAGTAGTACTATCAGATGGATTCTTTAGAGTAATCAACCCATATCTACCATTTACATATGCGGTAAATCTAATAAGAGAATCAGTCGGTGGAATATATTGGCCTAATGCAACCAAAGATATTATTATATTGTTAGCATTTGGAATTGGGTTCTATCTATTAGGATTACTATGTACAGAACCATTGAAGCCATTTATGCATAAACTACATAAGAGTGCTAAGAAGAGCATGATCATCGAATAAGAGGGCGGAGCAAGGGCGGTTAGCCTCCGAGGATTTGCCTAAGTATTGGAATCGCACGCGGCACCATGTGGGCAATTTCAATACTGTAGCAAACCGGAAGAGGTTGCCCTTGTGGAGCTCGTTTCAAATAGAGAGCGGAACAGTTCCGAGCATTTGCAGGACTTTGCGAATTAGCCGCGAAGCAGGTAGTTCGTGAAGTCAGACAAAGCACAAGAATCTGGCCTGTGGAGCTCGTTTCCACTATTAAACATAGAACAATGGTTATTCCAAAAAAGAACCACAAACCACAATAAGAAAAAGGGAGGGATAAGTAATACGACCAACCACCGTATGAAATTTTTTAATGACAAACCAAAAAATGCGCGATTATCGACCTTTTATCACAAATAACTTCTGCTGGGACTTTCCCAGTCGCTTTAATCTAAAAGAAGTTAGTGAGTTTCTAGATGAGGATATCGACCCCACAACCGAATATATCTCTAATACCGCTAAAGTTATCATGAAGAACGATGGTATTTACTGGTTTATTCAAAAGAAGGATGCCAAGCAGATCTCAGCATTGATCAGTCTCAGTGACCTTGATTTGGAAAAACATTCAGCAGCATTGATGATAACTTTCAAAGGTCTAACTGATGATGAAAAGAAAGAAATCTCCGATCGACTACTCATCTTCTTGCGTGATCAAATCTTATTGACAGATATTGAAATTAACGACTTGGACCACCTAGTTCAAGAAAACTTCACAAATAATGGTTATACTATCTTTAACAAAAAGTTATTAAAGAGGAGTTAACAATATATGTATACATATGGTTTCTTTGGTCCCAGCTATCTCCTGATAATTATTGGTCTTGTTATCAGTTTATGGGCATCATGGTATGTAAATCATAATTTCAAAAAGTATGATGAAGTTCCTAGTCACCACGGAACTAGTGGTGCTGATGCTGCTAGATTTATTCTTGATAATGCTGGGCTTCAAAACGTTCAAATTCAAAGAGTTAGTGGTAAGTTAACTGATAACTACAACCCTACTAATAAAACGTTGAATCTTTCTGAATCTACCTACGATTCAACTTCTGTTGCGGCTATCGGTGTGGCAGCCCATGAGTGTGGACATGCCATTCAAGACCAAACAAGTTACGCCCCTATGAGATTGAGATCAGCTTTGGTCCCTGCTGTAAATCTTGGATCTAACTTCTCAATTCCAATCATCTTATTAGGTGTTATCTTGGGTGCAAATCAAACTCTGATTCAAATCGGAATTTGGTTATTCGCTTTAGTTGTTTTGTTTCAAGTTGTCACTCTACCAGTTGAGTTCAATGCTTCTGGTCGTGCCGTAAAGATCTTAAGTTCCAGTACACTTGTCGATAGTGACGAAGTGCCAATGGTTAAACAAGTTCTTTTCGCCGCTGCTTTAACTTATGTGGCCGCTGTTATCTCAACTGCCTTACAACTATTACGTTTGATACTAATTTTCGGTGATAACAGAAATTAAGTAAAAGTCGCGAAAGCGGCTTTTTTTATTACCAAATTATATTCAATAATTAGATTTTATTAGTATTTTGAAGTAAACTTTCTTTATAAATAAATAGAGGGGAATTTATTTTATGATTGATACTTGGATCATCTGGCTAATTCTCATAATTCTAACAGTCAATACTATATCCGCACTTATTACTGTTTTCCATAGACCTCGTAATATCGTTACTACTTGGGCTTGGATTTTAGTTCTTGTTCTACTACCAATTTTGGGGTTCCTTATCTATGCATTTCTGGGACGTGGGATTGCTCAAGAAAAGATATTTAATATCAGTAAACAAGAGCACTATAGTTTAAGCCAGCTGAAAAGAATGGCTATTGCCGCTCAAAAACGTCCGCAAAACGCCTCACGTTACGATGAGACACATTATGCGGACCACATAATAAGATTCTTCAATGAGACTGAAGAAGCACCGTTAACTCGTCATAACGAGATCAAACTTTATTTTGATGGACAAGAAAAGTTCAAGGGTATGTTTGAGGACATCCGTCAAGCTAAAGAAACCGTTCATGTCGAATACTATGCTTTTATTAAGAGTGACATTGGAGACAAATTTCTTGATCTCTTAACACAAAAAGCTAAAGAAGGATTAGAAGTCCGTATCCTATATGACCCATGGGGTTCTGGTGGAACTAAGCCAAGATATTTCAAGGAATTTCAAGCTGCTGGTGGTGAAGTCTTACCTTTTATCACTTCTAAAAATGTCATTGCTAAAACTCGTTTGAACTATCACTTGCACCGAAAGATCGTTGTTATTGATGGTACAACTGGTTGGATCGGTGGGTTTAACGTCGGTGACCAATATGTCAATACGACTGAAAAGTTTGGTTATTGGCGTGACACCCACTCCAGAATTTTTGGTGCCGCTACCCTCTTGTTACAGGAGAGATTTTTCCGTGATTGGAATGCTTCCCTAGACCGTAACGCTGAACCTTTAGCTTTCTTGGAAAAATACTTTCCATCCGATAAATTTAATTCTGATGCTAATCTGCCAATTCAGATTATTTCTGATGGACCCGATAGTCGTGAAGAAATTTTAAAAGACGGATTCATTGATATGATTGTCAGTGCTAAGAAGAGCGTTTGGATTCAATCGCCTTACTTGGTACCAGATGATGCTATGTTTACCGCTCTAACAATTGCTGCCCGTTCCGGAGTTGATGTCAGAATCATGATTCCATGTATGCCTGATCATCCCTTCATTTATCGTGCAACGCAATACTATGCCAATTTATTGACTACTTATGGTATCAAGATTTACAGCTACCAAAAGGGATTCTTGCACGCTAAGACTTCTGTCTTTGATGGCAAGATTTGTTCCGTTGGTTCAATGAACCACGATTTTAGAAGTTACTCGCTAAATTTTGAAGCTAATGCCTTTATCTACGATGCTAAAGTGGCTCATCAAATTGCTCGTTCATTTGAGAATGATATGAAAGATTCACTATTATTAACTCCAGAAATTATTAAAGAACAAGGAATGTGGCTTCATTTCAAACAACGCTTCTCTCGTTTGTTATCACCTATCCTTTAAATTCAACTTACGTAAAGACACAACCGATAATATCTTGGTTGCGTCTTTTTTTATTAGACTTTTTTTAATCATTCTAACTTTTATTAAATAATGCGTGCTAAAATAGGGAATAAATTTAATAATTAGGAGGAAACAGAATGGAATATTTAAAATTAATTGGAATCGTTATTATTATTCTTGGCTTTGCTTTCAAATTAGATACTATAGCTGTTGTTGTCGCTGCCGCTCTGGCAACTGGTTTAGTTTCTGGTATGTCCATAACTCACGTACTGACAATCCTTGGAAAAGGGTTTATGGATAATCGTATGGTTTCACTATTTTTCCTCACTCTACCAATGATTGGTGTCGTTGAAAGTCATGGTTTGAAGCAAGCTGCCGTCAACGGTATTAGCAAAATTAAAAATCTTTCTGCTGGAAAAATATTCAATCTTTATTTAGCAATTCGTGAAATTACCGATGCTATGGGTATCGCACTTTCTGGTCAAGTTCAATTCATCCGTCCTTTAATCAATCCAATGGCTCAAGCCGCTGCTAGTGTCAAAAAGCCTTTAACCGATAAACAAGTTGATTTGATCAAAGCTCGTGCCGCCGCAACTGACAACTTTGGTAACTTTTTCTCACAAAATCTATTCATCGCTTCAAGTGGTGTCCTCTTAATGTCTAGTACCATGAAATCACTCGGCTATACTGCCACACCAGCTAACATCGTACTTTACTCAATTCCAATGGCTGTCATCACGTTCTTAATTACCGCTTATTACAACAGACGTTTTGATAAACAATTTGAAGTCTAATAAGCGAGGTTAAATATATGAATGTTAATAATATTCTAGAAATCTTCTACGTTCTAATTGGTTTGATTATGGTCTTCGCCAGTATCGAATCATTCCGTGACAAAGATAATTCAGCTCGCATTGGTACCGGATTATTCTGGTTAATCATGGGCATTATCTTTGCTGTTGGAAAATACTTACCTAATCTTGTCATCGGTCTCTTGATTGTTTTTGTGGGTGTACTTTCCTTACTCAAGCAAATCAAAGTCGGTAAGCTAAAGGAAGTTAATAAAGAAATTGCTGAAAAATCAGCTAAGCGTTTAGGGGCTTGGTTATTCTTCCCTAGTGTTGTTCTTGCTATCTTCTCTATTCTAATCAGTCAGTTCACTAAATTAGGCGGTCAAGTCGGAATCGGTATTGCTTCAGTAATTGCCTTGATTATTGCTATGATCATATCTAAAACTGATGCTAAAACTACTTATCATGATAGTGAAAGAATGGTTCGTTCCGTCGGAACTGCCGGTGTATTGCCACAGTTGTTGGCTACACTAGGTGTTATTTTTACTGCTTCTGGTGTTGGCGATGTTACTTCCAAAGCCATTTCAGGTGTCTTCCCAGCAGGTAATCACCTCTTAGGAGTAGTCCTATATTGTGTCGCTATGGTAATTTTTACCATGGTAATGGGAAATGCTTTTGCTGCCTTTGCCGTTATTACAGCTGGGATCGGTATTCCCTTTGTTGTAGCTCAGGGCGGTAACCCTGCTGTAGTTGCTGCATTAGGTATGACATCTGGTTATTGTGGTACTTTAATGACACCAATGGCTGCTAATTTCAATTCTTTACCTGTAGCATTGCTAGAAATGAAAGATAATCTAGGCGTCATAAAACAACAATATCCAATTGCACTAACTCTATTAGTCGTTCAAATTATATTAATGTACTTTTTAGCATTTTAAGGAGGAAGTTTTATTATGAAAATTCTTGTAACTGGTTTTGATCCCTTTGGTTCTGACAAAATTAATCCGGCTATTGAAGCTGTAAAGAAATTACCCGATACAATTGCTGGAGCTGAAATTATTAAAGTAGAGATTCCAACTATCTTCAATAAATGTGCTGAAGTCGTTCATCAAGCTATTCTTGATAATAAACCCGATTACGTTTTGGACATTGGCCAAGCTGGTGGTCGTTACGCTTTAACACCTGAAAGAGTTGCCATCAATTTTGACGATGGTCGAATTAAAGATAATGCTGGTTACCAACCTCGTAATCAACCAATCCATGAAGATGGACAGACTGCTTATTTCACACAATTGCCCGTTAAAGCTATGGCACAGGCGATTATCGAAGCTGGAATTCCTAGTCAAGTTTCCACAACCGCCGGAACTTACGTCTGCAACCACATCATGTATCAAGTTCAATACATGATTGATAAAGAATTCCCTGACTTAAAGGCTGGTTTCATGCACATTCCCTTCTTGCCTAATCAAGTTTTGAATCGTCCTGAAACACCTTCTCTTTCACTAGCTGACGATGTTAAGGGAATTACTGCCGCCATTACAGCCATTGTTGAGCGCGATGGTAAAGGTGATATTGAAGTTATCGGTGGTAGTTTGAATTAAACGCTATCAAAAAAACAAAAAAAGTTCTAAACAAAGAATTTACTCTTTGCTTAGAACTTTTTTACTATAGATTACTTGATTCATAAACCTTGTGAACGACTCTTTGGTGATACAAGTCGTTTCCTTGTCCCCAGAAAATAAAACTTAGCGATACGTAGATGATCGCAAGTAGAATATTTGTAGCGTTGAATTGCATTAGGCTAGATAACATCAACCAGACGATAAATCCAATTGATAGTACCGGCACAATAGCTCCTAACCATACATGTGAATTATTTGCTAAAACATATTTCTCAAGAATCAAGGAGGCTATTGAACCAATCACAAAAATTGTCCCTAACATAATTACACCCCCTGTAATTAACTCAGCGATAAATATGATAACACTATTTATTTTCTGAAATAAAACCATATGTCTATGAAAACGTCTCCAAGAAGTAATTCCGGACAAATTTAGCCGGCAAGTGGATAATAACGTTTAGGGGGATATTCACTTTGTACAAACAAATTACGATTTATGACTTATTAGATATACTGCACCAAAAATTGGGCGAGCAAAACTGGTGGCCCGCTGAAAATACTGAAGAAATGTTAACTGGTATGATTTTGATTCAAAATACTAACTGGAAAAACGCCGATCGTTCGTTAGCTAATCTCAAGCAAGTAACCAACTTTGAAGTCGATAAAATGCTAGCTGTACCACAAGATCAATTGCAAGAATTGATTCAACCTAGTGGCTTCTTTCATAATAAAGCCATCTACTTACGTTCTCTACTGACGGCCTATCGAAATAATTTTGCTGATTGGGAGAAACTCCCTACCAACTTGTTGCGTAAACGATTAGTTGCTCTCAAAGGCGTTGGCAACGAAACAGCTGATGTCCTATTACTCTACTACTTTCATCGTCCTACCTTTGTCGCTGACAATTATTCCATGAAGTTATTCCGTCATTTGCATACTTTCATTGAAAAACCAACTTACATGCAATTGAAAAATGCCGTTGAACGAGATTTCAAATTAACATCCAAGCAAGCTGAAGAACTTCACGCCTTGATTGATGAATTCGGTAAGCTCAAAAGTGACTTCTTCGACGATTATCAATTACGTTTACCATATTTAACGCCCAATAATACTGTAAAAGAATAGATGAATAACGCCATTTTCATGAGTACTTAACTTGTGATACTCGGGCCTCTTTAGCAATTTCTGCTATAGAAGCCTTTTTGTTTCTGATATCCTCCAAAAAGATCGTCAAAATGATTTATTTCCAACTTTCCTTCTTATTGACATGCTTATTTTCTGGCTCTAATATACTCGATAAATAATGAACTATTCAGGAATATATATTTCATTTTTAGGGGTAATTATTATGGATAATGCAAAAATTCCTACTTTACATATTGAACATCTTCAAAAGAAATTTGGTAAATTTGAGGCCTTAAAAGATATTACTTTCGACATCTATCCGGGAGAAGTATTTGGCTTCATTGGTCCAAATGGAGCTGGCAAGTCGACTACCATTCGTACTTTATTAGGTATTCTACGCGCTAGTGGTGGCAAGGCTACTATTTTTGAACAGGATATGTATTCAAAGATGCCGTTGCCATTCACCGTCGACTTGCCTATGTTCCTGGCGATGTTTATCTTTGGCCTAATCTCAGTGGTGGTGAAATTATCGATCTTTTTTTAAAATTAAGCCACACTAAACATTCGGCAAAAACTGACCAATTGATTAAATCCTTCCAATTAGATCCAACTAAGAAAGCACGTACTTATTCTAAAGGGAATCGTCAAAAAGTAGCGTTAATTGCTGCATTCTCAACTGATGCTGATTTCTATATCTTCGATGAACCGACGAGTGGTCTTGATCCTTTAAACGAAGAAATCTTTCAAAAAGAGGTTCTCCAGTTAAAAACTAAGGGCAAAGCAGTTCTTTTATCCAGCCACATTCTCTCTGAAGTGGAGAAAATGTGTGATCGTATCGGTATCATCCGAGAAGGCAAAATTGTTGAGACCGGTACTTTGGAACAAATGAGACATCTAACTAGAACCATTATTAAAGTTCAAACCAAAGCAGCTATACCCGATATTCAAAACCTAACGGGAGTTCACAATGTGAATTTTGATAATAACGGCGTTACAACTTTGGCGGTTGATTCAGAAGAACTTGATAACATCATGAACTACTTAGCTCAAAAACAGATTCTTTCATTACAAGCAACTCCACCTACTCTTGAAGACTTATTCCTCCGTTATTATGACTCGAATGAGGTGTCAGATAATGCCAAATGATAAATTTCAAAAAACGCTTTTTCTTACTCGATTCAACTTAAAACGTGATTGGGTGAAACTTATACTTTGGGCCATCATCCTTATTGGATTGTTCGTTGGCGTAGCTAGTAAATTCACTAACCTCTATGGTAATAAGTCCTCAATTGATCAAATAATCAAGACTCTGAAATCACCCGCTATGATCTCACTCTTTGGTAAAATGCCAGCTGGTCCTTATACGACTGCCGATGTCTTTGCTTCAGAAATGACTGTCTTTATGGCTATCGTTACTGCCATCATGAACTACTACTTCGTTATTCGTAATACTCGTGGTGAAGAGGAAAACGGCATTCTAGAAATGATTCAGGCCCATTCCGTTGGTCGCTTGTCTAATCTTTCAGCAACTTTACTAGAAAGCTTTATTTTGAATTTTGGAATTGGTTTGGTTTATGCCTTGGGGCTGGAGTTTGCCAATCTGAATGGAACCGATACTAACGGTAATTTTCTTTTAGGACTAGGATTGGGTGCTTGTGGTTTTATGTTTACCAGTATTGCTGCTGTAATATCCCAATTGACGGATAATGCACGAACGGCAACCATCCTCTCCTATATAGTTTTTGGTCTCATGTACCTTCTACGAATGATCACGGATGTGACTAAGCCTAGTTACACTTGGTACGTTCCTATGGGTTGGGTAGAAAAATTCTCAACTTACAAAGATAATAATTGGCTCCCAGTTTTCTTAATGTTACTACTATCGATTTTTCTAATATTGATTGCCTTCACACTTAATGGGCATCGTGATATTGGTTCAGGATTAATTGCCACTAAACCTGAAAGAAAGGAAGCCAGTGTCTTATTGCGCGGACCGTTTTCCCTACTTTGGCGTTTAAATCGACTGAACATCTTAGTTTGGTTCTTTGGTGTGATGATCTTGGGTGCTAGCTATGGTTCAGTTTTCAACACTATCGGGGATATTGTCAAAACCAATCCCATGTTCAAACAATTACTTGATACTAAGGCTATCAATGCGGCCAATATCTTAATCATTAAGCAGTTCCTATCGATTCTAATGATTGTCTTCGCTGTTCTTGCTTTAATTCCGGGAATATCTTTGATCAACTATCTCAAGACTGGAGAGAACAAAGGATACTTAGAAATTATCCATTCAACATCAACCAGTCGTCTCAAACTCTATGCTTCAACCATCTTGCTTGCTACAATTACTAGTTTGCTGATCTTTCTAGCTGGAAACTACGGTCTCTATGCCAGTGGTAACGCCGTTATGAAGCAACACTTAGTCTGGTATATTTTCATGCGTGGATTCTG
The DNA here is from genome assembly GCF_002179915.1 of Companilactobacillus bobalius. Lineage (NCBI taxonomy): Bacteria > Bacillati > Bacillota > Bacilli > Lactobacillales > Lactobacillaceae > Companilactobacillus > Companilactobacillus bobalius. The sequence goes on from NZ_MYFM01000004.1 coordinate 23,665, forward strand.
GGGTTACACTCCTCCAATTATGATTTTTCTCGGAATATCAACCTGCTTAGTCGGTTGGCTGCCAAAACTCATCACTTTAAATTACGGATATTTGATTGCGGCTTTCTTCGTTCAATACTTTGGAAAACTGCTCAAATTGCCCGACTGGTTAAATAAATTAACACCTTTTGGATATATCACTAAAGTTCCCGTTAAGAACTTTGATCCCACTACCTTTTGGTGGCAGTTATCAATAGCAGTTATTTTAATCATTATTGGTTACTTAGGTTATCGACGTCGTGATTTGATTATTAATTAAAAAACTCTCAACTTTTCGGCTGAGAGTTTTTTACTCATTCCAGTAATCGGTCAACGCATAAAGATTCTTAAATTCAATATTATCCTTTAGCTTTTTAAATTCAGGATTATTCAAAACAAATCGTTTCTTATCTTTAACCCACAAATTAGTTCTTGGATTCTTCAATAGATAGAATTGATCAAATTTGATTCCATACTTATTACCATAAATACTTTGACGAGTTGAATCATAAGCCTCACTAGTCATCTTGAAGGATTTAAAAGAACCAATTATCACACTTCCTATCTTAGGAACAGGAATATCTTTTCGAACCATTAATACTTTTTGGTCCGGATCGAATTTTTTATTCAAGTATTCACCTTCAATACTGCTAAAAGCATATTTGGCCTTTGTTATACCGCTTCTAAAGACAGTGTAAATACGCTTATTTTTGACTGACTGGTCGCCATGCCACACTTTTTTAACCAATATAGTTGCTTTCGTCTCAACCATTTCTGACATAGGCTCTAAATTTAATATCACTCCTTCAAAAATAGTTGGATTACCAGTGTAAAAATGATCTTTCAACGAAAACTTATCCTCATACTTTGAACTATGACCATCTTTAGGATTCTCATAATTCATCTGTATCTTTTCTAACAAGGACAAATTATCATGATAAGCAATCTGAGGAATATCTTTAGTTAACCTCTTCCATTGGACTTCGTTCTTAACCAACTCTTCAGAATTCTCACTTTTATTTGCTTCTTTGGTTCCATTAAACTTTGTAATATTTATAGCTAAAATAATTATCAATAAAAATATCAAAGAAATACTAATTTTTTTCAACCTTCTCCACCACCTCCTCAATCAAGTTATCAAAAAGATGTTTAAAGATTGTATAATCGAAATTTGCGTAAACGTTTCCAGTGACATATTATTGAGCTAATGAGTTTTTTTACGAAAGGATGATTCTATGTTTAAAGCTTCAGATAGTCGTTATCAAGGAAAACATATTCGTCATGCTGGTAAAACTGGTTTGATGTTGCCACCAATCTCACTTGGACTCTGGCATCACTTCAGTAGTGCTGATCCATTGAGCGAACGTAAACAAGTTATTTTGCATGCCTTTGACAAAGGTGTTTTCCATTTCGATGTTGCTAACCATTATGGCGACGGCACTAAAGATGGTTTAGGCAGTTCCGAGACATTGTTGGGACAAATCTTAAACAGTGACTTGAAACCATACCGTGACGAATTAGTTATCTCAACTAAGGCCGGTTATGAAATACACGATGGCCCTTATGGTGTTGGGACTTCAAGAAAATCATTGTTACAAGACATTGATGGTTCCCTAGAAAGACTTCAATTAGACTATGTTGATATTTTCTACGCTCACCGTTATGACGATACAACTCCAGTCGAAGAAACCGTCAGAGCCTTAGATGATATTGTCAAATCTGGTAAAGCTCTATATGTTGGAGTTTCCAATTTCGAAGTTCCTGAAATGAAACAAGCTATTAAGATGTTTAAAGAATTAGGCACACCATTTGTTTTGGATCAAATGAGTATGAATATCTTGAATCATCATGTTGAAGATAGTGGTCTAATCGATGTCCTTAAAGATGCTGGTGCCGGTGCTATCGCTTATGGACCTCTATCCGAAGGATTATTGTCAGATAGATATCTTAACGGTATTCCCGAAAGCTTCAAGATTCATCCTACTAACGAAGAACTCTTCGCAGATGGTAAAGATGCTCTAGTTAAAAAACTAAATAAGCTTAACGACATCGCTCAAAGTCGTAACCAAACGCTTAGTCAATTAGCACTAGCATGGTTATTAAGAGATCCTGTTGTTGCCAGTGTCATCATTGGAATAACCAACGTTGATCATTTAGATGACAACCTCAAAGCACTAGATAATCTTGATTTCAGTAGTGATGAAGTATCAGCTATCACAAACATTCTTTAATAAAAAAGAAAAATAATTTAGTCTAATAAGACGAAACGGCCTCAATTAAGAAATTCAAGTAGAAGATATATCTTGAATACTTAATTGAGGCCGTTCTTTTGATTTAATTTCTATATTCGTAGATTAAAAATACTAAAATATCCATAATACTAGAACTAAGGAACCAGTCGGTAGTAAAAAATTTGTGGGCCCTCAGTGGTGCAATTTTACTTAGCTTGCGTAGCAAGGTTAGTAAAAGACCGAGCTTCAAGATCCATGATTTCGCACAAAGTGCGGAATTATTAGCTTGAAGTCGTGTCCACCACGTTCCAGTGGCCCACAGATTTTTTGCGGACGACGGCATATTTCAACCATATTAGTTGGTATTTAGCTACAACCAAATTTAAGAAAGAACCGTAATTTGATTACCTGCTATTATTTGTTTTAAACACAAAAGATTTTTATCACTCAAATTGAATTATACGATCAAACATAGACTTCTCTTGTTCAGAAATTTTATGTGCAACTTCAATAACCGCAATTTGAGGATTTTTCAATATTGTATTGTGGATTGCCAATGATAATTCTGGATCCAAAGCACTAGTTGCTTCATCTGCCAACAGAATTGGTCGTTTAGAAAGTAATGCTCGTGCAATCTCAATTCTTTGAATCTGACCACCAGAAAGATTGGCTCCATTTTCACCAACTTGATAATCCCATCCTTTTTCCCCAACTAAACTAAATAATCCTGATTTTTCAACCACTTCTTCCATTTCAGAATCAGTTACTTTTCTCCCCAAAGAAATATTGAATTTCAACGTATCATCAAAAATGAATGGTTTCTGATTTACATAGCTGAAACTGTCATGAGCCTTTTGCCAATCACCTGTTACGTCCATTTTATCAATATAAATTTTTCCATCGTTAGGTTTGAGTTTACCCAGTATTAATCTCAAAAGAGTCGTTTTCCCCCAACCACTAGGTGCCATCAATAAAACTTTTTCATTCGGATGTACTGAAAGTCCCAAATCCGAGAATAAAGTCTTATCTTTAAGTTTATAAGTTAGATTATCAACATCCAATCCTGTAAACTTCGTATTATTAACTGATACAGGTTTTGCTTCATCAAATTTCAAAGCTTTCTCAACTTTATCCCACATGGGTTTAGTTGATTGAATTGAATTAATCTGTTGAAAAATATTGATAACTGGATTAACAAAATCATTGGAAAGCTGAACAATCATGACCAAAGTACCAGCACCGATATGACCTTGGAACATCAAAATGGCACCGACTAAGAAAGGAATAATAAAACTAAAAATCTCCGCTACGGCCATAATAATTTCACCCGCTACGGCTTGAGTATAATTCAAACTCTTAAGCGCATTTTCCATTCTCTTAGCACCATCAACGACTCTACCGACGATTGGGATTTGAACATCATACAGATCAGCAGTTGCGGCACCATTTAAACCATCGCTGACATTCTGGGTATAACTAGCATTAGCCTTTTCCCAAGCTTCTGATTTGGATTGAATCTTTTTGGTAAAGAATTTCTGAACAAAGCCTGGAATTACCGTTGTAACGATGAATAGTAATGTTAAAATCCAAGAATTAAGTAAACCAACTGTGACTGAGACTACAAAAGACATGAATTCAGTAATTATGGTTAATTCGTTCAATATTTTTAAAGTTTCAATTTGTTTAACGTCATTCGTCATCAGACTCAGACCATCTTTTTGCGAATCATCCTGTTGTTCAATCAGGTAGGCCATTGTCTTTGCTTTCAAATGTACATTGATGTCTTTGACAATATCAAATTTGAGGTAACGATAGGCAAAATTGAAAAACATAATTAGAATAATTGCTAAAGCACCACTTGCTGCGACTGTTATTAATTGTTTGACACTTCCTTGCCGATATTGTGCCATGTTCAACATGATCTTAGTAATATAAGCGATGACCACATTTCCAAAAGCATACACAATCGATAGTAGAAAGTACAAAATCATCTTCCCTTTAGAAGTGAAACGTAACGATAAATTTGCCATAGTTCCCCTTTTCCAAATATCATAACGAGAGATATTTTGCTTCACTTAGCAATCAAGTATTAAAAACATTTAATAATCAATACCCCACAAATACCAATATATAAACATCATCTTGATTTAATTATATATTCTACTACTGGATAATTAGAATTCAAGCAACCATATTAAATTATTTCTAATTACGAATTGTACAAAAAAAGCAAGCCTCAACAGGTTTGCTTTTTAATTTATTGAACCGAAAGTAATATTGGTTGAAATCAATCCATAACCCAGATTCAAATCACGCATTTCTTTTTCACTAGGGTTATGTAACTTATCCTTTATATATTGATACAGTGCTCGATTATTCCTAGGCAATCCCATAGGAACAATGTAATTGTCGTGGCAACTTTGGTAAATATCGGCACATACCTCAACTTCTTTTCCACCAGCTAACAACTTTTGAGCAGCTTTCAAAAGTGAATCCTTGTACTCTTTAGGTTGCTCAGAAAGATCCTCATTATATGCCGTATCGATTAGATCGAACAATTCTTGATTCTCCATACTCACATCCCCAATCTTTAACTTCTAACTATATTATAAATCATGCCAAATATTTCTCACGTTTATACGGCTTTTCCCAACGTTAATATCCTTTTAAATCAAAGGATTATTATTTCTACTATAATTAAACCTATCTTCCTTTTTATCAAAAAAGAACACGGGGTTAGCAATTAATATGAATAAAGTAAATTACAGAGTTTTTCCGATAATACTTATATATATGTTTGTCACAGAATTTCTTCTGAAGATATTAGAGCAATTTTTAAGTCAAACTACTTCAAGTTTGATATTCACAGCACTTCATATTCTTATATGCATATCTTTGATCTATCTATTAAGAAGTAATTTCAAAGATGATTTGAATCATCTATTTAGAAGTTTTAAAGCCATATACATTATTCCAATATTTGTGGTTCTAGATTTGGCCTATCAAATCATAATTCAAAATATCATTCCAGCAAATCCAAGTAATCAAAGCGGATTAGAGAAAGGCGTACATTCCAGTGGTTCTATTGGCGTCTTAATACTATTCATTCTTATCGCTATTACCGGCCCAATAGTAGAAGAGGTAATTTTTCAATATTTTATTCAACATACACTACTCAAAGGATTCCTCTCACGATTCAATTTAAATAGAAAAGCAATCGCCATTATTAGCATCGTAATCACAACAATTCTATTTATGATATTTCATATTAACAAATTGAGAGACATACAAAATATTTCTTTCCTACAATATTCTGATTTGATTTTCTTCGCTATCATATACGAATACTCAGATGATAATTTAATGTATCCAATACTCATGCATATTATTTTAAATATAATTGGATTCATTTCGATATTATAAATAATTACTATAGAAAGGATTCCATGCGTAAATCTCAAAAGATCAACGAAATAAAATCATTAAACAAATTACTCAAAGAACTAAATTCATCTCTACCTCCCAATGCGGACAATCTCAAGTCCACAATTCAAAAAGTATACCTTCAAATAAATAAGTCCGATAACGTCAGTAAAAATTATAACGAAATTCACGATGCCCTTATTACTTTAAATAACGCATTACAGCAGGCTGCTCTAAAGAAGACATACCACTTCAGTCCTGAGCAAAATAAGATTATACATGAGATTAACTCTGTAGAACACAAGTCATTTTGGCAACAAATTTCTACTGTAATAAATGGTCCAGCATTCTTCCACTCCTAAACTATTTAGCAACCCAGTAGCTAGAGTTATCACACAATTATTAAACAACTTAATTAGATTGGTAGTGAATTATGACAAACACAATAAGGTTCCCTAAAAAACAAATAATCTTTTTTGTACTATTAGTAATATTCGACAATTTTATATCCAGACCAATTTTTGATTATTTCAAAATAGATAATTGGCAACATATAATTGCATTTAAACTGGTTGAACTTATATTTGGACTAATTCTAAATAATTTGATATTTCGTCAGAAAATCTACTTTAAATTATCAGTTGGTAAGAATACTAAAATATTTTCAATAACGCTCATATTGATTTCAATATTGTCATCAATATCTAATACCAATCACCTTTTTATTTCGTTACTTATTGGATTATGTGCAGCAATCCCCGAAGAATGCTTATTCAGAGGCATAGTCCTAGGTAGTCTCTTAAATGATAACAATAAAAATATGGACAAAAGAAAGTTACTATTCTGTTTAATTATATCTAGTATCTTTTTTGCCCTTTATCATATCGGAAATATTCATTCACAGAATTTGACCATGACTATAATGCAAGTATTTGAAACATTTGGAATGGGTTGTCTATTTGGCGCCGTATATATACGTAAGGGAAGTATTTTGCTATCTTTCTTACTACATTTCTTCATAGATTTCACTGGAACTATTGGAAACGGACAGATAGTCAATAATTCTCCGTCCCAATATAAATATTCTATCGTTATCTCCCTTATATATATGCTTATCTTTTCCATCATTGCCTTCAATATCTTAAGCATTGATAACAAATCAAAGTGGGAACTGCCTATTAGAATCAGACTTTCAAACCAATAACAAAAAATACTCTTAAAGTCATCAGACACAGGTCTATTAACTTTAAGAGTATTTTTACTATCCATTAACGACGAGGCATTTTTTCAAACAAACCGTAAAATTGAGATTTATCATTAAAGTTTGCTCGATTTCTACCATTGAGTCCCGATCTCTTTGAGAGGTCGCCCAACTCAATCAAAAGATTATCTTCTTCCCTAGAAAAATGAACTCGACCGAAAGCTTCCATATATATGTAATTTACCAGTCTGCTTAACCAAGCTTCAGGATTATCAACTGTATCCAATTTCATATAAACCTGACTTAATACATCCGTGATATTCAATAAATATGGTGATTGATCTGGATGCTCATGTAAAGCGTCATATAACTCGTGAATAACTTTCTTCGTTGTTTTTATATCTAGCATAGACATCTCTCCCCGTGTGTAATTTAGTTAGCGAACCAAGTCAGTATCGACATAAATCCTTTATATTTGTTAGCATCATTTTGCAAAAATTTTGATAGTTCAACAATTGATTTAGGCGCTTTTAAACCATGCGTAAATGTATAAGTACTAATTGCATGTTCCAATTTAGTTGCCACTATATTTTCAGCATCGCCTTTACCTAACTTGAATTGTGCGTTACGTAAAATTTCAGTTAATTCTTCATTATTTTGTACAGCTTCATCGTTCAATGATGAAGTTATTAAATAGTTTAGTTGCGATTCCCGACTTTTTAACATTTATATCCCCCAATTCTTAACTTAAATAACTACTGTTAAAACCTATATATCCCAAGTTAGTTCCAATAGGTTTCATCTTGATCAAAATTGGATTTACTACATCATAAAAGTGAGAAGCATCAGGTGTTAATCCTTTATTCTTTAAGTCTAACTGTTGAAAACTTACAATTATTTGGTTGAGGACAGCTACAGTATATCTTCCCTTTTCCAAATCAGCTTTAGCCATGAGTCCAATCTTACGTTCGTCGTCAGAAATATTAGGATTCAAAACAAAATCATAAAGCTCACTCAATAAAATCTCTTCTTCTTTTTCATTTTTATCAGGCATAATTAATCCTTTCTTGGTCACTTCTTACAATAATTTTAATTCAGTTTTCAGATTTTTTGTGAAAAACATCCTCAAATACCGTTATCAACATCCTCAATGAAAAATTTGTTATTGGTCAACTTCTCTTTTCATTGTTACGATATAAATATACTTTTTTTCACTGGGGGGGAGTGATGAGCATTGATTACTGTGGATACTCGATTGTTTATTTTAAATATGTTTATATCATATCTCTTTTATTTTTTAGCATTTAATTCTGTTTATGACATGAAATTAATTCCACTTTACAAAAAGATACTCTTTCTTCCCGCCTTTTATTTTGCCGCCATTTTTATTGCCGTATTTGTCAACGACACCGTCTATTTAGTGCTTCTAGTAGTCATTTACTTCTCTTTAAGAAACAAAAATTCTAACAAATATTACCTGGTAAATTCCATATTGCTGGCACTTCTATTCGAATTCACTTCTTCAATAATTGCTTCCGTTATTATTACAAAAATCTATCTTGTTTATAAAATAAACGATTTATTATTAATAACTGGTACGCTCTTGATTCAGCTTATTATTTTGCTAATAATCATTTTTATCTTTAAAAAGCTTAAGTTGAATAGTATCATTCAAAATTTCAGTTCACCATCCCTAAGCATAGTTCTAACCTATTCTTCTATGGTCATACTTGCCTTTATGTATTTCATCCAAAAATTCAAAGCTTATTTAGACTTAACAACAGGTATTCTAATTTTTCTGATTGTCCAAGGAATCGCCATTGCCTTCATTTTCATTCATGAGAATGTCCGTCAAAAAGAGATTTACGAAAAGAAATTGATGTCTGAACAATTAGATAATTTAAGCGATTATACTAAACAACTCGATAGTGACCAAAAAGAAATGCATAAATTTCGGCATGATTACAAAAACATTCTTAATAGTTTAAACGAAATTGCTACCGTCAATGACAACAACGACTTGAAAAGCTCACTAAAAGAATTGGAGGGTTACTCGACTACATACTTCAGTAACATTTCTATGGATGACTTCAAAGATTTGGAATACATCTCCAATCCCTATATTAAGTCACTTATGATCAGTAAATTGAAAACCATCAAATCTAACAATATCGACTGCTATTTTGAATGCAAAAGTGATATCGACAATGTGCGTCTTAATATTTTTGATCTCATAAGACTAATGGGAGCTAGTATTGATAATGCCATTGAAGCTGTTAAAGAACAACCAAGTGGCAAGATCCAAATTATCCTGATTAACACTGATGGACAATTAGAAATCTCGATTAAGAACACTATTGTCAAACACATTTCCGTTTCTAAAATTGAACAATATGGCTTTTCTTCCAAGAAGAATCATGACGGGCTTGGTATGATTAACATCCAAGATATTAAAAAGAAGTATAAAAACCTTTTGGTTTCCTACAATACCCGCAATAATTGGTTCAGCATGCAATTTACCATTACAAAATCAGGAGGGAAAAAATGAGTTATCCTATTATTATTTGTGAAGATAATCCAATCGAGCTGAAACAACTCAATACTCTGATTGAAAACTATCTCCTCTTTCATAATAATTTCTTCGAAATTGAACGTACCGCTCAAAGCCCTCGAGATATTCTTCAGTACTTACGAACATCCCAACCTAACCGTGGAATTTACTTTTTGGATATCGACTTACAAGCAAAAATTGACGGTATCGATTTGGCAAAAAGAATTCGAGAATTTGATGTAGAAGCCAATATTATTTTTACTACTACGCATGAGGAGTTAGCACCAGAAACTCTCAAGCGAAAGGTTGGTGCCATTGGTTTTATCGAGAAACAACAAGACCTTGAAGCCTATCGTGACGAAATTTATGACGCACTTGCTTATGTGGAAAAATTAATAAAAAAATCATTAGAATATCATCAGCAAAACTTTGTCTTTGAAATTGGAACACAAATATTTAATTTTAATCAAAATGAAGTTTATTCAATCGAATCGTCCAAAATTCCTCACCAATTAATTTTTATATCCGATAATGGTCAATACGAATTCTATGGCAAACTCAATGATTTAGAAAAGAAATACACTTTCTTATTTAGAATTAGTCGTTCCTGTCTTATCAATCCAATCAACATCAGACAGATTGATTTTCCATCCCGTCAAATTCTATTAAAGAATGGCACCACTAAAAAATTTTCTATGGGGAAAGCTACTAAATTAAAAAAGAAACTGCAATCCATCACTAATATTTAAAGAAAAAAGGATTCGGGCAATCACGCTTGAGCCCTTTTATTTTTACCACTTTCAAGACATATAATCCCCCCATCCAAGACATTTTAATTCTAAATAATCACACAGTTGTTAAGATTATCAGTATAAAGAATCAATTATGATACGGGGTGAATATTATGAAAAACATATTTAGCACACTATTCATTATTATTGGTATCTGGCAGTTTTTCGCAACGATAAATTATTTCAAAACTCTCAAAACATCAGGTGGCAAATCCACATCAGCATTTTCACCGATGGCAATTTGGTTCTCATTTATACTCGCAATCATTTTTATCATCTTGGGACTTGGTTCACTCTTTAATTGGCTCTAAAATTTCTTAACAACACAGGGAGATATCATGCCGCAAAAAATAATCCAACTAATACTCCTTTTACTATTACCGATATTTATACAGCTAAATGCCTTAACCATGGTCTCAAAATCAGGCAATATCGTCTTTACACTAATTATGTTTGGAGCTATCTTATACGTGTTAATCCGCATTGCCAGAAAATACGATTTACCATACCAGCACCTTCCTCACAACTATCTTCGAAAAAACTAAGAATATTTACAGTAATATCCTTTCACATCAATTATTGAATATAATATCGACAACCCTATTTTTCTTATAAAGGAGGTGACAAAACAAATGGCTAAACTAACTTGGTTTGCTGGTGGCAAAGATCGTGGTGATGAAGCAATTGCTATCATCGATGACTTACTTAATAATTTAAATACCGATGCCAACAGACAACCTTTACAAGAGGTACTAATCGAATTCAAAGATGAACTAGAAAAAAGAGAATCAGCCGTTCCCTACATCTTAAGTAGGATGAACATATCAATTTCTAACGCACTTCATAAGAACAAAATCTCATTAACAGAAGAACAACAATCTAAATTACAAAAATTAACTCAATTATCAAATATAAGATACGGCTATTAAAATAAACGACGTCCATTCAGATTAATCAATCCACAAAATTAAAGTGAATTGAGATTCCTGAATAGACGTCGTTTTTTAATTCTAAATTTAGAAGCAGAATCCAGTCTGGAACAAAAAATCATTAGCTTCAAGTCGCGTCCGCTACGTTCCAGCGGCCCACAGATTTTTTGTGGAAGACGACATATTTACCAACTAAAAAAGACCTCAAACGAGGTCTCTTCCATTTCTATATTTGTCCAACTTCAACTGAAACTTCATTGGATAACTTTTTATCTAAGAATTTTTGAATCTCTTTATATGACGTATTAAAATTCATTTCCACTTGTTGTGGTCTCTTCGTGTTAAAAATAACTGCTACTTTTGGTTTACTACCTTGCAACTCGATTGGTATCAAAGTTACGTGAATGATCTGCGAGTAATCCAAAACGCCCGAATAGAATCCATTGATGACGATTTTCTTCGAACCAATTCCTCCAACACCATTCATAATGTTAAGTAACATGAATAAAGCAACCATGATGATGTAAGATAATTGATTTGTTGGTGAGAAAAGTAGCCATGCCCCAATGAAAGCCGCAAAAATCAGCGATGAAACCTTATAAATTGACTTGATTTCAATTTGGGACTGCCAATACACATTGAAGGCTGCACCAAGGAAAAAGATGATATCAACTATTATTAAAATTACATTCATTTGACTTTATCCCTTTTCTAAAAATTTAAAATATTGTTCCCTACCATTTCCATTACACTTATATTGTATCGTAACAATGTGATAAATACATGAAGTTGCGTATTAGAAACGTAAAATTATGCATTTACACATAAATATTTGTTTATTATTAATATAATTGGCACAAAATTATTATCCCATGTCACCATCTATCCCTAGAAAACACGGCTTTTAGTATTATTTTGTTAAGTTGTCCTAATTATTAAGTTTACTGGGTTTAAAAGACACCTCTAACATGATATTATATGTTGAGAATAAAAAGGGGGAGAACAGCTTGAGTGAAAAAAATAAAAAACACGAAAGCCTAATTCATTACGCTAACGGTCCTTCCTTGGAAGAAATTAATGATACCGTTGATGTTCCGACAGACGCAGGTTTCTTTAAAACCTTGTTAGCATATAGTGGACCAGGTGCTTTGGTCGCCGTGGGTTACATGGATCCCGGTAACTGGGTAACATCTATCGCCGGTGGTGCCCAATTTAAGTACAAATTACTATCCGTTATCTTGATTTCTAGTTTAATTGCGATGCTACTACAATACATGTCAGCTAAACTAGGTATCGTGACCGGAAGAGATTTGGCACAACTAACGAGAGATCGAACTAGTCGAGTCGGAGGATTCTGTTTATGGATCATCACCGAATTGGCTATCATGGCAACCGATATCGCCGAAATTATCGGTTCAGCGATTGCCTTGAAATTGCTATTTAATATACCGGTATTATGGGGTGTTATCATCACGGCTTTTGATGTTCTATTACTATTGGTCTTGATGAAACTAGGATTCAGAAAAATTGAAGCTATCGTAGCCACACTTATTATGGTTATTCTATTAGTCTTCTTGTACGAAGTTATTTTGGCTAAACCAGATGTTGGTCAAATGATGGTTGGATTCATCCCCGAACCTAAAATTTTACAAAATCAGAGTATGCTTTATCTATCATTAGGTATTGTTGGTGCAACAGTTATGCCTCATAATTTGTACTTGCACTCATCTATTTCACAAGCTAGAAAATATGACCGTGATGATCCAAAGAGTGTTCATCAAGCCGTTAGATTTTCAACTTGGGATTCAAATATCCAATTAACATTAGCCTTTGTCGTTAATACTTTACTATTACTACTTGGTGCCGCATTGTTCTATGGTACAAATAGTGATTTGGGACGTTTCGTTGATCTATTTAACGCCCTTCAAAATCCAAAGGTTGCTGGTGCAGTTGCTAGTCCCGTACTAAGTATTTTGTTTGCCGTTGCCCTATTGGCATCTGGTCAAAACTCAACTATCACTGGTACACTTTCCGGACAAATTGTTATGGAAGGTTTCATCCACATGAAGATGAAACTATGGGCAAGACGTGTTATTACTCGTCTTCTATCCATTATTCCAGTTATCTCGTTTGCCATTATTTTCCATGGTAACGAAGCTAAGATCGAATCACTTTTGACATTGTCACAAGTATTCTTGAGTGTCGCTTTACCATTTTCAATTTTTCCATTGATCAGATTCTCCAGTAACAAGAAACTTATGGGTGAATTTGCCAATAATAAATTTATTGAATATCTAGGTTACTTTGTTGCAGTGGTGCTAACTATTTTGAATATTTGGTTAATCTATACAACATTTGTACCAACCGCTTAAAAGTTAAAGAGCAGTTTCTTCGAAAATGAGGGAACTGCTTTTTTTATTTACTCCTTATATCAAAATGGAAGTATACTTCCATTTTCTTTTTCAAACCTTAATTGTAAATCGATCCTCTAATCTGGTATCATTTACCCAACAATACAAATAGAAAGCAAGGAATACTGATTGAATGCATTAATAAATATGTACGGTCCATTCTTTGATCTTCATAACTGGGCAACTGTTATTGAATCGGGGGAAGATTGGTTAGTTATCTTATCATTGGTAGTCATGGAGTGTATGTTGTCAGTCGACAACGCGGTAGTTTTGGCCGCTCAAACACAATCACTACCTAACAAAGTTGAACAGGAAAAGTCACTATTTTACGGACTATTCGGTGCTTACATCTTTAGATTCTTAGTTATCGGTGTCGGGGTCTACTTGATTAATTTCTGGTGGATCAAAGTCTTTGGTGCCGCCTACTTGTTCTATCTCTTCTTAAATCACTTTTTCTTCAGTAAGAATAAAAAAGTTGAGGTTCCAACTGAACCTAAAAAAGAGAATGCTCTAGAAAAGCATCTTCACATTTCCAGATTCTGGCAAGTCGTTATCTCAATTGAATTAATGGATATCGTCTTCTCAATTGATTCTGTTTTGGCCTCATTGGCTATTTCTAGTAATCCGGTTATCGTCTTAATTGGTGGTATGATCGGTATCTTAGCTATGAGAGGTATCGCTGAACTAATCATGGGCTTGATGAGTAAGATTCCTGAACTAAACGGTATGGCTTACTTCTTGATCATGTTCATTTCGGTAAAATTATTCTTGTCGATTCCAGCAATTGACATCGAAATACCTAATCTTGTCTTCGTAGGTGTTTTAGTTGGTGCCATCATCGTTACCCTAATTATTCATATAATCAACAACAATAAAGCTCCCAAGAGCAAGAAAAAATAGCCTCCGTCAGGAAGCTATTTTTTATTTTGCAATTTTGAATGTTTCAAACTGTAAGTGAAGTAAACGACGATTCCAATCAAGATCCAAATTCCAACACTGATTTTAGAAATAGCTGGCAACATCAATAAGAAGTATAAACTAGCTACTCCAGCAAAAATTGGTAGGAATGGATACCAAGGCATCTTGAAACCTGTATTAGGAATGTCTTTACGATGACGTAACGGAATAATACCGAAAGAAATAAAGACGAAGGCCAACAAGGTTCCGGCATTGATCAATGATGTTAATTCAGTCAATGGTACCAAGCCGGCAAAGAAAGCTTGAACTACTGTCGCTACTAAAATGGCATTCTTTGGAACTGAATATTTGAAGTCGACTTGTCCCATTTTCTTAGGCAACAATCCATCGCGGCCCAAAGCGTAAACTAGACGAGATCCACCAAAGAACATCGTCAACAATGATGTGAAGATACCAACTAAGGCGCCAATGGTGATCAGTTTATTCCAAGTATCGAGATGTACGACTTTCAACGCATAAGCGGCTGGATCATCAACGTTTAAGTCCTTATAATTGACGATTCCGGTTAAAACAAGTGAGAAGGAAACGTACAAGATTACTGCGACAATAACTGTTCCTAGAATTCCTTTAACCATATCCTTTTTCGGATTAATGGTCTCCGCTGAATTGGCTGCCAAAGCATCGAATCCAACGAAAGCAAAGAAGACTGTAGCACAAGCTGTCGAGATTCCACCTAAACCAAAGGGTTCAGTATGGAACTGTTTAGGATAGAATGGCACATAATTGCTAGTCTTAATATAGAAGAAACCGACCACAACGAAGAGGACGATAATCGCTACTTTGATAACAACCGCAACGTTTTCAACTTTCTTAGAAAGACTGGCACCGTGGGAAATGATGATAGCAATCAATAAGACGATCAATGTGGCTGAAATATTGATTCCACCACCTTCCAGAGGACCTGCCGATAAGAACTTAGGTAGATGTACTCCAAAAGCTCCCAAAATATTGTTGTTAAAATATGAAGCAAAACCAACTGCTTCCGCTGAAACGGTTAAGAAGTATTCCAAAATCAAAGCCCAACCTAGAATCCAGCCGACTATTTCACCGTAAATAATGGAACCAAATGAATAAGCCGAACCTGCGACAGGCATTGCCGAAGAAAATTCAGCATAAGCCATGCCGACTAAGCCAGAGACCAGTGCAGCAATCAAGAATGCTATTGCCACCGCTGGACCGGCATGTAACGCCGCTTCATGTCCTGGTAAGATAAAAATACCAGTTCCGATTACGGCTCCAATCCCAAGTGACAAGAGATCCCTTGCCCCTAAACTCTTTGTTAATCTCGAATCCGCCTTGATATAAGTGTCGACGGATTCCTTCTTAAAGACATTTTTCATAAATATCTCTCCTTAAATTACACAAAAACAAGTAATTTACATTAAGCCTAAATTTTACTACAATTTTTTTCATAAAAAAAGATAATTTGTGCATAAATCCTGTACACACGTCTAGTTATCGCTTACACATTGAAATAATTATCAGGGTAAACAAAAAATGCAGGAAGCATTAGTAAGAATGCCCCCTACATTTTTATTACTCTTTTCCATCAATACGATATTTCGTCGGTGCATAGCCAGTGTACTTTTTGAACGTCTGACTAAAGTAGCTCAATCTAGTAAAACCTAATGCATCCGAAATTTCATTAATACTGTTATCTGATTCCTTTAAGAGAATCATGGCTTTTTGAATTTTTCGGGCATTCAAATACACCGAAAAACTCAAACCTGTTTCCCTCTTAAACAGTTTACTGAAATAATAATCCGACAAATAAACTTTGCCCGATACTTGATCAAGTGTTAAACGCTTATCTAAATTATTATCAATAAACTCAATTGCAGAAATAATCGATTCATTTGAAGTCGACAGATGTCTGATTCTCTTCAATGCACCACTCTCATCATTTTCGAGATCATCGATAGCTTCGTCGACATCTAGTGAATATTTAATTATGAAATCATCAATTCCTCTCTCCTTGATGATCAGCTTTGATACACTCTCAAATAAATATCTTAAATATTCAACTTGTTGCTGTAATTTTTGAATTACTACAATATTACTCGGATCAGTATTTTTCAAAATATCCTGAGCAACACAAATTTTTCCTATTCGTTGATTGATTATAGAAATACGCAACGGTGCATCAGCATATTCCATATCATACTTACATTTGTTAATACTCAACTTAGATAAGTCTCTAGTTTTATTTACCCGTGTTAATTCAGTTTTCCTCGTTAGTTTACCAAAAATTCCAGCCTGTAAATGATCCTCATTGTTTAACACAAAAATAGCTATATCATTGGTCTGTGCATATGATTGCAACAGATGAATCAATAACTTATCACTACTAGATAATAAAGATTGCAAATCAAATTCTTCCATAATTGTTAGCCAACCAATCTACAATACTTAAATATTCGAATTTAGATATTCCATTAGCACTACAGCGTCATTATGTTCTTCATCTTTTGCACTATATAGTATCAGTACGTCTTGTGTTTGAAGAGCCTCTTTTAAGGACTTTAGAAATTCTTTGGTATATGGATTATTGTTAATCTCATCTAAATATTTGTTCTTAAATTCTAAATATTTTTCAGGATCATGTCCAAACCACTTACGCAATTCTGCTGATGGGGCTATCTCTTTTGCCCATAAGTCAAGGTCTGCACGTACTTTAGACATACCACGTGGCCAAAGCCGATCTACCAGCACACGATACCCTGCTGGTAAATCTTTGTCGTAAATACGTTTCATAACTAATTTAGTCATCTTAACATCCTCTTCTTTACTAAGTTAATTGTATCACATAATATACGGTTATTTTTTACTTACTTTTTGCTAAAATTAGCACTCGTTAATTAAGAGTGCTAAATTCTTGAACTTCCATAATTCAGGTTTTATACTGTATTTGTAATTAAGGGAAAGGAAGTAATAAAATATGGCAAATGAAATTATGGACCGTAACGATTTAATGAGAAACTGGTTTAATAGTGACTCTTGGATGAATAGTTTTCCATCTATATTTGACAATAATTTTCCCGAAGATTCAACATTAAAGACTGATATTAAAGAAAATAATCAAAATTATGAAGTACACGTTGATCTTCCCGCAGTTGATAAGAAGAACATTGATATTACGTATGATAATAATGTTTTAACTATTAGTGGTCACCGTGACAGTTTCACTGATCATAATGATAAAAATGGTGATGTAATTATGTCTGAACGTTCAAGTGGTCATTTCATGAGACAATACAGATTGCCACAAGTTGATCAAGATAATATCAAAGCTACATATAACAAAGGTGTTTTGGAAATCACTCTTCCAAAGATAAATAAGGAAGTAGATTCTGGACATCACATCGATATTGACTAACGCTTTAAGCTTATTTTTTTGGAGTTCCATTAGCACTCGTACTCGATGAGTGCTAAAAAACAAATTTATTCTTTTAAAAAGGAGTTAATTATTTATGGTAAATGAAATTATGAATCGTAACAATTTAATGAGAGACTTTTTCAATGGAGACAAATGGATGACTAGTTTTCCATCATTATTCGAAGATAGTGCTTTAGAAGGTTCTAATTTGAAGACTGACATTAAAGAAACAGATAAAGATTATGAAGTACATATTGATATGCCAGCTTTTGATAAGAAGAATATCGACATCAATTATCAAGATGATGTTTTGACCGTTAGTGGCCGTCGCGACAGCTTTAATGATCATAACGATAAGAACGGCGACATGATTATGTCCGAACGCACAAGTGGCCGCTTCATGAGACAATATCACTTACCAGCAGCCGACGTTGAGAACATCAAAGCTAACTATGACAATGGTGTCTTGAAGGTTATCCTCCCTAAGTTAGAAAAGAAAACTAGCTCAGAACACCATATCGATATTGACTAATATAGATGCAGTTCCTATTTAGGTTTTAAAACATCTAAGAAACAAAGCCGGATTTAGTCCGGAACAACAAGAAAATTGGCTCAGCCATGAGATTTATCTTAGCAATTTATTGCTTAGATAAAGGCCGAACTTAGAGATCCATTATTTTGCACGAAGTGTGAAATAATTAGCTCCAAGTCGGCCCATGGCGTTCCAGCCAAATTTTCTTGTTGTGGAGGACGGCATTTTATATGAATTCACAAAATCTTCACATTTTATAAATATTTAATTCATAAAGGTTGAGTATTATATAAATTGTAGATGAGAGATATAGATAATCCCTTTTCTCACCCCCCTATAACATATATATATTTAATCCCCTAAATAAAAAGTACCTTTCCCCGAGGTACTTTTTTTATTGTCTTTTACGTGCCAGTTGGTAGTAGTTAGTCGTAAAATACGATATACTATTCCTTGCAGAGTAGTTTTTTCTGCTCTCATGGGATGTAACTTTAAAAGTTACAAAAGGACAAAGAATTTATAAAAATATAAAAGACTTATCAACTATGGGCTATCCAAAAATGCTTTACAATTTTCAAACAACTATGAACTTCTGATAAGCCAGTAATATTAAACTGTAGATAAGAGCCAATACTCTTCTCTCATCCCCCCTATAAACAATATTTAATCCCCTAGAAAAACACCCTTTCCGAAAAAAGGGTGTTTTTTATTTGATATTTTATATTAAATTAATGCTCCTCGTAAAATAAATTCGGCAGGAATCAACTTCTTAACGACTTCTTTTTCAAACAGAGACCAAAAAGCATATTCACCAATTTCATTCAACTTATGATCAATCGTTGAAAAATTCATTAAGTAACTATAATCCAAATTTTCTTGGCCGATAACTGGAACATCAATTTGCATTTTCTTTAATTGATAAATAATTCCAGCCGCAACTTGATCGCCATTGGCAAAAACTGCATCCAGATTTAGATTTTTAGCAGTCAACTCCTTAGCAGCCTCAATTCCGTCTTTAAAAAACTGCATATTTCGAACTAATAATTTTTCCGGACACTCTTTTCCAAATACTTTGCAATAAGAATCGACCGTTGATTTAGCACTTCGACTCGTTTGTTCGTTACGACTTACCGTAACGCCTATATTTTGAAATTTTAATTTCTTTAATAATCCAAAAGCATCTATATAAGACTTTTCCCGATCAGTGTATGCGCAAGAAATGGGGTAATCCAAGGTATCTTCACAACAAGTAATCGAACCGTATTTCTGATATTCGACAATTGTTTCAAATGGAATGGCTCTGGAAGTAAAAATCAGTCCATCGAATGCTTGATGCTTCAACATTTCTAAATATTTAATCTCACTTTTAACATTATAATGAGAAGGCAATAAAGTAACTTGATAGTTTTCTTTGAAGGCGGCCTGAGTGATAGCGGAAACTAACTTTTGAAAATAAGGATGATTACTATAAGGCATAACGACACCAACACGGTAAGTTTTGCCGGTACTTAAGGCTCTAGCAATATCATTAGGATGATAATTCAATTCCTTCATTGCCTTGAGAATCTCTTCTTTAGTTTCGGTAGCAACATAACTTTGATTATTGATGACTCTTGAAACAGTTGAAACTGAATGACCTGAAAGCTTGGCGACATCTCTGATATTTGACATTTTGAGCACCCCTTTTAATTGTTAGCTTGCTACAACAGTTATAAAATAATATTTCTAAATAAATAGAACTTCACAAAATCTTCACATTTTCAATATAATTGGTTCACACTTATTGGTTATAGTATTACTTGTAGATGAGAGATATCTCATCTCATCCCCCCTATAACATATATATTTAATCCCCTAAAAAAATAAAAGAACACCTTCCCCGGGTGTTCTTTTTGTTTTGTCTAAATACTTTTAATTGCCGAATGAATAGCCGCTGCTTTCATCATTAAATCAGTAACTTCGATATCTTTGAATCCGGCATCTTGCATCATCTGACATAGTTTTTTGATACTGACAAAACGATTAACTGAATCATCTAGGTACTGATAATCAGATTTATTCTTCGCAAAAACTTTTCCCATTAAGGGCATTAACTTATTAAAATACAATTTCCAACCAATTTTAACTACTGGCGTCTCGACTTTGAATGCTTCCAGACAGATCAACTGCCCACATGGTTTCAAAATGCGATAGATTTCACGCAGTACTTTATCGGCATCAGGCACATTTCTTAATCCAAAACCGATTGTGACTACATCGAAACTATTGTCTGCAAAATTTAATTGCATGGCGTCACCAGTTTCCAAAATAATATTAGTTAACTTGGATTGAGCAACTTTTTGTTGAGCCAATTTAAGCATTTCTTGACTGAAATCCACACCAATAATTTGAGCATGATAAAATCTTTGCCCTAACATAATCGTCCAATCAGCTGTACCACAACAAAGATCCAACACTTTTTGAGGATGATTGACGATTTTTTCAGTAGCTTTCTTACGCCACTTTTGATGTGTTCCCAAACTCATAATGGAATTTAATTTATCATAGTTGCCCGCGATGTTATTGAAAGTCGTTTGAACATCCTTTTCGGGAACTTTATTAGTCAGACTCATTGTCTACCCTCTAATCGATATTATTTAAACGTCCATAATACATTAGATACTTCTTGCCACTAGCGGAAACTTTATACTTCGATACACCACCGTTATCAGGTTGAATGATGTTTGAAATATCTTTAGCACCAGTTGTGACTTTAACAAATGAACGACTAACGAAACCGTGACAAACTACCAAAATCTTCTCGTCACCTTTTTTAGCCATATCATTCATGAAATCTTCAACACGTTTGTAAACATCAGCGTATTCTTCACCATTAACGGCGTACTTAGTATAATTTGGTAACAAATATTTGTTTTCATCAAAGGCATCTGGGTGTTTTACGATCAATTCTTCTTCTCTCAAACCATCCCATGAACCATAGTCGGCTTCAACTAGACGTTTATCTTGTTGAATTTCGTGTGCTCCTTGATTCAAAATTTCAGCTGTTTGCATTGCACGCTTCATTGGACTTGCATAAACTTCATCAAAATCAGTGATATCAATATGCTTTTCTAATTCCTCAATTTGCTTGATACCTTTGGCGTTTAGGGGTTTGTCAGTAGACATTCCGTTGATTCGAGCCTCAGAGTTAGTGTCCGTTTCACCATGTCTTACAATATATAATTCAACCATAAAAATCTCCTCTTTGTTAACGCTTAAATTCTCCTTTTAGTATTTCATTATTGACTTTACAATGCAACTCAATTATATTAAGTGTAATTAAATAAATGATCCTTTAAATTTTGGTCCCGTGAGGCTAATAAGGAAACACGTTCAGTCTTTTATTTCGCATACACGGGATAGGGGACTATTTTTTTACAAAAAAATACTAAGGGGATGTTTTTTTGAGTAAAAACGAAGAACAATATCGTAATCCAGACGCAGTTTTGGATGTCTATGAAAAGCCACCGTTAAGCAGTTGGGCTTTCCTATCATTACAGCACTTATTCTCAATGTTTGGGGCCACAGTCCTTGTACCTCTACTAGTTGGATTGGATCCAAGTATTGCCTTATTCAGTTCCGGTGTCGGAACTTTGCTTCACATTTTGATTACACACAGAAAAATTCCAGCTTACATGAGTTCTAGTTTTTCCTTCATTGTTCCGATGGTCTCGTTAATGAAGACGGTTGGTTATCAAGGAGTCGCTCAAGGTACTATCGCTGTTGGTTGTGTATACTTGATTGTTTCTATCATTGTTGGTTTTGCCGGTTCTGCTTGGATCGATAAAGCTTTACCACCAATCGTCGTTGGTCCTATCATCGTAGTTATCGGTATGTCAGTTGCCGGAAGTGCCGCTGATAATGCTATGATGAACGGTTCACATTATGACTTGAAGTATTTCGGAATCGCTATGTTTACACTTTTCCTAACTGTTCTTTTGAACATGTACCTTCGTGGTTTTTGGAGTAATATTGCTATTCTTCTAGGTATTGTCGGAGGATACGTTCTCTCTGTCTTCTGCGGTATCGTTGATTTCTCTAAGGTTGCTTCAACACCTTGGTTCAAACTACCCGCTTTTGATATTATGTTTGCTAACTACATGCCTCATCAAATCTACTGGGGTGCAATCCTGAGTTTTGCGCCAATTGCCTTCGTTACTATGGCTGAGCACTTGGGACATATCATGGTACTTGATGAATTAACTAATCGTGATTTCTTCAAAGATCCCGGTTTACACAAGACACTAGCTGGTGATGGTACAGCTTCAATCGTTGCCGCCTTCCTTGGTGGTCCTCCTGTTACATCATATGGTGAAAATATTGGTGTTATGGCTGTTAACAAGATTTTCAGTGTCTACGTTGTTATCGGTGCTGCTGTTTTCGCTGTCTTGTTCGGATTTGTTGGTAAATTAAGTGCTTTGATTCAAACTATTCCTGGACCCGTAATCGGTGGTATTAGTTTTATGCTATTCGGTGTTATCTCCTCAAGTGGTCTAAGAATTCTGGTTGACAACAAAGTCGACTTCAATGAAAAACGTAATCTAATGATTGCTTCTGTTATCCTCGTTATCGGTATTGGTAATGCATACTTACAAATGGGTTCCTTCCAATTCACTGGAGTTGGTGTTGCCACAGTTGTCGGTATCGTGCTTAACTTGATTCTTCCTAAACATGCCCTCTCAGAAAATTGGGATGAAAAGAAAGATGATTGGAAAAATAAAGAAGATGCTTAAATCTCTTTGATTTTAAAAGGTCCAAGATAATGCTATCACTTTGATGGCAATATGAAGTGCAATAAAAAAGTTAGACATTTTTATAAGTTTTAAAAAATCATGGATTGCTCCCTGTATTCTACAGGGGACAATCCATTTTTGTTTAAAGAAATACGTTTATTGTTGTACCAATTAATATATTTAGCGACTAAGTTCTTTAATTCGGTTAGGTCATCGATATTATACCTATAAAGACATTCTCTTTTGAGCAGATTAAAGAAACTCTCAATTGGGGAATTGTCGTGACAATTGCCTTTTCGAGACATACTTTGTTCAATACCCATTGTTTTTAGGGTATCTCGATAATATTTGAGTTGATAATGCCATCCTTGATCAGAGTGAAGAATTGGTTTTAAAGAGGGAACTATATTTTGCTTCAATTTTTCTAGTGTATCTAATATTAGTAATTTATTAGGACTCAAACTTATTGAATAAGATAATATTTCGCCGCTGGCCTGGTCCAGCACGGCGGATATATAGCCCCATTTGTCTTTACGCAAACGTATTTGAGTTACATCTGTATGTAATACTTTTAAAGGTTCTGTCTCAGTAAATTTCTGTTTGATTGTATTAGGAGCTATTTTTCCAAGGTTACCTCTATAGGAACAGTAACCGGATGTGTGTTTTGAAAAAATAACTACTTTTAATTTAAGTTTGGTCATTAAGTGCCGAATTGTTTCTGGAGAATTTTTGAATCCGACCTTGAGAGACTCTTTCCAGATTCGACGATAACCGTAGGTTGAGTTTGAATCGTGATATGTTTTAACAATAAACTCTTTTAGTTGAGCATATTTATCTGTTTTACTAAGGCGTTCATAATAAGTTGATCTTGGTAGATCGACCTTAGTTAATAACTCATTCAACTTGTATTTTTTAAGTAATGATTTGACTAATTTTGCTTTTTCGAGTTGTGATCGTTTTCTCGCAAGGTCTTTAGTGCTTTTAAAATATCACGGTCCATTTCGGCATCATGTAGTTTAGCTTTTAGATCGAGAATTTCTTGTTAATATTTCTCTTCTTTTGTGGAATTTAAACGTGTTTGTTTCTTCTTTTTCTTGGCCATTAACGGTCGTCTCCCTCTGGGACGACGCCTTAATCCAATAACACCATAGTGATTATATCTATATATCCATGAATTAACCTGGCTAGGTGATATTTTGAAATAAATTGCAGTATCAAGGCGACTGATCTTATGTAATTTATAATATTCTATCACGGATAATTTAAAATCTTGAGAATAGTCTTTATGAGATTTTTTAGTTATCAAATAATTAAGTCCATTTGCCTCCGCTTCATGGACCCAGTAATAAATCGGTGATTTACTGGGCATTCCATATTTTTTTGATAATCCAAGTATAGAAATTTGTCCATCAAAGTATTCATTTACTAGTTTAACTTTGAATTCTGAAGAGTATTTGGTCATAAAAAAAGTGCTCCTAAAATTGTTAGATTATGTCTAACAATTTTAGGGCACTTCAAATAGTTGGCTATTTACCATGTCACTTTTTTTAACGACGTATATAATAAACTGGAAAATATTTAGACTTTTATAATGTTAGGAATCTTATAACCTAATAATTGGAATATGGAATCCGTTGATGGAAGTGTATTTAAAGTATTTTTATTCTTTTTTATGGGCACAATTGGAAGAACGGTTTGTGATCTTTTTTTAAGAGAATATTCTATTTTTATGGGACGAACCAGAATATAAAAATAATCAGAATCAATAATATACTTAAATTTACCATAGGAAGAATTATTTATTGATCTTTTATCAATATTGATTCCATTGTCAAAAAAAATAGTGTGGTCTTTTTTTGCTAAAATCTGAACATTCTTATTAATAAATATTTTCCACATTAAAAATTTTAAAAAGAAAATACAAAAAATCATTGCCAATAGATCTTGTATGGAATATATCAATTTTACTAGTGTTAGTTCATGAGGGTCATCAAGTAGAGAGATAATTATAATAAAGGAAAAACTTATTACAGAGAGAAACTGGCAAAATCTGATTCTTTTATTAAAAGAGCTTAGAATGTTATTTTTCTTCAACAATAAAAAAACATATTTCCAATCTGCTTTTGTTAAATTGTTATTTATTTTAATCATAGAAAAAATCCATTTCTTAAAAATTCATTTCTTAAAAATTCATTTTCACATATTTGAAAATGTAATAAAAGCCCGATTATGGTATATGAAAATAAAAAAAAAATAATGTGAATGAAAATCTTTTAGAAATATAATCTAAAAGATTTAAGAAACTTGATCGGAAAATTAAATAATATAAAAAGAACCTAGATAATTTTTGATTTATTGAAGTGCAATAAAAAAGTTAGACATTTTTATAAGTTTTAAAAAATCATGGATTGCTCCCTGTATTCTACAGGGGACAATCCATTTTTGTTTAAAGAAATACATTTATTGTTGTACCAATTAATATATTTAGCGACTAAGTTCTTTAATTCGGTTAGGTCATCGATATTATACCTATAAAGACATTCTCTTTTGAGCAGATTAAAGAAACTCTCAATTGGGGCATTGTCGTGACAATTGCTTTTTCGAGACATACTTTGTTCAATGCCCATTATTTTTAGGGTATCTCGATAATATTTAAGTTGATAATGCCATCCTTGATCAGAGTGAAGAATTGGTTTTAAAGAGGGAACTATATTTTGCTTCAATTTTTCTAGTGTATCTAATATTAGTAATTTATTAGGACTCAAACTTATTGAATAAGATAATATTTCGCCGCTGGCCTGGTCCAGCACGGCGGATATATAGCCCCATTTGTCTTTGCGCAAACGTATTTGAGTTACATCCGTATGTAATACTTTTAATGGTTCTGTCTCAGTGAATTTCTGTTTGATTATATTAGGAGCTATTTTCCCAAGGTTACCCTTATAGGAACAGTAACCAGATGTGTGTTTTGAAAAAATAACTACTTTTAATTTAAGTTTGGTCATTAAATGCCGAATTGTTTCTGGAGAATTTTTGGATCCGACCTTGAGAGACTCCTTCCAGATTCGACGATAACCGTAGGTTGAGTTTGAATCGTGATATGTTTTAACAATAAACTCTTTTAGTTGAGCGTATTTATCTGTTTTATCAGTTTTACTAAGGCGTTCATAATAAGTTGATCTTGGTAGATCGACCTTAGTTAATAACTCATTCAACTTGTATTTTTTAAGTAATGATTTGACTAATTTTGCTTTTTCGAGTTGTGATCGTTTTCTCGCAAGGTCTTTAGTGCTTTTAAAATATCACGGTCCATTTCGGCATCATGTAGTTTAGCTTTTAGATCGAGAATCTCTTGTTAATATTTCTCTTCTTTTATGGAATTTAAACGTGTTTGTTTCTTTTTTTTCTTGGCCATTAACGGTCGTCTCCCTCTGGGACGACGCCTTAATCCGATAACACCATAGTGATTATATTTATAGATCCATGAATCAACTTGACTGGGTGATATCTTGAAATAAATTGCAGTATCAAGGCGACTGATCTCATGTAATTTATAATATTCTATCACGGATAATTTGAAATCTTGAGAATATTCTTTATGGGATTTCTTACTTATCAAATAATCAAGTCCATTCGCCTCCGCTTCATGGACCCAACGATAAATCGGTGATTTACTGGGCATTCCATATTTTTTTGATAATCCAAGTATAGAAATTTGTCCATCAAGGTATTCGTTTACTAATTTAACTTTGAAATCTGAAGAGTATTTGGTCATAAAAAAAGTGCTCCTAAAGTTGTTAGATTATGTCTAACAATTTTAGGGCACTTCAATATTATCTTGGACCTTTTTTACGTTCTATTTAAGTGTAACCGTTGTTCTGTGCTCTATAGTAGAAACGAGTTTGTTTCGCTCTCTAATCGTTTAGTTCTGCCGACAAATCAGCTATTTGTTGTTTTATCTTATCTCCTCGATCGGTATCCATGACCACTTTTCGTTCAACCGAATTTTCAACGATCTTTCGTTTCAAAATCACATCGTTCAAATCTTTCAATGAAGTTGATAAGGAAATAAATGGTTTCAATTGTAATAGCTGCATTCCATAGGAATCGTATAACAGAGTGAATCCTCCATTGTGTTCCATCTTGGGGCGGCCACCGTTTACTTGAATAACTTTTCCTTTGGACATAATAGGAAGATTCTCTTCGTCAATATCTGGTGTATGTCCTACTATAATATGTCCTTCTTCTCCCACTCCAAATTCATCTTTAACTCGATCGGCGAACCATTCTTTTTTACGTAATTTATAGAAGGGATTCAAGGTTTCTTTTTGTAACTCTTTATCATCTATGAAGTAACGTTCGAATGTAGTCATCTTATCCTTACCGAATAATGGCGAGTCTTTTCCACACCATAGATACCAGAGCACATCAGAATTGAAACAATCTCCGGTTGTGGGATGGCGCATTGCATCCCGCATTATAACTTGGAAGTAGTCACTCAAATCTTTCCCTAAATAATTACGACCGTCTATCTTCCATTTAACAAAATTGCCTTGTTCGTCTGCTGGTACGCAACCGTGGAGCAAAAGATTTCCGTTATGCTTAAGGTACATTGAGCCATGATCGTACATAAACCACATGTGCTCGTTTAACTTGGTTGAGTGAATGAATTGATTAATTAAATCGATCAATACGACTTGTTCGGGATGTGAAATTTGATAGGGATTTCCGGGATTAACTAGTTGGAAACAACCATTTTCGATTGGATAATCTTTGTCATCAATCTTGACTGACTTCTTATCTTGACTCAACTTGTCCAAGAATAGTCGATCATCCATTTCAAACTCAGGACGACGTTTTATAGCTTGACCTTCTAATTTGAATTGCATAATAGCAGCGGCTTGTTGGACACAATTATCAGTGATTCGATCTTCTTCCGATATTTCAGTCAAATCAACTTTAGGATCAAAATTCGATAGTGGACGATAACTGTGACGAGCTAACTTAATCATAGAAGTCATGTCGATGTCATAAGCATCATTTAGTAATCTTAGATTGTCGTAACGGGCACAAATTCTGATCAAATTGAGCATACATAATTTGGAGCCGGCCATACTTCCCATCCACAAAATATCGTGATTTCCCCATTGGATATCAAAATTTTGCCAGTGATTGATTAGATAATCAATGACCAAATCAGGACGTGAACCTCGATCATAAATATCTCCAACAATGTGAATCCTCTCAATTGCCAAACGTTGGATTGCATGACTGATAGCAATGATAAAATCATCGGCCATATTCAAACGTTCAATACTGGACAATAAGCCTTGATAATAGAGTCGTTTATCTTTGAAATTAGTATCGATCATCAATAGATTCTCAGTAATATTCCAAAAATCCGGTTGAATAGCTTTTTGCACGAGGCTCTTAGGATACTTATTAGCCACATAGCGCAACATCTCAATTAGATTATTGAATGAATCCATATACCACTGTTCTAATTCATCTGCATCGGTAATTTTACTCTTGGTTTCTTTAAGGACTTCTGACGGATAATAAATCAAACAAGATAATTTCATTTGATTGACCGGCATCAATTTACCAGAAAAAACTTCTGATACTTTTTTACTAATATTACCGGCACCACTGCGCATAATGTGCGAAAAACGGTCATATCCTCCATGAACATCACTGATAAAAGCTTCTGTTCCCTTGGGTAAATTCAGAGTAGCAGATAGATTAATAATTTCAGATTTAATTTCGTTTTTATTTTCAATTACGTTCGTAAATTTATTTTTCATTAATAGCTTCCCCCAGGAACAATACATTCTATATTAATGATAGCGCATTCAGATTGAACTATACCAAACGAAAAGCAATATTCCAAGTATCACAGTTATATTTGAGTTAAAATTATACTTATAGGAGGTTAGAATATGAATTTAAAATTGGATTCTACTGTAACTTTGAATAATGGTGTTGAAATGCCCCAATTAGGTATGGGTGTTTGGAAAGTAAACAATACGGGTGCTTCTCAATCTGTACAATGGGCTTTGAAACACGGCTATAAAGCTATTGATACTGCAAAACAATACGGTAATGAAGCTGGTGTTGGTGAAGGATTACAAAAGGGCTTTGCAGATAATGGTCTCAAACGTGAAGATATCTTTTTAACAACAAAGATCTTTAATGGTGACCAAGGCTATCAATCAACACTCGACAACTTTGAAGGTCAATTAAAGAGATTACAAACAGACTATGTAGATCTTCTCTTGATTCACTGGCCAGTAGATGGCACATACTTGGACACATGGCGTGCGTTGGAAACAATCTACAAAGAAGGCAAAGCACGTGCTATTGGTGTTTCTAACTTCAATATTGAGAGATTAAAGGATATTCTTAAGAATTGTTCAATCAAACCTGCCGTTAACCAAATGGAATATCATCCCCTTTGCCAAGAAGTTGATATCAAGAACTTCTGTGACGAAAACAATATTCTACTTGAAGCATGGTCTCCACTTGGTGGTGGTTCTGTTCTAGGTGACGCCAGATTAAAGAAAATTGCTGACAAGTATAACAAGTCAGTTGCTCAAGTTATCCTTCGTTGGGACTTACAAAATGGTATTATTACTATTCCTAAGTCAGTTCACGAAGAAAGAATCGTTCAAAATTCAGATGTTTATGACTTTGAATTAAGCGATGCTGATATGAAAGAAATCAATGGCTTCGATAATGATAAGAGAAGTCTTTGGTACGGCGACTTCTTCTGGAGCGGTAACCCTGATGGTTATGTTGACTCTGTTGAAGAATGGGACGACTCTGAAAAGTAAATTTACTTAAATAAGCCAGAAAAAATCTATGATAGATTTTTTCTAGCTTATTTTTTTATTTAACTCTTTTTTCTAATAGCAACAAATTTATTTCTATTCGGTCTATTTCTAATCATTTCTAGTTGCTTAGACTCTAAACTTCTATGCTTTCTATTTTTGATAGTTAGTTGTCTTTGATACTCTTCTCCAGTCAATACCTTGACTGTTTTAGGAACGCGTTTACGAATAAAATGTCGAATTGATTCCTCATTATCCGTAAACATTAAAGAATAACTACCACCTTTTTTAGATGCAAATGTTACCATAGTGTCTTTTTTAACAGGTTCAACAATAATTTGATCATATCTACCATAATCAGAAGCCTTTGATAATGAACCGTAAGTAACGACCTTATCATTTCCAAGTCCTTGATTATAAAACGCAACACTAGCAAACAATACAGCAATTAAAACTACTTTTATGTTTGATTGCATGGAGTGTGACCAAAATAAAACGACGATTAATAATGCTGCTACGATTGCTATTAAGTATTTCAAATTTGATGACTTAGCTTTTATTTTAATTGATGCTTGCTGTTGAAACTCGAATACTAACAAGGCACCTATTAAAACTATCATTATGATAGATTCTCCCATTGTTGCTACCTCCTGTTAACTACCACTCGGCAATTGTACCATCATAGTTCTTCCAAGAAGGATTACTCCAAACCAAACCTTGTTGAGCTACATCCTTAATCATATCCTCATCCATTTCAATACCCAAACCTGGTTTCTTAGGTAGTTGAACATATGAATCCTTGTATTGGAAGATTTCTTTATTTTTAACAAAATCTAATAGATCAAAGCCTTGGTTATAATGGATACCCAGACTTTGTTCCTGAATGAACACATTTGGTGTACATGCATCAACTTGCAAAGTTGCAGCTAATGAAACTGGTCCATATGGTGCATGAGGTGCGCAGGCCATATCAAATGATTCCGCTTCAGCAGCAATCTTTCTGGTTTCTAAGATACCTCCACACATAGCTACATCTGGTTGAACAATATCAACTGCACCTTGTCTGAACAAATTCTTAAAGGCCCAACGAGTATAAAGTCTTTCACCGGTAGCCAATGGGATTGAAACTTCTCTAGCAATATCATCAAATGATTCCCAATTTTCGGGTAAAACAACTTCTTCCAAAAACATAGGGTGATATGGTTCCAATGCTTTTGCCAGAACTTTAGCCATCGGTCTATGAACACGTCCATGAAAATCAATTCCAATTTCAAGATCATCGCCAACTTCATCACGAATCGAAGCAACACGATCAACTACTGCTTGAACCTTTTTATAAGAATCAACATAGTGTAATTCTGAAGTTGCGTTCATTTTAATTGCAGTAAATCCTTTATCAACACGTTCTCTGGCTTGTTTGGCCACATCACTAGGACGATCTCCACCAATCCATGAATATACTCTAATCTTGTCTCTAACAGCTCCACCTAATAGTTCATAAACTGGAACATTCAATGCTTTTCCTTTAATATCCCATAAGGCCATCTCAATTCCTGAAATAATTGTTCCGTTAATAGGACCACCTCTAAAGAATGAACGATGTAACTCTTGCCAGATACGTTCAATTTCAAATGGATCACGTCCAATGATTTTCTTACCCATCTCTTCAGCACCGGCTACTACTGTTTCAGTTTTAGTTCCTGAAATCATTTCGCCCCATCCGGTAATACCTTCATCAGTTAGAATTTTAATAAAAATCCAACGTGGCTTTACTTTATAAATTTTAATATCAGAAATTTTCAAAATATCTACCCCTAATCTATTAATCAGTTACAGCATCCTGCATTTCCATATTCTTATTAACATGCTTTATACCATCAAAGAAGTACCATATTCCAGCGAAAGCAATGATTAATACTGGTATAGAAATAAGTGGATGCCATGTGAATGCAAAGTATACGATGAAACTTTGAATCATTGATGTGGCCGCAAATGAACTAATATATAGTGAATTTGCACCTAATTTAATACCAACAGACTTGGCAATTGCAGTTAATACTGGAGCAGTTGCAGTACCACACCATAGAAGTGAAGCTGTTACAACTAATCCAATAATAATATTCTTGATCAAATTACCATTTGTAAGTGCTACAACCAAAGCAACTCTAAATGGTACAACAGCTAAATCAGCAAATGGTAGAACTGAATTTCCTGGTAAAATCAAAGCCATTGCAATAGTCAATGGAATGATAATCAGAGCTGTGGTGATAACATCTTGATTACCAACAACAACGGCAGCATCCAAACCAATAAAGAGTTTTCTACCTTTAAATCTCTTTTCAGACCACTTTTGTGCGGCATCTGAAATTGGCATTAATCCTTCCATAAATAATGAAGTCATCTTTGGAATCAATACTAGGACAGCTGACATTGAAACACCTAATTGCATAACTTTCATTAGATCGTATCCAGCTAACCATCCAATGACCATACCGATAATCAGACCCATAATCATTGAATCTCCAAAGAATCCTAAATACTTTTGAGCATCCTTTATAGAAAACTTATTATTTCTCATGAAAGGAATTCTATCCAAAAGCCAATTCAAAGGCCAAGCAATAACTAGTGATGACAAAGCCGAAACTGTTGGCAAGGACACTCCTGGAATACCAAAGAACGATTCAACAATTGGCTGAGACCAGTCGGCTAATTTGAAAGTAATCAAGGCCATCAAAATTGATGAACCAATACCTAACCAAATATTTTTAGTAACGAAGTAAACCATAACTCCGACAATTGCCATATGATGATAATTCCAAATATCAACATCCAAGGTATGTGTCTTCTTTAAAATCAATAAAATAATATTTACTAAAAGAATTCCAAAAATCAAAATTGCAATAATTGGTGATGCCCATGTAACAGCGGCGATTGAACCCCATCCAACATCTAGTGCTGTTAAATGAACCCCAGTTCTATCTACCATTGCTTTAGCGGCAGGTCCAACATTTGTTGTCATAAAATCAAGAATCAATTTGATACCAGCGAAACCAATCCCAAGCGTCAATCCAGATTTAAATGAACGAGTAATCTTTAATCCAAATATAAGACCAATAATCGTGATAATTACTGGTAATAATACCGTCGGTCCAGCAGCAATCAACCAGTTAAAGACATCCATTATAATATGCATGTTTATTCACCCCCTGATAGTTAAATCGTAATTTAACCTTCTTTTTCTTTTATAATCTTATAAATTTCATTGAAAGTGTTGTCTGCCCCTATTCCGGTTAAAATTGGCATTCCTTTAACGTAAGGTACACCATGTGTTTTTCCATCAAATTCTCCTGTCGTTACTAATAAATCAAAACCCTCAACTTTACCGGGTACTTCCATTAACTTAGTTTGAGTAGTATCTACAGGCAAACCTTTGTCTTCCATGAAACTTCTGATTTTTGAAGCAACAACTGTTGATGTTGCGATTCCGTTTCCACAAGCTACTAATATACGTGCTGGCATAATATAATTCCTCCAAATATTAATTTAAAATTCCTAACAATGATGGTTCAATTAGATTCAATAATTCTTCTGATGTATTAGCATTCAAAATATCATTCCGTAATTTTTCATCCTGTATAATTCCAACAATTCTTTGTAGCATTTCTACTTGGCCATGTGGCTCCCCAATTGCAAGCATGATTACTATTTGAACAGGAATTGTTTTTTTTATGTCTTCCATATCATGAAATTCTACTGGCGTCTCTAAGGTACCAACCGCCACAGTTGTCTTATTAACTAAATTAAAATCCGCATGGGGAATCGCCACTGCCGGACTCTTTGATGGGAGGCCAGTTGGATACTCCATTTCTCTTTTTTTAATAGCATTTATATAATCCTTCTTCACGTAACCGCTTTCATAAAGCTGAGAAGAAAGTTGTTCAATAACATCAGTGCTATCATCCGCGGTCATATGTGGAAGAAATAATGCTTTATCTAAATCAATATCTACCTTCAAACGAGTGCTCCTCTTTTCTTAAAATCTTTTACAAATGTTGCTAAAGAATTGGCCAACCCTTCAACGTTTTCATTTCTAATATCTTCCTTATTAAATAGCTTTGATCCCATTCCTAAATAATCACAGCCATTGTCCAAGAATTCACCGGCATTTTCCAAAGAAACTCCTCCGACGGCCATCAAGGGTAGCTTACCTAAAGGAGCTTGAATTGCCTTAAAGTAATCAGGTCTTACCGTTGAAGCTGGAAAAATTTTTACAATATCTGCTCCTTTTTCGAACAACCCAGTTACTTCTGTAGGAGTCATTGCAGCGGGAACAGTCACTACTCCATGATCATGCGCATAATCAATCATTTCTTTAGTAAATGACTGAGGTCCTAGAAGAAACTTTGCACCTGCTTCAATGGCATTCTTAGTATCTTCTAAGTCCATAACTGTACCAGCACCGATTTGATATTTTTCACCAAATTTAAGATAGCCATCTCTGATAATATCAAGACAATGTTCAGTATTCATCGTAACTTCTATACCAAAGTCATTTTCGAACCCATCCATCGCTTCCATAATTGTCATGGCTTGTTCTTGAGTATACCCGCGCATGATAATTGTAAATTTTGGATAATTTCTTAGATCCATAAGTAACTCACTCCTTAATTCTTCTTTTTATTTCATTGATTACTTTATTTCTAGAATCAGCGTTAATTAATGTTTTCATTGCTTTAGCATTAGCAGCTATATTTGCCAATTGTTCTACTGCTTTAAAATGACTTGTTGTATCTCCAACAGCCAATGGAACAATAATATGAACGTCCGCGTTATTTGGAAACTTTATTGGCTCTTTACTAATCAAAAAACCAAATGCATTTCCATTAACACCCATATCCGGAGTCGTGTGAGGAATAGCCATGTTCTTACCAAAATAACTATAATTACTCATTGACGAACTCTCTTTAATAATTTGTTTGAGGAATTTATCTGTTACAATTCCTTTTTTCATAAGTGGTCTCGTTGCTAATTCCAATGCTTCAGTCCACAAAAGTTTCTGATCGGTAAAATTAATAAACTCTGGTTTTACATATGCTAATAGGTCTGGTAAATATTCTGTTTCCTTTACTTCATCGTCTTGTCCTCTTAATAGAAATAGTTGAATTTCTTTTCTCAATCGAACTTCATCATCTATTTGTCCATGTCGACTAATAATATTCATTAATCCATCTAACATTTCTTCTGAATTACCAAAACTAATATCTCTAAGCACTCGATATCGTAAATTCAAGGATTCATCGGTTGTCATAATCGGATGAATAATATATTGTCTTGCATCCGTCTTTAAATGCACGGTTGTAAACACTACATCAAAATCATTTTTAAACTTTTGAAATTCTCTAACAGAAGATGCTGAAACAAAACTTATTTCAGGAAACATTTCTCTCAATTTTTTAAACATCAATCTGGAAACAATTACTCCATTACTACAAACAACTGCAGCCCTTTTTTTCTCTTCTGGTTTCCAATTCTCAAGTTCAGATCCAAAGTAAAAGGATAATAATTCAATTTCATCTTTTGGCAAAGCCGAGTTTAATTTTTTTTCCAAAGGTTTTACAATTTGACGTACCGTATCAACAAACATCTGATGATTCTTAACATTTTTTACAGCTGACTTAATTCCTGAATCTTTCAAATGTAATCCGTATCTAATTCTTAAAATCATCGGTTGAATATGTGCAACCAACCTCTTTTCAAAATCCGATTTATTCTTTATTTCTACATAGGTTAAAGATTCAAACTGTTGCACCATATCATGAACCATTTTTAATAAATCAGAATTTTGGTATTGAATCTGTCCTTCTACAGTATTTGCTGAAATGAATAACAATAAAATCCATTTATAATCGTCTTTATTTGCTATCCATTTTTCAGGAATAACATTAGATATGAAATCATATTCGCTAGTATCACGAATATCTGTCTTAAAATACGATTCCTTTGAAACCTGACATGAACGATTTCTGGCTATCAATATCATTAGAGAATAAACTAATTGATTAAACGATTGATCTGAGTACGTAATATTCAAATGCTGTTCAATCTTATGCGTGTAATGAATTATGGAGCCTACTGAAATATCGGATATTTCCACAATCAATTCCATACCATCTTCGAAACGTAGAATTATTGCAACCAGCTCATTTATGATTTGTTTAATTTTCAATTCTGAACCATTTATTCTATAACCATCTTTTCGCGAATATATTAATTCCAAGTTGTACTTTTTAAGGTATCTTTTAGCATTTTTTAAATCTGACGTGGCCGTTGTCTTACTTACATTTAAAAACTCATATATATGAACTAATGAAACTATTTCTCCGCTAGTAAGAAGGTACAAGATAATTAGGTACATTCTTTGGTCTTCGTTAAAGTATCTATTTGTATCGGGAATATTCTGTATCTGTTTTTCTAAAAAGTTTTTTGATTCATTGGGAATAAAGAATTGTCCTGAATTAGATCTAGTAATCGAGGATAAATTATTTCTTTTCAATTCAATATTTATTTTTTTCAATGAATATGAAAGTTGTCTCGGTGTTAAATTTAATTTACGTTCCAGTTCAAAACTTTTACTAACCTGAAAATGAATTATTTGCTTTAATACAACTGTTTCCCTGTCATCCAATATTTCACCTCCGCTCCACGTCTATAGATTAGCCCAGAAAATAGCAAATTGGAATGCGCTTTCATTTCGACTTTTGTCTTACATTTTCTAAATGAGTATGCAAAATTGAACTTACCTTAAATAGTGAAAATTCATAATTTCAAAACAAATGCCATACCAGTAAGTTTTTCAGTACAAAAAAAAGGCCTCAATAATCTGAGTTTTCACATTCAGATTATTGAAGCCCTTTTTTAGATTTACTTATTTAATACTATTTCTTTATTATCAATAATCGAGCCTAAATTGAAGTTCAAAACATTGTCCTGTTTATCAACAGTAATTCCCGTCAAATTGTAATGTTTAATGAAGGACATGAACTCTTCCTTCTTAGATGAAGAACCAACTAAAGCCCAAATACTAGCCTCAATCAAGCTACTTCTGATAACAGTTGTCTGATGATTATCAGCTTGATTCATTTTATAAGTGTTACCCAAAAATTCATCATTTTCGAAAGTTGAAATAGCACCATTCTTCAAATAATAAGTCGTCAAATCTTTTTCAGCGTTGGGAATATTAATCTCCCAGCGAAAATCAGAATTCTGTTTGGTAGCAAATTTAATATTTCGATCACCACTCAAGTAAACTCCTACTACTTCAGGATTTTTCAAAAGTGGTTTAAGTACTTCATCGAAGACTTGCTCAATTGCCCAGTTCTTAACTATTACTGAAGGATCAAATTTTCCAGCAAAATACGGTTTATAGATTCCGTTAGTCATTTGTTCGGACAATATAGCGGTGTTATAAATTTGTTTAAAGTCGTTGGAAGACGTTAAAGGTTTCTGATCTCCACGTTGAAATTTGGATACTAAAGAGTCATATCTAAAGGCAGAAAATTGACGGTCAATTTCTTGAAGACGTTCATCGATTCTTTCAGTCGTCACTTTTAAAAGTTCCATAACGGTAGCATTCGTTGTTAGTGTTGCTAATTTAATTAAAAAATTCATATTCATTTGATTGATTGTTTTAGTGTTTAAATAATACTTTTCATTTTTCATTTGGTGTACCTCGGTTTCTAATTCTTAATACACCTTAAAGTATATCGGTCGAATTTGAATTATTTATGACCAAAATTAGAATAAAATGGCAAAAAAATAAGATGTATAACGTCGTTACACATCTCACCTCAAAGCTACTTTGTCAGTAAACCCATCGCGAAAGTTTTCCATACCAAGATTTTTGTCAACAATCATCCCAGTTAAATGGTATCTTTCGATGAATTCAGGAAATTTATTAGTACCTGCTGAGATTCCAGCTGATGACCAGATCTTAGCATCTAATGCATTATTAGTTACAATCGTTACTTGTTCAACATTGCTAGTTTCTTTTCTTAAACTATGAACTTCATTTGAAGTTGAAACTGCTCCATTTTGCAAAAAGTAAGTTGCCAACAAGATATCCAGGTTATTGGGATCTTTGATAGCAATGCGCCAGTTGAAATCAATATCAGGTCGACTAGCCAAACGAACGTCTTCACCACATCTCAATGACACTCCATCAATATTGTCCACGCCAAGTAACTTAATCAAATATTGGTTGAACAATTGATCAATGATCCAACCATTTAACAAGCCTACCGGATCATATTTACCATTATAGTAGGAGCTAAAGTAATGTTGTGTCATCTGCTCGGCTGTAATCGTCTGTTCATAGACTTCTCTAAAGGTTTCCGAAATCATCAGTGCTGCTTCATCGCCATCTTGAAATCTGCTTAAAAAGGAATTCTTATTCTCTACCGAAAACAGTTCATCATACTTTTTAACCTGAGTGTCCACTTGTTTAACAATTTGATCCAAAATATCTTGGTCAAAAGTTTCTTCTTTCGGTACTGCCAGCTTAATTTCCAACGGCATATCAAATTTATTTAAAACGGTACTTATGTATTTATATTCAGTCATATTTATCACTCCTTTGCGTAAAAAAATACGTATGCTCATCTAATTTATCGATAAGTATACGTACTAAATGTGATGAAAATATGACCAAAGTTTGTGAAAAATTTTAAGCTTCTTTTTTATTAGAATTCAAAAGTAAATTCAAAATAATTGCTGAAAAACTTCCGACAACTAAACCATTATTTAAAATAGTTTGTAGTGTTGATGGTAAGAAATGAAGTAAGGTTGGTTGAACCGTTACTCCAAGTCCCAAACTGATTGAAACAGCCATAATCATAATATTATTATTATTCATTTCAACTTTAGATAACATCTTGATACCCTCAATACCAACGGTACCGAACATAATCAACATTGCGCCACCTAAAACAGCATTGGGAATCAACTCAGCTACCGCCCCAACCTTAGGGATCAAGCCTAAGATGATCAATAGAAAAGCTGAGAAGTAAACTGGTTTATTTTTCTTGATTCCTGATAATTGAACAACCGCAACATTTTGTGAGAAAGTCGAGTATGGGAAGGTATTAAAAATACCACCAAGAATAGCTGCTAACCCTTCAGATGCGTATCCACGTTGCAAATCATTCTCATCCAAATCACGTTTTGTCAATTCAGCCAAGGCGTAGTAAACACCAGTTGATTCGATCATACATGTTAAAGCTGCCAAGAGCATAACAAGAATTGATGACCATTCAAACTTAGGTGTTGCAAAGTAAAATGGACGTGGGATTTGGAACCAGTGTGCTGAGCCAACACTTGCAAAACCTATCTGACCCATACCAATTCCCATTAAGTAT
Source organism: Companilactobacillus bobalius (assembly GCF_002179915.1). Lineage (NCBI taxonomy): Bacteria > Bacillati > Bacillota > Bacilli > Lactobacillales > Lactobacillaceae > Companilactobacillus > Companilactobacillus bobalius. Next base: position 63,121 of record NZ_MYFM01000004.1, read on the forward strand.
CCAGCCACAATACCGATTAAAACCGCAATTTGTTGAATAAAACCACGACCCCAAATACTTACGACAACGATAATCAATGCTGTTGAAAATCCTAGAATCAAGTTAGTTGAGTTACCGAAACCCTTAGCAGTAGCGTCGCCACCACCAATATTTTGGAAAGCTACTGGTATCAAAGTAAACCCAATCAAAGTTATTAGAGAACCAGTAACAACTGGTGGAAAGAATCTCTTTAATTTGGCAAATACTTTCGAAATTAACATGATAAAAATACCAGCCACGATAATAGCGCCATACATATAGGCTATTCCAAAGTGATGTCCTATATTTTGTAACGGTGTTACATATTCGACCGCCGATCCTAAAACAACCGGTAATCCAATCCCAGTCAAAGGTGTTCGTTTAATTTGTAACAGTGTGGCTACCCCACACATAAAAATATCTACTGAGATTAAGTATGTCATTTCCTTAGCGCTGAAGCCCAAAGATGCACCGATCAAGATCGGTATCAAGATATCTCCTGAGTACATGGCTAGTAAATGTTGAAATCCTAATAGCAGATTCTTAAAAAAAGAATCGCTCTTATCATTCATATTAAGATCCATTATTGCCCCTCCTATATTTAGAAAATTATAACATCTTTTCTGAAAGTTATTAAAGGCGAAGTTTGGATTAATTGAACATTATCTATGATAGAATGAAAGCAGTATAAAATAGGAGGAATTCTAAGAGATGAATAAAAATCATTTAGATGACGCTTGTACAACTATCTTAGTTGGTAAAAACACCAGTATCGACGGTTCAACAATGATCGCCAGAAATGACGATACATTTTTTGCCGTTGCCCCACACAGTTTCGTATTAAACCCTGCTGTTAAAGGTGAAAAAGGTCGCAAAGTTAAATCATGGTTAAATGGCTTCGAGTCTGAAGTTCCCGAAAATGGTTACAAATGGCCTGCAGTTCCTAACGTTGACTACAAGAAATTCGGTTACTATGACGAAAGTGGTATCAATGGTAAGAACGTTGCTATGTCAGCTACTGAAAGTACTTACGGTAACGAACGTGCTTTAGCTTTTGACCCATTAGTTAAAGATGGTATGGACGAAGACGTTATTGTTCGTATGGTTCTTCCTTATGTTGATTCAGCTAAAGGTGCCGTTCAACGCACTGGTGATCTTATCAAGAAATTTGGTTCACCAGCTGGTAACTCACTTCTATTCAGTGATAAAGACGATGTTTGGTACATGGAAATCGTTACAGGTCATCACTGGGTAGCTCAAAGAATCCCTGATGACAGTTATGCTGTTTGTGCTAACCGTGTTTCTATCCAACAAGTTGATTTCGATAACTCTGATGAATTCATGTGGTCAGAAGGAATCCAAGAATTTGTTGAAAAGAATCATTTGAACACAGACAAGACTGGTTTTAACTTCAGACATATCTTTGGTACAGATAATCTTAAAGATCGTCACTACAACACACCACGTGTATGGTTCGGTCAAAAATACTTCAATCCTGAGATCCAACAAGATCCAGAAGATGGTGAATTACCATTCATCATGAAGACAGATCACAAGATCACTGTTGATGATATTGAATATGTTCTTGGTTCACACTACAACGAAACACCATATGATCCATATAGCCCATATGCTTCAGAAGATGACAAACATCGTTACCGTCCAATCGGTTTGAACAGAACACAAAACTCACACGTTCTTCAAATCAGAAATGACGTTCCTGAAGAATTCGCTGCTATCATGTGGTTATGTATCGGATTCCCAACATTCACACCATACATTCCATTCTACACAAACATGAATGAAACAGACGATTCATATAACGACGCTTCACTCAAGTTTAACTTCAAGGATGCATACTGGATGTATAACGCTCTATCTGTTCTTGTTGAATCAAACTACAGTGAATTCATCCAAGACGACATCGACTACTTAACAGATATTCGTCAACAATTACGTGCCTCAGTTGCTGAAACTGATAAGCTTGCAGCTAACTACTCAGGTGACGAATTAGTTGAATTCTTAACTGATAGAAACCAAAAGGTTGTTAAGGAAATGAGAGACAAGACACATGACTTCTTTGGTGAACTTTATACAAAGGGTATTAATCTTTCAAAACTCACATTCAACATGGATGCTAACCTATAAAACCAAATAATAATCTCTCTGACTCTTGATGAGTTGGAGAGATTTTTTGTTATGACTTTATCCCTTACTCTACTCTTGCGTTCAAACCGGATTTGAACTATCTTTCTACTTAGAAATATTAATATATCGAGGTTTTTCAAAATGGAACCAACATTTAATAAGATGACTCCTGCTGGATATAAAGCTATTGAGCAAGAGATTAAACATTTAAAAGAAATTCGTCCCGGAAAGATTAAAATATTGGCCGCCGCTGCTGCTTTGGGTGATCGTTCTGAAAACACTGAATATTCAACTGCCAAAAGGGATCTTGGTCACTTGGAAGGTCGTTTACGTTTTCTATATAAACAGCTTCAGTACGCTGATGTCGTTGTCCCTGCTGATAATGACAAACTGGATATTGGTAAATTCGTAACCGTTGAATTCTTAGATGATCACGATCAAGTTACCTATCAATTGGTCGGCAAACAAGAGGCCAATTTGACTGAAAATAAGATTTCCTTTGCTTCACCAATCGGTAGTGCTCTGGAAAATCATAAGGTCAATGATATCGTAACGGTAAGCGCACCGGATAGTTCTTATCAAGTTAAAATCATCGAAATTAAGTTAAATTGATTTCATAATTATTTAAATATGGTACGTACCAATTCAAAAGAATGCCCGTTTAAAGCTACCTCCGTTACATACCTATTCTTGGTAAACACCATGATATAAAAAAAAGAATAGTCAAAACTCGATAACCACAGGTATAATAAAGTATTGATTTTTTAGGAGGATGTTTTTTAATGGATGAAAGTAAAAAGTTAGCCAAGAAAACCCTTGATCGTGGTTTCTGGCTAGCATTTTGTGCTTCTGCTCTTTGGGGAGTTTCAGGTACCGTTTTACAGTTCGTTGCTAAGAACTTGAATATTCCCACAATGTGGTTTATTGGTACCAGAACACTTATAGCTGGTATCTTATTGTTAGCAGTTGGCTTAGTCGTTTTACCTAAAAAGGAATTCTTTGCTGTCTTTAAAAATAAAAAAGATTTTCTAACACTACTTAGTTTTTCCGTTTTTGGTTTATTAGCTAATATGTTTACCTTTTTTCACGCTGTTAAAACTGGTAACTCATCAACAGCAACAATTCTACAGTACCTCTCACCTTTATTTATCATGATTGGTGCCATAATCTTTACTAAAAAGAAAACTTCACGTGTGGACGTAATTTCCTTTGTCATTGCCTTAATTGGTGTTGTTCTTATGATTACTCGTGGTGACTTAGGACATCTCTCTATCCCATTTATTTCCGTTCTTTGGGGTATCGGTAGTGGTATCACTGCTGCACTTTATATTACGATTCCACAAAAATTGATTGCCAAATATCACGGAATTTTAATCACTGGTTGGGGAATGTTAATTGCCGGATTGATTTCTAACGTATTCAATCCTTTCTGGGTCAATGCCCCTAAGATGACTGCTGGAAGTGTCCTAGGTGTTGGTACAGTTATTCTGCTTGGTACCGTTCTAGCCTTCCTATTGATGGTTATTAGTACTAAATATACAACAGCCGCTATCGTTAGTATCACTGATGCTGTGCAACCATTCACTACATTGATTTTAAGTGTGATTTTCCTTCATTACGCAGTTAATCTTGCCGAAGTAATCGGTGCTGTGATCGTTATTATAGCTATTTATGTATTGAATCGTTATGATACTGAATAATTGGATTTCTGAAGTCGAATAATGGATTCGGCTTCTTTTTTTTTCACAATTTTGTTTTAATAAAGGTGTGCGTTAGAAGGAGGATCCATTTATGAAAATATTTGCATATGGAATTCGTGAAGACGAAGAACCATCTTTAAAGAAATGGGAAGAAGCTAACCCTAATATTGAAGTGGGCTTTACTAAATACACTTTGACAGCTGACTCAGCTAGATTAGCCGAAGGATCTGATGGTGTCGTAACACTACAGACTTCACCTTACACTAGAGAAGCTTTGGAAGTACTTAATAAACTAGGTATTAAGTATATTTCAATCCGTAATGTCGGTTTCGATAACTTCAACTTCAAAGATCTAAATGATCTTGGATTTACTTTAACAAATGTACCTGTTTATTCTCCAAATGCCATCGCTGAACATACTGTTCTTTTGATGGGTCGCTTATTGCGTCGTGTGCCTGAATTCGACGAAAAATTCGATAACGGTGACTTCACTTGGGCTCCTACTATTGGTAAAGAATACCGTGAACAAACAGTTGGTGTTATCGGTACTGGACATATCGGTCGTGTAGTTATCAAGATTTTACAAGGCTTCGGTGCCAAAGTTGTGGCTTATGATGTTTACCACAATGATGATATTGAAAAACAAGGTTTATACGTAGATAGTTTGGAAGAATTATACAAACAATCTGATATCATTACTTTGCATGTTCCATTATTCGATTCTAATAAATACATGATCAATGACAAAGCCATTTCACAAATGAAAGATGGTGTTTACATCATTAATTGTGCCCGTGGTGAATTAATCGATACTGATGCCCTAATTAAAGGCTTAGATAGTGGTAAAGTTGCTGGAGCTGGACTTGACGTTCTTGACAATGAAAACTCTGTCTTTGGTAAAGTTTGGAGTAGCGTTGATAACATTCCAAACGAAAAGATTAAGAATTTAGCTAAGAGAACTAATGTTATCATTACTCCGCATAGTGCTTTTTATACAGAAACAGCTATTCACAATATGATCACTACTTCATTCGATTCAAACAAGGCCTTAATTGAAGGACTTAAACCAAATAATATTGTTGATACAACTAAATAGAGTTCAAATTCAAAGGGTACTATCCTATTCAGGATAGTACCCTTTTTGTAACGATAATTTTAATCCATTCGGTTCTTACGTGACGTTACAAATACTATAACGCATAAAGCAAAATTTCTTATTTCTTTGAACGATAATTAAATAAATATCTTCCATATAACTTGATTTAACAATAATTATAGATAATATTTTCGTTCGATAAAATTAAATAAATTTATATTCTTTCGTATCTCTTCAATCGATTGAGCTTGTTACATTTTTAGCATTCATATAACGGTGACACACTTTTAGGAGCCTATTAATCGTACGCATCGTTGCTATAATAAGGCTGTTAACCTTTACATTTTTAATTATTTTAGGGAGGAGTCGTTTGTATGAATGTATTTAAAAATTCGGTATATTTGCCCATGTCTATTTTCATTGCAATTTTATTTAGCGTAATTATTTTTTCTTTAACCACAACAACCCTTACTTCAGCCGATGAAACTCAACAAGCAATCGACGGTGCTCCCGCTGGACTTGATATTCAAAAGTTCTTTAATATTTCTCCGCCTTTAAACACTGTTACTGATAATCCTTTTTTATACAACTACGCTCGAACCGCTAAAGATGGAAAAGTACTTGATTTAGCGGATGGTTCAGGTAAATACGGAGCAGCTTGGTCAGACACCTCGGCAGGAAACTATCTCGATATTCGAAAAGATCAAACCGTTTCTGCTTGGTTATATTTTGGAGCAGCAGTAGATAACGAACTCTTGAATGGACAAGGTATGGCGTTAGTTTTACAAAATGACCCTCGTGGTTACAATGCCATGGGTGCTGGTTACCAAGGACTTGGAGTTTATGGCTATGACAAAGGAACAACTTCGTATTATTACCTTACAGAAAGTAAACCAACCGTTGCTAATCCTGATTATATTGCCAGTACTGCCGTCAAAAACAGTATGGCCTTAGAATTTGATAGTCAAAAAAATGACGCAATTTCACAACACGATGAAAGTCCAACTCAAGTTAACTTTGTTCCTGGAGGGCTTCGTCCAGGTACTTACTATTACACATTAAGCGGTTATGACACTAGGGACACTGCTAACAAGAATCCTATTCCATCCAACTATCCGGAAAATTCTCAATTCGGAGCTGGTGGTGGTTATGGTCATATCGCCGTCACATACCCTGGTTTGGCAAGCAGCTATGCTCTACTAGCTACAGGAGCTCAAAATCAGGTTAATTCAGCTTGGAAGGGTTTTACAACCGCAGCCTCTGTTATTCACTCCGGAACCAAGGCAGCACAATTGGTTGATGCAGGTACTGATGAGAATCCAATTTATTGGCATCACGTTACTTTCACTTGGAAGCATGCCGAAAATGGTGAATCGGCACAAATAAAATATGCTTTCAATGACAAATATTTAGACGGAACTATCAACAATGACACCACTACTCTTGGAGGATATCCTCGAGTTGATCAAACCGTCAAAGTTGACCCTAGTATTTTCGGTAACATTAAAGACAATAAATTATATTGGGGATTTACCGGCGCCAATGGGCGTTCTACAGGGGTTTATAGTAAACTAGTTGTCTTCGAATCAATTCCTGCCTTGGTCCATGCCGAAGCAAAAACATCCATCACTGACCATACTTTAGAAAAAGTAATTACAGATGATTCAACTGATCAGTCCGTTGCCCATGGCGATAAGCTGACTATTGACTATAACGTTAATTACGATACTGAAAATAGCCGTGCCGATTGGAACAAGATTTCCGCTGATATTGATTTACCAACCAATATTAATTACACACCTGACAATAATGGCAATATTGCCACGATAAACTATACAAATAGTTTAAACGGAAATACTAAAACTGAATACATCAGCGGTACTAACCTTACTGATCAAGCTTTGAAATTTAAATTAGCTGAAAACTTGGGAAAAGTTAGCAATACGGCTTATACAAATGCCGATATTGTTATCAATGGTATTGCTGATAACACTACTGACCACGATATCGATGTACCAGAAAAACCAGCTAAATTCTCAGGTGAAAATCAGATTTCAACAACCAGTACACCGGAATTCACAGTCACATACCAAAAGAACTGGCTATTAAACTTTAAGAATCCCGATCCAATAGATATCGTCTACAACGATGCTGATGAAAAATTAAATTTACCAACACAACTTAGTTATGACAAAAATCATCACTTCAAAAAAGATGACCCCATCCGTTACGATATTAGTGTTGCGGGTAAAACGTATACTGGCAGCTCTCAAGCCAACTCAACCGATACATCAGCCACCGGTACCATTCCTTTGAGAAGTATTATCGGCAATGATTTTTGGAATATTTTTAAAGAAAAAACGACTCAAAAAATCACCGTTATGGCTACGGATAAAGATGATATTAAATCGAATACCGTTACATACACCGTGAACGTTTTACAAGATAAATTTTTAGATGTGAATGCATCTAAGGATCTAGATTTCCAAGACATCAATTATTTATCAACTAATAAATATTTAAAACGGAAAAGTGGTTATTCGGTTAGTGTCACAAGCTTACGTAATCCATGGAAATTATCCGTTTCAACTTCAGCGATAAAGAAAGGCGACATCAATTTTAACGGTATATTAGTTTATAAAAAGAAAGATGGCACCACTTATGATTTAACTTCAGACGAAGTTCCCATTGCCGAAAATGATGTTGTTAGTGATCAACTGGTAACAACAGTAATCTCAAAAGATTGGACCGATGATACTGGCCCCTTACTGAAACAGACCGGCGTTAGCGAATCAGGTAAATACAGTGGACTCGTTACTTGGCATGTAACCAACAGTATTTAAAAAAGACGTTTGACAAAATATAATTCGAGGTGTAACTTATTCACCAATCAAATAATTAAAATCTATTTAATCAAATTAGACGTTGAAGAGAAGAGTAAATTAATTTAGTAGTTTTCCAGTGACCGTCAGCCAGTGAAAAGACGGAACGAACAATTAATTGAAGATGAGCTTGGAGTCTTATCCTAGTGCAAGCTGGGAATACGCAAGGATGCGATATCATCCCGGACATGACAGTGTCGTTGAGGTATTTTGTGCAAACAAAATATAAATTAGGGTGGTACCACGAGTAATCGTCCCTACAGTGCAGATAAATTCTGTATTGTAGGGACGATTATTTTTTTACTCTCTCTTAACGACTTTGTCGTTTTAGAGAGAGTTATGGGAATGTTCAAAGAACATTCGTATTTCCTTTATCTCTTAACGATTTTGTCATCTTAGAGAGAGTTATGGGAATGTTTGCAGAACATTCGTATTCCTATTCCCTACTCATCATTCAACCAATACCACAAAAGATTAAATAGACCCAGGAGGATTTAAATATGACAGTTAAAACAGCAAGTAAAATTGGATTCCAACATGTAGGAAGTTTTCTCAGACCAGACGTCCTTAAGCAAGCCCGTCAAGACTACTTCGATAATCAAATTACTCAAAAAGAACTAACAACCGTTGAAAACGAAGCCATCAAAGATCTTGTTAATAAAGAAGTTGCTGCAAGTTTAGACTACGCTACTGATGGAGAATTCCGTCGCTCATATTGGCATTTAGACTTCTTCTGGGGCTTTGAAGGCATTGACCATATTCATTATGGTGAGGGTTATCATTTTGCTCATGAAGAAACTCGTGACGATACTGCCATCCTATCTGGACATATCAAATTCAATCCTGAAACTCATCCTTTCATCAAGGATTTTGAATTTCTCAAGTCACTAACTGATCATTTAGATATCGAACCTAAACAAACTATCCCCGCCCCCTCACAACTCTATGTTGAACTCATCCGTGGAACCAATGATGAGAAAATCAAAGAATTTTACCCAAATATCAATGATTTATATTTAGACATCGAAAAAGCTTATCATGACGCTATTTTGGCTTTCTACGATAAAGGTGCTCGTGTCATTCAACTGGATGACTGTTCATGGGGATTATTCCTAGATGAGAGCTTTTTAAATACCCCCGACGGTAAAGCATATGCCAACTCAGGTATTCAAGATATTCTACTTGAGTTGAACAACAAAGCTATTGAAAATCTTCCCGAAGACTTAACCATCAATACTCATGTTTGCCGTGGTAACTACCATTCTGATTTTGCTTTCTCCGGTGGTTATGGGCCTGTTGCTGATACATTATTTGCCAAAGAGAATGTCGACACTTACTTCCTAGAATATGATTCTAAACGTGCCGGTAACTTCGAACCGCTTGCCAAAGTTTCTGGTGATAAAAAAGTTGTTTTAGGCTTAGTCACAAGCAAATCAGGTGAACTCGAAGATCGCCAAGAAGTTATCAATCGTATTAAAGAGGCCAGTCAATATTTGCCATTAGATCGTCTTTGGCTATCAACTCAATGTGGCTTTGCTTCCACCGAAGAAGGCAATGTTCTAACCGAACAACAAGAATGGGCCAAACTAAAATTAGTTAAATCCATTCAAGATGAAGTTTGGGGTTAATAATTATTGATAGCGCTTTCAACAAGAACTATAATATAAGTAGAAATTAAAGTTTATCTATGTTGGAGGCGCTGATTATGATGAAAATTTTAGCAGACTTATTCAACAGGATTGTAGACTACACACTTCACTTTGATTGGTGGTAAACCGGCTTACAAATCTGTAAGAATAATGTAAGTAGATCAAATGTAAAAAAATAATTAAATCCCTTAGTATATTTCTCAGGAGGTAACGCAAATGAGAAGTTTTCTAAGGGTTTTTCTTTTAGGTATTGTTATTATAGGATTAGGATATTTAGGTGCTTGTTTCTACACTAAAGACAACACTAGTCAGGTTTCACAGGCATTTAACAACTACAATATTTTGGTCAAACGTGAACCTCGATATGTAAAGATTGATAATAAAGATGCTAAGGATAAAGATGGCTACGGCAATTACACATACAAATTGAAAAGTTACGATGAAGATGGTAAAGAACATCCCATCGAATTCATGGGTATGGGCAAATTAAAGCAAGGCCATTACCTAAAACTTGATACAAAAGGCAGTTACGTCTATTCATATAAAGAAGTCTTCAAGAAAGACATGCCTAGCGATGTCTACACTAAATTGAATCTATAAAATTAAAAATAAAAGCAGCATTTACTTAGGACAAACACATCACATTCGGAGGTTTAACTCCATGTGTCGGCAATTCCAAGTAGATACTGCTATTTTTGTTTCAAAAATTTAGAAAAAAGTTAATGATCAGAATCCGATTTGACCATAACAAATTTGATAACTAAAATGGATAGGTTACTACTTTCGATTTTAGGGGTTCAAACTTATGTCAAAACAAATCAAAAAATCACTGTACATCATGGTCTTCGGAACTTTCTTCGGTGTCTTGTGTTCAACATTAATGAATACTGCTCTACCAACCTTCATGCGTGTTTTCAACGTTAATTCTTCCACCGTTCAGTGGTTAACTAATGGTTACACTTTAGTCAATGCCATCATGATCCCTACCAGTGCTTATTTTATAAAGAAATTCTCTTTTAGACATTTATTCATTGCCTTTTCTTCCATTTTTTTAGTCGGAACTCTACTGGGTGCCATAGCCAATTCATTTATGCTTGTTATCGTCGGTCGGATGATTCAAGCCATTGGTACTGGTATGATGATGCCTTTAGTCAACGTTCTCGCCATGCAATATACCGACAGGAGCAAGCAAGGAGCCGTTATGGGGATTATTGGATTAGCCTTTAATTTCTCCCCCATTATCGGACCAACTTTGTCAGGAGTAATCTTAGAGTACTTTGCTTGGCAATATCTTTTCATCCTGATCCTACCATTCATCATTGTCGTCGTTTTATTATCAATCTTCCTATTGCCACAAATCGAAACAACCGAGAATCCTAAATTCGATACCGTCAGTTTGATTACTATCAGTTTTGGACTTCTCTTCCTATTAACTGGTTTCTCCAATATCGGACAATCGAACCTCTTCACTTTCAACGTTTTAGGTTATACCGTAATTGGTTTAATTCTGATCGTTATCTTTTCAGTTATGGAAAATAAATCTTCCAGGCCAATTATTAATTTCGAAATTTTTAAGCATTCACAATTTACCTTTGCAACTGTTATCAATATGTTGATTGTTTTAACTATGTACGGTAACACTATTCTTTTACCACTAATGATTCAGACCATTCTTCATAAAAGTCCTCTGATTTCTGGACTAGCTCTATTACCCGGAGCAACTTTAACTGGCTTCATGTCCCCTGTCAGTGGTCGACTTTTTGATAAATATCCTATCAAACGAATCGTGGTCACAGGAGTGTTGATCGACTGCTTCGGTACCTTTATGCAAGCTGTTATTGACGTTAATGCTTCAGTTTTGATGTTAACCGTTGGACAAACCATTCGTCAGTTAGGTTTAGTTTTGATTTTGATACCTATTCAAACTCACGCTTTAAGTTCTCTACCTAAGAAATATATTTCCGATGGCGTGGCAACTTTCAATACTTTAAGACAAATAGCTGCTTCCTTTGGAACAGCCATCATCATTGCTGTTATTACCTTAGCTGACAAAGTTATGACCGGTAGTACAGTTAATCAAGCCACTGGCATTCAAGCTGGATTCCTAGCATGTTTAGGATTCTTAATTGTTGCTTTGATCATGACCCACAAACTACATCGACCTGATATTGATTAATTAAAGAACTAATAATTCGTTAAATTATGAATTATTGGTTCTTTTTTGGTAAAAATTTCCAATAAATTACTATATTTGTCTATTAATTTATTCGAGCAAAATGATTATAATTATTTTATAACAAATACTAATTGTAAGGTTCCAGGAGGAAACATAGTTTTGTTAACTAAAATTTTTCTAGATAACGCACCTTTAATCGCTAGCCTCTTTTTTATCATGGGAGCCTTTATTGTTTTTCAAATACTCTTTGCGGGGGTTAGATTAATTCTAAAAGTTCGGCGTAGAAATACTGACAGATATCTCCTACGTTCGATTCTCGGAATTATCTATATTTTATCTTTGTTATTCATCATGCAACTTTCGATTCGCGGCAAAAATCAATCTTGGATCTATGTTAATTTTCAACTAGTTTCCATCATTTTTTACACTGTGATACTAAGTGTTCCTTTTAAATACCATTTATTCGGACCAATCGTTGTTGCCTTTATGGCCTTTAACTCAGCTTTAACCAGTTGGGAATCATGGTGTTTAGCAATTGTCTTAATAGTCTTCTATTACTCACTGAACTATATCAAAAACCACACTAAAAATAAGTTTCCTTTTTTATCCTATTTAATTGTTAGTTTGATTTCGGGATTTGCTTATTGGTTCTTCGTCAAAGTAAAATTCTCTATCAGCAATCCAATGTTCTTCCGGCAAGTTATCTATCTATTCATCATTGAATTATTTACTTTCGGTTACATTGCAATTCTTTACACCGATTTGGAATCGAGAGCCGCTCTGTTTCGGGATGCCACACATGATAAGTTAACTCATGCTTATAACTATGATGCCTTCGATATTGATTTTCGTTCACTCTTCAAAGATAACGTCATTTCGGATGGAAAATTCACTATGATGATGTTCGATATTGACCATTTTAAGAGCATTAACGATACTTATGGACATTTAAGCTGGGGACAAGGTTTTGCGGACAGTGGTCGAGGTTGTACAGACTGTACTCGCAAAAAATGACAAGAGTATTAAGTTATATCGTACCGGTGGTGAGGAATTTAATATTATTTTCCCCCATTATCACGTCAAAGAGACTCAAGCAATCGTCAAGGAAATTTTTGAAGCGGTCAATCACACAGAAGTAGATGTCGATAAAAATAAGATTCACATCACTATTTCAGTTGGTGTTTCTGAGATTAGCAAAAAGGACGTTTCAGTTAACGACTTCTACTCTCGAGTCGACAAAGCTTTATATCATTCTAAACGCAATGGTCGTAAAGAAATAACAATTATTTAACAGGACAAAAAAAGAGCTAACGAATTAAATTCGTTAGCTCTTTTTGTTTAATTATTTAGATTCTTTTGCGTCGCGACCTCTTAGGAAGTCAAGAACAGCTTGTGTACGGGCACGTTTTTCTGCACCATTTTTTTGGTTTACAGGACGGCGGTGGCCAGTCATACCTTTATGTGTATTTTGTGACATCTAAAAACCCTCCTTCCCGTTACAATTTAACTTATCTTATTAACCCTATTATTGTAAAGGAATTATTAATATATTTCAACCATTTTTTGCGTTGAATTTCAAGTAAAATCATCAGAAATTTTTCACAATAACTCTATTGAAATAGAAAATCCCGCCTGAACGAATTATGTCAGCCGAGATTAAACAAGTATCAATTGTTTTCTATTTTTTTATTACTCTGTAACAGCTTCTTTGTCTTTAGAAGTTGCTTCCTCTGTTTCTTCAACATCAACGGTTTCCTTGCTCTTATTGTGAACACGGAAAGCCAAAATGAATCCGAAGACAGCTAAAATCAATGTAAACATAAATCCATAATGAGCACCGTTAGTGAAAGCTAGTTTTGCTGAATGTCCACCATTAGCAAAGTAGTTTGCCTGACCTGTACTCAATAGAATTGTGGCAATACCAGTTGCTACGGCACCAATAACTTGTTGGAAAGTATTGATGATAGCAGAACCATCTGCGGATTGATATGCATCCAATGAGTTGAGTCCATATGTTTGTGATGGTGACATAGCCAATGGAACACCAATCATCAAAATAATATGAGCTACAATGATATAACCTAAGGAACTATTTGAATTACTAAATAGGAACATTGCTGAACCAACGATAGAAATTAGGAAGCCTAAACGAGACATCATCTTGGCACCAATTTTATCGTAAGCACGACCTGCACCAAATGAAACAGCGGCGTTTATAATACCACCTGGTAACATCACGACACCAGTCAAGGCTACAGCAACACCTAAACCATTTTGCAAGTACATTGGTAGCAAATACATTGCTGACAATGTAATACCAAAGTTTAACATAACTAGAACTGAACCTGTTAGAAATTCTGGAGTTTTCAAAACTGAGAAATCCAAAGTTGGAGTCTTAGCATGCAACTGTTGTCTAATATAGACAACTAAGAAAATGATACCTACGACTAAAGCAATCAAAGCTGTAGCGATATTTTTGCTCAAGAAACTGATACCAAAAACGATCAAACCAAAACTGATAGTTGAAAGAGCAATAGCCAACCAATCAATTTTGGGTTTAGTTACTTCAAACACGTTAGTCAAATTCTTTTCCATAATGAACAAACCGATCAATAGGAAAATGATGAATGACCAGAAAATATATCTCCATGACAATGCACCCAAGATAATACCTGAAATTGTAGGTCCAATAGCTGGGGCAAACATGATAACTAAGGCAGCCATACCTAGAGCGGCACCTAGTTTATCAGGTGGGAAGATTCTCATAGCAATTGAGAACATAAGTGGCAAAATAAGTCCGGTAGCGATACCTTGAATCATTCTACCTGCCAAAAGCATTGGGAAGTTCATTGCTAATGCAGAAATTGCTGAACCGACAATGAAGTCCAACAAACCAAATCTAACTAATCCCCTAGTTGAGAAGTGTTTTGTTAACAAACTAGAAAGCGGTAAAACAATTGCAATTACAAGCATATAACCTGTAACTAGCCACTGTGCTGTTCCTGTTTCAATATTAAAAGCTTTCATGATTGATGGAAGGGCAATATTTAATGAAGTTTCACTAAACATTCCTACAAATCCACCGATTAAGACACCCAATAGTGACAAGATTGGATGTTCGGGTCTTGTATTAATTTTTTGAGATTGACTCATAATTTTCCTCCAAATTGTTGCAACAGTGGATTAATATACCAGAAAAAAATTATTTTCGTAAGTGTTTTCTGAAATTTATTTATGTTTTTCATTAAAATAGGTAAAAACACGAAAAAATAGAGCCTCTAAAGAACTGAGACTCTTAGCAAAATTGGATTATATTTAAATTCCCGTCTTCCGTAAAATTGGGAATACATTGGAACACTATGGGCACGGCTTGAAGCTAATGATTTCACACTTTGGGTGAAATCATGGATCTCCAAGACCGGCCTTATTGTAAACGGCAAAGCCGTTAACAATAATTTCATAGTTGAATGCATTCCCAATTTTACTCCAGACTAAAAAACATCTTGATTATTTAGTCAGAAAAATATAATTACTTATTCCTAAGCCCTTTGATTAATATTATTCTGAATAAATGAATTAATAACCTTCATTGCTTCATTAGAATCTTTGCATTTACTGATTGCATTATAGAATCTAGTATCACTCTGCAAATCAACTAAAAAACTAAATAACGTTTGAATCTTAGGATATTCTTCTTCATTTATTGCTAAAAGAAAAATTAATTGGATTTTATTGTCATTATCATCCCACACAATTGGCTTTTTCAATTGCATAAACGCTACGTTAGATTTATTAGCGGCAAACTTGATAGGATGTGGTATTGCAATTTCTCCACCAATAGCGGTTGAATACATTTTTTCTCGCTCAAACATTTTCTCTCTAAAATCACTTCTAACAACGGCTTGTTCTTCCAATTTGTCACATAAGAAATCTAGTACTTGTTTGCGCGTCTGCAGATTACTATTTACAAAAACTAATTCAGGTTTAAATAGACTATATAGGACTTGTTGCCCATTAGAGGTTGAAGTTATGAAATCATACAGTTCTTTACTGTCATTGGCAAAGTTGGACAAATCAACTTCAACAACCGGAACCTTACTGTTTAATATAGGAACAGTTGAGATCAAGAAATCGACTTCTTTAGGATAGGAATCACTACAATATTCTGCATAAGAATAAACACCCATTATATTTAAATAATTACTAAATCGACTTTCTAGTTTTATCTTTAATAGATTTGCCGTAGCTGTTCCTGATCCACAAATAATGGCCACATTCCTTTTTTTCCACTTATTACTGTAATTTCTTTCCATTGAGGCACCAACATGTAGCGTTATGAACGATAACTCATCTTTCGAAAGATGTAGTTTTAACTGATGTTCTAGAATATTTATCGATGTAACGGTCATCTCGTATGCTAATGGAAATGTTGAAAGGATAACGTCCAATAAAGGATTCTTTCTAGTACTATCTAAATCGCTTATCTTAATAACAGCTTTAATATGCTCCGTCAGATTTTTTATTAAAAGATCATCATTTAAAAGGTTAAACGTGTAATTATCCCGTATTTTATCCAAAAAAAGCAATACACTTTTCTTTATTAATTCCACTTCTGGCTCATTTGAATTATTAACTATCTGTGGATTATTTAAACCCACATGGTATTTCACGTATTCCCTTTCAGGCAAGGATATTCTATTACCAATACTTTGTTCTAATCTATCAAACATCTTATCAAATTCATTTTGAAAATCTTGGGATACTTGCAACTCACTATTAAAATTCTGTAAAACGTGTCCGGATTCAATTCTAGATAGGGACAAAGCAACATGAATTATGATATTTTTGCGATTATAATCAGGAATCTCTTTCATTTCCCTATCTATAAAGTCATTAACTACTTCACTAATGTCATCTAAATCAATATTACTAAATAACTTACGCTCATTAGTAGTGAAGCCTAAAACGTATTCCTTATAGTTTTTATTTTCCAATTGATCTATAAAACAATAGCGTTTGCTTTCCTCATCCCCTACCAAAGACAACCCATTATTTTTATGAACTATTCTCAAATTATATTTACTGATAATTTGCTTTATCTCAATAATATAATTGTTCAAAGTGTTAATACTGATATACAAATTATCTAATATATCGTCAATTGAGATTGGTTCCTCGCTGGTCAACAATCTGTTTAACAAATATTTAATCCTACCACTAGAAGTATCTAAACTTGTCTTTTTCTCTAGATTATTCAAATCACGTTTTAGTTTATCTAATTGTTGTGAATCACTAACCTCCAAATAATATCCCTTACCTCGACGATTCATTATCTCTAATTTGTAATCACTAATATCCGAATTCAATTTCGTAACGTCGCTACGAACAGTCCTAGTACTAACATTCAATCGTTTTGATAATTCACTACCCGGTACCTCAATTTTTGTCAAAATCATTATCATTAATATCTGTTTTAATCTTGGGTAAGATAGTTTCAGCATTTTTTTACCACTCCTTCATGTATAAAACTCAAACAAGCCGATGGAGATTCGTGTAGAAATAAAATAACCAGTCTTCAATATAAATTTGAAGATTGGTTATTCTTTATTCAGATACCGAAATTAATATTCAAAGTAAATAGTCTTAATTTTAGCATGTGTAATATCATTCAACTTGACAGTATTATCAACAATTGGAAGTTTTTTGATAGTATCTTCTTTCAAATCAACTAATTCAACTCTATTAGGTTTCTTATTAAATACAATTCGATCATCAGTTGCTTTGTCACCATAGCCGTTATAGAAACGAGCAATATAACCACTACGATGATCAGCCTTCTTCAAGGTACTTAAAATCAAATTACCTTTTGTATGTAAAATACTTCCATTTTCATCCAAAGTACGATCAACTGAATCCATATTGAATATCAAACGACCATTCAAGAAATCTGCATACTCATAATATTGTTCCGGTGTATCATAATTCTTTGCTTTAGATGCTACTTCACTATCATCGAATCCCTTGTTAGTAATTGATAATCCTAATTCAAAACTCAACTCTGACTGTAATTCAGCATTTGGCGTTGCAATAACTTTTTCACCTGAAGCTCTACCTGGACGATAAAGTAAATCAACTTTACCCATCATTCCATATGTCCGGAATAAGGTTAATCTGATGGTTGAATAATCCTTGCCAATAATTTCGTATTCACGAACACCTTTTGGAAATACAGAAACAGTATTTTCTTTATTTGATAAAGCAACAAATGATTGACAAGTTTCAATTGAAATTGGTTTTTCATTCCAATTTTCCTTATTTGCTGCCCAAGACTTCATTTCTTTTTCACGATAAACGGGTCTCTTTATCGTTCCAAATTGTTGATCAGCATATGAAACCTTAGAACTAATACCTGTAGCAAAATCAATACATAATCTATGGTCTAGTGGTCCACGGTTATCTATCTTTACATTGAATTTAATTACTGAAGAATCCTTTTCCAATCTAATTTCAACTGACACTGGCATCTTAACATTACAAATTTTCTTGGCTCTATCATCTAGATTTTCTGGTACTGAAAAGTCATAGTCGATTTTTGCTAAAGAGACTAAATCAGATTTAGTTACTGAAATAGTATTTGCTTGATCTGTTGAATAAACGATTAAATCCTTTTTGGCAGGTGAATAATTGAAGGAATCTCCATCATCACCATTTTCCTCTAGAATTGCTTGGTTTTCATAAACTTTTCCAGAAGCTTTATCAGTAATTGTCAATGAACCATTATCTTGAATGACAATCTTGAAATTATCATTTTCCAAAATTCTGTCATCAACTGCCTTAATTACTTCATTTTTCTTTGCATTTTCATTAATATACAATTGCTTGTATCCCATTGCCGGTACATCTTTTGCAAAAATAGAAGCAACTACCTTATAAATCTTTTCAGGTTTATAAATTTTCTCCCCAGGATTCAATTGGATTGTTTGACCGGCTATATACTCAGTTTGGTCTTCACAAGACTCAATTGAAAAATCAACAGATTGATCATTTTCATCTACAATTTCAAAATCTTGAGATGGTGCATAGAATGAAACTTTTGTAATTTCCGTTCTATCAACTGGCAATGTATTAAATACCGACAAACTAATTTCATATTTCTTATTCTTTTTAATTTGTGTAGCTATTTCCCTGAGCGTAACTTCAACTAAGTTTGTACTGATGTCACGAACTTGCTTATAACGCATATAAACATCTTCATTAGTAGTATCGGAAACACAAGAACCAATGGAATCATGTGCAGCATTCTCAAACATTAATTTCCAAATATCATTAACTGCCTCACGAGGATAATCTACACCATAATGTTCACCCATCGTCAAAACTGGTTCAAGAACATTGACTATGTAATATTGAATTTTGGTATTTAACTTCTTTAGATCAGAACGTGATGAATAAATTGACTTATGAATTCTCATATTTTTACCGTTAGTGAATTCACCGCTAACTTCTTCTAATTCTGGCTTTTCACTCTTAACAGCATCAATATATTCTTGAATTGAGCTAACTTCAAAATGAAAATCTTTATTAGCATCATTAAGTTTCTTAATTAGTTCTGGCAAGTCTTTTCTTGCTGGAGCTTGATCAAAACCATTAGGAAAAGCGATATGACTCGTAGTTGATCTTTTAACGATTGACGCAAATGGCTCTTGATGCATAATCTTATCTAACTGTGTTTCATCTACAACTCCACCAATATAGTAACCAGATGGTATCTGATAAACGTTTACCTTGGAACCATCTTCGCCTTTCCAAACAAATTCGGTGTGGTTAACATTCTCTTCAGAAACTCCACGCCAAAACATAGTATCAGGAATTCCAAAACCTTTATAAATCTGAGGCATACTTGATTCTTGACCAAATGAATCAGGAACATAGCCAACATTCATATATGTACCTAATTTATTGCAAACATCCATTCCGTATTGAAGATTTCTAACAATACTTTCACCAGAAATAACGAATTGATCCGTTTGTGTATACCAAGGCCCAATTATTAATTTTTTATCTGCCACTAATTGTTTTATAACATTCTTATCTTGAGGACGCCATTTCAAGTAATCTTCAACCAATGAAGCTTGACCATCCAAAATAAAACGATCATAACCAGTATTGTGTTGTAGATTATCAATAACATGCATCAAATCCTTTAATAAATAAACCTTTGAACGTGATGTAGTGAAATACCATTCTCGATCCCAATGAGTATGTGGAAAAACATGAACTGTCTTGACCATTTTAAAAATTCAACCTCTTTCATTTTTAATTATTCAATATCGATCTTAATATCGTCTTCACTAATATCGCTTTCCTCTTCGTCAGATGAAACGTTGAAGTTAGCAACTAATGGTGCTACTAATCCTATAAATAATGCTCCTGCCGCTATACCTGCAATATAAGCAAGTTTATTATCGGCAGTAATAATCCCTGGTAAACCACCTAATGGAGGAATATGTGATTGCATACCTAATAATTCACCAGTTACAGCACCTAAGGCTCCACCAATCATATTGACTGGTAATAGTTTCAATGGACTTGTTAGGAAGAATGGAATAGCACCTTCTGTAATACCAAATGAACCCATAATCAAATTGTTACGTCCTGCCATAAACATTTCGTCAGAGAAACGCTTGCGTGGATAAATGAATGTTGCTAAAGCATAACCTAATGGAATACAGCAAATAGCAATGTTTGTCATTAATGCTGGTCCGTAAATACCTTCAATAAAGAGGATATTACCTACCATCCAAGCGGCCTTATTAATAGGACCACCTAGATCGGTACCAATCATGGCTCCTAATACAAGAGCAACAATTGCACCATTGGTATGATTGTTAATCATAGCTTTAACCCAAGCTACCAAGGTAGTATTCAACCATGACAATGGTCCAGATAAAATAACACCTACAACTAATGCAACAGCACCGGTTGTCAATAATGGCACAATTAATAGAGGAACAGCTGACTTCCAAGCTTCGCCAACTTTAATTTTTCTACAATAACGAGCAACATAACCAGCAACAAATCCAGCTACTAATGCTCCTAAAAATCCGGCATTGATAGTACTTGCCAATTGTCCACCAATGAATCCAGCACCTAAAGCTGGCTTATCACCAATGGCATATGCAACATAACCAGCAATAACCAAGTTTACTAAGCCAATTCCAATCCAACCTACTTGATTAATTTGATAAAGAATATGGAAGAAACCTTGAGCACTCTTATACTTTGTGAGGTCATTAACCCCAAATATCATTCCAATTAACTGTGGAATACCAACAATCATCGCACCACCAATTACGGTAGGAATCATGTAGGAAATACCACTCATCAAATATCCTTTCCAATCAGATAGCAGCTTTTTCATGAGCTTATGCCCCCTCTACAGTAGAAACACATTTTTTAAGTACTGCCTTTGGTGCTTTGATACATACGTTGATATCAACACGTAAAACCTTCTTATCTTTAAAACGTTCCATACCTGTAATCTTTTGATCAGATGCGATCAATACAAAGTCTGCTGCATCTGCCTCATCTTGGGTAATGGCATTAACTGGTCCCATAGAACCCTGTTGCTCCATTTTGACATTGTATCCTAATTCTTTTCCTGCCTTTTCCAAAGCCTTAGCAGCCATTGGTGTGTGTGCTAAACCTGCTGGACATGCTGAAATTCCTACAATATTTGTCATCATACATTTACCCCAATCTCATTAGTTATATATTCTGAAATTTTCTCTGAATCGTTTAATTCACGAATTTTCTTTTTAAAATCATCTTCCAAAAGTGCTGTAGCCAAATTTGATAACATCTTTAAATGAACTGTGCCAACCCCACTTTCAGGAACCATAAGTGCAAAAATATCTGTAACCGGTTTATCATCATATGTCTTCCATTCAATCGGATGATTAAGTCGTACATAAACGATTTGTGCTGATTTCACAAAATCTGTCTTAGCATGTGGAATTGCAAAACCTTCTTGTAAACCAGTTGAATACTCTGCTTCCCTTTGAATAAAGGACTCATACAAACCCTTGGCTGAGTCTGTGTATCCGAATGACTTACATTGATCTGAAATAAAATGCAATAAATCATCACGATCTGATACATTTATATCTAATAAAATATTTCTTGCTGGTATTTCCATTAGTTTTCCTCCTTTCATTCTTTCTTGTAACCCCTTACATTTATTATTCTAGTAGGATTTATTTTTTTGTAACTATAACCAATTTCCAACAAAGTTGGAAATCATTTTTTATATTGGAAAAATAGATAAAAACAACAAAAAAATAAGGATGTTACTAGGTATCAAAACCTAATAACATCCCTATTTGAATTAATTTTTAACGATTGATAGAACGAGCCATACGAACGATTGCATGGCGTTCACCACGAATAGCTTTACTCATTGCAAAGATATTTTCAAATGGTGATTGAATTCCCCAGGCAGCATCACCGACGTGTTGAATATCTACACCATCGATCTTATTTCTGATAGCCACATTTTCGATATAGCTACTACCTGATCCTTCTTGACTAGTTCCAATTGTACTCATAACTAGTGCGCCTTTATCATGAGCCAACTTAACGACTTCTTTAAGTTCAGCATCATCAAAACCAGGTACTGTTCCGACTGCAGGAACCAAAATCACATCAGCTCCAGCTTCAAGAAAGGCGTTTACGGATTCTTCACTGACAACTGGTTCATCAACTCCAGCTCCGTGCATCTTTCCAGCAATAACTAAGCCATGGAAGTTCTTTTTAGCAACTTTAATGTTGGCAGCAATTTGAGCATTAGTAACACCTGTACCCGGATTACCTGTCAAGACAACAAAGTTGAAACCTAACTTCTCTACTTCTTGTAAAGTTTTTTCGCTTGCCATACGGCCTTCAGGAATAATTAAGCGATCTTCGGCCATTTTAGCGTTAGGATCAACTGGTTCCAAGTTAACACCAATTGGACGTCCAACTAACTTTTGAAGACGATGAATACTTTCACCATCATGATGAGCTTTAGCAGTAGCCAAAGTTTCTTCACCGGGATAAAGTCCCAAGATAATTGGATTCAATACATCCAATCCGTTGAGTAAAATCAAATCGGCTCCAAAGGCAGCGGCGATTTCTGAAGTTGTGATACCGTCCATTGGTTCATGACCAACAACGTTTTCGCTTAAAACAACTCGGCCTTCACTAGCTTTGATACTTTGCTTCAATTCGGCTCCGTCCATTGCTAACATATCGCTAGTATCTGCACTGATTAATCGTTTCACCATATTGAAAATTTCTCCTTTATTTTCTTTTAAGCAACTACTTCTTTACCAGCTTCTTCAAGCTTTTGTTGCTTATTCATAGCAATTAAGAATGGGAAGTACATTAGAATATCAAGCACAATATTTACGGCTTGTAGGGCTGATCCAGTCCAACTATTCGTTACTAAGAATCCAGAAATAATTGGAGGCATTGTCCATGAAGCCATTGTACCATTACATAATGGAACCAATCCTGTTGCCATTGCAAAATAAGTTGTAATAGCATTTACACAAGGTGCCACGATAAATGGAATAATTAAAGTTGTATTCAAAACAACTGGTAGACCAAACATTGTTGGTTCATTGATGTTAAAGATACCTGGTGTAATAGTCAAAGGTCCCATAACATCTAATTGTTTACTTGATCTCTTCATAAAGATCAAAATACCAATACCCATAACAAGTCCAATAGTGGCACCACCACCACCCATGTATACGAAGTTATCCATAAATGGTTGAGTAATGATATGAGCATGATGAGCTAGATCAAGATGTCCAGCTTGGAATAGAACACGGTTAGCATCAGTATTCATTAACCAAATAGGTGAAATAATTGGATTAATAATATTTCCACCATGAATACCAATAAACCAGAATAAACTGTTAAGCATAATTGCTACAATAGTTCCTCCAAGAGTATCTCCCAAAAGACCTAGTGGCTTGGATAGAATATGGAATAATAGCAAGTGAACATTGCCTAATCCTGTCCATGTAAAGATTGCGTAAAGAGCACCAAAAATAGTAATAACTACAGCTCCAGGAATTAAAGCACTGAAACTTTTTGCAACTGCAGGTGGAACTGTATCTGGTAATTTAATTTGAATATCGTTATTAATAAACCACTGGAAAATCCATCCAGCTAATAAACCTAATAGAATGGCAACGAACAAACCTTGACTTCCTAAGAAGTTATAAGGCATTCCTTCAACAGGAACTTTATCACCACTCATAATACTTGGTGTTACAACAAAATATGCTGCCAAAGCAATAACCCCAGCTGATTTCCCATCAGTTTTATATTGCTCTGCATAACTTGCAGCGATACCGAAAGCACTAATTAGTCCAATTAAACCAAATGATCCATTAACTATCTTGGCAAAGATTGCTGCGACAGTTACCCCTTTAATGGTTGTCTTAGCTAACCATGCTGTCCATACAGGTATCGGAAAGTTATTGATAACCATGAATAAAGAACCAATGATAATAAGTGGCATTGATATTGCAATACCATCACGAATTGCAATCAAAGGTTTCATTTGCCCTAATTTAACAGCGATTGGCATTAGATGTTTCTCAACAAAGGCCATGAAGCCCCCGCCTTGTTTACTGTTAGCCATAATAATTTGCTCCCTCAAGATTTATTGCAACCGGTTGCATAAAGAACCTTATCATGATGGTATAGTCCAATCAATAGCGATTTGTTTTTTTCGAAAAAATATATTCTACATTATTTAAAAATATTGATATTGACACAACAATTTTTATTATAAAAAAGACGAGTCTTTATAACGCCATTTGTTGGTCTTCTCCAATGGTTAACTAGTTGTGTGAATACAATTTTGCATAACGGTAGGAATTTGTTTTTTTATTTGTGACAACACAAAAAAAGATGTCAAAATCACAGCTTGATTTCGACATCTTTTATTTAATTAATACCAAGCAGGCTTGTCACCGTCAGTATTTGGTTTATTAACACCAATTGATTCACGCTTGAATTTGTCAGGATCTTGAGAAATATCTACAACAATTTGCGCAATTGATCTTCTCGAAACTTCTGTACCTTTGAAATCTTCACCCTTTTGAGTAACTTCATAATCAACTTCTGGTTTATCAGTTAACCAAGCTGGACGAATAATTGTGTAATCCAAATCAGAATCTTCAATTACTTTAGCAGCGGCTGCATAATTTGTAATGTAGTCACCTAAAATCTTCTTATTCCATTCACCAAATTTGCCAGGTACTTCATCATAAATACCTAATGTTGAAATCCAAACCAAACGTGTCTTATTAGCAGCGTGCATTGCTTCAACAACAGCCCTAGCTTGAGCAGTAATGTTATTACCTGCTAAGTTAGCGTAAACAAGATCAACATCTTTCATTGACTCAACCAAATTTTGAACATCAGTTGAATCCCCTTCGATTGCTTCAGTCAACTTGTCATGTGAGTCAACGAAATCATCAAGACGTTCTGCATCTCTAAGATATAATTTCAAACTTGTATCCGTTGTATCAACAAAAATATGTTCTGCTAAGCGAGCAATTTTACCGTTAGCACCTAAAATTAAAACTTTAGCCATTTATTTTTCCCCCTGTTTTTAGTTTCCATAGTCCAATATAGAGTTCTTTTTATTTTATTACAAAAAATATTTCTCGCTGAATAATAATTATTATAAATTTCAAAAAGTTGAAATATTATTGGAATAATATCAATAACAAATAGCTTTTCTCTAAAGATTCCACTGACTCCGAAATGTTATAATTGCTTCGTATTCTAAATCTCAAAGGAGGATTTCTTTATGGCGAGTGATGTTGCTCATTTAATCAAAGTTGCATCCAATGAGATCTCTCGTGATATCAATACTTTTGCTCATAAGTATGATTTGACCGGTACGCAAGTGCAAATTATTCATTTCGTAGCTCATTGTAAAGATGACACTTATCAAAAAGATATTGAAGAAAATTTCAATATTCGTCGACCTACAGCTACTAACATCCTTAAAACGATGGAAAAAGATGATTTACTCTCACGTGTTCCCGTCAAAAATGATTCACGTTTGAAAACAATTATCCTTTCTGACAAGTCTAAAACGTTATTACCTACCATCGATAAATTTATCGAAGATAATAATCAAAAAATTCTATCTACTCTTGGAACCTTGGAACGCCATAGCTTCATCCATGCGCTAAAAAAGATTCCTCAAAAATTAAAAAGTGAGGTCTAATTGAATGACAAAAGTAATTATGGACTGCGATCCCGGAATTGATGACGCTATTGCACTAACTGTACTATTGGCGCATCCCGAAAAGGCTGATTTAATTGGCGTAACTACTGTCGGTGGCAATGTAAAACTAGATTACGTAACTAAAAATGCTAAAAAACTATTAACTTTTTTAGGTTCAAATGCCGAATTGGCTTCTGGACAAGCAACTCCTTTAGTTAAGCAAGTGGAGACTGCTGGTGAAATCCACGGTAAAACTGGAATGGACGGCTATGATTTCCCTGACAACAGCCAAAATTACCCGTTAGTTAGTCATAACGCCGTTACATACATGTACGATCGTATTTCTAAAAGTGACGAGAAAGTTAATATAGTTGCCACAGCACCACTAACTAATGTCGCCTTACTATTGAAGACCTTCCCCGAAGTTAAAGAAAATATCGAACACATCTATATTATGGGTGGCTCAACTCTTCAAGGTAACATTACCTTAGCAGCCGAATTCAATGCTTACGTTGACCCTGAAGCAATGGATATCGTCTTTAACTCTGGACTACCAATCACCCTTTCTGGACTCAATCTGACTGAAAATAAAGCCTTTTTAACAATGGACGAAATTAGTAAAATTAAAGATTTGGGCCGTGTCGGCGTCATGGCCAGTTCAATCCTAAATTTCTATACTAAAGCCGAGTTAGAAAAAGGTATGACCAAAATCCCAATTCATGATGCCTGTGCCGTTATCAGTTTAATTGCTCCTGAGTTATTTACTAAGAGCACTAACTACTCAATGGATGTTTCCTTGAGTAACGACCAATATCGAGGGATGACATATCCCGATCGTAGAACCGATGCTCCACAAAAGAACAGTATCAAAGTTCTCGAAGATGTTGACCGTGAAGCTTTTGTTAAGTTCCTGTTTGATTCAATTCAAAGTTATGAAAAATAAATTTTCATAAAAAAAAGAGTTCATGACTGTTAGATAAAAATCTAATAGTTTTGAACTCTTTTTTACCAGACTATTTTTATAAAATTTTAATTACCTATTCGACTTGAATTTAATCTAATTTATTTTTGATTGCATCTTTAAATTTCATATAAAAATCTCTAGTGCTTGGATAATGTCGATTTCCGTAGTGGGTCACCGAAATAGCGTCCTGAAGTAATTTTCGAAGTTCAGCTCCATTTTCATATTCGTCAAATTTTTTTGACTCAGATATCATTTTAACTAAACCTGTATTGCTATCGGTATCAGGATTACTTTGTGTAGTTCCAAATATAACAACTTGTTTAGGTTTTATTGAATTCAATTCATGAATTAATACGTCTATAGATTTATCGTAAATATCTCTCTTTTCCTTAACATCAGTTAAGGCATGTTCCATATCAATATGTTTTTCCTTATCCCATTTCAAAAGTTGTTCAGCACGTTCCTCATCCGATACATCTGAATTATTAAAAGATAAACCAGGCTTTTTTACGAAAAATTCTTTCAAAATATAACTGGAGTCACTGCTAATACATTGTTTGATAGCGTCAGTAACGTAACATCCTTTTGCATCAATGTTGTTAATCATTAATCTTAGGTTAAGCATATGTGAATCATGTTTATCATCAACATCATGGAACATTTTCCACTCAGATCTTTCAAGATTTGGACGGGCTGCACAATTCATAGCTAAGAACATATAGTTGTTATTGAACTCTCCATCAGGATCATAGTCTTTTGATTCCTTATCAAAAATATCTTTATACCTGAAATCAATATGATGAAACTTATCAATATATTCTCTTTTAAAACGACTATCCTCATTTGAAACATCCTTTTTAAGGGAATCAGAAAACTCTTGATCTAACTCTTCGTTTGAAGGTAAATCTGCCACATCATTTAAGAAAGTACCATAGTTATCAATACTGATACTTTTTGAATCCTTATCCAATTTTAGTCCAGTATCATACTTCTCTCCGTTTACCTTTGTAAGTCTGTCATATACCTCATAATTTTTTGTCATAAATCTGCCTCCCTAATCTTTTATTAATTTACTTAATAATTGTACAAAAATGGAATGTCACACTATGACATTCCATCGCCTTGTTGACATTTTTTTCCTTTTTTCACGAACTTTTTACACATTTAAAAGCGACACAAAATTAGACAAAAAAATAAGCTATCAATAATAGATAACTTACTTTCAATAATTACTTATTAATTCTAACAGCAAATTCAGGTTCACTGACAGCGTATGTCTTCAAGTTAAGACCACTGTTCAATCTAACTGTACTGATCCAAACCCATTCGTTTGATGAGATTTGGCCCCAGTATGAACCGTATTTATTTACAACTAGCTTAGAAATCTTCCATGATGTGTTAACTGGCAAGGTTTGTCCGTAAGTATTAGTTGATGGATCATATGTCTTTTGAGCAACCGTTGTTGTACCGATTAAACCATTACCTGGTGTTGGAATACCAGTATTAGTAGTTGTGTTGTTTGTTGTTGAAGTAGTTGAACCATTTGATCTAGTAATTGTTAAATCACTAGCTGGAATCCATTCATTATTACCAACTTCGTAGTAGATCATACCGTTAGCGTTCATGATACGTCCTAATTTCCACTGACTGCCATTTGGAAGGGATGATCCGGTACTCTTTCCAGAATCATTAACAATAGCTAATTCAGCGGTTGCTGTACCAATTTCACCAGAATCAGGATTAGCAGTTATTTTAACTTCACTATTAGTAGATGTTGATGTTGTAGGTGTTGTATTAGTTGAAGTTGTCATATTGCTACCGTTAATAGTTAAGTTATTGGCAACAACATACTCGTTTGTTCCAACTTCATAGAAAGAAGTACCGTTGATTTTAATAGTCTTACCAAGCTTCCATTGTGTACCTTGAGCAAGAGTCATATTGGTTTCCATTCCATCTGCGGTAACAATTCCAGTTCTAGCAATGGTTGTTCCAATTTTTCCAACTGAATCATTAGAACCAGTAGCAGTGGTTGGTGTTGTTGAAGTTTGTCCATTAACATTTACCAAAGTAGCATCGATATATTCATTCGTTGCAACTTGATACATTTTCTTACTACCGACTGTTATCAAATTACCTAATTGCCATTGACTACCTTGTGGCAAAGTCATGCCCATAGGTTTTCCATCAGGACCATAAATTGAAGCTGTAGAACTCAAAGTTCCAACCTTTTTGGCTGCTGTATTTGTAGTTGATGTGGTCGTTGTAGTGTTTGTGGTTGTTTGAGTTTGCTTACCAGCTGCTTGATTACTTGTATCGCTAGAAGTCATATTGGTAATAGAACTAGCAGCAATCCATTCGTTAGTAGCTACTTCATAGTAAACAGCACCATTGATAGTAGAGATAGCACCTAATTGCCATTGACTACCCTTTGGTAAAGTACGACCAGTATTTTGACCATTACTATTAACAATAGTTGTATTAGCACCAACAGTGGCAACGTTACGAACATCAGCATTATAGTTAGATGCATATTCATTTAACTTAACGCCATTTTCAGCGATGTCCATTGAATCAAAAGCAACCCATTCATTATTGCCAACTTGATAATAAGTTTTACCACGTAATTGTTTAGTTTGACCTAATTTCCATGAACTGAAGTTAGGCAAAGTTGATTTAGTGATATTACCGTTATCGTCAACGATTTGTCCGCCATCACGTCTAATTGTTCCTACTAATCCAACCAAACCACTAGCTTGGGCAGTTTGTTGTGGAAGAGCGGAAATTGCGGCTGGTGCCAACATAATTGCTACAGCAGAAGCTGCTAAAATCTTTTTACTATTTTTCATTATCTACATCCCCAAAGGAAATTATCTAAGTACTTATTTATTCAACTCTAATTCTAGGAGGAAATTTTTTATTAACAATATATTACCCAAAAACAAAATAAATTCTTAATAAAAAAGCAGCTCATTTCTGAGCTACCCTTACGTAATTTTATTTGTGGTATGTACGATGGTTGATAATCATAAATGAACGATAAATTTGTTCAGTCAAAACTAAACGCATCAACTGATGAGGCAAAGTGAATTTACCAAAACAAACACTGTAATCAGCACGCTTTGTAACTTCAGGACTAACTCCAAGTGAACCACCGATGACAAAAGTAATATCACTTGTCCCATATGTGGATAAGTCATCGATTTTTTTGGCCATTTCTTCTGAAGTTAATTCTTTACCACGCAAATCAAGTAGGATCACATATTCCTTATCCTTAATTTTGCTTAATATTCGTTCACCCTCTATTTGCTTAACCTTTTCATCCTGAGCCTCACTAAGATTTTCTGGTGCCTTTTCGTCAGGACATTCTACTATTTGGAACTTACAAAAAGCCCCCAAACGCTTAGCGTATTCAGCAATCCCCGCTTTAAAATACTTTTCTTTTAACTTACCAACGGTAACCATTTTTATATTCATAATTAACAAATCTCCTCAGTTAAATATCATACGAAACTATCAGTTAATTGCCAAATGATTTTTAAAATCCGAATTATCATGACAATTTATTTTTGCACCGAAGAATAAAAGTTTGTCTAAGCTTGTGTAACAACGTTCCTGGTTGATATAAAGCTTTTTTAGTCAATAGATATTTTGTATAGTTAAAAGTTATTAACAGCCGTGGGTAAAACTGTGGATAACTTTTCTACAACGTTATATCAAAATTTTGTCGACTTTTACACATGTTATTCACACTTGTGGATAACTTCTGTTGATTAGTCTTTTCTATTACCGAAGAAAATTTAATATATTCAAAAAAATGTTCAAAAAAAGACGTGAAACTGGCATTTGTCCGTTTCCACGTCTTTTTTCATTAATCTGATGTTTTCTTTGTTAAGTGTACTTTAGCTGTATTCAGCTTGCCATTACGGTAATATTGAATGTTTACAGTATCGCCAATTGAATGTGAGTACAAGGCTGTGTGTAAGTCTGCAACAGACTTGACGTCCTTATCGCCTAACTTAACGATCACATCGTACTTCTTCATACCAGCGGCCTTAGCTACAGAACCACTTGTTGTACTGTAGACAACCACACCTTTAGTTACACTGCTTGGTAACTTCAAGCTTGATTGTGAATCATCAGTAATTTGATCTAGGTCAAGTACTTTGATACCTAATGAAGGTCTTTCAACTTTACCATTTTCAACCAATTGATTAATGATCTTAACTACTTCATTACTTGGAATAGCAAAGCCCATACCTTCAACTGATGAACCATCAGTACTTGAGGCTAATTTCATTGAGTTGATACCAACAATCTGTCCTGCGGCATTAACTAATGGGCCACCTGAATTACCGGGGTTAATCGCAGCATCGGTTTGAAGAACAGTTGCTTCACCGGTAGCTTGTCCGGTATTTTGATCTTGAGTTGTTACAGTTCTATTTGTTGCTGAAATGATACCTTGGGTAACTGTTGTAGCGTATTCACTACCTAATGGTGAACCAATAGCAATTACTGGGTCCCCAGGTGTTACATTGTCTGAGTTACCAAATGAAGCTGTAGCAGGCACTTTACTACCAGGTATCTCTAATACAGCTAAGTCAGTTGTAGAATCAGTACCGACTAATTTAGCGGCAACCTTTGTACCATCTTCCAGAATGATTTCCAAAGAGTCTGATCCGGAAACAACGTGGTTATTAGTTACAATATAACCTTTACCATTTTGTTTAGCATAGATCACACCTGATCCTTCACTGTATTCTTGTAATTTACTACTATTAGAAGAACTTGAACTAGAATCAGATGAATTGGAATCTGAAGAATTACTGTCATTTGATTGTGAATCGTCAGAAGAGTTACTGTCACTGCTTCCACTATCACCAAACAAATCACCAAAGATGGATGAAATATCACCATTGCTGGATTGTTCTTTTTGTTTTTGAAGATTAATTACGGAAACAACCGCTCCATTGACTTTCTTATAAGCACCTGACATTGAACTAGAAGTGTTTACTTTAGTATTGCTTACTTGAGTCGTACCGGCAGTATTTCCAACTGCGGCGGAGTTTGAGGAGTTATTACTACCACCGAAGTAAGTGAACCCTGCGAAGGCAATAACAACACCTAAAGCGGCAGAAATAAAAGCTACAATTCCTGTCTTAAGTAAAGAATTGCTGCTAGATTCCTTGCCATTAGAACTACGCTTCTTTTCTTCTACTCTTGATTCAGATTTGTCGTTTTTTTCATCGTTATTCATGTAATTATTCACTCCCCATATTTTTTAACTATAATATAACTTCCAATTATGAAAAAATTATGAACTACATATGATTTATTTATAAATACCTACAACGCAATCAACGGATCAGCTATAGCAGGATCGGTATCGTTGATTTTAAAGTCGTGTCCAACTGCAAAATCATGATCTTCCAAAACCTGTGTAACTTCTGTCCGTGCAACTTGTTTAGTGTTGTTTTCATGACTCAAGTGACCTAAATATATCTGTTTAGTGTTATTACCGATAACATCCATCAACGTGTGAGCACCATCTTCATTTGAAAGATGACCTTTTTCACTAAGGATTCTTTGCTTCAATGGCCAAGGATAAAAGCCCTCACGTAACATTTCAACATCATGGTTACATTCCAACAAATAGCCGTCCGCATTCTCAATTGTCTTTTGAACACGTTCAGATACATAACCCGTATCCGTTAAAATAACGAATTCTTTACCATTATGATAAAACTTATAAAATTGTGGATCAGCTGCGTCATGTGAAACTGCGAAACTTTCAATATCCAGATCATCTAAAGACATAATCTTATTATGTTCAAAGACATTGATCTCATCTTCAGGTACTTTACCGATTTTGGGCAACATTGCTTGCCACGTTTTTTGATTGGCATAAACATTCAGATTATATCTTCTAGCTAAAACACCAACACCTTTAATATGATCCGTATGTTCGTGGGTCACAAACAAGGAATCAACGGTATTAATATCTTTACCGATACTTTCCATCGCCTCTTTAATCTTTTTACCTGAAAGACCTGCATCAACTAAAACGTGATGTTTCGGGGTCTCAATATATGTAGCGTTACCTGAGCTGCTGCTAGCAAGCACACTAATTTTTAAACTATCATCATTGGGCATTGTAACTATTATCTCCATTTGCTGAATTCTTTATAATATTGCCCGTAAAGGCATTAACCTTCTTAATAGAACTAACTTTACTATCTTTATTTCTAATCGTTACAAACCAAACTGGAATATAAATCGTACTATTCTTGGCTACCAATAATTTCGTATATGCTAAGTTGGCGTAAGAAATCTTGGAGTTGTTTGGTATTTCAGAGTTGGCATACAAGTTAGTGATAACTTCTTTTTCACTCTTGATTGTCTGACTTTCATGTAAAATGATCATCGTATTAATATGGGTCTGAGTATAACTAACAACTCGACCACTTTCAATTGTAAAGGTCAGTTGGCAAGTCTTATCATAAATCTCACCTAGTTTACCTGTTCCTACATAAACCATTTGCGAAGTCGTTGACAATTGTGGTGCATACTTATAATCTTCGCCAAATAGTACATTTGATTCCTTCTTAATGAATTTATTCATTAATTTTTGTCTATCCTCTGTTGTGACCGCAATAGTACTGTTTAAATTACTTGTAAGTTTGCGAGTATTTTCATCATATTGAACTTCTTGATTACGTAATTTATTAACATTTTGAGCTAAAGAATTATCTGGTTGTGAGCCTAAATAATAAGCACTACCATTTTTGGTATCCAAAGTTCCAAAACTGATATTACGCTTTCTCATTTCCGTAACAGTTGAAGTATTGGTACTAGAACTGCTGACCAATTGCTGACTATTTCGAAATGACAAGAATAAAAAGATATCTAATGAGAAAAAAACGATTAAGAAAATTACTTCAATTCTTCTAAAATCCATCTATTTATCCTCCGCAGTATCATTTGCCCAGTCACTATATGGTTTCCAGTGATTTTCGATTTTAATGTAATAAGTTGGTTTCAAATCGACAACTTTTTCATTATCAGCTTCACTTTCCCATTGATAACCAACCTCAATATCCTGGACATCATTAGGTGAATAGCCTGATCTTTCTAGTCCTTTAAAAATATCACTTGTCGATTTCAATTTAGTTGAGGCCTGATCCGAAGGAACTGGGACTTCTAGTACTTTATTTAGGAAATGTTCTGTACTTCCTTTGCGACTGAATTTGATTCGAATCGAACCGAATTCACTCTTCTTGAAAATTGGGAAACCTTCAACATATTCTCTGAAGACAAGATTCTTATCCTTCCAATTAGCACTGTACAAACGTAAGTTAGAGATGGAATTTTGAAGATTAACCACCTTTTGATAACCACGTTGCAAGAAGGCTAACTGAGTCTTAGGAACTGAGGTATCCGTATAATCCTCAAAACTCAATTCACCAGAATTATGATCCGAAACTAGACGTTTTGACTCACCATAATTATAGGTATAAACGCCATTATCTTCAGAAGTGACCAATCCATTAGTATTTGAATCGAATAACGCCGTTGTATACTCGCCATCATCCTTACTACTAATTACATATGAGTAAGATTTCAATTTAATAGGTTCAGTATAGAAAGTGAAAACACCATGCTTCATAATGTTCAAACGAATTTTCAAATTAATATTAGCCTTTTTAACTAATTTAGAAATTGGTGCCGATGTTGCATTTCTAACAGGTGCCTTATAAACAGCGTAATTACTGTCATTGGCCAAGTAGATATTACTATCCTTTTTATCTTTCAAATTAATCAAAATTCGATTGAACGAATATGACTTATCATTGCGTAAACTGTTGTTATTGAGCAAATAACCCAAAATACTTGTTGAAATTGAAGTTGGATAGACTAATTGAATAACATCTTTTGACTGGATAATCTTTTGATAATAAGCCCCATCCTTTTTAGAAACTAATTTGGGACTATCAATTTTCCAATCTTGCATAATTTTTTGAATACTCAAAGCAATATTATCATTGCTGTTATAAATCAATTTTTGATCATCATTATCATGCCAAATTACTGATGTGGCACTGATAACCTGATTGATTGGTACTTCATTTTTATTCGATTGTGTCGATGTAACGTCGATATTGCGTCCTCGTTGATAACGAGCTGTATTCGTCCA
Organism: Companilactobacillus bobalius; assembly: GCF_002179915.1. Lineage (NCBI taxonomy): Bacteria > Bacillati > Bacillota > Bacilli > Lactobacillales > Lactobacillaceae > Companilactobacillus > Companilactobacillus bobalius. The sequence goes on from NZ_MYFM01000004.1 coordinate 98,247, forward strand.
TATAAAGAATGAGAGTACGATACTCGTTATAACGGCGATAACTAATAAGATCTGAATGATCAAGCGACTAAACTTCATCCCATTCTCCTCCTGTCTCGTTAGGGTCAAATGGTAAGGAAATGTAGAATGTTGATCCCTTACCTTCGGCACTATTTACCCAAATTCTACCTTTGTGTTGTTCGACGATCTCTTTGGAGATAGAAAGTCCAAGTCCAGTACCACCTTGTTTTCTAGAACGTGCCTTATCAACACGATAGAAACGTTCAAAGACCTTCTTGATATCCTTTCTAGGAATACCTAATCCTTCATCGGAAATGCTAATAATTATATGTTTATTAGTTTCCAATAAACGACATGTAATAACACCACCATCTGGTGAATACTTGATAGCATTATTCATAATATTATCAATTACTTGTGTCATCTTATCAGTATCAATTTCTACCCACAAATCTTTGCTAGTAAAAATACGTTTAATTCGATAATTTTTGGCAATCTTAGAACCATTTTCTTTAGCATCAGCCTTCTCTTTTTTCAGCATCATATCGAATCGATCCAAAATATATGAGAAGAACTCGTTAAAGTTAACTAGTTCCTTATCCAATTTCGAACGACCTTGGTCCATTCTTGACAAACTTAGTAGATCTTTGATCATTCGAATCATACGATCAGTTTCTTCAGCAGTAACGCCTAAGAACTGTGGTGCCAATTTTTGATCTTTCCAAGCACCATTATTCAAAGCATCAATGTAACTACTGATACTTGTTAGTGGGGTTCTCAATTCATGAGAAACGTTGGAAACGAATTGACGACGCTCACTATCGATCTTTTGTTGTTCAGTAACATCATGTAGGACACAAACCATACCACTAATAAAGCCACTGTTTCTTTGGATCAATGAAAAATCAGCGTTCAGAATCAATGAATTATCGCCACTGGCATCATCATAATCTTCGTTCGAATCATTGGTTTCAATTACCATTGGATCAGGATTCTCCAACAAATCGTCAAAACTCGTCCGATCTTTAATCCCCAAAATATCAACTAATGGTTGGCCGATAGCCTCATCTTCATCTTTATCCAAAAATTCTTGTGCCATTTCATTAATAACCGTTATGTTACCGAGACGGTTTGTCGCAATAACACCATCGGACATTTGCGTCAAAACGCTATCCAACCTTCGTCGTTCGGATTCCGAATTCTCGGTCGCTTCTTCAACTTTAACCGACAGATCATTAACAGCCATAGCCAATTGTCCTAACTCATCAGGTGAATAAACACGAACCTGACCAGAATAGTCTCCTTCAGCCATACGAACGGCCTGTTGCTTCATTTCATCAATCGGTCTGGTAATTGCTCGAGAAATGAAAATGGCAATCACAGCACCTAAAAGTCCAGCTACTAATGAAGCTGTTAGGAAAATCAAAATAATGTTATTAATACCGGTATAAACTGATTCCATACTGGCACGAACATAAATTGCTCCCACAACTGTACTATTATCTGGAGATGTCACTGGCACGATCGATTCGTAAGAACTACCGTTATCTCTTTCATAGTAAATTTGGGTAATTCGTTTATCAGTTCGAATACTCTGTTTGATATTATCTTTCAAAGTTTGCGTTCCAATAATACTATTACTTTCGGAATCCTTGGCCCCAACAATGATTCCACTTCGATCAATGACTTGTACATCGGTAATATCAGTACTGATTCGCGAATAATCTTGAATCGCGTTACTGATATTGTCACGAGTATGATCATCATTATCAGTCAAATTCTCTGAAATTTGATTCAACGTATACGCTGGAATTGAAACAGAAGTTTCAAAGTTTGCAACATTCTGATCTTCCAATTGACGTACAAAATAAGCCCCAATGATTTCAATTGTGACTATAAGAATCAAGATAAAAGATAATCCGATTTTAAAATTAATTGAATGTAAAAAAGCAAATCTATTTTTCACAATATTTCCACCTAAACAATACAGACTTAATTACATTATACAGCTATCCAGATGACAAAAAAACTGACTGACATTTTATATGCCAATCAGCTTTTTAATTTTATTTTTATTTTCAATGATGAAATTCTTCAGTCTCTTTTGATGGTTGGTTTAGTTTGTTTGCAGCTGCGATGGTTTATTTGCTTATGTTGCTGCAAACGGGCTCCGCAAAGGCAACCTCTTCCGGTTTGCTACAGTAGTGGAATTGCACGTAAAGTACACGTGCGATTCCACTACTTAGGCAAATCCTCGGAGGCTGACCGCCTTTGCTCCGCCCTCTCTATTCTCCATCAGGATCTCTCAAATAATATCCAACTCCACGTCTGGTCATTAACCATTCTGGTTGGCTAGGATTATTTTCAATTTTTTCACGTAAACGTCTTACAGTAACATCAACTGTTCTAACGTCACCGAAATAATCATATCCCCAAACAGTTTGAAGTAAGTGTTCACGCTTCATAACTTGTCCTATATGTTGAGCTAAATAATGTAGTAATTCAAACTCACGGTGTGTTAATTCAATTTCTTTTCCATTTTTAGTTACTGTATATGCATCAGGAAGGATGGTTAGATCACCGATTTTAATTTCACTTGTCTTTTTATCATCACTCTGCATATGACTTTGTGATCTAAGACGTGCTTTGACACGCGCAACTAATTCTCTATTTGAGAATGGTTTTGTAACATAATCATCAGCCCCAAGTTCTAGGCCAATGACTTTATCAATCTCAGTATCCTTAGCTGTTAACATAATGATTGGAGTATCTTTAGTTTTTCTGATAGTTCTAGCTACTTCAAGACCATCAATAACTGGAAGCATTAGATCTAGTAAAATCAAATCTGGATTATCCTCATCTACTTTATCCAAGGCTTCTTGTCCATCAAAAGCAGTTATGACTTCGTAGCCTTCATTTTCCAAGTTATATTTAACAATATCGGAAATTGGTTTTTCATCATCTACTACTAGAATTTTTTTAGCCATTTTATATCTCCTTGACACAATTATTATACTAGTTATTAACCATTAAAACAAAATACCCATAAAGCTACCTTAAATTTTTTGAACTTTTTTTAAAAAAGTACTTGCTATAAATTTGGAGCTTATGGTAAGATATATCTCGTTGGTTGAGAGGGAAACAACTTATCAATCAATTGAAATTCATGGGTGGTTAGCTCAGCTGGCAGAGCAACGGACTCTTAATCCGTGGGTCTGGGGTTCGATCCCCCAACCACCCATAGCAATTATCGCTTAACCGATTATGATGAAAATCATGATCGGTTTTTTAGTGTCTTTTTTTAATTTTTTCAAACAAAAAATGTTAGTAATAAAACTAGCAGTTACTCATACTAACACTTTCTTCTATGATGTGCCAAAATAACATTTTTCATTAAGATTAACTGCACAAATACCTATAGTATCTTAAGATAATGCTACTGAATAAAAATTCCTTTTGCCTTCAAATTATCAATACACTCTCTTAAATATGCATCATTATGCTCAGGATATATCGGACGTGTATTAGGCGTTTTTTCTAATTCATTATATGGTTCACAATGTATCCCTCTATACTTTGGATCAAACCAATTATCGTTAGGCTTATATCCTCGACTGACCATCTCATTCATGACTAACAGGTGAAATTGATACAGCTTATAAGGAGAATGCTTAAAAACATAGTTCACAGTAGAGTGCTTTTTACCCCAGCCGTTACCTCTAAGAGCCGCAATTTCTCTATGTTGACCTAGTAATTGTTGTCTAGGTAATTTGGAAATTAAATCTTCATGCCATAATCTCATATTAATTTTTTCCCAATTCCTTTACTATTCTTGATTGCATAAGATACTTTATTTGATACTTATAGGTCAAGTCTCTTAAGAAGAGCCCTACTTGGTCATTTTCAGGCTCTAAAGACGCAATTAATTTAACATACTCTTCTTTTTCAGAATCAGTACATATTCTCTTAAAGTAACCCCAAATATGTTGATAAACATTGGTTAATGTTTTCTTTGTAGGCTCAACATTCTCTAAAGACTTTATAACTCTTTCAAATTCTATGTCCTTAGTTTTGGACCACTCATTATTTTTAGCCATCAAACGAATTTCATCATACTTTTTTTGAGATTTCGACATTACCCAATATTTATTATATGCCCACTTATTTTGCCAATTAATAATTATCATCACCCCTGTATTTATTTAAACAATTAAATTATCCACACGTCTTAATGACATAATATTCTATAAATAAAAATCATATATACACTATGTTTTGAATACAAGAAATTGAATTTCAAAATATAATTTAATAATTCCAATAAAAAAGTTAAAACTAATCCCACTATTTCAACTAATCTTGAAATTGTGGGACTTTTTAGTTGAAATGGCATTCTAAAGAGATGGTCTTTGCTAAAATTGAATTACTATTAAAGTCTCAATTGTGGAGTGGAAAATGAATTTAATTGAATTCAAAGATGTTGCCAAACAGAACAAAAATCAAAGTATCTTTAACAATCTTTCTTTAAAAATCAATTCACAAGAAAACATTGGTTTAAAGATGTCACACACTGAAATAAACACTTTTTTTGATTTATTAGAACAAAATACCCTGCCTAACAGTGGTTCAATCACCAATCACGCTCAAAGCACCTCAATCAAGCGTCATAACGATGGTATTTACCAAAAAATAACTGTTAAAAGTTATCTCCAATTCTTTAATCAGATAGCTGCTCAACACGTCGACATAAGGAAGCTAGCACCCCAGTTCTCTCTAGGAGACAATTTGGCAATGAAAACCAACACTCTTACTACTGATCAGATTGAAAGACTACACCTTTTTCGAATTGCTCTTTCACAACCAGATTTAGTTTTTATTGAAAGTCCCTTAAGAGACTTATCAAACGAAGGAATCAAATCTTATCTCAAGGCCTTAAAAGTCGTTCGCCAGAAATCAACTGTTGTCGTTATTTCATCATATATGGAAGAACTCTTGCAACTCAGTTCTACCATATATCAATGTGTCGACCATCAATTAGAAAAAATCGATTTAGAACTAGATAAAGATTCCACTAAACCACAAAACATCTTCCGTCTCTCCAGCCATCTTGATGATAAAACAATTTTCTTCAGTCCTAACGAAATCGACTTCATCGAAAGTATCAATGGTGTTAGCAATTTTTCCGTCAATTCTGAGTATTTTCCTTCCTCTTTAACAATGGAAGAACTCGAAAAGAAGCTTGTTCACTTCGGCTTTTTCAGATGTCACCGCTCCTATCTCGTTAATTTACAACGCATTTCAGAATTGATCAGTTATTCCAAAAATAGCTACACTTTAATTTTAAAAAATAGTAAAGAAACTCTTCCTTTATCTCGAGCCAAATTGGATCAACTCAAGGATCTACTTCAATAATGTGGGTACATTTCAACCTATCTCTTCCACAACTCGCTAATTTTTGAAAACTTATTTGTTCTTTCCTTGTATTCTATGTTTGTAAAAACAAGGGAGGAAACAACATGGCAATCGCACCAATAATAGAAGTTAAACATCTTTATAAAAACTTCGACAACCAAACGGCTCTAAAGAATCTTGATTTTTCAATTCGTTCCGGTGAGATCTTTGGTTTCTTAGGTCCCTCTGGAGCTGGTAAAACAACAACTATCAAAATACTCACGGGACAGCTCATCGCAAACTCCGGCACCGCTACCGTTTTAGGAAACAACAGCCACTACTTCAAAGAAGACATTTATGAGCATATCGGTGTCGTAACGCATGATAGTGGTTTATATGAAAGTCTCTCTGCTTACGAGAATCTAAGGACCCTTGCTCGTATCTTTAACGTTGATAAAACGAGTATTGATTCTTTATTAAGACGAGTCAATCTCTATAATGATAGAAAAAAATTAGTCAAAAAATTCTCACAAGGTATGAAACAAAGATTAATTTTGGCACGAGCCATCCTCAATCGCCCTCAAATACTTTTTCTCGACGAACCGACTAATGGTATTGACCCTGGCACAACTCAAAAAATTCATCAATTAATTTTAGAATTAAAAAATTTTGGTACTACCGTTTTTCTAACTACGCACAATATGAATGAGGCCGCTAAACTTTGTGATCGGGTGGCACTTCTAAACAATGGAAAAATTGCTGAAATAGGTTCTCCACAAGCTTTAAGTTTGAAGTACAACAAGAAAATCCAATACAAAATTCTTTTAAAAGATAATACTGCACTGAAATTAACCGATTCTGAAGAGACACGACAAAAAATCAATTGGTGGATGGAAAATAGTGAACTACAAACTATTCATTCCTGTGAACCAACTTTAGAAGATGTCTTTTTAGAAGTGACGGGGAGAAAACTAAAATGAATATATCAATGCGAAAAATAAGCGCAATTTTTATCTTGAGATTACACCTAATTTTAAAGAACCTCTCATTACTCATGGCGCCACTGATGGCAATCGGATACGTTATCGCTTTTAAAAATTTTTTTCCATCTAATTTACCCTCCCTCAGAGCTCTAACTTTAAATATGGGGATCATCCTAAACATAACAATGGGTGGAATCATGTTTGGTTCTTATCCAATTGCTGAAGAAAAAGAACATCACACTCTAAGGGTCTTGATGACTTCATCGGTCAATGCTACTGAATATTTCATTGGTAGTTTGCTGCCTTCACTTTTAATTCTTACCTTAGTAAGTATTATTCTCGTGCCTTTAAGCGGTACTTCTTGGCAACAAGTATCTATCATTAATTATTTAGTTATCACTATTATCTGTACTATCATCAGTATCTTAGTAGGTTTCACAGTTGGAATTTTTTCTCACAATCAAACCAGTGCTGGTGTTTTAAGTTTATTACCAACCGTTATTTTCACTTTTATTCCTATGTTTAAAGGTTTTAACAAGACTATCTCCACTATATCCGATTTTCTATACTCAGGAGTAATCGCCAAATTTATTAATCAGAGTTTACTCAAGCATAGATTCACTTGGAATTTATTTGACGTTGGTGTTTTGATAGTCTGGTTAATTATTTTTTCTATTGTTCTAATTTATGCTTACAGATATAAACATTTCGATTAGTCTGGAGGGATTCATTATGTTAATAGATTACAGTGAAATTTTAAAGACATCTGGTTTTTCCAATCAAGAATTATCCAATCGACTAGGTATTTCTATCGCTAAAGTTGAATTAATTGAGAACAAGCAATTTTACCCTAATGAATCCTTGGCTCAAAAAATTATCCAATTTTCTAAACAAAAGGTCAATTTGACCCCACCAGTAGTAGCCGACGATTTTCAATTCGGTCAACCAATCAAATTAAGACGAGTAATATTTTCTATTATCTTCATTATTTTTGTTAGTCTTCTATTCACGGGCTTTGGCTATCAACCTTTCTGGGTATTTTTATTAGTACTATTAATCGGCCTATTCGTAACATTGCCTAGTTGTTTTAACGATTATTGGTTAATTAATAGGGATGGTCTCAAAATAAATGCATTCAGTTCTTCCAGCACTACTAAACTTACTCAACTGCTCCACATAATTCCCCTCACTCAACGAACAATTTCATATCAAGATATCGATCATATTAACGTTATTTATCGTACAAGACCCCGTACTGGTCCATTCGACATCAATCCAGATATTCTTCAATTAATTTGTACCCTGAAAAATAATCAAGAATTATCCATAAATCTCAATGTATCTCTCGAAAAAAATCTTCTAACTTTGATTAGAGTATTCACTTATCAAGGTGTCGACGTATATGATCAACAAAGAGTTCTTCTCGCCTTAACTAAAAAGGAGAATCTCTTTCAAAAATTCAATCCAAAATTCTCCTAAAAAAGAGTTCACTATAGAATCATACATAGTGAACTCTTTTAAAATTTAATCTACCAAAATTAATTTTTGAATCTTAACATCATAGTCTTCAATTTCCCAATCAGCTGTAGCAAAACGCATTGCTGAAGGTACTAAGGCTACTGTAGAACCAGAATATTGAGCCAAGAAACGGTCATAATAACCGCCACCGAAACCTACTCGATAATTTGAATCTTCTGCAAAAGCTAATCCGGGAACAATCACTAAATCTGGTTCCTGATTAACCAACGTTTCATCATATGCCGGTTCAGGAATTCCAAACTTACTAGTAATCAAATCTTCACGACTGTTAAATGGTAAAAAGACCATTTGGCGATGTGGCATTGTCTTAGGTAAATAAACTTTTTTACCTTCTTTACGGGCTGCTTCCACAATAATTGGTGTTGGTACTTCAATTGGACTGCTGACAGTTGTCGCAATACTTTTAGCATTTTGCCATTCAGTTGTTGCCATCAATTTCTGCAATAACTTGGCAGCTTCAACTTTAGTCTTAGCCTGATTGGTTTTCAATTTTTGAATTTGTTGTTGTCTCAAGGTTTTTTTATCTATGATAAATCCCTCCCGGTCTTAAATTCTTGCTTTATAAGTTTACATTTATCGTTAACGAAAAGGAACCAACTTAATCTGTTTCTTCTTCATCTTCCGAAACAGTGGGCCCGATTACCAAAGTTTCTGCTAAAAGAATCTCATTGTAAAGTTCAAAAACATAGTTCTGGTACTTTACTTCACTTTGTGAAATCATATCTAAATACTCTCGTTCTTGAACAAAGGCATTCATAAAGGCACGCATTTCCAACTCTTTTTCTGCCCCTGTAAACTCTGGATGGCGTACGACCTCAACCCAGGCTTTGATAAAGTCTCTGGTTCTCGTACGCTGTTTTTGTGCCATCAAGTCAAAGATAACCGATTTTTTAACATTATCGGGTAGATACATTTTATTAACCGAATCAATTGCCCGGTGAACCATCTCTACTCTAACTTTGTCGATTTCTTTTTCTGCATCATCATCTGTTACGTCTTTCTTCAATAGGAAGCGAAAGGCAATCGTTGGTACTATCAAACTCAAGATGATAAGAACGCTTTCCGACATTAAAACTAAATTGAAATCAGCATTGGTTACGTGATATTCAGCTAATGTGTAGGCCAAAGCTAGTGTAACAGCCCCGTGAACACCACCTAAGGCAAAGATCCAAGACGACTTATTGTTAAAATCTAATCGTAAACGACCATAGAGATATCTCGCCAAAACATTGACCAAATAAAGCGTTATACCAATCATGATCCAGGTCAACGAGGCATCTGTAAATTTTTCATCGGAAATAATCTTCGTAAACATATATCCTAAAATTACGAAAACTGTACTATTAAAAATTTCAGTAATCATTGAAACTAAATCAAATCCTAAATGAACTTGGGGTGCGTTAATCAAACGGCTACGCTGTGCTTCGGCGTTATGGACTAAGCCGGCACAAACTACGGCAATGATTCCAGAAACGTGAATTTCTTCAGCTGCATAATACAAAACAAATGGTGTCAGAATGTAAATTAAACTCTGCGCATTTAGGGAATTATACGAGCTTCTCAAAAGTATCTGTCGGAACAGAACCATGACCCAAGCTGCCGCAAAGCCAAACAGAACACCACCTCCAGCTGAAATGAAAAAGTCACCCAAGGTTTCTCCGTAATTAATGTATCCGTTGATGTACCAAAGAATTGCCATATTAAGTAGGATAATTCCGGAAGCATCATTGAATAACGATTCCATTTTTAAAAAAGTACCTTCATTTTTAGGCATCTTCAATCCATTAGTGACCGACTCCATTGCCGTAGCATCAGTCGGTGTACTAATAGCTGCCAAAATGAAAGCTAGTGGCAAACTGATTCCGGCAATTTCCCAAACACCGAAACCGGCTAATATCATACAAATAACAACTAAAAAGACAGTCGTCTGAATAATGTGTTTCAATTCTTTCCCAACTGCATTCAATCGTGTTGCCTGACCCTCAAAGAATAGCAATGGTGCAACAATCAAGCCAATAAAAATATCGGAATTAAAGGTCATCACGTTCTTACCCATGATAGGAATAAAGAAAATCAGGGCACCAATGATCATACTGATATAATTGACTGATATTTTCGAAAAAACTTGAGCCAAAAAGATACTAACAACCGATGCCAATATCAAAATAAATGTCGAAACCATTAAACTCATAAAATCTTCCCCTTAATGTTTCCAATTAATCAAATTAAATATAGCACATCCCTATTCAGAATAGCCTTTAGACGCAATCTCTATCGATTTATTACTATATCGTTTATTTACCAATTTACAAAATGATACGTTTATAATTATTAGTAGTATAACGAAAGCGTTCACAAATTTGAATCTAAAGAGGTGTTATTCATGCATACAGTCGATTCAAAAATTTTAGCTTCTGATAATTTTTACAAAGATGACCTTAACGTCAAAAATAAAATATTCAAAGTTAGACTCAACAACAGCCAACCCTTACGTGATACCATCTATAAGTACTCCAATGAGATTGTTGGCATGACCTACAAATTGAATGTTCACATTGATAATGACATTCACATCTGCGATGTAGAAAAAACCGTTCTGGATATTCCCTTTAATGAAATTAAATTTATCCAGTTTGGCATTCTCCGTCTTTTAGGTTCTGTCAGTTCCGTTCCAACTAATATGTACTACCTCTTAATTTATATAGAAACAAAAGAGTCTATTAAATTAGGTATGGTTGATAACTCATTGCAGCATTATTTTGATTACGTCAAGTTATTAAAGGATCATGATTTTCCTTTAGAGGACCCTTTCAAAATTGCCGAAATGAACTTAACGGATCGTACCCAGATCTATAATTATCTTCAAAAAAATTATGATAAACTGGCGGTCACAGCTGGCCATCACTCAAATAAATCCCATCTCAATTAAGAGACGGGATTTATTTATTTAACAACTTCTTAATGCCGACCATATCTTCATTAATACCAAATAGACCTCCGCCTGGCTGTGACTGCGATGTGGCATGTAAATTATCTAATGTCGTGTAAGCATTTCCATTTCTAAGATTGGCCGTTTCTATCAAATAACCTTAAAGTGAATTAAAATGTTTCACATGGAACATATGGTGTTTGGTCACTCATCAAATACTATATCTTGTGTTTGAAAATCCTCCTTGTTTTAATCTTAAAACACCATGATATTTAATCCTACTATTGCAATCTTTTGATAAAATAATTTAAATTATATTTAATTTTTTAAAACTTTTAATATTTGTTTCTCTACACTAAAAAAGGTTTAAGATAGAACTATATTCACAATTTCTAGGGGAAGTTGATACACATATGAACAAAAAAACTGATTTAGAAGAAGAAAATTCACTAACGAAAATTGTCGACGATGTTTCTGAGGGTATTAATGATGCTGGTCCTGTATTTTCAACTGAGGATTATGCCGAATCTGAAAGCAATGGTAAACAAGCAGTTCGTTACCTACTTTGGGGACTACTTTCTGTTGTAGTTAACTTTGGTACTTTCTTTATCCTTTATCGAGTGCTCAAAGCTAATTATCAAGTTGCTAACATTGTTGCCTGGTTCTTGGGTGTTCAGGTTGGTTTCTGGGTTGATCGAGTTATTGTTTTCCGTCACAAATCAAGCACCGCCTTCAAGGAAATGTTGGCTTTCTATGGTACACGTATTTTAACTTTCTTAATTGAAAGTGCCACTCTTTGGGTTGGTATTTCATTGATGAGTGCCAATGGTGCCGGTACTAAAGTAGTTGGTCAAATATTGGCTATCGTCGGTAACTACATTCTTTCCAAATTTTTTATTTTTAAAAATCGTAAGTAATTCGCTTAAATCAAAAAATGTTCATATCAACCAGATATATTGGTCGATATGGACATTTTTTATTTTTCACATTTAATTTTCCAAGTTAACTGCTGGTGCATCAGTTTTCACTCGTTCATGGCGTTTAACAATCAAAGCCAGACCAATCCCAATAATCGTGATAACCACATTTAAAAGAATTATCATTCTTGGAGCATCGGCACCGGTCATCTTTGTCAAATAAGCAGCAATTGATAAAACGGCATAATTGGCAGTGCTGGAAGCTATCATAACCAATGACGTAGCTAATCCTTTGCTTTCGGGGAAGAAACTGATGGTTGTTGAAGTTGCCAATTGCAAAACACCTCCGGCAGCAGCATAACCGATTACGAAACTTCCTATATAAAGAATAACAGGACTAGTAATGAAGTAACAAAGCAATAACATAATAACGGAAATGCTTGGATAAATAACTAATACAGTTGTTTCTTTCAATCCCAAATGGATTAAGCGAGCTGTCAGTAAAACTGCTACTGTAGCACCTACAGCGTAGAAAGATTGTAGAAGACTTGGATTCTTAACGCCATAACTTGCACCTAATTCTTGGTTACAATTTAACCAAATCATAAAAGTTGTTGAACTTGTAAAGCCAATTAAAATAGAAGCAATCGCAGCAGCTGAAAAATGATGTTTTACCGTAATTTTATTTTTACCTGTAGTAACTTTTTCTTGCTGTGGAAATGGTAAAAACATTACTAAGAAAGCATCTGCTAACATCAAAATACCACAACCAATGAAAATAATTTTATAAGATAAATGGGCACTGGCTACTAATCCAATTACGAAAGGTAAGAGGAATTGAGCTACTGTAATTGAGAATTTTGTAAAAAGATTAGCGATTGAAGCTGACTTAGGAAAAATTTCCATGACACTTGGAGAAATACACGTATCCAAGAAGGAATTAGCGGCGCCATTAATGATTCCCATAGCATAGGCAATCCATAACTGATGTACTGAAATCACACCAAAGAAAAACACTACATATAAGAAAATACCAATTAAGCCACTAACTCTGCGTCCCACTTTATCTGAAATGGGACCGGCAAATGGATAAGCTAACAATCTACCTAAACCATATGCGGCAATTACTGAGACAACCATCGAAACATCTATTGCTCCATTAGAGAGTGTTGAAGCTCCCCAAGCCTTCGCAAATTCAGCTTTGTATTGTCCCATGATCGATAATGCAATTCCTAAAATAAAATAAGCAAAATATAGAGCAAAAGCAGTTGGGTAGTACTTTTTCTGACTATTCACCATTTTACTATCCTCCATTGATTTAGAAGAACAATTTCTTAACATCATCTACCGGCATATCTTCACCAGTGTAAAGTTTGAAAGCAGCAGCACCTTGTTGAACTAACATACCTTTTCCACCAATAATTTGGCTGCCATGGTCTTTAGCATCCTGCAACATTTTAGTTACAGCGGGACTATAGACTGTATCGGTGACAACTAATCCTGGACGGAAAACAGAAGTATCTTTGATATTAGTCTGTTCAACATTTGGTGCCATACCTGCTTTAGTAGCATTTGCCAAAATATCGCTATTTTCAATTGCTGAATTCAAAGCTATCTGATCATTAATATCGTCGACCGTAACTTTGCAATCAGGTACTTTTTTCATAATTTTTTCGGCAATGACTTCAGCATTATGATAGAAGGTATCCTTTGGATTGAAGATATGAATTTCTTTAACACCATCCAATGCCATTTGAACAGCTATTGCGGTACTAGCACCACCAGCGCCCAATAGAGTCAAAATCTTTCCTTCCGGTTCAACGTTGTGCTGGCGAAGGTTTGCCACATATCCAGCCCCATCAGTATTATGACCTGTCAAAATACCATCATCATTTACAATCGTATTAACAGCTCCAATTAATTGAGCAGCTGGCGATAGTTTATCGACTAATTCACTGGCAATCTTTTTACAAGGCATCGTAACATTGGCACCACGCATATTAAAAATACGCATTTTTTGCAAAGCTGAAGCCATTTCATTCTCTTTAATATCAAAAGCTAAGTAGGCATAATTGATTCCGACTTGTTCAAAGCTATAATTGTACATCGCTGGTGAGCCTGAATGTCCTACTGGTGAACCGAATAAAGCTAACATTGTCGTATGACCATCAATTCTTGCTTCCATAATTTAGCCTTCTTTGACTGTTTCTTTAGCTTGTTGTTGCTCGTAAGCTTGATATTCTGCAGTTGGCATTTCCTTACCCGTAAACAAGCTGTAAGCTGCAGCACCTTGCCATAACAGCATTCCTTTACCAGGAGCAATTGTACATCCCAAAGTTTCAGCGTCCTCAATTAACTTTGTCTTAAGAGGGTTGTAAACCGTATCGGCAACGACTAAATCAGAGCGTAAATAACTTTTATCAACTAATGATTGCCCATCCAATGGCTTCATTCCTACGATAGTTGCGTTAACTAAAATATCGGCTTGAGCAATTTCTGCTTTCAATTTAGCCTGGTCAGCAAGTGGATAAACATTAACCTTTACTTCTGGTTTAGCTTGTCCAATCTTTTCTTTAGTCTTTTCAGCATTTTGATAAAATTCATCATCTTGATTGAAAATAGAAATTTCCTTAGCGCCATCTAAAGCACATTGAACTTGCAAAGCAGTTGCGGCACCACCAGCACCTAATACAACTAGTTTCTTACCTTTAATATCAACTCCAGTTTCCTTCAGATTACGGACAAACCCAATTCCATCAGTAATGTGACCTGTTAATTTGCCATTATCATTCACGATTACATTGATAGCTCCAATAATTTTAGCTGCTGGAGAAAGATCATCAACTAAAGTTGCAGCAATACTCTTGCATGGCATCGTAACGTTACTACCACGAACCTTAAATAGCCTGAGTGCATCGATTGCTTGAGGCATTTGTTCCTTTTTAACATCAAAAGCTAAGTAAGCATAATCCAGCCCTTGTTTCTGAAAACTGAAATTATACATTGCTGGCGATCCCGAATGTCCTACAGGTGAACCTAATAATGTAAATAAACCTGTTGTTCCCGAAATACGTTTTTCCATGATAAGCACTCCTTATAAAAAGAACTGAGACTTTCGTCTCAGTCTCTTAATTAAATTTATTTTTTAGCTGGTTGGTGATGATCAATAGCATATTGACGACGGCCACCTGGTTTTGGAATCATATCTGAGATCATCATATGAATTCCACCATCGACCATAACTTCACTACCATTTGTATAATCCGAGCGATCACTGGCCATGAATAGAACAGTATTAGAAATATCGGTCAAGTTACCGATTCGTTTGCTGGCAACTAAACGTTTTCTACCATCTTCAACTTTAGGATCACTGTAAAAGTTTTCTGATAATGGTGTCTTAACTAAACATGGGAGAACGCAATTACTGCGTAATCCAAATTGTCCCCATTCAGCAGCCATTTGTTTGGACATCATATTAACAGCAGCTTTGGTTGTACTATAGGCACCACTATATGTTTCTGGTGATAGTGAAGCAGCGGTTGAGATGTGAACTAAAGTACCGTGTCCTTGCTTGATCATAACTTTTCCAAATCTTTGCGACATTAAAAAGTAACCTGTAATGTTAACGTTCAAAGCTTGTTGCCACTCGTCTAAACGTAGATCTTCTAATGGTGAGAATCTCAAAATAGCAGCAGTATTAACCAAGACATCAACTTTTCCAAATTTATCAACAACTTCTTTGACAGCTGCATCAACTTCCGTTTCATCAGTGGTATTACATTGAATTGCTAAAGTTTTAACATCATATTTGTCAGAAATTTCTTTAGCTAAAGCTTCTGTTTTACCTTTTAATAAGTCGACCAAAACAATGTTGGCACCTTGTTGGGCAAAATCATTGGAAAACTTGGTTCCCATTCCACCAACGGCTCCAGTAATAACAACGACTTTTCCTTCTAATCCTAACCATGTATCACTCATATTTTTGTACCCCCCAATTGCTAATTATGCTGTAACTGTTTCTTTCAAAATTTCAGGCCATGCTTCTTCCATAACCTTAATGGTGTTTTTATATGTGTAATCAGCTACGTAATCAATTCCTTTAGCCATGTATGCATCAGAAATCACTTCTACACCGATAACCTTTGGATCAACTCCAGCATCTTTGATCATCTTAACGAATCCTGCTGTATCCAAATCTCCAGTACCGGGAGCTAGACGGTCATGCATTGATTCATCACGCAAAATTGATTTAGCGTATGGTCTTGTATAAGCGTCATCAATTGAATAGAAATAACACGTTTAGCTTGCTCCTTTGTCAACATGTTATATGGTTGATCAGCTCTAACCCAGTGCCACATATCCAAAAGCATATAAACATTGTCGCAATTAGCTTTTTGCATGATTTTCCACGTTTTATCCAAGTTTGGCAAACCACTGTATGGCATTGGTTCTAGTGCAATGATCCACTTGCCCGCTCTAGCTGCTAATTCTTGAAGTTTCTTAGCTGTGTAATCAATTGGATAGTCTTCCATCAATCCGGTATTAATATGTTTTACACCGAATAATTCACACATATGGAAACACATTTGTTCCTTATACTTTTGTTCATAAGTTCTTGGCTCTTCACACCATTGAACGATGTATTCAACTTCAGTACATCTAATATTGTATTTAGCAAGAATATCGAGAATATCTTTATCTGTTAAACCTTCATTTAAGGCATCAACATAAGTTTCGGCACGTAGTCCAATTCCATCGTAACCTGCTTCACTAGCGGCTTTACAACGATCTTCAAAACTGCATTTATCACCTAACGTCCAAGAACTAACTGTAATGGGATGTGTCTTTGTCATAATTAACTCCTCCAAAAGTTTGTGGATTTAGCATGCATGTTCTTTAATTCACATATTTGTTTACGAGTTCAATGTAA
Source organism: Companilactobacillus bobalius (assembly GCF_002179915.1). Taxonomy (NCBI): domain Bacteria; kingdom Bacillati; phylum Bacillota; class Bacilli; order Lactobacillales; family Lactobacillaceae; genus Companilactobacillus; species Companilactobacillus bobalius. Next base: position 114,936 of record NZ_MYFM01000004.1, read on the forward strand.
TCGTTTTCTGAATAATCGTCCAATTACTCTTTATCGCAGTCATCTATAGCCAAAAGTTATTGATTCTGCTATATTGGCTATATAAAACGGTTTCAACGGTGAACAAATCTAATTTTTTAAGGGGATATTTTGTTATGAATTTAGATCATCTACGTTATTTTGTAGCTTTATCTAGAACTGAGAATTACACTCAGACGGCAAAAACGTTACATATTACACAACCAAGTTTAACTAAAGCGATGCATTCCTTAGAAAAAGAACTCGATTTAACTTTATTTCAACGGGAAGGTCGCCGTGTTACCCTTACCTCGGAAGGAAGATTGTTTGCTAACAGTGTTTCTACATCACTGATTTCACTGGATAAAAGCATTGCCGAGGCTAAAAGTCTTAATGAAGAAAAAACGATTATCCATTTAGCATCCTTGCGTACTTTGAGCATTAAATGGTTACCTGACATGGCTCAACGTTTTCTGAAATCTACTGAAAATCCAACGGTTGATTTTCAATTCAATACTGACACAGGACTCTCGCCAGATATTCTCAATGGTTTACGTTCCAGAAAGTACGATGTAGCTTTTTGCTCTCGATTGGACAACTATCCTGATCTGAATTTCTTCCCTGTGGCTGAACAAACGATGGTTTGTATCACACCAATTGATCATGCTTTAGCCAATCATTCCAGCGTAAATCTGTCAGAGACCTTAAACTATCCTCAGGTCACCTTTTCAGAAAGCAGTGGTTTGTATTCCATTATGAATAAGTTGTTCAATGAAGTCGGGGGGCATCCGATTGTTGCCTACTCTGTTGAAGAGGATCAGGCAATTGCTGGTTTAGTTGCCAATGGATTCGGTATCGCCATCGTCCCTAATATGTCGATCATGCAAACTATGCCGGTTAAGATAATTCCAATTTCATTTCCTAATAAACAACGAATCCTTTATATGGCAACCCTAAAAAGAACTGAGAACCAACCAGCCATCGCTAGTTTTGTTAATTTTGTCAAATCACAGAGTAAACAACTTTCAATCAATAATATTTAAGAGTTAAAAAAAGGATGTTATTCAACTAATTGTTGATTAACATCCTTCTTATTTTGATTCATTTTAATGTACCCATTGAAGTTATCAGACACAAAAGATACCGTTTGACCACTCTCCTGTAATTTGGCGGCATGCTTTTCTCCCCAAATTGACATATCAATCAAAACCTTTCGCAAAGATTTACCCTCATCCGTTAAAGAATATTCAACATGTAAAGGCAAGCCTGGAAATCTAACGCGTCTCACTACCCCATCATCTATCAACTCATTTAACTGTTGTGTTAAAACTTTCTGACTAATATCAGGAATTTTTCGCAATAATTCTCCATTACGACGCGATTTCATACCTAATTTGCAGAGAATTAAGGATTTCCATTTTCCATTGATAATTGACATTGTAAGGTCAAGACTCATATGATAATTTTTCTCCGCCATTTCCAAACTCCTCATTCGAATTTATTTGTAGTTACTAAAAAGTGCGTACTATGATTCTAGCACATAAGACTTTAAAATGATTTTGTTAAAACTTATAAAAGTGAGGTCCTACTTATGACAACAAAATATAAATTTTTGAAGCCTTATACATTTAAAAACGGCGTTACAGTGAAAAATCGTATCGTGATTCCACCAATGACTGAAGCTGCTGCTTTAGAAAATGGTGCTATTTCTCGTGACGAGTTACATTACTTCGATATTCATACTGGTGGTGCCGGCATGTTTATCGCTCCAACCATGAACGTTTCAGACGATGGTAAAGGTTTTGAGGGTGAACCTTCTGTTGCCAGTGATAAATTCATGCCCGGTCTAACCAAATTGGCTCATACTATGAAGCAAAATGGAACTAAGGCAATTCTTCAAATTTTTCATGCTGGTAGAATGTCTAACTCTAAGATTTTACGTGGGGTTCAACCTGTTTCAGCTAGTGCTGTGGCTGCTTTACGCCCTAACGCTGAAACGCCTCGTGAACTAAAAGAATCAGAAATCGAACAAATCATTAAAGATTTTGGCGAAGCTACTCGTCGTGCCATTCAAGCTGGTTTTGATGGAATTGAATTACATGGTGCAAATACTTATTTGATGCAACAATTCTTCTCACCCCATTCTAACCGTCGCACAGACAAATGGGGTGGCAACTTTGAAAACAGAACTCGCTTTGCTTTAGAAATCATCAAGAGTGTCAATGAAGCTGTTTCAAAATACGCTGATGACAAATTTATCATTGGATATCGGATTTCTCCTGAGGAAATTGAAGAACCAGGTATTCGTTTAGACGATACTTTGAAATTCATTGACCTTTTAGCCGATCAACCAATAGACTATCTTCATGTTTCAATGGGATACGCTTGGAGAACTTCACTGAACGACAAATCTGATAAAGAACCAATTATTCTAAAAATCAAACAAACGGTAAATAATCGTCTGCCTCTAATTTCCGTTGGCTCAATTGAAAAACCTGACGATGCAGAAAAAATTATGGATGCAGGCATTGACTTTGCTGCTATCGGACGTGAATCAATCAGGGAACCTAATTGGGTTCAAAAAATTGAATTGAATCAAGAAGATTCCATCAGTTACACACTATCTGCGACTGAATTAGATTCACTTGGTATTAATTCCGCCTTCTTAGATTTCTTATATGACCTACATGCCGATCTACATTGGGTTGATCAAGAGCAACCTAAAGATGATTTCGATAAAAAACTTGGCGGCGTTGAAGGCAACTAGAATAAAAATATAATTAAAAAGCGACATCTATTCAGGATTCGGCACAGTGTATACCGTATCTAATAGACGTCGTTTTTTTATTTTAAATCTTATGCTGTTTTAACTTTAGTATCAATCTTAGCCTTATTTAACAAGACAGAGCTAGTTACAACTGACAAGGAACTAAAAGCCATAGCTAATCCGGCTAATTCAGGACTCAATGTCAATCCGACAGCAAAGAATAACCCAGCTGCAACGGGGATTCCTAAAACATTATAGACAAAGGCCCAGAACAAATTGAGTTTGATACGATTAAAGGTCTTCTTACTCAATTCAAGAGCTTTAGCAACATCCCTCAAATCATTCTTCATTAGAACAATTCCACCGGATTCAATTGCTATATCAGTTCCAGAACCCATGGCGATACCAACGTCAGCCATTGTTAAAGCTGGTGCATCATTAATACCATCACCAACAAACGCTACTTTTCCGTTCTTTTGTAGTTCTTCGACATGATCAGCCTTATCACCAGGTAGAACATCAGCGATAACTTCGTCAATTCCGACTTCTTGAGCAATAGCTTGAGCAACTCGTTCATTATCACCTGTTAACATAACAGTTCTTAATCCACGAGCTTTCAAAGTAGCGATAGCTTCTTTAGATGTAGCCTTAGGAGCATCCTGAATAGCAATCATACCGATAACTTCTTGATTCAAACCAACAAAGACTACCGTTTTGGCTTCGTTTTGTAATTGCACCATTTTGTTTTCTAAATCAGCGGAAATCTTAACATCGTTCAATAATTTGTCATTTCCAACAAAGGCTTTTTGACCATTAACGATAGCTTCAACACCCTTACCTTCAATGGCTTGGAAAGAATCGGCCTTGTCTGCTTGAACATTATCCGCCTTAGCTTTATCCAGAATGGCTGTAGCTAAAGGATGTTCAGATGATTCTTCCAAAGCGGCGGCGAGTTTCAAAACTTGTTGTGAATCACCAACAATATCAGTAACTTCTGGTTTACCATTTGTGATAGTACCAGTCTTATCCATTACAACTGTTTTAACATCGTTAACTTCTTCAAGAACTTCACCATTCTTGATCAAAATACCCATTTTAGCTCCACGACCAGTTCCAACCATTAGGGCAGTTGGTGTTGCTAATCCCAAAGCACATGGACAAGCGATAACGACTACGGAAACTGCAAAAATCAGAGCTTGAGCAATTGTAGCACCCAAGAAAACGTACCAAACTAAGAACGTTAGAATTGAAAGGATCAAGACAACTGGTACAAAAACCTCAGAAACTTTATCAGTTAAATTTTGAATAGGAGCATGACTATTTTGAGCCTTCTTAACTAGTTCAACAATTTGTGACAACATTGTGTCACTACCAACTTTTTCAGCTTTGAACATAAAAGTTCCATTGCTGTTGATAGTTGAACCAATAACTTTATCGCCAATCTTCTTAGTTACGGGCATACTTTCACCAGTAACCATTGATTCATCAACTGTTGAACTACCTTCAGTAATGACACCATCGACTGCAATTTTTTGACCAGGTTTAACTTTAATTAAATCGCCTTGAACGACTTCGGCTAGTGGTATTTTGACCAATTTGCCATCACGCATAACTTCGGCTTCTTTAGCTTGCAAATCAACCAATTTTTCAATCGCATTTGAAGCGTTATTACGCATTCTTTCTTCAAAAACTTGTCCTAGTAAAACGAAAGTAACAACGAAAGCGGCACTTTCAAAGAAAACACTTTGATGAGTAATCATAGCATAAATACTGTAGATATAGGCTGTGGCAGTACCAATAGCTACTAAAGTATCCATGTTGGAATGATGTTTTTTAAATGAAGCCCAAGCACTCTGTAGAAATGGACGTGCGGCCACGGCCATAACGATAGTTGTTAAAATAAATTGAGTCCATTCGCCACCGGGAATCATAATACCAAAGGGCATCAGAATCATTCCTACTAACATTGGTAATGAAAAGATTAAAGCAATCCAAAAACGTTTTGTAATTGTCATTATTGAATCACTACCTTTCCAGAGAACATATCCATACCGCAACTGAATTCGAACTCTCCTATTTTATCAGTTGAAACTGAAACAGTTTGAGCAACATTTAGTGGTAGCTGTTTTTCAAAATTCATTGTCTTAGAATGAACAACATCCAAACATCCCTGTGCATTAGTTCTGGTAAAAGTAAGTTCTGCGGGAATACCTTTTTCCAATTTAACAACTGCGGGATCATATCCACCTGCAACTGTAACGTTAACCTTCTGTACCTTCTCAACCATAATAATTTCTCCTCTTTATTTAATGATTACTTTGCCGTGAAACATGTCCATACCACAAGCCCAATTAAATTCACCTGACTTGCTAGTATCAATTTCAACTGTTCGTTGTTTATTTTGTGGTAATTCTTGATTAATACCAAAATCTGAGAAGACGACGCGATCTAAACAACTAGAAGCATCTTTTCTCGTAAAATTGATTGTGGCGGGAACACCTTTTTTCAAAGTAATAACTTCAGGTGAATATCCACCATTAACCTCAACATCGACACTTTGATTGTTATCTTTTACATTGGCCGTTGTTTGAGCTACCTGATGATTGCCGAAGAACCACCAAAGAATAAACCCTATAATTGCTAAACCAACGATTAATACGATCACCTTTGTCATAAATATCTCTCCTCAAATTCCTCAATTTATGTTTACACTTGTAAACTACAAATACTATGTTATTCTCTAAGTTTACATTTGTCAACTAGAAGATTTAAAAAACACAACAACCTTGTTAGATTGCTGTGTTTCCTTATTGTTAAATAATCGTGGTTTTATATCTTATAGTGAAAACGAACCTCACAAGGACAACTCTTGCTCCGTTCTTTATTTCACTAACTTATCCCAAATGACTACTTCTCCACTGGCTAATGATTTGGGTACATCTATAATTCTCTGATTAGATGATCCTCGGAATTGTAAGGTTAAATCTTTCTTCCTTAACAAGAATCTACCATCAACTAAAATATCAAGTAACGACAATAGTTCCAACTTATCATCTGATTCTTTCATCATTTCATCCCAAGAATAGCCGGTCCAGGACCAAATATCTTTGGTATGTCCGTACTCTTTTCGGATTCGTTTGCACAATGACAGGCAAACTTCTGTATTCAAGAATGGTTCTCCACCTAATAGGGTCAGTCCTTGTACATAACTTTGTCCAAGATCAGCGATGATCTTATCTTCCAATTCTTTTGTGTACGGTTTTCCATATCGGAAATCTTGTGCGGCTACATTATAACAACCAGGGCATCTGAACATGCATCCTGATACGTATAAACTACATCTAACACCTTCACCGTCAACAAAATTAAATGGTTTGTAGTCAGCAATTCTCTTAAGACTGTGGTCCTTGCTTAACCATTCTTTGGGAGTCGGATTGTTTGGCTCTCTCATATTTTGCTGCATGTTTTATCATCTCCGAAGTCATATTCTTTCTACGTGAAGCTATTTCAATGTGACGTCCGTGAATCATTGGACGTTGTTGAGGATTTCCTAGATAACCGCAAGTTCTCTTAACAACATCACAAAATTGAGGATCGTGATTACCACACTCTGGACAAACAAAGCCACGGGCGGTCGCATTGAATTCGCCTTTAAATCCACATTTAAAACACTGATCAATTGAAGTATTGGTTCCCAAATAACCAACATGATCATAAGCCCAATCCCAGACTGCTTCGAGTGCTTTAGGATTTTGGCGCAAGTTAGGATATTCACAGTAATGAATGAATCCACCTGAAGCATATTTAGGAAAGACTTCTTCAAAAGTTAATTTCTCAAATGGATTAGGATGCTTACGCACGTCATAGTGAAAACTGTTAGTATAGTATTCTTTCTCTGTAATATTAGGAATGGAACCAAATTTCTCCAAATCATCACGGCAAAATGTATCAGTCAAAGATTCTGCCGGCGTGGAGTAAAGGCTGTAATGGTAGCCACTCTCTTTAGCCCACTGAGCGCATTTATCGTGTAACGCTTTAACAATTTTTTCCGCAAAGTCATGTGCTGCTGGATTGCTTTCCCATTTATCACCGAAAAAGGCCGTACATACTTCATACAAACCGATATAGCCTAAAGATACCGTTGCACGTTCGTTCTTAAACAGTTCATCAATACTGTCAGTCTTCTTTAATCGTTTACCGAAAGCTCCGTACATATACAATAACGGTGCATTCTCTGGTTTAGCCTGTTTAGTACGTTCAATTCTATAGGCCAAAGCAGTATGACAAATCTGCATCTTCTCTTCAAAGATTTCCCAGAACAAATCAGAATCGCCATGAGATTCCAAAGCAATTCTAGGTAAATTAACCGTTACAACGCCGAGATTCATTCTACCTGAATTAACCTCTTTGCCATTTTCATCCTTCCAGCCTTGTAGAAACGAACGGCAACCCATTGGAGTTTTAAAACTGCCAGTGATCTCTTTGATCTTGTCATACATCAACAAGTCCGGATACATACGCTTAGTTGAGCATTCTAATGCTAAGGTCTTGATATCGTAATTAGGATCACCAGGATTCAAATTCAAACCACGTTTAATCGTAAAAGTTAACTTAGGAAAAATGGCTGTTCGGTGTTCCTTACCCAAACCTTTAATTCTAATCTCCAAAATTGATTTTTGAATAGCACGTTCGATCCAACTCGTTCCTAAACCGAAATTAATCGTTGTAAAAGGAGTTTGTCCTTGAGATGAGTAAAGAGTATTGATTTCGTATTCCAAGGCTTGCATGGCATCATAGATATCCTTACGTGTCTTTTCTTGGGCAAATTCAACTTGCTTATCTTCAGCAATCCATTTACGCGCATCTTTAAGATGTTTTTGATAATTTATTTCCGCATATGGCGCCAACAATTGGTCAATTCGATTAGCCGAACATCCCCCATATTGTAGTGAGGCTACATTCGCAATAATTTGAGACATCTGGGCCGTCGCCGTCTGAATAGAACGTGGTGATGATACCCAAGCATTTCCAATTTTAAAACCATTACTCAACATTTCATCAAAATCTATCAAACAGCAGTTAGTCTCAGGAGTGACCGGTGAGTAATCCAAATCATGCCAATGAATATCGCCACGTAAATGTGCTTTAGCGACCAATTCTGGTAACATTTTTAATCCCATAGCACGACTGGCAACACCGGCCTCCAAATCACGTTGTGTATTGAAAATATTACTATCCTTATTAGCATTTTCATGCACAACATCCTCATTACGGTTAAATAAACGTTCAATATTTAATTGAACATTAGTTGCACGTGAAAACTTATCTTGATCTGCTTGAAAATAACGTTCGTACTCTTCGGCTTGCTCTTCCATCTCATTATCATTCAAAACATCAAAAATAAGCCCATGGATTTTAGTAGTCGTCAGACGTTCTGAACCAGCAAAGTGAGAGACTAATTCAGAAACTACTATCTCTTTTTGTTGAGAATTTAGTCGGAGTTGATCCAACACAAATTCTATTTTATAGGGATAAAAACTAGTTACTGCTCCACTTCTTTTTTCTACAGGTATGGAAACTAATTTTTTTAATTCGGTAGTCATATTCTTCCCCCTAGTTATTAAATACTGATATCATTCTACAAAATTATAATAAAAAAAATAAGACTACCAAATACTAGATGTTGTGATATATAGCATATCATTACAACATCTGGTAGTCTTATTTCTATTTTAAAAAAATCGTCATTTTAATCCATTCACAAATCGTCGTTACGTTAATCAAAATGATTGTTAGCTCAAACGTTTGTATTTGTTCAATAAAATATTCCTATATTAGATATATAGCGTTGTAGTGGTTACTTTTATTAGCCTCATAGTGGTTAATAAATTTTTTTCAATATTTGATCACTAATCCTAAAAAGTAGCGGGCAAAGAAACTAGCTTGATCACTATTAACCTTGAGTCCTTTGGCCGAAAATTCATCAATATCGATTGATTCAAAACGACAACTGCTAAAATCAATTCCTTTAAGTTCGGTCCCTAAAAGATTCATTTTATTCAGCTCACAATTATCAAAAACAATCTTCTTCAATTTATTCTCATTGAAACTAACATCTTTTAAACTAGTATCAATGAAGCTGGTACTTTTCAGATTCATTCGATTAAGAACTGACATATCCATTAAACAATTATTGAATTCGACATTGTTCAAATACGACAGATTGAGATTAGTTCCAATTAACTTACAATTACTAAACTCGACTCGATACAAACTAGCCTCATCTAGTGTGCAATTGGATAAGTCACATCCCTTAAAAATCACATCGGTTAATTCAATTTTTTCAAACTGGCAATTGCTAAAAGTCATATGGTCAAAAACAGTTTTTTCAATCATTGGATGTCTGATTTCTTGATCTTCTAAGAACTCACCTTTTAACAATCGATTGGTCAAATAAAAATCTTCCTCTTCATAAATATCGAAGAAAGATCCTTTTTCTAAATAATCTTCTACAATCTTGGGCTGAATCATCGACTACACCTCTTTCAACTAGCATCTTACCAGATATCTCTTCTGAAAAAATTAGAGAGAAAAGCGTCCTATTCGAATCTTTTCGGACCCAATATCATTAATTTCTCGTAATTTAAACTTAGAATCCGTCTCCTCAACAATATAAATTAAATAATCTAATTTAAAATTAATTATTTAGTTTTAGAATCCCACTATCAAAGGCTTCCTTCAAACTTTTGACACAATTATCTGTTACTATGAATTTATAGTTACAATAAATGATTAAGATATTGAAAAATATATCGATATTATTGAGCAAATTATAATTTGGAGGGAAATGGCATGAAATTCTTTACTGAGGAACAAAGTTTAGATGTTTTAAAAGATTTGGTCGCAATTAAATCGGATAACGACAATGAATTAAAAGTTGCTTCTTATCTTAAGGACTTATTGGCTAAATACGATATCGAATCAGAAATCAAAATTATTCGTGGCAACCGTGCTAACTTAGTTGCTGAAATCGGTCATGGTAAGCCTGTTTTAGGCATCTCAGGACATATGGATGTTGTTGCCGCTGGTAATCTTGACGACTGGGACAGTAATCCTTATCAATTAACCGAAAAAGATGGTCAACTTTATGGTCGTGGTGCTACCGATATGAAGTCTGGTTTGGCAGCTCTAGTTATTACCATGATTGAATTACATCATCAAGGTCTCCCTAAGCAAGGTACTATTCGTTTGATGGCTACTATGGGTGAAGAAGTTGGCGAGGAAGGATCAAGCTACTTCTTGGAAGATGGTTCAATGGATGATGTCGACGGTCTAGTTATTGGTGAACCTTCTGGTTATAATATTGGTTACGCCGAAAAAGGTTCAATGGATATCAAATTCATTTCCAAAGGTAAAGCTAGTCACAGCTCCATGCCCGAAAAGGGCTTCAATGCAATTGATCCTTTGATGAATCTTTTAATTGATGCCAATAATACATTCCGTGATGAAAATATCAAACATGATTCAATTGGTCCATTAATTTTCAATACAACTTTGATCAATGGTGGTACACAAGTTAATTCCATCCCTGATCATGCTGAGGCTGAAATTAATGCTCGAACAATTCCCGAATATGATAATCAAAAAGTTATCGAAGTTTTAAATGATTTGATCAAGAAATATAACGATCAAGGTGCTCAAATTAGTTTTGACGCCTACATGAACGAATCACCTGTTTTGATGGACCCTAAAAATGCACTTGTTGCTCCTATGAAAAAACTAATGGAACAATACACCGATGAAGAAGTTCATGTTACACCAATTTCAGCTGTCACCGATGCTTCCAATCTAGTTCAAAAGAAACCTAATGATTTACCATTTTTGATTGCTGGACCAGGTAACGATACGCCTCATCAAATCAACGAGCATGTCGATAAACAGATGTATCTCAATTTTATTGATATTTATGAGAAACTCTTCATTGATTTTCTTGATAATGCAAAATAGATAAAAATAAGTCCAAACTCACACTCGAGTTTGGACTTATTTTTTTTAAGCAGTAACAGTTTTCGCTACATCAGCTAGATAATCAATGTCACCCACAACACTCTTACCAGCTACTACTTCTTGATTTGGTCTCATATAAGTAATTGATTTAATATCGTCACCTTGTTTAGTAATCGCCATAATTACAATATTGCTGTGCCCGGCAGCCTTGATCTTTTTACTATCAAATTTGATCAAAGTCTGTCCTGCTTTAACATGATCGTTAACTTCAACTAATGGTTTGAAGCCATCACCCTTCATATCAACAGTATCAACTCCGATATGAAGTAAAACTTCAGTTCCATCATTTAAAGTTAAACCAACGGCATGGTTACTTCCTTGCATAACAACTGTAACTTGACCATTAGCTGGAGCAACTAATTTATCACTTGTAGGATTAATGGCGATACCATCACCCAATTGTTTCTTAGAGAACATTTCATCAGGAACATTTTCAATGGCTTCAGTTTTACCAGTAGCAAAAGCTGTTAAATCATGTGCCACTTCATTGTTACCAATATTTCTATCCGCATTCAATTTAGTTCTAGAAAGAACAAATGTTAAAACAATAGTTAAAACAAATGTCATGACTTCACCGGCAAGGTAGAACCCCCATTGTTTAGGAAAGACACTCAAAAAGCTCAATACACCACCGACACCAACACTTGATGAACGTACTTGCCAAAATCCCATCCAAGCACCACCAAAGGCACCGGCTAACATAACAGCAACGAAGGGATATCTATTTTTTAAATTAACACCATAAATAGCTGGTTCTGTAATACCTAAGAATGAAGATAAACCACTAGACCAGGCAACATTCTTCTTCTTGGCATCTTTTCTAAAGATATAAGCCATTGCCAGACAGGCAGCACCTTGAGCCATTGTAACTGGTTCTCCGACTGGCCAAAGTGTTACATAGCCAAGAGTTCCGGCCATTTGCAAATTAACACCCAAGAATAAATGGTGCATCCCAGTAATAACCAATGGTGCACAGATAAATCCATACAACGCACCACCAAGAACAGGAACTGCATTAAAGATTGAAACAACACCTTTAGTAATCCAGTTAGCACCAGTCATAGTAACAGGTCCAATAACTAAGAATGAAGCAAATCCAGTAATTAAAAGTGTTAAGGGAGCTACTAAAATTAATTGCAGTGTATCGGGAAGATGTTTCTCAAAGTATTTTTCCAGTTTGACCAATACCCACGCGGCCACCAACACTGGAATAACTTGTCCTTGATAACCGACTTGGGAAACGTGCCAACCAAACAAATTCCAAGTTGGAGTTGCGGCTGGATGTGAAGCATAATCGTAAGCACTTGTTAAAGCAGGATTGACCAAAATTAGTCCTAAAACAATACCCAATAATGGATTCCCACCAAATTTTTTGACAGCTGACCATCCAATCAATGCAGGCAAGAATGAAAATGAAGTTTGTGCAATCAATTGAATAATATCATTAACACCTTTCCATTCTGTATGCATTTGAATGAATGATGCATTGGGATAAAAGATTCCTTTATTACTCAAAACATTATTGATACCCATCAATAGACCTGCGGCAACGATAGCTGGAATGATAGGAATGAAGATATCACCTAGTAATCTTACTAATCGTTGTAACGCACCTTGTTTATTACGGCCTTCCTGTTTAATCGACTCGACAGATGCTTCTTGAGCGCCTGTTTGTTTAATAAATTCATCGTAAACTTTAGGAACGCTTGGTCCAATAACGATCTGATATTGTCCACCTGCCAAAAAAGTTCCTTGAACAATATCAACATTCTCTAATTCTTTATCTTTAACTTTTGATTGATCTTTAAGAATGAGTCTTAATCTGGTAATACAGTGAGTTGCTGATTCGATATTATCTTTACCACCGATCAAATCGATGATTTTGGTAACATCACCTTTCATATCAGCCATAAGATCATCTCCCCTAAAATTATTTATATACTTCCAAAGAACAAAGCTAGTATATCTTGTTTAAACTAGTTTATCAAGTTATACTATATGTGTTCCAATAAATGCCTTTATTTAGGTATAAATATAAAAATATGTTTAAATTAGTTGGTGAGAAATATGATGAATATTAATTCGGTACCTTTTAGCTATTACGGTTCATACATGTCCATCTTTAAGCATGATGGTAAATTATGGATTCAATCTCTGCATGGTAAATCTAAAGGAAATATGGATAGTATTGAGATCCTAGTTACCCACAATGGTAGTCCCGTTCCTTTCAAGGTAGTAGAAAACTACACTTTATTAGAGCTAGTTTCCGATTTTGGTAAAGTCAGAATATGTTTTAATACTGCTCAAAAAATTGTCTTTTATAGTACTGATGGCTTAGGAGTCCGCTTTACATCACACCCTAAATTCAATTTTGAATACAATTTTCATTTAGGTAAAAAGGAAGCTCCCTATTACATAGTCAACAGCTACAAGAATCTCACCAAATATTTGGTTTACACTACTAACTGTTCTTCCCATCTATCCCAATCACTAACCGTGGATACCACTGGAAGCAATAAGACAGCTAATAATAGTTCGTTTATTGATATATTCCCCAAGGGAGACAATTCGTCTACTATTGCTGTTGTTCAAGACATACCAACTAATATGCAAAAGCCCGACAATGAGAAACTAGACTTCTCTTTAATCGAAAAAATTGCTAAACAAAACTTCGATCGTTTTGCTCAGCAATTTCAACTTGTTCAACCAAGTTATAAAAATATTCAACTAGATGCAATTTATACCCTCTGGTCCGCTACTGTTTTTCCTGAAGGTAATCTAGAATTTGCTTCTATCTATGCGTCTAATAACAAGTTCCCCGGCGTTTGGAGTTGGGATCATTGTTTCATGGCTTTAGCTTTGGCGGGAGTAGATAATCAATTAGCTTGGGATCAGATGAAAGTAGTTTTCCACCACCAAGATAAAGCTGGGCAATTACCAGGATCAGTTAGCGACTCGACTATCAGATGGAACTTTTCCAAACCGCCAATTCATGCTTATATTTTTGCCAAAATGGCACAGAAAATGACATTCACAGACACACAATTATTTGAAATTCACTACTGGATCAGCAAACAAGTTGATTTCTATTTGAATTATAAAGACTCCAATGAAGACGGTATTTGCGAATACGATCATGGTAACGATAGCGGTCAAGATAACAGTACCGTCTTTGCTCAGAATACCGTCGTCGACTCACCTGATCTTTCGGCCTATTTGATTTTTGCTATGGATTATTTAATTAAACTATCCAAACAACTCAACCTACCAGAACAGATGGAATATTGGGCTAAGAAAAAAACCATTCTAGTTGCCAAGTTTAAAAGTTATTTCTTTGATGAAAATAATCTTCCCTCCGCTAGAGAAATGTTCACTGGCAAAAAAATAGAGTCTCAGGGACTCTTGCCCCTTATTTCATTAGTTGCTAGTAAAGATTTGAATCAACAAGAAATTGAAGCTATTACCAAAAACATCAAACAACACTTCATTACCAAATTTGGTATCGCAACTGAAGCTCTTGATAGCCCGCTTTATCAAGACGATGCTTATTGGCGTGGTCCCATTTGGGGACCTTCATCTGTAATCATGTATGAAGCACTAAAAGATGCTGGTGAGGTGAAATTAGCTCAGCAAATTGCCCATAGTTTCTGTAAAACTGTAAAAACCTATGGTTTCGCTGAAAATTTCAATGCCAAAACTGGCGTTGGTTTACGTGATAAATCATTTTCGTGGACGGCCAGTGCTTTTCTCTATTTTGCTAACGAATTGCATTTGTAAAATTAAATCAAAACAGTAATAATTATAGATATAGATGATTTCTGGAGGGGTGATATTATCGCAAATAATAAATACGATGTGATTTACGAAGATTTAAAAAAGCGAATTAAGAATGAAGAATACAAGTACCAAGAAAAAATACCTTCAGAAACCAATTTGATTCTAGAATATGACTGTTCCCGCAATACCCTTCGTCGGGCAATTAAGAAACTAGGTGCCGATGGTTATGTCCAAAGTATCCGTGGCAAAGGCGTTATAGTTCTTTATAACGCCAATTTAGAAAATACTTTAATCAAAAAAGGCAGTCATTCATTTAGTCAAATGGCTGACCGTAACAAAATTAAATTTAAAACTAGTGTTTTGTTATTCGATGAAATTGAAATCAACAAGAAACTAGCTCTGGAAAGTACCTTTCCTGTTGGTACGCCAGTTTATTATATTAAAAGACTTCGTTCTATCGGTGATGACAATTACATCATTGAAGAAAACTACTTCATGCGCAAAGTCGTTAAAGATTTGACCATCGGTATCGCTCAAGATTCGATTTATAAATATCTGAACGATGTTCTAAACGAACCAATTGCTACCACCAAGCGTATCTTAACCTTTGGTATAGCAACTGATCAGGATAAAAAATATTTAGATTTGAATGGTTATAACGCCGTTCCGATTGTAACAAACTATTCATTTACAAATGACGGAACTATGTTTGAATACACCATTTCTCATCATCGTCCTGACAAATTCATTTTTTATGATCAAAATCAGACTAACCCAGTTTCCTTTATGCTAGACAAATAAAAAATCACGAATTCATTTTCCTATGGATTCGTGATTTTTTCGATTTTAATAGCTAATGCACCGTACTTTTGTTCTCGCTCGCGTGAATATATTTCCTGATTTTCTTGATCCAACTCTTCAATTGATTCATTCTTAGGTGCACCAATGATTGGCCCAGAATACTTAGCAAAGAGATCTTTAAAAGTTGAAAACTTCTCCAAACCTAATACCTTAACCTTTAAAGTTTCACCTGTTGTCAGATTTGTGAATTCTATGAAATCATTAACTCGCAATTGTGAACGTTTCTCATCATTTAATCTAACCTCAATCGTTTTTTCACCTGATTTGATAGCTTCAAACGGTTGATCGTATAATCCCATTTGCATATCACAATTCCTTCTTTCAATTAATATTAATAATTATATAATAACGAGGTATACAACAAATCTTTGGGGGAAAAATAATATGGGGATATTTTCCGAATTTCGGAAACAAAATAGCAACTTTTGGCGTTATTTCTGGAAGTACAGTCAAATCATCATCTTGATTCAATTGATGATTACCTACGTTTTAGTGCCAATTCTCAACTACTTAGCTAACGGGATAACTTTTTTAGGAAATGTTAAATACCTTTCTTACACCAATGTACCTTACCTTATTACCAAGAAACCACTGGTTGTCATTGGCTTAATCGTTATTCTTCTACTAATACTATTGTTAGTCTTCACGCAATTTACTTTGCTCTTAATCAGTTTTCAAGCTATCAAGTCTAAGGCCAGTTTGAGCTGGTGGGACTACTTGAAACGTGTTTCTAAAAATGTTTTAGGTTTGCCTTTTAAAGCCTTCGGTTTCTTCTTACTTTACTTTTTAATCATCACACCTTTTGGAAGTTTAGGTATTTCTTCTACCTTACTGAACAAGGTAAAAATCCCACAATTCATTTTGGATTGGCTACTACAAGAACATCTTCCTTTAGCTATTCTATTGGGAGTTCTCTATCTGGTAGTTCTTTATATCGGCCTTCGCTGGCTCTTCGTCTTACCACTTATGATTTTTGAAAATAAACCTATTAAGTTGGCTCTTAACCGCAGTTGGGAAATGACACGTGGAAAAGCCTTACACTACTTAGGAATTTTTCTTATCTTAATCGCTGTCGTATCAATTATGGCAACCGTTTTGATTGGTATCGTAATTATGTTCCAATGGTTAATTGACCAGGCAGCTTTCCTTGGAAAACTTGATTTCACTATGGCTGTCATCAACATGACGTTAATTCAATTCATTAACATCGTTATCAGTATTTATGCTTCTGGTGTCGCCGTTTTAATTATGTTGAGTCACACGCATACTCATTACTTTTATCCAAAAAGGGAACATCGTGGTCATAAATGGTTCTGGGGTATCACGGCTGTGGTCGTTGTTACCAGTTTTGTGACCTACAATGTTACTTACTTTAACGATTGGTTATTGGAACCACCTGTTACAATTTCACACCGTGGTGTTGATGATGGTAACGGCATTCAAAACACTGTTTCTGCCATGCAAGCTACCTCGAAAGAGAAGCCTGATTACATTGAAATGGATGTTCAAGAAACTAAAGATCACCAATTCGTCGTTTACCACGATAATACCTTGAGTAATCTAGCTGGAATTAATAAGAAACCTAGTCAGATGACCTTGGACGAATTAACATCAACTAAGATTCATGAGAATGGTAAAACAGCTTATATTGCCAGTTTTGATGATTACCTTGCTACTTCAGAAAAGTTGAATCAAAAATTACTAGTCGAATTCAAGTCAGTTTCTGGTAACAGTAAAGATTTCGTTAAACGTTTTTTTCAAAAATATGGCGCACGCTTGTATCAAGACAAAGACATGGTTCACTCACTTAGTTACAAATATATTGAACAAAGTAAAGAATACATGCCTAAAGTTAAGGCCAGTTACATCTTGTCATTCAATCTAGCCGGAATTCCAATCACAAAAGCTAATGCTTTCACTATGGAATATACGACTTTAAATTCCAGATTCATTGAAGGCGCTCATTTGCAAAACAAAAAGGTCTACGCTTGGACAGCAAACGATGAGGAATCAATGGATCATATGATTTTCATAGGTTCTGACGGCGTCATAACGGATAATTTAAGCCTTTTGAATGGAGAAATTCACCGTTTATTCAATAAATCCAGTTACTCAGAACGTATGACTATTTACGTTACTCAAATGCAGGATCCTTTTAATTAACATATTTTTCTAATCACATTTTAAAAAAGCCCACATTCTTAAAATTAGGAATGTGGGCTTTTGTCACTCTTATGTGACAAATTGATCATTAATACTGTAATCGTTTTCACATATACTCTATTTGAAATAAAAGATGAGAGGAGTCAAAAAATGACTATGTTTAACATCGATCACATAAATATGAACTTAAATGGTAATACACAAAAGGAAATACTTTCTTCACTTGCTTCTCTTGCAAAGAGTCAAGATATCGTTTCAGATGAAGATACTCTAGTTCAAGATTACTTAGAAAGAGAAAAAGAATCCACAACTGGATTTGGTAATGGTGTTGCAATTCCTCATGCACGTACGAATAACGTAAAGGCTACCGCTATTCTATTTGGTAGAAGTAGTTCAGATATCGAATGGGATTCATTAGATGGGAAACCTGTTAATACCTTCATTAGTTTATTAGTCCCTAACGACCAAGGCGATACACATCTAAAATTATTAGCAAAGCTAAGTCGTCAACTAGTACATAAAGATTTCGTATCAATTTTAAAGAACGGTACTAAAGAAGAAGTTTTCGCAGCTATTAACAATGTCCTAGAAAATTAAAATTGTAAGGGGGATTAAATTATGACCAAAATTGTTGCCGTAACTAATTGTCCAGCCGGTATTGCTCACACATACATGGTTGCAGAAGCAATTGAAGAAAAAGCTAAGTCACTTGGATATGAAGTACACGTTGAAACCCAAGGTGCAAGTGGTGTTGAAAATGAACTAACATCTAAACAAATTGCTGAAGCCGATTATGTAATTTTAGCAATTGGAAAAGGACTTACTGATTCAGATAAAGCTAGATTCGATCAAAAGAAAGTAGTAGAACTTCCCGTTTCTGAAGCTCTAAAACATATCGATACACTATTTGATGATTTGGAAGGTAATTCTCATGTAATGACATCTTCCAAAGTTAAATTAGGAGCAGATCAAGAAGTAGTTACCGAAGGTATTATGAGTTATCTTATGGCCGGTGTATCTGCAGCATTGCCATTTGTTATCGGTGGTGGTCTTCTTATCGCTATTGGTAGTTTGATGGTTCAATTCGGAATGCCAAATACACCACTAGCAAAGGGTACATCTCCATCAATTGCTTGGGTCATCACTAGCATTGGTAATTTAGGTTTCCAATTCATGATTCCAATCATGGGTGCTTATATTGCTTACGCTATTTCAGATAAGCCAGCATTTGCTCCGGCTTTCCTTGTAACTTTCTTAGCAAATGATTCCGATTTGCTTGGTACAAAATCAGGTGCTGGTTTCTTAGGTGCTATCGTTATCGGTTTATCTATTGGTTATTTTGTTAAATACTTTAAGAAAATTAAATTGGGTAAGAATTTCCAATCCATCTTACCATTTATGATTATTCCATTCGTTACGCTATTAATATTCGGACTATTAACCTACTACCTATTAGGTCCAGCAATGGCTTGGTTGATGTCTGTTCTACTATCATTCCTTCAAAATATTCCTACTTCAATGAAGATTGTCGGTGGATTTATCGTAGGTGCCATGTTGGCTTTCGATATGGGCGGTCCTATCAACAAAACTGCTTGGTTCTTTAGTTTTTCACTTCTAAGTTCACATGTTTTCAACTGGTACGGTATTGTTGGTGTTGTAACTTTGCTACCACCTATGGCTGCTGCCATTGCCACTTGGATCAAACCAAATCTATTTACTAAACAAGAACGTGCTGCTAGTTGGAGTGCCTTTATTGTTGGTAGTACTGTTGCCACCGAACCAGCAATTCCGTATGCTCTAGCTGCCCCGCTTCCAATGATCACAGCAAATACATTAGCTGGTGGTATAACTGGTGCTATAACAATTCTTTTAAACGTGGAACGTACTGCTCCTGGTATTGGTATCTTTGATCCATTACTAGGTCTTGAATCACCATGGTATTGGTTCTATCTATGTGTAGCTATTGGCTTAGTTTTAAACGTTTCCTTCATAATTATCTTTAAAGGTATTTGGTTAAAACGTAAAGAAGAAAAAGAAAAACAAGCTGCATAGTATTAGTTTCAAAGGGATAATATCATTTTGAAAATGAAAAAAATCCCATCAATTCGCAGTTTGAATTGATGGGATTTTTATTATTAATTAGGTTTTTGAAAGGAACAAATTATGAAAAAGTACGATTTTGATCAAGTAATCGATAGAAAGAACACTTACAGTACCCAATGGGATTATATTGCCGACCGTTTTGGCAGAAATGATATACTTCCCTTCTCAATTTCCGACACTGATTTTGCCGTTCCCGATTCCGTACAAGAGGCTCTCAAAAAACGTATTGAACATCCCATCTATGGTTATTCCCGTTGGAACCATGACGACTATAAAGACAGTATTGTCTACTGGTTCAAAACAATGAATAATGTAGACATCAATCCAGAATGGATTGTTTATAGTCCTAGTGTCGTTTTCAGTATTAGTACCTTTATCAGAATGCTCTCAAAGCCTAACGAAACCGTAGCTACATTTACGCCAATGTATGATGCTTTTTACAAGGTAATTGAATCAAATCAACGTAATTTGGCTCCCGTCAGATTAGGTAGTGTACAGCAAGATTATCAAATTGATTGGGATAGTTTAGAAACAGTTTTATCACAAGAACAAACTAAGATTTTTTTACTAACTAATCCACATAATCCAACTGGTAAAGTTTTCTCTCAAACTGAATTGAACAGAATTAATGACATATGTAAAAGAAACAATGTATTCTTAATATCTGATGATATTCACAAAGATATTGTTTATTCTCAAGCTCAATACACACCAATTACCAGCATCACAACAGAAAATACCGTTTTATGTTGTTCAGGTTCAAAAACTTTTAATACCCCTGGATTAATTGGTTCTTATATTTTAGTTCCCGATAAAACATTAAGAGAACAATTTCTTGTTGAATTAAAATCTAAAAACGCCCTATCGTCAGTTAGTATTTTAGGTATGTATGCTCAAATGGCCTCATACAGTGAAGATGGACTCAATTATGTAAATCAATTAGTTGCTTATACAGATAAAAATATGGATTTAGTAAAAAACTTTTTGGTTGAGAATTTACCCGACTTTAAATTTACTAAACCTGAAGCAACTTACTTAGCTTGGATCGATATTTCCAAAGTGGATATGAGTATGAAAGAAATACAAGATAAAATGATTAATGTCGGAAAAGTTGGAATTATGCCCGGTTCTACTTATGGTGACTCCAACTACCTTAGAATGAACATCGCATGCCCTAAATCAAAACTAGAGGAGGGATTAAAACGGTTGAAGAATAGTTTCAACTAAAAATTATGCTTAATGCTAGACAAGTACAAATATTGCTACTGCTCTGGAATCAAGATCATAGTGGAGAATATCTGTCCAAAGAGGTCAATAGTTCTCGACGGACAATAATTAGAGATATAAGCGCATTAAATCAGGAATTATCTGTTAAAAATACAGCTGTTATCAATTCTGAGGGAAAATACAGCTTAGAAATTCATAATTATTCTCAATTTCAGGAACTAATTACTCAATTTGAAAATCAAGAACGCAACATTCTGTATTATTTGCTGACAAATGACTTTCTAAGTATTGATGAATTAATGGACAAGTCGTTTCTATCAAAAACTGATATTACCAATAGTATTGATAGAATTAATCAACGCAATAAAGACATTCTTGAGATAAAATCCAAAGTAGGCTTAGGTTATTCTGTCGATTTGTATTTTGCTACTAAAGTTGATTTATTAGCCTATTTAATATCAGTAATCCCTAAAGACACCGACTCGAACATTTTAAAGAATACTTTTCCAAAAGATTTGAGAGAGTATCTAACCGATAATCAATCAGCTGCACAATTACAGGCAATATCATTAATTTCTTCAGCTAATTTTGACGATTTCTACAATCATAAACGGGATTTACTCAGAAATATTAAAGAATCAACTATCGAAAATCAAATTGAATTAGTTTCAAAGAATTTCTCTATCAAACTTTCCAAAAAACGTTTGGCTCAAAATATTGCGACACATTTAAAAAGATACAATCTTTTTCCAACGTTTATTTCCAATCTTTTATTGAAACAAATGAGCGATTTAAAACAAAAAGAACCTTTTGCCTTCGAAATGGCTCAAAATTTACAAGCTGAGATAAAAAAGGATGATCCATCAATTTTAATAAATAGTGATTTTCTAGCTCTTTACATTATTAACTGCATGGAAATTAGGACATCCATTAAACCCGTAAGAATTTTAATGTATACGGCACAACGATCAATTGCATATATCAATGAAAATTTAATTACCGATTCCGTCGGTAATATATCTATGACTAGTGTATTCAATATTGATGAATTCAATAAACAAGTTACAAGTGAATCGTATGATATTCTAGTTACCAATGGCTTTAATGATGGTCTTAAACATACCCCAGATGTTGTTATCAATGGTTTAATTGATGAAGCAACTATTTTCCGACTTAAAAAACTAGTTAGTGATAACTATTTTCACAATAATCTTACCCAAATGTTGCCTAAAGAAAATTATCTATTCTATGAGAATAGATCCGACAATTACTTCAAAGTACTAAAGAATGTTCTTAAGTACTTTATTGACGAAGGACAACTAGATCAAAAGATGTCTGTAAAACTATTGAATCGTGAAGAAGAAGGCAATCAACTTATGATCAATCACGTTGCTCTACCTCACGCAGTTAACGAAACTGATTTTAGTAGAATGTTTGCTGTTGACCTAAAAACTCCCTTAAAATTAAATAAAACGGATATTTACCTTATTTTAATAGTCATAGTTAACGACAAAAACGATGATTACAAACAACTTTTCAACTACTTATATAAGATTCTCAACAAGAAGCAAGTCTATCAAGCCGACATCGAAAAAAATTATACGAATATTCTCAAATATTTCAGAACAGAATAAAAAACATCAAAGCCGATTGACTTTGATGTTTTTTACCCTTTTAAGATGTTCTCAGATACTAGCCATTTATTAACACTCTTTCGATGCATACTAACGTACTTTGAATAAATAATATCCAATTGGATTAATACTGGAATTTGTGGAGAAATATTTCCTAGGGCTTCATTCGAAGAAAAACTGGCCGCATAAATTGTTTCATCACAATAATCTATAAATGGTGAATCTTCATTTGTTGTAATCAGTAAAAAATGAGCACCTTTCTCTTTTCCCTGTTTAATAGCCTCCAAAATATCAGGATCTTCACCACTTAAAGAAGATATCAATACAACATCATTTTTTCTTAGTGAACTTGCTGAAAGCGAAATTGAGTGTTGATCACTATACACCTGAATAAATTTTCCTAAACGTGTAAATTTAAACTCAAAATCTTGTCCTGCAAAGGAATTAAATCCTAATCCCCAGAATAATATAATTCTAGTGGAGTAAATCATATCACAAAAATTTTTAACTGCTTCACTCCTGTATGAAGCATCACTACGGGTAGCCAATGCGTGGTAACTGGCCGTTACGGGAGTAGAAATTAAGCTAGCATCTTGGGTTTGATCACTCAAAGACATCTTATATAAGAAAACTAATTCCTTATAATTATTCAAACCCAACTTTTTACTAAACCTAGTAATCGATGGTGGTGATACCGATATTTTTCGTGCCAGTTCACTTATACTTAGAATTTTTCTTTTACTAATAAAGTAATCCGCAATAATTTGCTCCACTGCTGTTAACGTATTGCGTTTTGATTCAATTAAAAGAAATAAATCATCTACTTTATCTGACATTAAAATCCTTTCTCTATCCTTATAGTCTTAACTTCACCTGGTGCAAACTTACCCACAGAAACGTCCCTTTGTAGTCCTAAATCTTCGATTAATACACCGGTAAAGTTAGTTAAACTGATAGTGCTTTCACTATCTAATTTAATTATACTATCACCCTGAATTTTAAATTTATTAGGATTGTAAACACGTAATAACCAACCAGCATTGTCTTTAGATTCCGTTAAACTACTAAATATTAACTGATCGTTTTTAATTTCTAAGAAAGGTTTACTTTGAAGTTGTTTATTCAAAGGATGCATAACAAAATATTTTAATGTATTAGTAAACTGATTGATGCCTTGTACTTGATAATAAGGATTAGTAATAGCATAAATTTGAAATTGTTTCATTATTTGAGCAGGTTCAAATATCTCATCCCAAGAAACGGCAAATTTAAAATGTAATTCTTCCTGTAACTGACTGTTGGGTGTTGGGATATATGTGAATTGATTTCCTGAAGCCACACCTGGGCGTCTAATTAAATCAGGACGTCCCAAGAATCCTACTGATCTAAACAGAGTCAATGCCACTTTATTAAACCCTGTGCCAATCATTTGGTATTCTTTGATACCTTTAGACATAACGGTAAAACTCTGTTGGTCGTCATGCAGATTAGTCCAATGCAACATTGGATATATCGAAGTTGGTTCTTCATGTAATCCAGCATCTTTCCAATTGGAGAGATGCCTATCTACTACTGGTCTTTGAATATAACCAAAGGCTGTATCTGCATATGAGTACTTCTGTGTTTTCATATTAGAATTAAAAATCACGCGCATGCGGTGATCTTTAACCTTATTGTCGATTAACAGATGGTTCTTAATCAGGTTATCATTCCTATCTAAGGTCAAAGTTAATTTGTACGCTACTTTACCGTTTAACTCTTTTGTAGCACGCTCTTTTAGATCAACTGGTAAATTCCAAGCACCAGTTAATTGCATTGATTGAAATTGTTTCCCTTTATTACATGTCACTTGTGCATCTTTGAAATCTAATTCAAGCGTCATATCATTATAAGCTGGCGAGTAGTCATAAGTATCACCTTCATCACCATCGTCAACAACCTCTAAGAAGTTCACTATTTTCTCATGTGTTTTTTTATTCATTAGATTCAAAGTTCCGTTACTGAATTCTATTTGAAAAGCGTCATTCTCAATCTTCTTTTTTGTAGTTTCAGTTACTAAATCATGCTCATCATCTAAGGACTCAATGGATAATTTAGTCCACTGTAAAGCAGGTATCTCAATATTTGCTACACAATCAAAAACATGGTAATAATCCTTATCTTCATACTGACTCTCATCACGTTTTATTTGACCGCAATACTTTCTTGTAATCCTTACTACATCACAATCAACTGGTTTATCGCCGTTAATAATTCTAAAATTCTTCTCTTTTAGCGATACTTTAAAATGAATATTTTTCTTTACTGCAAAAGGTAAGGTATTGAAAAATGTTAAATCATTAGCTTGTTTATTTTCTTCTGATTCTGATATTTTACGAACTAAATAATCCACTGTGGAGTAAGATAGTTGGTCTACTTCTCTAAGTCTCTCCAAAATAATTTGGTTGGTTTTATCGCTATTACATCCACCCGCGCTATCGTGAGCGTGATTTCGAACAACTAGTTTCCAAATTTTGTCCAATAATGACTTTTTATATGGTATTCCTATTCTGTCTGCCATTGCCATTAAAGGTTCTAACTGATAGATCATGCGACGTTCTACTTTATCGTTCAAATATTTCTGGTCGTAACGTGAAGAATAAATTGATCGGTGTATTTTAGAAACAGAACTAGTAATAAATTCACCTGAAACGTTATCCAATTTAGCTTTACTTTTATTCACAGCTTCAAATAATTTAGGATAATTACTTTCAAATAATTTTACATTTTTGTTCTTTAATTCATCGTTATATAACGCAATTCGATCTTTCAAATTATAGTCAACATATCTCTGATCTCCTCCAACTGGCAAAGCAATATCATCCAGAGACGCATCGGCGATAACCGTCTTCATCACATTCTCGGTATTATCATCATCAATTAATCCAACTCCAACAAAATAACCATCTTTTATATTGATCGTTGTGACTTCAGATCCGTCTTCCGACTGCCAATTAAATTCACGATTACTAGTTTCCTCTTTAGGAAGTCCTCTCCAGAATAGAGCATTATAAATATCCATACCATTGTAAATTTTAGGCATATCGGCGCCTTGTCCAAATGAATCTGGCAAGTATCCTATTCGTTGACTGCCACCCAAATCATCGGCTAGTTTCATACCTAAACTTAAGTTTCTTATAATCGATTCACCAGTAACTATAAGCTCATCAGTTTGTGTGTACCAAGGACCAATAAATAGTCTTTTGGCTTTGACCCATTTTTTTAGTTCTGATTTTTTTTCTGGATATGCGTCCAAATAATCATCTAAAATACTCATTTGACCGTCTAGTAAATAATAGTCAACGACTTGATTTTTTAAGGCTTCAAACACCTCATCCATATGATAAACAAACTGAACCATGGCTTCATTGCGAGTGAAATACCATTCGAAATCCCAATGTGTATGCTGAATTACATGTACTCTTTTCATAATTTACCTTCCTAGTAAAAAAGGGAGAATCAAATAATCTCCCTTTTTGAAATTAAATTTGATTAATTGCTTCAGATAGAACATCTTGATCATTACTATCAAGAATATTTTGTCTAAATTCATCATCCATTAATTTTCTAGCAATTTTGCTTAATAATTTTAAATGTTCTGTTGATCCGTTTTTAGGAATACTCAAGACAAAGGCCACCTTAATTGGTTTATTATCTAAGGCATTCCATTCGATACCATTAGTAAACTTGATCAAAAATAGTCCTGGCTTTTCTACACTATCATCATTACTATGTGGAATAGCAATCCCATCTTTAAAACCAGTTGTTGATTCCGCTTCACGTGTCTTTAGACCTTCATAGAAGGCATTTGCTGAATTGCTATAACCTTTTTCAGCCACAAATTTACCAATATTTTTAAAGGCATCATCTTGTGTTGTACTACTTTGATCATAAAATATATTTTCTTTATTAAAAATTTCTTTATCCATACTTACACCTACACTATTCAGCATTCTTTGCAGCTTCAATAACGGCATCACTTCTAGTAAGACCAATTATTAACGCTGTTACGGCAATTCCGGCAGATACACATAATATCCATGTGATAAACGGAATCGGTTGTTCAATATATCCAATAAATGTTCCCAATGGAGAACCAATTCCTCCATAGAACTTACACCCTGTTGCAGCAACTAATCCACCAGCTACAGCTGATCCAGCAACGTTAGCAATAATCATTCTGATAGGATCTGCAGCAACAAATGGAATAGCACCTTCTGTAACTCCAACTAGGCCCATACCTAAAGCAGCACTAGCAGCTGTTTTTTCATCTTTAGAGAATTTATTCTTCCAAATAATTGAGGCTAACCAAACACCCAATGGAGCAACTGAAATAGCAGCTTGTGAGGCTGTTTGTGGAACGAAGTTCGCATGCATGGGGCCATACTTTGCCATTGTATCTGTAAATACGGCCGTCCCGAAAATCAAAGCAGTTTTGTTAACAGGACCACCTAAATCAAATCCCATCATGGCACCAATAACAGCACCCAAAATAATTGGTGCACTACTTGAATTCTTATTAATCCAATTTAGCCATGAATACAGGCCATCCATACCCGCGGCGATTGGCTTACCAATTACATAAAATACTACTAACGAAATAAATAATGTCGCTATAACTGGAATAATCATAATAGGAACAATTGGCTGAATAATCTTAGGCCATTTGATTTTCTTTAATAATTTAACAAAATAACCAACAATAAATGCAATTAGTAAAGCAGCAATAAATCCACCACCAGCTTTTGCATGTAATAACTCAGCATCATTAGCAATGTAGGCTCCAATCATTGCGGGGGCCATAGCAGGTTTATCAGCAATTGACATAGCAACAAATCCTGCAAATAATGGAATCATTAATTTGAAACCAACCTGACCAACTTGGAATAGGTTAGACATTAACATTCCCATTGAAGTTTTTGTATCAAATCCCCATTTAACAATTCTTCCCAAATCATCTTTTTGGAAAGCATATAAGTTCGCAATAGTTAAAATAAGTCCGGCAGCAATAACCATAGGAATCATATAAGAAATACCACTCATAACATGTGTAAAGAAAGTTGTTTTTTCTTTATTGTTACCGATTTGAATCTTACCTACTTTGCTACCCTTCTTACCAAAAACAGTAGCTTCTTTTTCGGCCTTCTTAATCAAGGCTTCTCCATCATTGATTGCATCATTAGAACTAGCAATTAATAACTTTTTACCGGTAAAACGAATTGGATCTATTTTGATATCTGCGGCAATAATTGCTAAATCAGCATTCTCAATATCTTCAGACGTCAATTTATTTTCGGCACCCATAGCACCATCAGTTTCTACCTTAACTTCATAACCCATCGCTTTAGCTGCTTTTTCAATTGCTTCAGCAGCCATATAAGTGTGAGCTATCCCGGCAGCACAAGCGGTGACAGCGACAATTCTTTTAGCCATTCTCTTATCCCCTTTTCATTTTCTATACTTCGATGATAAGGGATTAATTAATCAGCGTAAACGCTTTCTCAACCTTTAGATTCTATTTACCACTTTATTGTTTGTTCATGAAAAAAATTACAATAAATAGAAATTGAATTAATGCATAAATATTGAAGGGCATGATTACATATAAATTTCTGTAATCATGCCCTTCAAATTGCTTCATTTAAATATATAAATAAATTGAGAAAAACATCAACATTGTTCCGATAAGTACAAAAATATGCCAAATTACATGTGCATACTTTATGCCATTCAAACTATACAAAATTGCGCCTAATGTAAATGATATACCACCAAAGAGTAATAGGAAGAAACCTTGACTACCAAGATTATTCCATATTTGTTTTCCACCTAAAATACACAACCATCCCATGAATATGTAAATTATTGTTTCTACTTTTTTTAATTTTCCTGGATAAACCGAATTAATTACAATACCCATAATTGCTAGAATCCAAATGACAATTATCATTGATATTCCTAACCAACCTTTAATAACTAATAAGCTAAAGGGTGTATAGCTTCCTGCAATCAAAATGTATATACTGCTATGATCGAATACCCTAAATACCTCACGAGCTTTCGTAAAATATAAACTGTGGAAAAGGGTTGAGAAAGTGTACAAAGTACACAAAGATATTCCATATATTATAAAGGACACATACTCAATTAATGATCCGTCTACATTCGCCTTTCTGATAAGGAAAATAAATCCTAATAAGCTCAGTACAATGCCTATACCATGCGTTAATGCACTAAAAACTTCATTCCTAATACTATATCTTCTTGAAATTTTCATCATAAATCCTCTTAAACAATTTTATGAACTTCATTATAGCATCTAATTAATTTATCATCTAGTTTTTAAAACTAGATGTTAACATATTAACAATGATTTACATCTATAAAAGAACAAGGTCTATATGATTGATAAACTTTTATTAATCAACATTATAGAAAAAAATTAGTAAATGAAATGAATTATTTTTATAAAAATTAATCTAGAAAACTTATTTAATCCTGCTATAATCTTACTAAATTTAAATTAGGAGGAATAATCAATGAACAGTCAGATAAAATCATTTTTTTCAACTTGTTCTATTTTTTTACTATCCCTAATAGTACTTAGTTTTGCTCGATTTATATCCAAAGGAAATCCATATGTATATATTGTTTTTCCAATTATTTGGTTTTTGTTACTATTTTTCATAATTATTAAAACAAAGGGGGATTTATTACTTAGGGATTGGAAATTATTTAAAAGTAATAAGATAAAGAACATTCTTCTATCTATATTGACACTAATATTAGTATATTTAGTCATTATGGCAACACATCCTATATTTAATCAATTCATTCCATCGAAACCAATTACTAATTACGCTTTTTCAACAAAATCAATTATTGGATTACTTTTTTCAGTTTTGGCAGGTGCCAACAATATTATGGTTGCTTTCGTTGAAGAGGTAACTTACAGACATGAAGGTATGTACGTTTTCAAATCTAATAAATTATTGTTAATATTGATGTTAATCGTATCAAGTATACTTTTTGGATTTTCCCATTATTACAATTTCAATGGCAGTTTCTTAGCTAGTGGTCCATATGTAGTAGCTGGTGCCATACTAGGACTCAGTTATTTGTTAAGTAATAATATTTGGGTTCCAATAGTAGCTCATATTTTATTCAATAGCACAGATATAATTGCAAGTATTACATTATTGTTACTAACAATTTTTAAATAATGTACCAAAAAAGGCCGACGAATTCTAAATCATTAGAATCCATCGGCCTTTTTTAGCGAATTAAATCATTAGTTCCTTTATTATCGAGATAATTAAATATATCTTGTTTTTCAAAGATTGGTGAATCATTCATGGAAGCCTGTGCCAATACTGAGTTGGCTATCGCAAATTCTAGAGTATCCACAAAATCCCATTTTTCCAACAGACCAGTAATCACTCCACTGGCAAATGCATCCCCGCTGCCAATTCGATCCAGAATATTCAATTCCTTGGGAGATGATTCATAAATCTTATCGTGATGAAATAGGAAGCCCTCAAAATACTTCTTATCATCTACAAAAGTTCGTCTACTTCCTGCAAAAAAACTAATTTGGTAATCTTGGCAAAATTGTTGATAGAGTTTCTTCTCATCTGTCTCTTGATAATCCAACAGATCTGTTAGGTCTCTTTTACTGCCAAAAATGGTATCAACATAAGGCAGTATCTCTTGATAACGTGCTTTCATTGCTTCGTGTGTATTATTCTCATTTAGACTCATTCTATAGTTGAAATCAAAACAAACGATTTTTTTCATTTCATGAGCCATTTTGGCAAGTTTCAGTGCTGCTAACCGAGTTTGTTTTGTCAAACTAAGAGCTATCCCACAAATATGAACAATATCTACTCCGGCTAAAGATTTTTCAAAACTGTAGTCTTCAACTGACATTTGACTGAAAGAACTCGACAATCGATCTTGATACGTGACACGTTCTGGCCGTGCTCCCTGTCCTAATTCAACGAAAAAGCTTCCCATACTTTTACCTTGATAGATTATTTTATTATCGCAAATACCCAATTTTCTTAAATCTGCGGCGGCCTTTTTACCAATCGGATTATCCGGAAGAACCGTCAAAATTGAAGTATCATATCCGAAATGGGCCAGGCTGCTTAGTAAATTAACACCCGTTCCCACAGTGGTTATATGTAAATTATCACACTGCTCCAACATCATTTTGTCAGCTACAGTAAAGCGCAACATGACTTCACCAAAAGCTAATATATGCATTTTTCAACCTCTTAGAATTTCTTAATTATTTCATAGAGCTTAGCAACGTCCTCTGGTCTAGTATTGCCTGTTTCCTTATCGATAATTGAACTGTATACGTGCGGAATAATTCTCTTTACACCAGCATCAACTGCAATTTTAACGATTTCTTCAAAGTTGTCTAAAGTGATACCACCAGTTGGTTCAAGATCAAAGTCGTTTTCGGCACAAGCTTTAGCTACTGCTTTAAATTCTTCTTCGTGGGCCAAACCTTTCATTGGGAAGAATTTAATAGATGATCCACCCATGTCTTTTAGCAAAGCAATGGCAGTTTCGATCGGTACTTCTGTTGGCGTTGTTTGACTACTTAAAGGACCAGTAGCAATATTGACTACGCCAACTTTTCCAGTAGGTGAAACCAAACCATTGATAATGGTTTCGTGTTGTCCAAGTGCTTCTCTAGTTGAACCTACACCTGTGAAAACTTGGTTGACGTGTTGAGGTTGAATAACTTTAGAAACACGAGTTACCATGCCACTTTGTTTAGGATCACCGGCACCAAGACCAACAGAAACAGCGTTGTTGATTTCAGCTTTATACAACTTCATATCTTCAATTGCGGCTTCATCACTAGGATAATTTTTAGTCAATACTCCTAAAACGACGTGTCCTTGCGCAGCTTCATAACAGTCTTTGGCATTTTGAACTGAATTAGCTAAAACATTTAAACAAATTCCGTTTTCTAAATAATTTGGTAGTAAAGTCATTTTATTTTCCTCCGAGGATTTCTTTTAGTCTTGAAATAATTTGTTTCATTTCTTCTGAATTAACAGATCTGATATCAAATTCGATAATACCTTCATTAACGCGATATTCACGTGCATAAATAGCAATTTCACCGTTACGTAATTGGTCGCAGATCTCTTTAGCAGTTAATTTACCAACTGGTTTGACGTCAGCACGATAAATGTCTCGGCCAGCTCCATCTTGAACAATCTCAACTTCAACATCGGGTAACTCAGATAAATCTTTAACAAATGGTTCTAATCGTTGAATCATCTGTTTGCCTGTTTCCGTGCCTTCTTCAAGATACTTGGTGATTGCGGCAGTTAATCCGATAATATTTTCCTTACCGATCTTCATACAACGACCAATTCCGGCACCTTGCATGCGAGCCCATCTGATATACTTCTCTTTTCCAAAGATGGCTCCTGATGCTGGACCTTCAATAGCTTTGGCACCACTGTAAATCACCACATCAGCTCCCATCTTGATATATTTCAACATGTCCTCTTCAGCTGCAGCGTCCAGAACCAAAGGTAAGTTGTGACGATGTGCCACTTCGATAGCTTCGGGAATCGACAACATACTCTTTTGAACCGTGTGATGACTCTTGATGTACAACACAGCCGCAGTTTGATCATTTATCTGCATCTCAATGTGTTCAGGTTTACACATATTGGCATAACCGGCTTGAACCATCTTAGCTCCAGCCACACCAAGCATGACATCTACTGGCGTTCCATAATCGACATCGTGTCCCATAGGAAGGATTACCTCACGTTTAGTAATTTTTTCAGTGTAGGGATGATATAAGTGATATTTACTTCCTTGACCGATGATACCGGCAATAGTTTCCGCAATTCCGGCTGAAGCTGAATTCACTACCAATGCATCTTCACTGCCGATTAATTTAGCTAAATATTTACCCGTTTGGACTGACAAATCAGCCATTTCAAAGAAATTTTGGGCTCCCAATTTTTGAGCCGCAACTACGTCATCTGAAACTTTCGAGACTCCTAGAATAGTCATTTTCCCATCGGCATTAATTACGTGTTTTAGATTGTATTTCTCATAAATATCCATCTTAATCTCCTATTGAATATAATTGACCGCCGACAACACTGTAAATTGGCTCTACTAAAGTATCAGTCGTACGTTTATTTCCATTAGAATCAGTTAACTCTTTCTTACCTTTTTTCACATTGAAGATTGTGATATCAGCGTCTTTACCAACAGCCAGTTCGCCTTTAGAAGTTAACTTGTAATTCTTGGCTGGGGCAGTTGTGATCATAGGTAAAACTTGTTTTAATTGATAACCAACATAAAGCATCTTCTCGATACAAGTAGCCATGTTATAAACCGGACCATTTTCACGATTAGTATGGTAAATATCGGTACTCAAACTTTGTGGAATTATGCCATCTTCAGTAGCGATTCCTGCAGTACGGAAGTTAAAACTGTCAGTTCCGTGACCGATGTCGAAAATGATTCCCTTAGCTAAGCCTTCTTTGACGAATGGCTTAATAGCATCGTCAGAACTTACGATTCCATTCTCTTTACCATTGAAACAATGAGTCATGATATCGCCTTTATCCATTATTTCCATGACTTCAGATAAATCTGGTGGATTAGTTCCTACATGGACCATCAGTGGCAAATCTTTATTCAATTGTTTTTGAAATTTTTTGGCTTCAACTAAAGGTTTAACCCCATTACCAACAACGACGGATTTACTGATTCTGGCTTTCATGCCAATGATGAAATCAGGATAGTCATTGACTGCTTTTTGGAAGGGTTCGAATTGAATCCGATTCATATCGCCTAGTTCATCTTGAGCCAAGATACCGGTCTTTGAGATATTGATCATGGCGTAAACATTAGTTTTTTTACTTCTAGTTATTTGATAAAAATCACCGATATTGTCAGCACCAGTTGATCCCGCATCAATAACGGTTGTTACACCAGTGGTGTAGCCATCTTTGTCAGGATCATCGTAGTACAACGATAATTTTTCATAACAATGTGTGTGATCATCGATCCAGCCAGCACTAATATAAGATTCACCTTTTAGATCAACGATTGAGTCAGCCTCTACATCCAAGTGAGTTCCAATCTCTTTAATTTTGTCATCCACGATATACACTTCTAGTGGTTTATTATCAACGTCTTTCCCATTTTTGATATATATACTAGTCAATTTTTCTACCCCTCAAACTGGAACTTGTCCCAAGGTCCGATGTAATCCAATAAGAATAGTTCGTCTTTGGAAATTTCAGCAACTTTATTTTTACGAATATCTTTGTGAGCTTGCAATACAACTTGCAACTCATTTTTGTATTTACCAAAATCATCATTACCAATCACAACGTCACCACGTTCAAATTTATGAGTCGCCACGACTGGATTGTCATAATCTTTATATTTCTTACGAACTTCAGTTGAACGAATCACTAAATCAGTAATATCGCCTCGTCTAACGTGTTGATTGTTCAAAAGGATCTCTTGTTCAACTTCATTGATATCTTCTGCCAATTCAACGTCGAAAGTTATTTGATAACGATTCAAAGCACCTAATTTTTGTAATTCAGCTTCTGATGCATAGGCGTTTCCGATGATCACGCAGTCAATCAAGTTGGTTGCGAATAGATGTTTAGCTTGAATTTCAATTGGAAGATCACGATGCATTTCCAATGTTGGTAAGCCATCATTAATATCCCAAGGTCCAATCTTACCTGCTTGTGAAGTCACAAAAGCAGCTGTATCAATACCCTGATTCTTGAAACGTTGTGAAGCACTGATGAAGAAATCTAGCGGCAAACCTGTGCCCCGTTGAGGATAGAAGTTATGACATCCTTGGATAAAAGGTTTGTTAGCGGAATAACTCAAAATATTATTTAGATAAGCAACATCATTACTCATATTTAACTCAATATTCATTTTTTGAGGATTGAATGATAACAATGCTTCTTTTTGCCCATCAAATCCTTGATCAAGACGCAATGATTCCGCACCTAATTCATGGAAGAATGACAGATCATCATAAGAAATTCCTAACTGATCGAAAATATTAGGAGCAATATCAAGTGTTGTCGAGAAGCCTAAACCCTTGGCAAAATTGATCAGGTCACTGAATTTGGCGGCCACTTTTTCTTTACCTTCAGAAACTTCCAACATACTCATGAAAATTCTGCTGAAACCATATTTACTAGCTAATTCCAAATATTTCTTATCTTCATTCAAATCACTATGATCTGGATAAAGCGAAACGCCTAAAGTTCGTTTGGTCATATCTTTTTCCCTCTTTCCATCTTGGTAAATCCGTTCATATAGTAATTTGAAATCACAATTGATAAGTAAATCGTACTTAGAAGTACTAGGATAACGGTCTGTTTAATGAAGAAACTGATCACCGCAAATCCCAGAATCGTCAGTAGTGAAAATAAAATTAATTTTCCAGCTGATAATTTTTTTATAAATTTAGGCATGATGCCCTTTTGAACTGATACTTCACTCGCAATAAAAAATATTAAAAGGAATAGAAAAATAATCATATAATCACCTCTGAATTTATTCTTTTTCTAATTGTTGTTTTTCGAAGACTTTGAAGAATGGATAGTAAATTGCTAGATCAATCAAGAAGTTGACACAAGTTAAGATGAACGCCGGAATACTCCAGTTTGTACTCATCAAAGCACCTAATGGTCCAGGAACTGTGAACGGTAATCTCATCATCATCATTGGTACAACTCCGGTAATAGTTAAGATGTAAGATAATGTTCCGGTTACCAATGGTCCTACGATAAATGGAATACCCAAGATTGGGTTCATAACGATTGGAGCACCGAAAACGATTGGTTCATTAATATTGAATAGTCCAGGTAAGAAAGCTAATTTACCCAAATCTTTTAGATAAGCTGATTTTGAGAATAAGAACAATGTTACTAGAGCTAAAGTACCACCGGCACCACCGATCCAGATGAACCATTGTAGAAATTGTTCAGTGAAGATTGTTGAAAGGTGATGTGCACTAGTACCTGAAGCAAATTCTGTCATATTTTGAGCAATTGACATTTCCCAGAATGGTCTAACAATTGGATCCATAATAGCGGCACCGTGAATACCTAATGTCCAAAAACCTGTGATTAGGAAGATTGTTAGTAACCCACCGAAAAGACTGTTACCAACTAAGACCCCTTTTAGTGGCATTAGAATCATGCTTAAGAACTCTGCAATATTGAAACCTAACAAGTAACGTACGATCCAGAAGAAAAGTAAGATAAACGCAGCTGGAATTAATGCTACAAATGAATTGGAAACTTCAGGTGGAACTCCATCTGGCATTTTGATAGTTAT
Source organism: Companilactobacillus bobalius (assembly GCF_002179915.1). Classification (NCBI taxonomy): domain Bacteria; kingdom Bacillati; phylum Bacillota; class Bacilli; order Lactobacillales; family Lactobacillaceae; genus Companilactobacillus; species Companilactobacillus bobalius. Next base: position 150,954 of record NZ_MYFM01000004.1, read on the forward strand.
GTTCTTTACTTTAAAGAAACGATAAATCTCGACTGTCAGTAATCCTGTAACGATTGAAGCAAATAGTGATGAAGCACTGAGATTCGCGATATTGATATATCTACCAGCATCAATTACACCTTTTACATTGTCTATAACGTGAATTGGTGCTGCTGTTGAAACAAGAAATGCTAAAACTGCTAAAACACCATTAGTTAATTTATCCAATTTATAACTTTCAGCTAGTGATGAAGCAATTCCAAATGTGGCATAAAGAGCTAAAATTCCGACCGTATATCGAAAAGGTATATCTAATATTTCTTTATAAGGCGATAACATATTAGCAACTGATTCGACCGGGATATTATTTATTAATGTGAAGAACGAACCCACGATAGTTAGTGGTAGTGTGGAAATAATTCCCTTTCTGATAGCCGTCATATGGCGTTGGTTACCCATTTTATTGGCAAACGGTAAAATTTTAGCATTTAAAAAACTTACTAGGTTATCCATTTCGTACCCTCCTTTTTTCAAAAACATCATAACATTATAATGTTATGATGTAAACGCTTAAATAAAGAGAATTAAATTTCATATTCAATCTCGTATGGCATTTTATTACTATCATATATAGAAATTGTATATTCAATTAAGTTTCCTTTATTATCATAACCACGTCTTATTCGCTTCAAAGCAAGTGATTCAGTTTTACCCAACAATCTCTGATCTTCTAAATTTAAATTAACCGCACTAAAAGCATCTTTAAAACTACTGATTTCGCGGCCACTATTTTTTAAAAATGTATAAAGTGATTGATTTTCAAGTTCTTCAATTTCATCCGGTGCCTTCAGCATAGGTAAGTAATGATTAACAACGATAAAGGGTTTGTCATTCAATGAATACAAACGTTTAATATATAAAATATTTTGATTCTTAAAAGATTCACTTAACGGAGTTTCGCTTGCATTGATTAATTCAACCTGAAGAATTTTCTTGGACAGAATCCCTTGCTCATTGACAATAGAACTGTATGATCTAGCTTTAGATAACTTGTTAAAAAGATTATTACTGATAACTCGAGTTCCAATACCACTTTTTTTGATTAAATAACCCTCAGATACCAACTGTTCAACAGCCTTTCTGACGGTGATTTTACTAACTTCATATTTAGTCTCTAATTCATTCTCAGTCGGTATTAAAGATCCAACTGCATAGTTCCCTGACAAGATATTTTTTTTAATGTCGTCGGCAACTTTTTGATACAAAATTTGTATTGCCATATAAATTTTTCTCCATCTTTAATATTTCTACCTTCATTATAGTATTTATTATAATGCTAGTTACATCCATTTATGAAAGCGTGTTCTAAAATAATTCAACGTATTTTCTAAAAATAACAATCTAAATTACATAAGTCAATGTTTACATTTGGTCATTTTCAAAACTAGCAACTCGTATTTTTGATACATCGGAGTTAAAATCAAATCAATAAATTTTTAAAAAGGGGCTGATTAGAGTGCTTGGTATTATCGTTGGACTATTGTTAATCATGCTCTCAATTTATCAGTTTTATGCAACATCTCGATCCTTTAAGAGTTTGAAAAAGGGTAATTATACAGATCCTTCACCTTTTATGCTCCCTACTTTGTGGACCAGTACCATAATTGCAATCTTCCTTGCTATTGCTGGTATTGGGACCATCATTATTCTTAAATAATCTTCAAGATAGTAAAAGATGCCAAACATTTCGTATATGTTTGACATCTTTTTTACTTAAAATCCATTATTTTCAACTAATTCTCTAAACCACAACCCACTCTTCTTTACAGTTCTCTTAAAATGATTATTCAAATCAACTCGATAAAAACCGTAACGATTTCGATAACCATTTAACCAAGACCAACAATCGTTGAAGGTCCACATATGATAACCAAAGCAGTTACTTCCAGCTTCAATTCCTTTATGTAACTGCTCTAGGTGCTCTTTGATAAAGTCTATTCGATATTGATCATTGATCATACCGTCATCATTCATAAATCTTTCTTCATCGGCGACTCCCATTCCATTTTCACTGACATACCAAGGAATGTTCTTGTAATCGTCTCGCATCATAATTGAAATATCGTAAAGTGCCTTAGGATAAATCTCCCAACCTCTATATGGATTGATTTTCTTATCTGGCCAGTCATATGGTTCATATAAATCTTCGGGCATTTTGGCTGGAACTTTAGGATTAGTTGGTGCTTGGACCCTTCTAGGTTGATAATAATTAATTCCAATAAAATCAACGGTATTTTCTTTAATATTTTGTTGATCGCTAGGTTCTACTTCTGGCAACAACTCGTTTTCACTTAATAGATCAACCAGTTCCTCAGGAATCTTTCCTAAAACGGCTGGGTCCAAAAAGCTACGTGTATTCAACAAATCTGAGGCTGCCTTAGCTTTTAGATCTTCACTGCTTTCACTTCTTGAATAGGCTGGCAACACATTCAAAATTATTCCGATTTTACCTTTAACCTTACTATCTCTGAAGGCTTTTGTAGCCATAACATGAGCCATCAAAGTATGGTAACCAACTTGAACAGCTTTTTTCATATCAACGATTGCTGGATAGTGAAATCCATACAAATATCCACATTCGACATGGACCATAGGTTCATTGAAAGTCGTCCAATCGTGAACTAAATCTCCAAATTGTTCAAAGGCCGTCTTAGCGTAGAATGCAAAATCATCTACCGACTCACGATTCTCCCAACCACCTTTTTCCATTAGCCACCAAGGCATATCAAAATGAAAAAGGTTAATTATTGGTTTAATATCATTGTCCAACATATCTTGGAAGTACGAACGGTAAAATTTGATTGCTTCAGAATTCAATGTTTTTCCATCTGGTAACAATCTGGCCCATGAAATCGATGTTCGATATGAGTTCATACCGATTTTCTTCATATCGAGAACATCTTCATGATACATTTCATAGGTATTAGAAGTATCACTTGGACCTTGATTGTTATTGAATTTTTCAGGATTCATTTCAAACCATTTATCCCAAATTGTCGCTGATTTACCGTTCAAAAGACTATGTCCTTCTGTTTGTGGTGCGGACGCTGCTGCACCCCAGAGAAAATTATTAGGAAATTTAAGCATTATCATCCCTCATCATTCTTTAATTTTATAGTCGAAATAATTCAAAAATAGTTCGCAATACATCATATTAGCCCACGAGAACCACTCACGAGTAAATTTATTAGGGTCATCAACATCGAAACCTTCATGCATCATGTTAGTACCTGCAGTTGTGGCTACCATATTGTTTAGAAGACGCTCTTTTTCATCTTTATCTGATTGCGTCAATCCTTGAATGGCAAGTGCAATATGCCAAATATAATTTTTGGGTGTATGAGGACTACCCAAGCCTTTGCCAAACTTTCCAGCATAATAATACGGATTTTCTGAACTCAAAATTGTTTTTCTTGTATTCAAATAGGTTGGATCATCCATGGCTGTGTAGTGTAAATAAGGTGTACTCAACAAGTTAGGGACATTACCATCATCCATAATTAAATAATGACCTAGGCCGTCAGTTTCATAAGCATAGATTCTCTCTCCAGCTTTATTTGTCGTTGTACCATACTTTTCAATACCATTCTTAACTTCTACTTGAATCTTCTTAGCTTGATTTACAATCTTTTTATCATCAAGAATCGTACTGAAAATGTCCTGAATATAGTCCAAAATAAGGACGGCAAACATATTAGCAGGTACCAAATATCCATATACACATGCGTCGTCGCTAGGTCTAAATCCAGACCAAATCATCCCTGTTTCTGCAACAGGCGAACCCATTCCATCGTTAATTAAAGTATCTTCTAATCTATCTTCATCACGTTCAAATCGATACTCCGATTTTTTAGTATGATGTTGTTCCGTTTCAAACACATTCAATAATTTTCGAATTCCACTTACAAAATTTTCATCAAATTGATCCGTTCTACCAGTATTTTTGTAAAGTAAATAGGCTAATTGAACTGGAAAACAGAGAGAGTCTATTTCAAACTTTCTCTCCCAGATCCAAGGTGTCATCTTAGTATGATCTTTGTGATGACCAGCATTATTAGGTTCACTGTTAAAAGCATTTGCATATGGATCATGATTCATATTGAAGAACTGACGCTTAACTACACCTCTAATAAAATCAGAAATTTCTGGAATTGCTTGTGCCATTACCAGATACGGACGTATCTGACAAGTTGAATCTCTTTGCCACATAGCAGGAATATCCCCTGTCAAAATAAATATGTCATTGTCAGAAATTTTTTTAACCGTTGTTTCCAAAGTATTTGCATAAGTCACATTAAAAACCTTTGCCCAGTCAGCATGACTTTGACTGGCTTTTTTTGTGATTTCGTCCATAAAATTTTTTACAGCCGGTGAAATAGTTTTCTGTTCCAAAATTTTATCCTCCAAACAATAAAATCACCATTGATCTGTACGGTGTACATCAAAAACAAATTTACTCTTCTCACTTAAGAAACTGGAATGCGAATATTCAAAAGCTCTACCATCTTGATCAAAGACAATCTGTTCAATCGTTAACACTGGATCATTGACTTTAATATTTAATCCCTGAGCTATTTCTTCGTCAGCACCCTGAGCATACACAATTCTTCGGGCATCCGTCATTGCTACTTTATGTTCTCCCAGAAAATCGTAGATAGACCCTGCTACGATCTTTTCATCCAGTGGAACGATACTAGTAGGCATTATCGTATGTTCATAACTATATGTCTTTTCATTTACAAATCGTTCTCGCTTTATTTCGTAAACCGGTTCGTTCCTTTTTATGGATAAATTTTTGCTTTCCTCTTCGGTTGGTAACCGTGCTCCAAAATCAATGACCTTACTAGTTACTTTTTGATCTCGATGGGAATATGTAACTCCGATAGGCATATCCAAGGGCAATAATTCATCACTCTTTTTTAAGGGTCGATTCCTTACATAGGTTCCTGAACCTTGTCTACTGACAATTAGTCCTTCATCCAAAAGTAGATTAAGAGCCTTTTTCAAAGTTAACCTGCTGACGTCATATTTCTCAGATAGAATTTCCTGAGTAGGAAGAGGCTTACCAGCTCTGTAATGATTCGTTAAAATATTATTTTTTATATCTGAATATATTTCTTTATATCTATACATATAACTACCTCTTGCACTAATTTGCTTAACCAAATTATATCATATTCAATAATTTGATTATACAAATTAATAAAATTCTCTTTACAAATTTTAATTAGCATATATAATTGGTTTTGAAAGTTAGCGCTTACTTAAAAAAATTGGAGGAACTACTACCATGAAATTTGATCTTGATAAATTCCAAGGGCCATTGCTAAAAATGTCTTCTTGGGTAGAAAAAAATACCATTCTTCAAGCCGTAAAGAATGCTTTTATTAGAACTATTCCATTTACCGTTGTTGGTTCATTCTCAAATTTGATCAAAATGCAAATTGACGCTTTGATCAAGGCTCAGAAAATCGACAACATCTGGTTAACAAATACAAGTAACCTATTTGGTTATCTTGGTACTGCTACGTTAGGCATTGTTGCACTGATCGTTGTTCTATCATCAGCTTACTCATATGCTAATGAATTGAAACGCAAACCCGCAAACAAAAACCTTAACCCTATTTTAGCGACATTATTAGCTTTAGCTGCTTACTTCATCATGGTTCCAAATAATATTAACTTTGCCGATCCTAAAGCAAAAATTGTCGAAGGATTCGCTACTTCATTTTTCAGTTATGAAGGTATGTTTACAGCTCTAATCGTCGGTATGCTTGCTGTATTCATGTATAACAAATTTTCACATAGTAAATTCACTATCAAAATGCCTGGAAACGTACCACAGAACGTCTTTGATTCTTTCTTCTCACTAATTCCAATTTCTGAAGTACTTTTGATTTTCGGTGTTGTTAGAATTGCTATTCAATCCCTTGGTTTCACATCATTAATTGAATTGATTTCCGTCGTAATTATCAAACCAATGTTAAGTGTTGGTACTGGATTACCTGCTATTATCGTTGTTATCTTACTAGAACAAATCCTTTGGTTCCTTGGTCTTCACGGTTTTAATATCGTTTGGGGTGTTGTTTCAGCATTCTGGCTACCTCTATTCTTACAAGACGTTGCTAAATTTGCTAAAACACAAAGTTTCGCCGGTATTTCTATTGCTCCTAATACTATGACTAACGTTTATGCCATGATCGGTGGTTCTGGTGCAACCTTTGGTTTAATTATCGCTATGTTGATTTTTGCCAAAAAAGGTGAGAAAGAACGTGAAGTTGCTAAACTTGGTCTTATCCCAGGACTATTTGGTATCAATGAACCAATTATTTTCGGTTTACCAATCGTTCTAAATCCAATTATGTTCATTCCATGGATTCTTGTTCCAGTTACCAATGCTGTAATCGCTTATGTAGTAACAAAAATTGGTTGGGTAGTTCCACTTGTTGTTCTAAATTCTGGTAATGAACCAATCTTCATTAGTACATGGATCTTAGGTGCCTTCCATCTAAGTCCAGTTGTTCTAACGTTTGTTCTTGTAGTATTGGATGTTATTATTTACTCACCATTTGTAATTATCAACCAAAGAAATGAACGTGAACAAGCACTAAAAAATGCTGAACCTGCAGCAGCCTAAGGGAGTTAATTTCAAATGAAAAAAGTTTATGCAATTGCACATACACATTGGGATTTCGAATGGTATTTTACTAGACAAGAAGCCCGAGTTCAGTTCGCATACCATATGGACGAAGTCTTAGATGCTTTAGAAAACAATGTTTTAAATTATTATTTACTAGATGGCCAAATGTCTATCGTGGACGACTATTTGAGTAGTTTTCCTGAAAAAAAGACAGCCATCAAAAAATTTGTCACCGAGAAAAGATTATTTATTGGACCTTGGTATACACAAATTGATGAAATGGTTACTTCTGGAGAATCAATTGTCCATAACTTAGCCATTGGTTCACAAATTGCCAATGATTTAGGTGGCGTGATGAAGGTCGCATATCTTCCCGACTCCTTTGGACAAGGTCAAGATATGCCTAAAATCTACAACGGATTCAATATTTACAGTGCTGTCTTCTGGCGAGGAATGCCTAAAGAGAAAAACGCTCGCTATTTCTATTGGAATAGTAACGATGGTTCCAAAGTTCTTACTGCCAATATAAAGAACGGTTATTACGCTGGTGTTCAACTAGTTGAGAATGATGACTTTAAGGATTTACTCGACCGTGTTAGTACCGATACTGAATCAGACGAATTAGTTCTACCTATCGGTGGCGATCAACGTTCCGTCGATTACAATCTTAAAGATAGAATAAATTTAGCCAATGAAAAACTATCTGATGAATACATTATTCGTGAAAGTAACTATCCTCAATATTTCGAAAACTTGAAAAAGGTCAAAAATCTGCCTGACTACTCTGGCGAATTCATTGATCCTTCAGCTTCAAAAATTCATCGTGGGATTTACTCTTCAAGAGCTGATCTCAAACAAATTTATGACCGATTAGAACGTCGTATGACTTATCAAGTAGAGCCATTAATGGCTTTAGCTAAGTCATACGGTATTGAACCAAAACAAGGACTTGTCGATGACATCTGGAAAACCATTTTTCGTGGACAAGCCCATGACAGCTCTGGGGGCTGCAACAGTGATAAGACCAATGACGATATCCTTCATCGTGCAAAAGTGGCTGATCAATTATCGTACTCAATTATCGATTACTTAGTTAGAAAATTAAGTATCTCCAAAAATTCACCATACGATATTTATCTTTGGAATCCACTTCCCATCGAAATGGATAAAGTCCAAACGATTCAAGTTTCCACTAAATCAAAGAACTTCAACATTCTTAATAACAATGGTCAAACTATTGACTATGATTTATTGAATCAAGAAATTCAAAATTCAGCTCCACTTCGTCGAAACACTGAAGAGAGAAAACAAGAACTTTATTACATCTCAACTATTTCAATCAAAACTACAATTAAGGCTACTAGCTGTGTCGGTTTTGACATTGAAGAAACTGACAATACCAATCATTCAGATATGAAATCTTCTTCAGATTTAATTGAAAATGACTTTTACCAAATCAGTTTTAAAGATCATCAATTAGACTTAACCAATAAACAAAACCACAAAGTCTACAAGAACTTCCTTTCCTTCGAAGATGGTGCAGATGCTGGTGATACTTATGATTATTCACCTGCATTCCAAGACTGGATTATCAATTTAGATTTCTCAGATGCTGATGTAAAAGTTGTTTCTGGGAAATATACAAATAAGATTACTCTCAAGGGCTCGTGGAAACTTCCACACAACTTGGATTCCAGAAAAGAAAAGATGCTTGATTCAACTTTAGAGTACAAACTAACTCTAACTTTGGAAAAAGGTTCAGAGACTATCAAGTATCAATTAGATACTGACAATCAAACTCTTGATCATCGTTTAAGATTAATTCTCAACACTAATGTAAATGCTAAAGCATCCTTTGCGGATACACCATTTGGTTTCATTAGTCGTCCAGTCGTCGATCCACATCTAAATGATTGGAAAAACATTGGTTATCATGAAGAACCAACTGCTATGAGACCCTTGATTCACTTTGCTAATATTCACTCAGATGATTCTAGTTGGTCATTTATTGGATTAGGCAGCAAAGATTTCCAAGTGGTTGGCAAAGATTTCAATAAACTAGCTATTACAATGTTCAGAGGCGTTGGTTACTTAGGCAGACCAGACCTATTACGTCGCCCTTCAGATGCTTCTGGATTAGAGTCAAAATATGTTGAAACTCCTCACAGTCAATTACAAGGTAAATATACATTTAAAGGTGGTATCATCGTTGGAAATGAATTCAACGTTGCCGACCTACAAAGACAACACTTACTGTTAACAACGACTCCCCTCTTTTACCAAAAACAGTCACTCAACAGATTTACTAATCCTTTAAGATACTTCATGGTGAATAAAGCCGTTAACTTCATGGATGAAGCCGAACAACTGATCAATTTAAATACTGATAAATTAGTTTTAAGTAGTTTAGCTCTGACAAAAGATTCGTCCGGATATGCTTTAAGAGTTTACAATCCAACGAATGAAACAATTGAACACGCTGGAACTGTTGAACTTGCCAAGAAAGCAGCCGTTGATAATTTAAATCTTAATTCAGAAGTCCTAAATACTTTGGAAACATCAACTACTGAATTTGAACTCAATGATTTCAAACCAGGAGAAATTAGAACTTACGGAATTTACTTTATTAAGTAGCGTTTTGAAGGAGTTAAATATGTTGTCCTCCAAAGTAATTATTATCGTCTTGGGCTTAGATAGTAGTTCCATTAAATATTTACCCTTTTAAATCTTTAAGAATAATAGTATCTCAACAAAAAAACGTTCATATCAACCTACAAAGGATATGAACGTTTTTTGATTTTAAAATTTATTTTTCTTTTAATTGTTAATTACAAATCATCTGATTATACAGAACTAAGAAGTTTGCAACTTTGTAATTCTACTCAGCAATCTTAACAATAAGGATATAGTCAGTTAATATCAACTCTAACAAAATTTCAGTTCTCTTTAACAACTAAAGTTCCATACTTACCTAAAACAATTCTCTTACCCACAGTCGATCCATCCTCAACATTGATCGATTCACGACTAGTCAAAACCTCCTGTTCCTCTTCAGAAAAGTTCATCAAGAAATGGTATTTCACACCATTTTTCTCTCTAGTCTGGCAGGAAACCTCATAAATTGGTTTAGTGATGAAATCATTAACCAAATGTAACTTATTAATAATTGGTCGATAAAACTCTTTTAAAAAGTCGTCCCCTAACCTAGTTGCTAAATAATAAGTCTTTCCTGATCCTAAATCATTACTTACTACTGCCGGCGTGCCTTGGTAGAAATCATCTTGATACTTGGCCAAAGCTTTTGCAGTCGTAACTTCAATTACCTGATTGTAATCTTTTGTTTCATAAGACCTCTGATTGAACTCAACATGTCCATGTTGTTTGGGATAAAGTGTATCAATTTCTTTAGTATTAATACCAAACAATGTACGTAATTTAGTTGGGAAGCCACCTAAAACCACACGATCATATTCATCCACCATACCTGTGAAGTAGCTAGAAATCAAAGTGCCACCAGCTTTTACAAACTCGGTTAACTTATCTACAGCTTTATCCTTAGCCATGTACAGAATAGGTGCCACAATCAAGTCATATTTAGAGAAGTCATCGTCTCCACTGATTATTTCACAGGCAATATCTTGTCCCCAAAAGATTGAATAGTGCTTCTGCAAAGTTTGGATACCCAATCTAGTTGGACGTCCAAAAGCCCCACCGCGGTTGAAGGCCCAGTTACTTTCCCAATCATAGAAAATACCAACCTTAGGATGTTTAATAGCACCTTTGATTTCAGCAATACTATCCAACTTCTGACCATACTGTGCGACTTCTTGATAAACACGATTCTTGCTAGAACCATCATGTCCTATCACGCCACCATGGAATTTCTCTGAATTACCTTGCGCCTGTCGAATCTGAAAATACAATGTACTATCCGATCCATGGGCAATTTGTTGCAACGAGCTGAGAATGTTCATCCCTGGTTTTTTAGCTTTATTGTATTGTTGTGAATTAATACAGCTTGGCGTCGATTCCATAATTAAAAATGGTTGATGTTTCAATGAATAGAAACAATCATGCGTATAGGCTGATTTCATCGCTGTATCAGCCAGCGTTTCGTAATCGTTATGCCAAGCGGGGTAACTATCCCAACTCACTACATCAACCTTTTTAGCAAAACGACTGTAATCTAAACCAGTAATTGGATAGTAATCCCCTTTGTCCAAACCTTCGGCCATAAAATTAGTTGTAATCGGAATATTTGGCGTAATTTCTTTTAAAGGTTGAGCTTCATTTTCATAGAAATCCATCGTCATATCGGTAACAAAACGTTTCCAATCCAAATCCATCCCATGAACCTTCGTTTCTCCAAGCGGATTAGGTGGTAGTACCTGACTCCAATCGCTATACAAGCCACTCCAAACCTTTAAGTACCAAGCCTGATTTAAATTATCGAGAGTATGATATTTCTTTTGTAACCACTGATGCCAATTATCCTGACACAATTTACAGAAGCACTGACCACCTAGTTCATTAGAAACGTGCCACATAATTAAGGCAGGATGTTTACCATAACGCTTAGCCAATATTGTATTGATCTGACGCGTTTTTTGACGATATATTGGGGACGAGTAACAGTGATTCTGTCTGAATCCGTGCGTATGTCTTCGCCCATATTCATCTACTTGATTAACTTCTGGATATTTTTGACTCATCCACTGAGGACGTCCCCCACTAGGTGTTGCTAAAATAACGTGACCGCCAATTCGATAAATATCATCAAAAATTTTATCCAACCATTCAAAGTTATATTCACCTTCACGTGGTTCTATCGTTGCCCAAGAGAAAGTATCCAACGTTACAGTATTTATCTTGGCTTTTTTCATTAATTCTAAGTCCTGTTTTAAAACTTCAGGCCGATCCAGCCACTGTTCAGGATTATAATCGCCACCATATAAGAATTTATCTGTGGTTTTCACCAACTCACCCTCTCGTTAATCTTTAGCTACTAAGTGATACATCCAGGATTGATAATCACCACTAATTTGAGCTGTTTCTAAATTAGCTCCATTAAATTCGAATGGTTCCAAGAGTCCAATATTTTTTAAAATTCGACCAGAAACCCTAAATTTATCATCAACTACATAGTGTTTGATTTCGTCCAGGAATGGAGCTTTAATATGTCTTACCACTGCTGAATTAGGTTGAGCAACTTTACGATAGAAACCAATAAAAGATTCACTCTTTTGATCATTTGTTACGCCCCATGACACCACATTGCTGGCAGGATTAACTGAAACTAATTGTTGCAATCTTCCGTGCAAAAGCAATTGTCGATTTTGTTTGTAAAATTCGATATTACTCTTAATCTTTTGTTTCTCTTCATCGTCCAGTTTAGTAATATCCAGCTCATAACCTAATGGTCCAAAATCACTAACGTCTTGTCTCAAAGCTAATGGCGTATTACGTTTAACTTGATCATTTGGAACAGCCGAAACGTGATTACTAAAGGAAGACAGTGGATAAGCTAATGTTGTCCCCGTTAAAATATCCAATTTTTCAATAGCATCACTATCGTCACTAGGCCAGATCTGTGGACTATAGAATAGAATACCTAGATCAAACCTTCCACCACCGCCAGAGCAGCCTTCAATTAGAATGTTAGGGAAATCAGTGAGTATTTTTTGATAGAGTGCATAAACTCCCAAGATGTAACGGTGGAAAAATTCACCTTGTGGACGATTAATTTCAGCTAAATATGGTGAATAAGCCTCAGTAATATTACGATTCATATCCCATTTAATGTAGTCCAAATTTGTTTCCGCAATCGTAGGTTTCATCTGTTGATAAACTGCATCAACTACTTTGGGATTAGCAAAGTCGAGTACATATTGACCACGACCAATTCCTACACGTTTATAAGGGTGACGTACTACCCAATCGGGGTGTTCTTTATACATATCCGTGTCAGGTGAAACCATTTCAGGTTCGAACCAAAGTCCAAATTCCAGACCCATATCATGTATTTTCTTGGCAAAGCTCCTCATACCATTAGGGAATTTACGACGATCAACCGCCCAATTTCCCAAAGAGGATCGATCATCATCACGATGACCAAACCAACCATCATCTAGCACAAAGCATTCCATACCTAATTTTTGCCCCTCTTGAGCTAGAGACAATAATTTATCTTCATTAAAGTCAAAGTAAGTAGCTTCCCAATTATTAAAGACGATTGGACGAGAATTTTCTTTCCATTTTCTAGCAATAACATGATCTTCCGCGAAGCCATTTGTCTCTTTAATCAGACCGTTGAATCCTTGATCACTGTAGTAAAAGACTGATTCTGGAGTCGTAAATTCTTCATTCTTAGCCAATTGCCATTCAAAGTACTTCGGATTGATACCTATCGACAATCTAGCTTTATCCCATTCATTAACCTCAACTTGACTGAGAAAGTTACCGGAATAAATCAGATTAGCTGCATAAATATTGCCCTGATTGACATCGGCATTCTTATCAACAAGTGCCACAAAAGGATTTTGTTGATGACTAGATGCTCCTTTGAGTGACTCAACTGAAGTGAGACCTTGTTCAATCGGACGGCGTTTAATGTGACGTTCTTTTAACCAAGCACCCGATAAACTGAGAAAATCATAACCAGCTGTTGGTAAACTTAAAACTCCACTCATCATATTGTGAATTTGGACAGTCGTATCACCCAAATTAATCAATTTCTGACTACGAACAATTGCACTATAGCCAGCAAAAATTGTAAATTTCTCAATCAAACGCAATTCATGCTCTTGATCTTTTAGAGTAATCACTAAAGTTTCAGCGTCATTCTCACCTTGCGCATAACTAGTGGGAAACTTTAAGTCACGTGTCTTCGTTTTTTCAATTGTGTAATTTTCAAAATGAAAATCTAAATACCAAGGTTCATCTGCACGATAAACATCGATAGCACCCTCACGATAATCTGAAGAACCATAAACTGGATACTCGGATTCATGATCAGCTAAGGTAAAATTCTTAATTTCAGGAGAATATTTAACTGTTCCAGCCGATTTACTGTCATGTTTCAATAAGTAATTGAGATCATCTTCTTCAAGGTTACCTAGGCTTTTTCCATAATAAAGATGTCCTAATTGCTTGTTTTCCATAACATTAAATAAGTAACTAACTTTGTCGTTGTGCAAATGAAATATTTTATTTGAGATTACATCAATCATGTGAGAAACGTCCCCTTCTACTCGCGTACTTCCTTTAACCAATAGCTAAATCGTCTAAATATTGCATTCTTTTCTTAACTCCGCGGTTATAAAAGAATTTGTAGAGCATTCCGATAAAGATAAAATTAGTTTGATTACGTGCATTGTTAAAAGTATTTTGTTCTGAATAAATTAAAAATTTTTTACCACGTTTATTAGTTTCAAATTCATAAGTTTGTAAAATTTCACCATCAGGTTGTTTCGTTTCAAACTGAAACAACTTATTCTTCACGATGTCTTTGACAGTCATCGTATTTGTCGTGGTAAATTTCTTCATTTTTGTAGTTAATTGGGCCTGAATCCTTGTGCCCTTTTCTAAGTGTCTAATTCTGGGATCTGTACGTTGAAAATACTTCAATTGTTCATTGACTAAGGTTTGGTACAAATCCGCTTGATCAGCATTATATGAATATTTATATTTCAACGTATCAGTTCTCATAATTATTACTCCTTATTTATCTGAAGTTGCAGCTTCTTGTTGATTGGCTGCTGCTTGTTCTTCTTTCAAGAATTCATTATCCATTGCTTTCAAGAATGGAATCCAAATTAATGTCATAACGACAACATCAACAATTTGTAAAATGGCACCCGCAATTGATCCTGTACCTAACCAACCAGCTAAGAAGATAGGTGTCGTCCAAACAACTGTTGCACCAATTGGTCTTGGAACTAATCCTGCAGCAATAGCAAAGTAAGAAATTGTAGTTGAAACAAGTGGTGCTAAGATCCATGGAACTAATAAAACAGGGTTCAAAACAATAGGTAGACCATAAGTCATAGGTTCTGAAACATTGAAAATAGCTGGAGCAAAGACGGTTCTCATAGTTGTCTTCATACGAACTGATTTAGCCAAGAAGAAAGCAAAGACAAGTGCACAACCTAATTGCATACCTTGGTTAACGAAGACACCCATAAATGTTGTATTAATAATATGTGGAAGATGAGCTGCACCTGCTTTATAAGCATTGTAGTTTTGAATAGCTAAAGCTCCCATAATAGGATCAATAATTGAGTTAACAAGCAAAGTACCATGAACACCGAACCACCAGAATAGTTGTGTAAAGAATACGGCTACTAGGACGGCTGGAAGTGTTCCACCTAATCCCATAAGTGGTTGTTGTAAAATTTCATAAACAAAGTCAACTGCGTTTCCCCACTGTGTGAAAGTGAAGATATAACGAATAATATTAAATAGTAGTAATGGAGCTGCACCAGGAATGATGGCAACAAATGATTCAGCAATCATAGGAGGAACAGAATCAGGCATCTTGATAGTGATATGCGCTGCACTGATAGCACAATAAATCTTTGTAGCGATAATAGCTACGATGATACCAACGAACATACCTTGAGCACCTAAATCATTGATAGCAATGAATGCGCCCATCTTTTTATCAGTACCGATAGGAAGTAACATCAAAAAACTGGAAAGTGAAATAGCACCAGCAAAAATCTTTTGTTGACCATAATGTCCGGCCAATTGATATCCAATACCAAAGACGATAAATAGTGCTGAAACTGACATTGTTGCATTACCAACAGGTCCAAAGAAGTCAGTCAAAAAAGTATTAAACCATTTTGGTAAAAGTCCTCCGAAACCAAACGTTGTAGGTAAGTTTTGCAAAATAACCATGATAGAACCAAACATCGTGGCTGGGAAGGCTAACATAAAGCCATCACGTAAACTTAGAAGATATTTATTGGCACCAATTAGTTCTGAAATTGGTCCCATTTTCTTCTGAAATGCATTTAAAAAGTTTTTCATTTCATGATTCCCCTCTTTACTATTATGTAAACGTTTACAAGAATTACTATAACTGTTTAGTTAACGTTTACACAACCCTAAATAAAAAATATCCATTATTTTTTTTTACAAATAACAGATATCTCTAATTTATTTATTCTTTTTTGTTAAATCACGTATCGAATCTCTTACCTTCAACTCACTAGAACAAACTATTTGTATAGGCATCTTACGGGTACCGATCATCTTCTCACGTGCAACTTTGACGGCAATACGTCCCATCTCTTCGGAATCCATTTTAATACTTGAAAGAGTTGGCGTTAGATAGCGATTCAGCTCTACATCATCAAAACTAACTACTGAAATATCATCGGGAATTTTTAAACCAGCATTACTAATAGCCTTGTAAACACCCATAGCCATCGGATCACTAGCCACTAGAATCGCAGTTGGTAAATCGTCTCCCCGTAAAATTTCACTAGTCATTTGTAAAGCATCTTCAGCTGACCATTGACCAATATTAACGTCTGTATATTTGGTCAAATCATGAAGCTGCATCCACCTACTATAAGCATCAGCTCTAACTTCATGTCTACTATTGATACGACTGCCATCGACATCAACAATACTACTGCGGCCACCAACAAAAGCAATATTACGATGACCCTTTTCGTAAAGTAGATCCAAAACCTTGTAGGTCTTCGCAATAAAATCAGTTTGAATCCGATCATATTTCTCATCACTAATGTAATTATCTACCAATATTAAATTAGGATTCTTCCCCATGATGATATCCATTGCAGTATCAGTCATCTGTCCCACCATAATGATGGCGCCATATTTGGACAGTTGATCCCAATCTTTCCCTTCATCACGCATCCCAAATACCTTTGTAACCTGTAATCGCCTTTCGGCCGCCTCTTCTTCAATTCCACGATGGATGGCTAAGAAATATGGATCTCTCAATTCTGAATCACTATTGTGACGTAAAATCAGCCCTATCGACATATCCGCATTGGCATTTCTGGGACTACGAATATTCTTTTCCTTTGAATAATGCAAACGATTGGCAATATCAATTACACGTTTACGAGTATTTTCGTTAATACTGAAACTTTCATCATTATTAAGAATTCGCGATACACTAGCTGCCGAAACCCCAGCCATTTTTGCAATATCTCTTATACTTGCCATTTGTTTACCTCATATCACCATTTAGTGTTTAGTTATGTTTACTATAGACTAATTGGGGATAATATTCAAAGGTCTAGACAGAAAAAGATCCTAAGTAAAAAATTATATCTTCACTTAGAATCTTTAAGAGGTTTTCCTAATTTTGTCTGCTTATATAGGATTTTTATTTTTTCGGGGAGAAATACTTTTCTACTAAAAGATGGGATTCTTTTAGTTTTTGAATATTGCTTTCATAATCTCGTTGCAAATAGAGATAGTATATCAAATCAACTGCATATAATTGACTTATCAAAGAAGTCGTTGCAGCGGATCTTACTTGATCTCTTGGTACTGTGTTACTTGTTAAAATACTAATATCCGAAATTTTGGCTAATCGACTGTGACTATTAGATGTTAATCCAACTACTTCGACATTATTCTTTTTGGCTAGTTTGGCTATTGTCAAAGTTTCTTGTGTTTCACCAGAATCAGAAATTAGAAATAACACTTGTTTATTCTGTTGTGTTAGTAGATTTGACACTAATAAGTGAGTATCTTCCGTATTAATTACGTTTTTACCAATTCGTGAGAATTTTTGAGTAAAATCTTCAGCTACTAAATGAGATGCCCCCAAACCATAAATCAAGATGACATTTGCTTTTTCAAATGAATCAACGGTTTGATTTAAATATTTGGGGTTCAAACCTCTACTAGTAGTGTCCAAAGTGTGTTGAATCCGAAGAACCAATTTGTCCTTCAATTCATCGACACCATCATCTGGAGATATTTCATCATATAATCCAGTATCAACATCATTCGATGAACGTGCCAATTCAACTTTTAGACCTTTGAATCCATCCAATCCTAAATTTTTAGAAAATCTAACAATAGTAGCTTGGCTAACACCACTTTTTTTAGATAAATCGGCCACACTGAGATTGGGAACTTGTTGAGCATTTTTTAAAATATACTCACCTAAAGTTTTTTCTGCTTTACTCGCATTTTCTATATTTGTTCGAATTGTTAGTAAAATCGTATTATTCGTCATGTTGCTCCCTCACTTAATTGCTTGACGTACAAACCCACCTGCTTCGGATAATTTTTGTTGAGCAGCTTCTTTACCAGTCTTTGTCGCTATCATGACAATTGCATCTTTAACTGAATAATCAGCCTTTTTGAGAGTTGTCAAAGCAAGATCTTCATCAACTCCTGTAACTTCTGTGATGATATTCAATGAACGTTGAACTAACTTCTTATTAGTTGGTTTGACATCCACCATTAAATTACCATAAGTTTTACCAATTCTAACCATTGAAGCTGTTGATAGCATATTCAGAACCATCTTTTGAGCTGTTCCTGATTTCAATCTAGTTGATCCTGACAACACTTCTGGCCCTACTACGACTTCAATTGCTGTCTTCGCATGCTGACTAATAATAGCATCGGCATTACATGATAAAGCAATCGTACTAGCACCTACTTTGGTAGCATAATCCAATGCCCCCACAACATAAGGTGTTCTACCACTAGCAGCAATGCCAACTACTACATCTTTATTACTCAAATTATGATTCTTTAAATCATCAGCACCCTCTTGAACACTATCCTCAGCACCTTCAACAGCAATTGTCATAGCTTTAGCACCACCAGCAATTAATCCTTGAACCATTTCAGGTTCGATACCAAAAGTTGGTACACATTCAGCAGCATCTAGCACACCTAAACGGCCACTAGTTCCTGCACCTGTATAAAACAAGCGTCCTCCAACCTTAAATGCTTCTGCAATTTTATTTGCGGCTGTCGATATTTGAGGTAATTGTTTTTCAACGGCCACAGCTACTTTTTTATCTTCACTATTCATAACAGCAACAATCTTATCGGCACTCATTTCGTCCAAATTCATTGTTGCTGGATTACGACCCTCTGTTGATAATTTTTTTATGTCCATATTAAACTCATTCCTTATTTCTAATATCAACCAGTTGAATTGCTTGATTAGCCTCACAATAATTTAATAATTTAATGTCAGAATCAATTATTCTTCCTATTACGTTCACGGATGCATCAGCTGGAAGTTGGTACTTAATTAATTGCAGTTCACCTTGATAACGTCCTGATAAACTATTATCCAAAGTAATAGAACCAACTTTTCTCAAAGTATTATTATCAGGTACTACCTCTGACTTATTGAGCGGTCTACCTTCTCTAAGTCTAACAACATCTCTAGCCACATCAGCCCTTTGATGAAAAATATTGGTGATATATGCTGGAGCATTATTATCTAGTTGAACTCTCAATTGCAAAATATTATTTACAAAATAATTTCTAAATTGTTCGAATGTTAAATCCTTTAAAGCAGGATCGCCGACATAAATTCGGTCAACATTCATCTTGTTAAAATCTAAAGCAGCATACAAAGGATTTTGGGATCTATGCTCTTCTAGAGTTGGTAGTCCTTTATAAACGGGAGCTCTCAAATTAGCATCCCCTGGAATAAAGGCCATTACTGTGAATCCGTTATCCTTTAACCACTTGTTCTTTTCATAAAACCATTGTTTATCTAACCCTGTATTTTCACGAGGATAATAATTATGCCAAGCTTCCAAATTAGCAAAATTTGCGTTAGCCATTTTCAATTCATCAATATCAGATTGTTCAATAGTGCTTGCATTCAAAGCAATCTTCATACCATTGGAAAGTCTTGCAATACCTGCATTGTCAATCCCATCATCGATTCTTAGCATGGTAACATGCAACCCTTTAAAAACTGATAAATCTCTATCTAAATTTAAATCAAGCCTTTTTAATGAACTTGATGCAATATCAAGAGTCAGTTCCAAATCATTCTCATCGCACAACTCACCCAAAGTCTTTAAGTTCTTCAATAAAACTTTAGGATCATCTTCCGGTAAGTTAATAGAAGTAAAGACACCTTTAAATCCGGCTTCGACAAATCGATTGAACATATCTATATCTTTTTTAGTCAATGAACTGTGTAAGTAAGCTGAAAATCCTAGCATATTATTCTCCTTTATTCTGGATAGATTTCGTTAATTCTATCTTCGTCAACACCGAAGAACCAAGTTACGATAAAGCCTCCAGCGTAAGCTACTAATAGTGCTAACAAATATACCCATTGTTGTCCAGGTTGCATGATCAATAGTCCAAACAAACCTGAAACACCTTGCGATACAGCACCTAAATGGAATAGTGAAGCAACAACTCCACCAAAACCAGCTCCGATACTTGCTGTAATGAAGGCTCTACCAAGCGGTAATGTAACAGCGTACATTAATGGTTCACCGACACCTAAGATAGCAACAGGAATTGAACTCATAACCATTTTCTTGAATCTCTTATTCTTTGACTTGAAGTAAAGTGCAAATCCAGCACCAACTTGACCACCACCGGCCATCATCAAAATTGGTAGTAAGTAGTTAATACCTTTTGTTGGACCTGTAGGATCATTCAATAGAACATGAATTGGTGTTAAAGCTTGATGCAAACCAACAGATACTAAAGCTAAAAATGTTGATGATAGAAGGAATCCACCAAAGACACTCAACTTTGTGTAGATGAAGTCCATAACAAGATAGATAGCTGTTGTTAGCCATGCACCGACTGGTTGTAGGAAGACAACGGCAAGTAATGAACCAATAATAACTGTTAGTAAAGGTGTAAAGAATGTATCCAGAACACTAGGCATAATCTTACGAAGATTCTTTTCCAAGAATGCGAAGAAAATACCCATTAGTAAAGCAGTAATCAAACCACCGACACCAACTGTATATGGTGCATGTGTAAATGGCATTGAAATAGCTTGTGTACTTAATGGTGAACCTGTAATTGTAACGCCTAAGCAAAGAGTACCACCGATACCACCAAGGATGGCACTGCCTTTAAATTCACGAGCAGCATTCATACCAACGAAGATTGGTAGAAAGGTAAATAATCCCCAACCAATTGTCTTAATAGTCATGTACCACCAATCAGTAACAAAAGCTTGTCCAGTTTGATAGTCGATAACATTAGCAAGGCCATTAATTAATCCAGCAGCAATAATACCTGGTAGCAATGGAATAAAGACGTTAGCGATATGTTGCAACCCACGTTGCAAAGGTTTATCGTGCTTAGCCTTATTCTCTTTTTTGTTTTCTTTAGCGATATCCTTTACTTGATCTAGTTGTGAATCAGATGAAGTATCCCCATCGTCACTGTCACTACCTAGAGCAACTCCAGTAAGTTCAGCAAATGGTTCTGCAACCTTGTTGACTTTACCTGGTCCCAAGACAACTTGGAGCGTATCAGCTTGAACAACGGCCAAGACACCATCAATACGTTTCAAAGCATCAACATCAACTTTATCGTTGTCTTTAATGCCTAGTCTTAATCTAGTCATACATGCAACGTTAGCACTGACGTTTTCTTTACCACCGACATTTTTAAGAATTTCTTTAGCTGTATTCTTTGCGTCCATGTTTTTTTACCCCCTATTTGAATTCTTTCATCAACCAGTTATATGATTTTGGAGTAGCTTTAGTCCAATATGTCCAATTGTGGTTATCCCCAGTATCCTTAACATATTTAACTGAATATTTATCTTTCTTCAAAGTCTTAACGAATCTATTAACATTCTTAATTGGAACAGTTGTATCATCTGATGTTGTTTCAACATAGAATTTAACTGGTTTTGTATCTTTATTGATATACTTTGTTGGGAACAAACCGTCATAAACTTTGTCAGACCAATTAGTCTTACCATTAGTAAATGCATGCATGTTCATTCTGATAGGATTATCTTTTGGTAAACTGTACCAAACAGATGGTGAAATCAATAATGCTTTAGAGAAGTACTTAGAATATTTCAATGATAATCTTGCAGCAGCATAACCACCCATCGAAATACCACCAATAGCGTGATCATTTCTTGATGAAGATACTTTATATGTTGAATCAATTTTTGGTACTAAATCTTTCATGATGGCACTTTCCATTTGCATGCCACCTTTTTGGTTAACATAGAAACTGTTAAAACCATCGATAAAGACCACAATTGCCTTTTGATTATTTCTCTTCATAGCTCCATCGAGCATTTGTTGAGAATTAAATCTTTCTAATAAATTTCTATGATTTCCATATAATCCATGCATCATATAAACGACTGGATATTTCTTATTACTACTAGGGTTATATCCACCTGGTAGATAAACGTCGTAATTCCAATCAAGATGCAATTTCTTGGAATACATCGTTGTTGTAGTTACTGTACTAATTGGTGAAACTTTAGTAGCAGCTTGAGCAGTAGAACCGGTAAAAGTAGCTATTCCCAGCATTGCAATTACGCCGGATAAAATAACTAAAAATCTTTTAACACATGATTTCATAATAATTACCCCCAAATATTTTGTTACCGCTTACAGATAAATAATACCTCGTTAAAATAAAATTTCAAGATATTCATCAATATTTTTAAAATTATAAAATAATATTTCATAATACAAAAAGTATATTTTTTGTAAACGTTATCTTTTTTTATTGACTTCTACCTAAGTCCCAACAATAATTGAAGTGATACTTAATATTGGAGGCAATCATATGAAACAACGTTATATTGGTGAAACCAACTGGCAAACATCTGCAGTTGCTCTAGGTATTATGCGTATGAATAGTTTAAGTCCTGAACAAGCTGCTAAGGCTATCGACACCGCTTATGATAGTGGAATTAACTACATTGACTCCGCTGACATCTACGGCGGTGGCGATTCTGAAAAGGTTTTTGGTCAAGCATTGAAACAAAGTAGTGTTAAAAGAGAAGATTTATTTATTCAATCCAAAGGTGGAATCGTACCTGGAAAAAGATATGACTTCTCTAAAAAACATTTAATTGATGCCGTTGATGGCTGTTTGGAACGTTTAGGTGTCGATTATTTAGATTCATTCCTACTTCACAGACCTGATCCATTAATGGAACCAGATGAAGTTGCTGAAGCATTTGACGAATTACAGACATCAGGTAAAGTCCGTCATTTCGGTGTTTCTAACTTTAATCCTGAACAATTTATGTTCTTACAAGAGAATCTTGATCAAAGACTTCTTATCAGTCAATTACAATTCAGTATCATGCATTCTGGAATGATTGATTTTGGTTTACATACTAATATGACAGATACACGTTCAATCAATCATGATGGTGGACTTCTAGAATTCTCCAGACGTATGGGAGTAACTCTCCAAGCTTGGTCACCATTCCAATATGGCACATTTGCCGGAACATTCATTAACAATGACAAGTTCCCTAAATTAAATAAGAAACTACAAGAATTAGCAGATAAATACGGTGTAAGTAAGAATGCTATTGCTGCAGCCTGGATTCTTAGACATCCCGCTGATATTCAAGTTATTATCGGAACAATGAATCCCGAACATATCGCTGACAGTGCTAAAGGTGGAGATATCGATCTTACTAAACAAGAGTGGTATGACATCTACTTCGCCGCTGGTAATGATTTGCCTTAAAATAAAATAACTTTAAGATAAAACAAAAGATCGCCGACTCTCTTATGGGAATTGACGATCTTTTGTTTTATTTACTAAATTTTTCTATATATCTTTGTGTGATTTCATCTTTTGTAACCGCTTAATTATATAATGGTAATAATCAAGAAAGAAAAGAGGTTCCTCTCTATGTCAACAGTATTAGTTATCTACGCACATCCCCAATCAGACAAAGAATCATCTACTAAAGCTCTATACAATCACTTCATTAATGCCTATAAAACCAGTCATCCTAACGATAAAATTATTGAACACAACGTTTCAGAATACATGCCTTTCCCTCTGAATAAAATTGCTATCTCCATTTATAACAAATCGATGGCTCGCCAATCTTTCAATGCCGATGAAGAAAGATTTAAAGAGGCTAGACAAAAATGGATCGACGAATTCGTTCAAGCTGATAAATATGTCTTTGTAAATCCAATGTACAATCTCTTTATTCCTGCAGAAATGAAAAGTTACATCGATATTGTGATGCAAGTTCCTGATACATTCCATTACACTAGTGCAGGTATCCCTGAAGGTAACTTACACAATAAAAAAGCTATTCATATTCAAGCTAACGGTGGTAACTACCATGGTTCAAATGGTGCTCCTGATGCAAGTTCCTTAGATCTTGGTCATCAATACATTGGTACAATTCTTCACATTATGGGTGTTGATGATTATCAAGGTGTCTTTGCTGAAGGTATGGATCACGATCCACAAAACGCTGAAAAGATTCTAAATCAGGCTTTCGAAAAAGCTGAAGAAGCTGGTAAAAACTTCTAGACAAAAAAGACTCCTATCGCCCAATAATTGGGAAATAGAAGCCTTTTTGTTAACATTTAGTTAGTGTTATTATTGATGCATGTCGTTATGACGATTAATAATCAAATCGAGGTTTATCCATGGAAACTGAATCAGACGCCAATGAAGTTATTGAAGCTATGAAATGGCAAATACATCACACAAAGAAGCAAATTGAATCATTACATAAAGCTATTACACGTATCGGTGACGTTGAACAACTAAAAGTAAAAGGTACCCTGCTTAAAACCTATGCCTCACAAATTGATACCAAAAAAGGTTATGTTATTTTACCTGATTACCGAGACCAAAAGGAAATAACCATCTACTTAGATACTAAGAAATCAATTATTGATAACGCTGAAAACTACTTTCATCAATATCATCGTGATCAACGTGGATTGAAAACTATTCAAGATAACTTGAATAATGCTGAGAAAAATCTTCAAAAACAAATGACACGTCAATCTGATTTCGACCTAACAGATCCTCACCAAATCGAACTGGTCAGAGAACAATTAATTGCTGAAGATGCTATAAAAACTAAAATTTTGCATTCATCTAAAGCTCCAGAACCCGCTCATCCACGTCGTTTCTACACAACCGACCACGTTTTAGTTGAAGTTGGTAAAAATAGCGATCAAAATGACCACTTAACATTGACCGCCAATAAAGATTACTATTGGATGCACGTCAGTGAACTGGCTGGTTCTCACGTGGTCGTTCACAGTGCCCACCCCAGCAAACAAACATTATTGGAGGCTGCCAATTTGACTGCTTATTACAGTAAAGGCCGTGGACTAAAACAAGTACCTGTTGACGCTTTAAAAGTTGGACAATTATTCAAACCTGAAGGTGCCAAATCAGGATTAGTTATGTTTAACGGTAAAGCCGACACTTTAACAGTTGATCCTGATAAAGAATTAGCTCAAAAACTATCTGAAAAGAATTCAAAATAAGGAGTTCGATATCGCATAGATATCGGATTTTTTTATTTCAACAGGTAAACTTTACTTTCATATGGTCGTAATCTTGTATTCTTATCATCCACATAATTGCCAATTAGGAGTGCTCCATTCTCTTGTCCATAATCTCTAATTACATCATGGGACGTGAAATTATTAATAACTAGCAATGTTTCATCGTTATAACGGCGACGATATGTAAAGACTTCTTCATCTTCCATATCTATAACCGCATAGTCACCATAAACCACTAGATCACTATTATGACGCAGCTCAATTAATTTTTGATAATAATAAAAAACGGAATTGCTATCTTCTAAATTTTCTTCAACATTGATTTGAGAATAATTTGGATTCACTGCTAGCCATGGTTGTCCCTCTGTAAATCCAGCATTAGTTCCTCTATCCCATTGCATTGGAGTTCTAGCATTGTCACGTGTTCGATAAGCTAAATATTTCAACATTGTTTCCTTATCGACAATTTTTTCAACTTCAACAAGTTCTTTATACGCATTTAAAGACTGTATATCCTCATACTGTGACAATTCAGTGAAGTGTGCATTCGTCATACCGATTTCTTCACCTTCATAAACGTAAGGCGTTCCCTGCAACATATGCAGAGTTGTCCCTAACATTTTGGCTGCTAAGACACGGTACCTTGAATCATCTGTTGCAAATCGAGAAACTGCCCGAGACTGATCATGATTACTCCAATAAAGACTATTCCAACCTTTCCCATCTAAAGCAATTTCCCACTTACTCAAAACCTTTTTTAAATCAACTAAGTCAATCGGTTCATCATTCCAGTGCCCTAAACGTTTGTCAGGATTACCAGAAACATTCATATGGTTAAATTGGAAAACCATATTCAACTTATTTTCGTTTAATCCTGCATATTTAATTGCTTCTTTCGGTGTCGAACCTGGCATCTCACCTACTGTCATCACATCATATTTAGACAAAACTTTATCGTTCATTTCCTCTAAAAATTCATTTAGTCGATGACCATTAGCTACTAAACCTGTTCCACCATACTTGGCTCCTGCTTTCTTATTACCATCAGGTAGACCTTCGGGTTTGGAAATCAAATTGATAACATCCATTCTGAAACCATCAATACCTTTGTCTAACCAAAAACGCATCAAATTCCAAACTTCTTCGCGGACTTTCGGATTCTCCCAGTTTAAATCAGGCTGTTCCTTAGTATAAAGGTGTAAATAGTATTGACCTGTTTTCTCATCAAATTCCCAAGCTGATCCATCAAAACGTGAACCCCAATTATTTGGTTCACGACCATCAACTGGATCGCGCCAAATATAATAATCACGGTAAGGATTATCAATAGATTTTCTACTTTCTTGAAACCATTTATGTTGATCAGAAGTATGATTAACAACTAAATCCATCATTATCTTTAATCCTAATGAGTGCGCTGTCTCAAGCATTTCATCAAAATCGGCCATAGTTCCATAATTAGGCTGAATTGCACAATAATCACTAATATCGTAACCATTATCTTTATCTGGAGACTTATAAACTGGATTCAACCAAATAACATCAGCGCCCAATTTTTTAATATATGGCAAGCGACTAGTGATACCAGGCAAATCACCAATCCCATCATTATTACTATCCTGAAAGCTCTTCGGATAAACTTGATAAACTACTGTCTTTTTCCACCAATCACTGTAAGCCATGAAAAATACTCCTCAATTATCTATTCATTTAGATTATGGATGAATTTTACTAAAACAATTAGCTTTTCAGCAATCAATTACAAACAAAAAAATCATACCAACAAAGGTATGATTTTCCAGCTATAGCAACGTTTTATCATATATGTGTAAAATTTAATTATCGGTTTTCTTTAATTTAACCTTATTAGCCTTGTGATAGACCAAAAAAGATGTAATAGGAACCGTTAAAATCACACCAATTGTACAAATTAACGTAGTCAAAATCTCGGCCACGACCAATTTATCATTCAAAATATCAGTAAATTTATACCCTAACGAATGAATTAGAAAAAATAAAGGAAATGTTGCTGAAAAGAAATTGAACAATAACGTATTCGTCTGCGTGTTAAGAATTTTATTTCCAACTGAAAAACCATCATTAAAAATTTCTGTTGGTGTTAACGTAGGCTTATTTGAAACAATTTCATTCAAACCACTAGTGATAGCAACACTAGTTTCCGAAATGACACCTAAACTATTAATCACGATGATGGCAATTGCTAATTGTGGAAATGAGATTCCAGCCGCCAAAGAGAACGATTCGAGTTCATCTTGATTTTCAGGACCCATTCCTTGGGCACTAGCCCAGTACTCCAAAGGTATCGTAATCAATAAGATGAAAACCATAATCAATAATGAGGTTTGAAAAGCTGTATTGGCGGTATTGCCGTTTTCGACATTCATGTAAATTGCAACAACCAATATCACAATCGCAATAATACCCGTTGTAACTAAAATATTAAATCCATCGGCTATCAAAACTAATAATGCTATTACCGATATGACGTTGATTCCCAATCCAAACAGCAAAGTCAGACCACGAGTACCAGTCACCATCAGTAATAGAACAACGAAAGTTGCAAATAAATATAACATGACTACCTCCTTGTGATCACTTTACTTGAAATAAAACTAGTTACCGGAACAGTTAGAACAATACCAATGGCACTAATTAACAATTGGGCTATCCCCAAACTCAGAGTCATATTTAAGGTGTAACTAACTGAATTGCCATTACTCAAATAGAGTAAAACGACATTTAAATTCTCCGCTATAACGATAAAAAGCAAAATATTGATTAATGGACCAATTAATTCGCGGCCAATATTGATACCGGATTTAAATAGTGTTTTAGCTGAAACATCAACTACTTCCTTTTTCATTTCAATTAATGATGAGGAAATATCCATTGTTTCATCCAAAATAACGCCTAAAACACCAAACAAAACTTGTGATAGAAAAACACCCAAGTAAGGTTGTAATTCAAAATCATCTAATTCCAAATGCATTCCACTGTACCCAGTCATACTCAAAACAAAGACACTCAAAAGAATTGCCGCTGTTGTTGATATGACCGTACTTGAATAAGCCATTAACGCTGAATAGGTTGGTCCTAAAATAACTAATAGAGCCGTTGCAGATATTAGTAACGCCGTTACAACGGTTAGTGGAAGTAAGATACTGTTGTGTGTTCCAATAATTATTTGAAGATAACCAAAGTAAATTACTACATTGATCAAAACACTAATAAATAATTTTCGACGATCAAATTTCATACAGTACAGCAAGAACGTTACTAATCCAAAAGTAAATACTAACGGAGTATCACGTTTTACATTCTTAGCCGTATAGCCTTTACCACTCTTAGTTAAGATTACCTGTTGACCAACACGATACTTGGTATCAGTCAATTGTGAATTGTAATAAGTATTTCTAAACGATATCGTCTGCCCTTTTTTATCAGTATTCAATAGTTTTGCCCTGACCCTTTGGGTATATTCAGTATCGGTATTCTTGTATTCATCTGTTGAAGTCTGCTTACTAGTTATTGCAACATTCTCAACCTTTACAACCGGATCATGATATAAGAAACTATCAAAATAAGTTAATCCGGTTGCCAATAAGACAATCAAACCCACAATAACGAGTAAACGTATATTTTTTTTCATCGGAATCTCCTCGCATTTCTGCTTATGCCTACATTATATGTTTTTTTCAGAAAAAAAATTGTGACTTTTCTATGAATAATTTGTGGTTGACAATTTTAAGGTTATGAAATATATTTGAAACATCAAATTCGTTAGGAGATTTCATTATGAACAAAACATACTCTCTCAACATCGCGAATATTCGTTGGCAAAGCCGATAACTCAGATTGGTCCGATATGGATTCAGTCTGAAAGGATTGTATCCATGTCGGCTTATTAAACTATGATAATTTTAGAGCCCACATGGAATTTTGTAAAAAAAACCATGTGGGTATTTTGTTTTTTTAGGCAATCCCACAAACTCTGGGGTTGCCTTTTTAATTTGGGGGAATTTAACGATGAAACATACGAGAAGACTTTACGCAACACTAGTTGCCTTGGCAGCATTTTTAATCTTTGCATTCTTTTATACCGGACACGCTGATGCCCGTAAGCAGAATGCTATTCCAAAGGTTGGGGTTCTACAATTAATGTCACATCCAGCTTTGGACCAAATCAATAAAGGAATCGATGACACCTTGAAAAAGCACGGTTATATTGACGGCAAGAACGTCAAAATCGAATTTCAAAACGCTCAAGGTGATCAGAGTAATTTAAGAACCATTAGTAAACAATTTGTACAGGATAACGTTGACGTAGCCGTTGGTATTGCGACCCCTTCAGTTCAATCCTTGAAGAATGCTACCAACAAGATTCCGATCGTTATGGGGGCTGTTACTGATCCAGAAGGTGCAGGTATTATTTCTAATAATAAAAAACCAGGTGGCAATATTACTGGTGTATCCGATCAAGCACCACTAAAAGCTCAATTACAATTGATGAAAAAAGTAGTTCCAGATTTGAACACTATCGGTATTATCTATACTTCCAGTGACGCTTCGGCCACTAGTCAAATGAAAAAAATGAAAAAGTTGGCTAAACAAAATGGTATGAAAGTTGAAGTTTCCAGTATCAACTCAGTTAATGATTTACAACAAGTCGCAACTGCCTTAACACAAAAGGTTCAAACTATTTACGTTCCTACTGATAACACTGTTGCCAGCGGTATGAAATTATTGTCATCAATCGCCGCTAAGCAGAACATCGCTGTTTTCCCAGCCGCAACCACAATGGTTAAAGATGGTGGATTAGCTACAGTTGGTTTAAGCCAATATGAATTAGGACAAAAAACTGGTGAGCATGTCGTTAGAATTTTACAAGGTAAAGAAAAAACTGCTACAACTCCAGTTACTTTTATGCAAAAGGGTCATCTAATGTTAAACGAAAAAATGGCCAAGAAATTGAATATCCAATTTCCTGACTCATTAGTTAAAGAAGCTCAAAAGAAAGGACAAATAATCAAATGAATCTAATCGTATCTACTATAAGTCAGGGTTTCATCTGGTCAATAATGGCCATTGGTCTTTTCATCACATTCCGAATTCTCGATTTTCCTGATATGACCGTTGAGGGAAGTTTTCCACTCGGAGCCGTTACAGCTATCAGTTTAATCCAAGAAGGTCACTCAACACTCTTTGCCTTACTAATGGCATTTATCTTCGGATGTTTAGCTGGATTTGCCACTGCCTTTCTTTATGCCAAATTGAATGTTCCTATTCTTTTAGCTGGTATTTTGACAATGACCGCCCTCTATTCCATTAATTTGAGAATATTGGGA
This sequence comes from Companilactobacillus bobalius, assembly GCF_002179915.1. Taxonomy (NCBI): domain Bacteria; kingdom Bacillati; phylum Bacillota; class Bacilli; order Lactobacillales; family Lactobacillaceae; genus Companilactobacillus; species Companilactobacillus bobalius. The sequence goes on from NZ_MYFM01000004.1 coordinate 181,508, forward strand.
AAAGCTAATATGTCTTTAACTAAATCAAGAAATATTTTCACTGAATTTGGATTAAATAAACTACCAACTAACTTCAATGGTATTATCTTGGGAATTATTATTATTGCACTGATTATTTTCTTACTAATCATTTTTCTCAATACTGAAAAAGGTCAAGCCGTTATCGCCACAGGTGACAATGAGACCATGGCCGCTTCACTTGGTATCAACACTACTGTCATGAAATTCATCGGTTTGATGGTTTCTAACGGAATCGTTGCTTTAACTGGTGGCTTGATCGCACAACAAAACGGATTTGCTGACGTTAACATGGGTATTGGCGTTATCGTTATCGGACTTTCAGCCATTATTATTGGTGAAGTCATTTATCCAGATGTTCCATTAAGTATCCGTCTTATTACCATCGTTATTGGTAGTATCGTCTACCGCCTGATTTTGATGATTGTTCTTCAGTTAGGTTTCAATACCAACGATTTGAAGTTAATCTCAGCTATTATTTTGGCATTATGCCTTGCTCTACCAACAATTCGCGAACAGTTCCTAAAGACTATGAGAAACGGGGTTAAAACAAAATGAAACCATTACTAGAAATAAAAGATGCCGTCAAAACTATTTATAACGACGACGAGAATCTAAACATTCTTAACCACATCAATTTAACAATCAACCCTAAAGATTTCTTAGTCGTTTTAGGAACAAATGGTGCTGGTAAATCAACCTTACTTGATGCCATCACTGGTACCAACGAATTAAGCTCTGGAAAAATTTTATTGAATGGTAAGGATATTACCGACGAAAATTTAGCTAAACGCAGTCGTAATATTAGCCGTGTTTATCAAGATCCTAAATCCGGTACTGCTCCCAGAATGACCGTAGCTGAAAACTTATTGTTAGCCAAACGTCGTGGTTTACCTAGAAGATTACATTTACGCCATCTAAAAGAAAATATGAATGAATTTCAAAAATTGATTTCCAACTTACCTACTTTGGATAATCGTCTCAATACTTTCACTGAAAAGCTATCTGGTGGTCAAAGACAGACTTTGAGTTTCTTGATGGCAATCATTCAAAGACCTGAATTACTGCTCTTAGATGAACACACAGCTGCCTTAGATCCTCAAACTAGCAAGGATTTGATGGAATTAACTAATAAAATCATCCTTGAAAAAGAACTAACTTGTATGATGATCACTCACGATTTATCTGACGCTATGAAATACGGTAATCGCTTGATTGTTTTGAAAAAGGGTGAAATAATCCTCGACTTGAATCAAACTGAAAAGGATAAAATTAAAGAGAAAGATTTACTTCAATATTTCTAAAGAAAAAGGGCAATCCATTACGGATTGTCCTTTTTGAGTACTATTTAATTAGATAATTTCACTAACTTTGATCCATTGGTTAGTAGCAACACGATACATCTTTACACCGTTTTGAGTCTTCATCAAATCAGTTGCCCATGGTGTGTTAGGTCCTAATTTAAGATTTACAATAGCTTTACCGTTATCGTCATAGATTTGAGCAAAACCAGTATTCTTAGTTGTTACGGCTCTAACATCAGATTTTTGAGCTGTTGTATCAGCTGATGAACTGTTGTTATCTTTATCGTTTGTTGTAGTTGAACCTTCAACAAGGATGTCTGATAACTTCAACCATTCAGTTGTAGAAACTTGATAATAAGTTACTCCATTAAGAACCATCTTATTATTTGTTTGCCATCTTGAATCCTTGCTCAATGAACGGCTCAATACTTTACCATCTTTGTCATATAAATGAGCTAAAGGAACAGTAACTTTTACAACACCTTTAATAGGAATAATTCCATCGGCAGCACTCTTTGTTACAGTAACAAATTGAGTATTACCCTCGTTTTGTAGAGTTAAATCCTTACTTGTTGTTGTGTAACCTTCTGGCAATTGAGCGTCTGTTAATGAAACTTTGACTCCAGCTTTGTCACCAAAGATTTCGGTTCTACCAACTTCAGTTTCATCGGCTGTCTTGAAGATAACTGTATTAGAAACCTTCTTCGTTACGGGAACGTTATATTCTTTTCCTTCAACTAAATTGATAGTTTGCTCTGTATCGTTATCCCATGTACAGCCTGCAGGTAAGTTAGTCAACTTATAATCATTGCCGTTACCACCGTTAACTGTTTCTGAGTTAACCAATTTACCGTTTTGATCAACGTAATTAACCTTAACTGAGATCATTTTAGTAACTACGACTGACTTGCTGTCTCCATCGTTACCAAAAGTAGCCTTACTGCTGTCAGAACTTGTGTAGCCATCTGGAGCAACAGTGATCTTTTGACCCTTTGTTCCTTGATATGCTTTTGCTGGACTAATGGTATTACCATCAGCGTCAACGAATGTCACGTAATTTGTAACTGTTTGATCTGCTTGTGTTGTTGCTTGAGTAGCAGCGTTAACTGTTACAGGAGTAACGATTGTTCCTAGAACCATGCCAGAAACTAAAATTCCACTAAGTAGTAATGATGTACTCTTCTTCAAAATAACCCCTCCGTATTGTCTAATACTAAACACTTTAAATCTTAGATTAGTCAAACATATGTTTCAAGCTATATTACGTAATTTTATCAAAACGTTTACAATATTTTCTTCAATTATTTAACTGCTATCATATTATTCAAACAATGACTTAAGAAATAAAAACGTCTAGAAAGTGGATACTTTCTTAGACGCTTCAATATTTGTATATATAATTTATGACATCTAGTGAACTGCATTTTTCATCATCTAATATCTTCATAAATTTTTCATCACTGATTAAATTCATTAAATCATTCAATGCATTTAAATGATCAGTTGAATTAATAGCACTTAATGAAAATATATATTTAACTCGTTTATTTTCAGTTAATACAATGGGTTCTTTTACTGATAGAATTCCTATTCCTATTTTATTAGCTCCAAAATGTGGATTCGTATGTGGCAATGCAATATTAGGAGCTATTACAAAATCAATTCCATTATTGATTTGATTTAAAATTTTAGAAATATATGATTTTGTAATAATGTTATTCCTAAGAAATGGCATTAAACTAGCTTCTACAGCATCCCTATAATCAAGATAACTAGTGTGCAACTGGATATAATCTGGCTTAATTACATCTTTTATTGAAAGTTTATGAACATTAAATATCGGCTTGGATCTAAATATATCTTCAGATAAATCTTTTCTAATCTTTTTCAACATATCTGTATTACGAACATTATTGTTTATAACTTTCATTACTGTATCCAACGTAGGAGCAACAAAATTATTGGAAGAGAAATTACTATTAACCTTTTGCACAATTGCATACTTATCATCATCAGTCAAAATTGGATTGATTACAAAACACGGCTTACCCAATGTAAACAAATCGCTTCTATAAAATGTAGAGAATATCATATCAATTTCATCCAAATGATTCTTTAGCTCCGAATAAGGAAATGGCATCATAAATTTAATATTCGGAAAGATATTAGTCAATTGCAAATAGGCTAACGCAGAACTTCCGATACCATTCGGACAAACAATAGCTGCTGATAGATAATTTCTTTTATTCTGATTGGAATCATATATAAAACCAATCAAATGGATTGTTAAATAAGCAATTTCTTCATTAGGAACCTTACCTAGTTCATTTTCAAATTTAGCTATGGTTTGCGACAACAATTCAAAAATTTCACTATATTCCTTCATAACTTGCCTTGTTAAAGGGTTAGTAATGGGAAATTTAAATTGGAGTCTAAAGTACATTGATCTAAAATGTGTAAAAATTTGTCCGATAACTTTTTTATTATCCGTAAAATCTATTCCTGATATATCAGAAAATTTATCAACAATTTTTTCAGTAATATTATAAATATAATTATCAATATCAAAATTTTTCTCTCCACCAATACTCAAACAAAGTACGGTTGTAGCTATGTACTCAGCCGCATTTTTATTTTCAATTCCTAAAGAATCTAGTAACTCTTCAGAGAATCTATATTCATTAGTTTCACAGATATTGAATTTTTTTACATTAGTTGGAACATAGTTAGGCTTTATATACAATCGATCAATAATAATTGTCAGTATGTAGCAAAATTCCCTTAATCTGTTCTCCACAAATTTAATTTGATAATGTTCTTTTAAGTTTGATACTAATTCAAAAATTTCATTTAGACCATAACGGCAGTTAGAGTCTATAAAGTTATTTAAGAGTTCAGCGCGGTTCTCCATTAATTCACTAGAAACGTTCTTAATTAAACACATTCTAATTGCATCTTCGCGTCCATTTATTTTATAACCTGTTTTTCGATCATAACTTATTTTTAATTGCTGAGAGAACAAATCCAGTTCCAATTGTTTTAAGTCTTTTGAAACCGTTGACTGACTAACTCGTAACAATTCTTGTAAATGTACTAATGATAAATACTTATTGCTCGTTGAAAGTAACAATGTTAAGAATAGTCTTCTCTCATCATTGCTTAATACATACCTTTTTAAAGACATTAAATTCTCGGACACACGAATATTCAATAAATAATCATAAGTCTCACTAGGAATAGTGATATATACTCCGTCGGCATCAATTTCTTTTTTTCCTTTTTCATCTAAGTATTGGTTCAATTTATCAATGGAATACTCTATCTGCCTATCTGATAATGAAAATTTTTTTGTTAATTCATCCTTTGTTAACACGGGATTTTGAATCAACTTATCAATGATCAACAATTGTTTTTTATCTAGCACGTATAATCACCTTCCATTATCTAGCAATAAAACCAAAAGAGCCGTTACTTCCACTCTTTTGGTTTTGTTGATTTTATTTACGATATTCATCAATTTTATTTCTAAATTGTTGGGCACTCTGAGCAATATCATCCACAGTTCCTTTAGATAAGGCACCACCAATACCGACAATATCAGTTCCAGCTTCTAACCAATCTGTAATGTTATCTACTGTCACACCACCTGATTCGATCAGTGGTAAATAAGGAATTGGAGTCTTCATTGTTTTAATTAAGTCAGGGCCAACGATTCCTCCGTATGGAAAGATTTTGACAAAAGTAGCTCCTGCTCGTAAGGCATTGACAGCTTCCGTGACGGAAGTACATCCAGGAGCATATGGAATCTGGTATTGATTACACAATTTGGCAACCTCTTGATCAAATATTGGTGAATAGATAAATTGCGCACCTGCTTTAATAGCATCCTTTGCGGTTTCTCCATCCAATACAGTTCCGGCACCAACTAACAATTTATCCCCAAATTTCTCCTTTAAAGCTTTAATTGAATCAGCCGCACTATCAATGGTGTAACTGACCTCCATTACATCAATTCCGCCTTTAACAATACCTTCAGCAATTTCAAGAACACGATCAGTCGTTGCACGTACAACTGCTAATGCACCACTGTCATAAATACGATTCATATAATCAAGTTTTTTCATACGACACCTCTAAATAATATTATTAGTTCTGTAATAACTGATCATCCTGTCGATATCTTCAAGTTCATCGCTGTTTGGCATCATAACAGGATCTTTAGCTGGTCCAACGTTAATTCCACTAGCAGTTACCGTAGCTTTCAACGCAGATGGGGTCGTTCTTGTATGTAAAATTTTTCTCAACGGTTCAATTCTGCTCTGACATTTTTCAGCCATCTTCAAATTGTCATCTTGATAATATTTGTAGATATCCACATCATTTTGAGTTAATAAATTAGCCGTTGCAGCAATTGCTCCATCACCTCCGGCTTCTAATAAGGCCAAAATCTTCGAATCAGAGCCTGACAATACACCAAATTCCTTATTAGCTCGAAGTTTCAAATAACCCCGCATATTCTCAATATTTCCAGAGCTATCTTTTACTCCGACAATATTAGGATTCTTTGATAGTTCAGCAACTGTTTCAGGATCAATATTCACGCCGGTTTTCCCGGGCATGTTATAAAGAATGATTGGAACATTCACTGAATTAGCCAATTTTTCAAAGTGATTGATTAGTTCTTCTTGTGTAGGTGGTACAAAGTAAGGCGTTACCACTGACAATGCATCCGGATTCAAAGTTGCAATTCTCTGACTAAAAGCAATTGTTTCAGACGTACTATTCAATCCCGTTCCAACAAAAATTTGAGTTCTATGATTTACATATTCAATAACATGCTTAGCGAATGAAAACTTTTCATCTTCAGTTAACGAATACGCCTCACCGTTTGTTCCTAAAATAAAGATTCCATTAATGTTATAAGTTAAAAGTTTATCTAACAACTTATCTGTTCTTGAATAACTAATTTTTTGATCATCAGCTAATGGCGTAACCATTGCGACAATAATCCCTGAGACGTCTGTCAAAATATATCCTCCTTAATGAAAAATTCCTAAGAACCAATTTAATAGTGATCCTACAATGTTGTAATCGACATTTGGGAATGTTGATCCAGTAATGCCAAGTGATGAAAATGTTGGATAAAGTAATAAAGGTAAAAATGCTAATAATAATCCAACTATAAATGAACCTAGAATGGCGCCTCTCCAGCCACCAGTTGAATTACCAAAGATACCTGCAGTACCACCGGAGAAGAAACAAATATGTGCGGCAGGAATGATAACAATCGGGAACTTCAACATGACCATTACAACAATTGCTAATAAACCGGCTGTATAAGAACTTAGAAAACCTACTAAAACAGCTGTAGGTGCAAATGGGAAAATTGTTGGAACATCCAAAGCTGGACGTGAACCTGGAATGAATTTTTCTGAGATGGCAACGAATGCTGCTGTAATTTCAGCAAGGAACATACGAACACCTGTCATCAAAATAGAAATACCGGCTGTAAATGTTAAAGCTTGAATCATTGGGAAGACTAGCCAATCAGTTGTTCCTGATAACTTTGTAACGGCAATTTTACCTGCAGCGATTGCAGCAACATAAAAAATAATGATCATAACAACTGCAACACCCATTAGGAAATCCTTAAAGAAAGATAACCACTCTGGGAACTTGATATTTTCTGTTGTTTCATCTTTATGGCTTTTGAAAACATTGCCAATGAAACCGGATAGAGCGTATCCAATCATATTAAAATGAGCGATGGCTTGAAAATCTCCACCTGTAATCTTTCTCATGAATGGCTGACACAATTGTGGAAGTGCTGCTGAAACAAATCCTAAAATTGTTCCGCCAACAATGATAGCCATAGTATTACCAATTCCATGAGCCTTCAAAACAAGGGCTAGAACACAGGCAAAGAACAAACTGTGACCACCTGTGAAGAAAACATTTTTAAATGGAGTTATTCGAGCAAAGACAAGGTTCATAATGAACCCAGCAATTAGTGTTACTGATACTACAAATCCATATCTACCTTGAGCCAAGGCTGTAGCGGCTTCAGGAGAAGCAATAACACCCGTTAAATGAAATCCTTTTTGAAACATTGCGTTAAAATTCTGAAGTGAGGCAGTCATTGTACTGGCACCAACGCCAAAGATTAAAAATCCAATCGCAGTTCTAAAAGTACCTTTTAAAACATCCGTAGTTTTCTTATGTTGTGCTATTAAACCTATTAAAGAAACAATTGCCAATAAGATAGCCGGATTAGATAATAAACTAACTGTAAAATGCATCAATTTATCCCCCTCGGATTTTTTTATAGATAGAAATCACTAAGCTTGCAGTTGCTTCAATGCATCTGAAAGTTTTGTATAAATCTCATCTTTATCGAGAATATTCTTTATACCGACTACTACCTTATCGATTCCCTGTTCTTGGAGTTCTTCGGCGACATCACTTAATGCAATAACAATTGGTCCATCAAAACTTGGTAAACCATCTAATGATGAGTGCTCAACTTGAACTGGTAGATCATGTTCACTAATGACCTCATTTAATTTAATCTTTAACATCAAACTTGAACCAACACCTGCACGACATGCTACTAAAGCTTTAACCATAATAAATACTTCCTTCCATTATTTACCGATTTTTTGTTTTACTACTGAATCTTTTATATACTGTAAAATCTCACTAGGTTTTTGAGAATTCGATAATACTTGATAAAAATTATCATCTGTTAATAGATAGACCAATTCCTGCATTGCCTTAAGATGAGAATTGCTATCAGGTGCACTTAACGTAAATACGTATGACACTGGATCATTATCCGCATTGTTGAATTCAATAGCCGGCTCCAATACAGATATTCCCATTGCTAATTCTTTTGCCCCAGCTTTACCAGGCGCATGTGCCAATGCAACGTGTGGTGCTATCACAAAATATGGTCCATATTCATTTACAGAATTAATAATTTCATTAACATAATTGGAGGTAACAATTTCATCGTCCACTAATGGTTGAGCTGACAATTTAATGGCTTCTTTCCAATCGTGTGATTTAACATGTAATTTTATTAAATTCTCTTTTATAATTTTTTCGATCAATGACAACACCGCCTAATCTCTTTTACACGAGTTATTATATATTCGTGTTTGTAAGCGCTACAATAGTGATTGATTCCATCTTTTGTTACAAGTCGCACAATATTTACGATTTGCTCTTCTTAAAACTGGTTCCAATGCCCTATACATCAATATTTTTAGATATTTTTGTAATCGCTTACTAATCTAATTTATAAGGATTTGAACATAATCTGTAACCAATTATCATTGCTTAAGATATGGTCTCAAAGTAAAAATAGCATTAGATATTATTCCTAAGGAGGACGATTATCTATGCTTAATTCGTATTCAAATATGATTTACGGTTTTATGGAAAATGAAATTGATTCTTTAAAAGATGTTAGAGACAATCTTTCTGAACAAATTGATCCAGTAATTGAAGTTCTTTTACATAACAAAGGTAAACTGATCTTTATGGGTGTAGGAAAGTCAGGACTAATTGGTAGAAAATTGGCAGCCACATTTTCAAGCACTGGTACACCATCATTTTTTGTCCATGCTACTGAAAGTGTGCACGGTGATTTAGGGATGATCGAAAGAAATGATGTCGTCATTCTTATTTCTAATAGCGGAGAAACTAAGGAAATACTTGCTCCTCTGAAATCTTTAAATATTATCGGAGTTACTACTATTGCCTTCACTGGTAACGAGTCTTCTAGTTTGGCCAAGGCCTGTGATTATAAAGTTATAATTCACGTTGATAATGAAGCGGATAAATTAAATCTGGCTCCAACAAATAGCTCAACGGCGGTCTTAGTTGTTGGGGATGCCATTGCTTGTACGCTTTCCGAAACTAAACAATTTACCAGAGATGATTTTGCAATTTTTCATCCGGGTGGAGCATTAGGTAAGAAGTTAATAAGTTAAATAAGACACAAAAAGAGCGGATATATATAACATCCGCTCTTTTTGTGTCTTATTTAAGATTAATTCTTTTGCCCGTAATATGCGTTCTCACCATGTTTACGATAATAATGCTTATCCAATAGGTATTGTGGAACTTCAATATTATCACGTGTTAATTGCAAAGCATGATAATCCATTTCAGCTACTACTTCTAGAACCTTAGCATTATAAACAGCTTTATCAGGTGTAACACCCCAAGTGAATGGTCCATGTTGTCTTACTAAAACTCCAGGAACAGCTTCTGGGTCAATATTACGTTCCTTAAAAGTTCTTACAATAACATCCCCAGTATTTTTTTCATAAGCTGTCTTTATTTCTTCTTCAGTTAAAGCATCAGAAACTGGAACTTTACCATAAAATGTATCAGCATGTGTCGTTCCCAAAGCAGGTAAATCAATTCCCGCCTCAGCAAACGATACCGCCCATGGTGAATGGGTATGAACTATACCGCCAATATTTGGAAATTTATTATACAAAACTGTATGTGTTGGCGTATCACTGGAAGGATTCAATTTTCCTTCAACGACTTCACCTTTTAAATTAACTACAACCATATCTTCAGGAGTCAATTTATCATATTCCACACCCGACGGCTTTATAACGAATAATCCTTTATCCCGATCAATACCTGATACATTGCCCCACGTGAATGTTACTAATCCTAATTTGGACAATTGCATATTTGCTTCATATACTTCTTTTTTTAAAGATTCAAGCATTAAATAGCCTCCTGTTCTATGCCAACATCCGTAAAAATGTCATCAAAGAATTTCTTTGCTTCTTTAACTTGTTCAATTGGATCATCAGAGGTTTCACTCCACATTTCAATCGTATAGGCGCCATTATAATTCAATCGCTTTAATTCTTTTAAACAACCATTGAAATCGACTGTCCCTTTACCAAATGAAACATTCTTAAATTGTCCTGCAAAATCATTAGTAACTGGCAAAGTATCTTTCAAATGAATTGCCGCAATAGAATCAATATTATTTTCTAAATCTGATCCTATATCATTTTCAGGCCAAGCATTTATATTACCCAAATCTGGATAAGCTTGTAACCAAGGACTATGAATCTCTTTTTTCATATGTACAACTTTTTCAATAGAATTCAAGAAAGGATCATCCATTATTTCTATATCAAGCATCACTTCATGACTGGCCGCATAAGCTACACATTTCTTTAAATCTTCTACAAAGTATTCTCTTGAAGTAACGCTCTTCTTGTCATAATAAACATCGTATCCCGCCATTTGAATATTTCTTACACCTAAATCGACAGCTAAATCAACGGCCTTATACAACATTTCAACAGATAACTTTCTTGTCTTCTCATCATATGAACCCAAAGGGAATCTACGGTGTCCACTTAACATAATAGTATGTATACGTGTTCCAGTACTCCAAATTGCATCTCTAACTTCTGTACGTTGTTCTTTAGTCCAATCTAATCTAGCTAATCTTTCATCACTTTCATCAATCGAAAGTTCCAAAAAGTTGAATCCTAGTTCATGAACTAATTCCAATCTATCATGCCAATTTAAATTTTTTGGTAGTGCTTTTTCGTATATACCTAATGAATTCATAATTATGTCTCCCTATTGACCCAATTGTATTTGAATCACTTCAATGCCTCGCTTACGAAATGATTTAATTACTTTTTCATTTGCAAAACTATCGGTTATTAAAATATCTATATCATCAATGTCGGCCACATGATAATTACTAGTAACACCTATTTTCCGATAATCTGCTAAACAGATTACCTTCTTTTTAGTTCGTTTTATCATCGTTGTATTGACTTGAGATTCATACAAATTCTGAGTTGTTAACCCGCCATCTATACTTACACCATCAAGCCCTATGATTGTATAATCCGACTGCATACTAGATAGCAATTGGATTGCTACTCCACCGACCAATGATTCTTTGGGATACCTAATTTCCCCGCCAGTTAAAATAATTATGGTTTGAGGATGATGTACTGATTCAGTCGCATGTGCATTATTGGTAATAATAGTTAATCTTTTAGACGCTAATTGATTAATCGCCATCCAACAAAGGGTACTAGAATTGACAAATATCGTACTAGACTCGGATATAAAACTAGGAACGGCGGCAGCAATTTTCATTTTAATCTGATCAACTCTACTGCCTGCATTCACATCTAGTGAAGTTGAAGAAAGTGATTTCCCATATGTGGATGTAGCAACACCGCTTCTCCAACCAATTACCCCCATTTCTGATAATACTTTCAAATCTCTTCTAATTGTTATCTCAGAAACATTAAGTTTTTCTGCCAAATTTTCTACTGACATAGATCCCTTTTTGTTAACTATTTCTAGAAGTTTGCTTCTTCTCTCCTGTACATTTGATATTGAATTTTTCATATGATCATCCTCAAAACGTTTTTTTTATTAGTTCCAAATGCGTTTGATTTCGTTTTGGAGATCAGTTGCTGCCTTTGCTGGGTTGGCTGCCTTGGTTATTGCCCTACCAGCAATAAATGTGTAGACGTCTACTCCTTTAAACAATTTAAGTGTATCAACGTTTAATCCACCAGTCACTGAAACTCTAAAGCCCATATCAACAAGCATCTTAACTTTATTTAAATCCTTTTCGCCCCAAGTTTCACCTGAAAGGAGCGCATCTCTGCTTTGATGGTAGATTGCTTGTGAAATTCCGGCATCTAACCATTTTTGAGCATCTTCCTTAGTCCAGTTACCATATAGTTCAACTTGAATCTCATCAATTTCCTTGTTAGCTGCTTTCATAGTTGGAATTGTTGCTGAACAGATACAAGTCATCCAATCAGCTCCGGCGTCGGCCATGTTTTTAGCTACTGTTCCACCAGCATCAGCACATTTCGTATCAGCAATAACGATCTTGTTAGGGAATAGAGCCTTCAATGACTTAACGGCTTTTGTTCCTTCCTGAAGGATTAAAATTGTTCCTGCCTCAACAATATCAACGATACTTCCAACTTCTCTAACATCGGCTAAAGCACTCTCTAAAGTGTTATTATCTAAAGCTACTTGTAAATTTGGTTTCATGTTTTTTCTCCCTATTTAACAAAATCAGTTTCTTCTCTAACTCTCTGTTCAATTTCTTTATCGCTCAAAACATTTTTTACGCCAACGACTACAACGCCTTTTGATTTTGCATCATCAAACATACTTACAAAGTTCATAGGTGTAAATACAACATCATATTGCTTAGCCGTGCTTGTACCTTCGGCAATACTTGTATGCTCGATATTAGTAATAGGGATATTTAACCTTTCAAAAGCTTTCTTAACGCTTCTCATCATCATTAAACTTGTTCCTGATCCATTTGCACACGATACTAAAACCTTCATAATTTGCCTCCACTATATTATAAATTATTTTTTGCTAACGCTTTCTTTATATTTATCATAATCAGTAACCATTAAGAAATAGTTCTTAGGATCTTTTCTATATTCTAGTTGTGGAATAACAACCAAAATAATAATAACTATTATGATACCTGCTATACCTAAGTACTTCATGATTGCTGTGAATACAGGCCATAATGTATCCCAATCAAACATTCCAAGGTAACCACCAAATTTGGCTAAACCAACCCAACTAGCGATAAATGCAGCACCAAGAACTTGAATCACTCCACTAATAAATGGAAGAATCATAGCTGCTTTAGCACCAGCACGTTTATTAGCATATACACCAAAGGCTGCATTATCAAAGAATAATGGAATAAATCCGGCAATAATAATTGTTGGTGAATGTAAAACAATTAAAGCACCAATTGTCAAAAATTGTCCTAAGGCACCAAATAGAAATCCAATTGTTACGGCGTTAGGTTCACCAAAAGCAAATGTAGCGGCAACATCAATACCAGGTACTGAACCAGGTAATAACTTATCTGAAATACCACTGAAGCTTTCTGTTAGTTCACCAACGAATGTACGAACACCTAATTGTAAGATTGCCAAATTAACAGCAAATCCTAATGATGTAGTCAAAATATAGAATAAGAAACTACCACCAGGTGCTAATCCTGAAGCACCTTTGCTTGTTACATAAATTTCATTGAAATATGGACGACCCAAAACCAACATAATAATTCCAAAGAAGAACAACATTAAAATACCGGTAGCGACCATATTTTCATTAAAGATCTTCAAAAATCCAGGTAACTCAATATCTTCAAGTCTCTTGGCTTTCTTTTGTGTCTTTTCGTCATGTTTCTTTATTTTATCGGCCAGCCAAGAAACCAAAGCAATACCGAACATTTGTTGATGGGCAACGGCAAAGCCACCACCATCGGTTAAATCCTGAGTATATCTAATAGTCATATTTGAACCAACAGCCCAATATAATCCTAAGATAACTCCCATTACTAACAAAACTTCCATTCTACCCATTTTAGGGAAACAGAATAACAATAGCCAAAAAGCTGTAGCTGCTTGTTGAACTTGTACATTACCAGTAGTAAATACTGAACGTAATTTAGTAAATTTTTGGAATCTTACTAATATGATGTTAAAGACAAAGGCAAACAATAGAAGTAGCATTACATCCCCAAAGGTTCTCCCGAAAGTCTTTACAACACCGTCTGTAACAGCATTTTGTCCAAAATACGGATCAATAACCGTTGCAGTCAGATGAAATCTTGTCTTTAATCCTGTAAGAATTGGTCTAAAACTGTTAACCAATCCTCCAGAACCTACCATCAAGATCATGTATCCAATAACAGCTTTCATAAAACCAGCAATTGATTCATAGATTGGTTTCTTTTCCAAAATGTAACCCAATAAAACGATAAAACCGATCATATATGCTGGTTGGGTCAAAATATTTGTAGCAAAGTAATCCCAAATCTTCATAAGAATGCTAAAAAAATTATCCATTCTTATACTCACCTGCCTTTATTTGTCAGATCCAATTAATTCTTTCAAACCATCAATACTTTCAACGTTCATCAATTTATCTATAAGACCATCCGTCATTAACATGTCAGATAGTTCGCCAATATTTTTTAAGTGTTCATTTGGATCTCGGGCAGCTAGGGTAAAGAATAATTTAGCACTTGAGTCTGGACCGAAACTTACTGATTTATTAAACTTTGTGAATCCAATTGCCGTACCCAAAACATTGTCACTTTTTGCGTTAGCATGAGGCATAGCAACACCAGGAACAATAACAATGTATGGACCGTTGTCTTCTACATTCTTTATTATTTCATCGGTATAAGCTTCCTTGATGTAACCATGTTCAACTAATTTCCCAGCAGCAACTTTTAATGCTTCTTTCCAGTCTTGGGGTTCTTTATCAGTAATCTCAACTAAATCTTTATCTAGCATTTCGTTTAACATCATATTATTTGCACCGCGTTTCTTTGTTTTATAGGAATGAAGGGAATGGTGTGTCATTATCAATTGAGAATGCATCTGAGAAGCCACGATCGTAATTAAATTCCATTCTGTCTTTGTCATCTGGATATGTGAATTCCCCACCTACTTGCCAAATAAATGGTTTGAATTTATATTGCAAACGATCTTTTCTAAACTTCCATAAATTTTCAATTTCCTTAGGATCTGTCATAAAGTTTGTCCAAATATCATAGTGAACAGGAATAATAACTTTTGTCTTTAATGATTCGGCCATTCTCAAAATATCTGAAGATGTCAATTTATCTGTGATACCTCTTGGATTTTCACCATATGCACCCAAGGCAACGTCAACTTTATTTTCATTACCGTGTTTAGCAAACATATTTGAATAGTGTGAATCAGCTGCATGATAAAGATTTCCACCTGTTGTTTCGAACAGATAATTTACAGCAATTTTATTCATATCTTGAGGCATCTTACCTTTAAGAGTTACATCAGGGTTATCTTCTGTTACTAAGGCCGTTCTATCAAATCCTTCAAGAACCTTCACAGTTGTTTTACCAATCTTCACAGTATCTCCTGGTTTTACAACAACTGTCTTTTCTGCAGGAACGCCCCAACCTTGCCAAATTTTAACTACTTGTTCCGGACCATAGAATTTAGCATCTGGACAATTCTTATTAACTGCTGCAGCTGTATTAATATCCAAATGATCTGAATGAATATGACTTACAAACAATGCATCAACATTTTTAACTTCGAATGGATCAATAACGAATGGTTGATTTCTCAAATTAGGTTGCATCTTTTGAACACCACTCATTCTTTGCATTTGGTGTCCTTTACGCATCATTCCATTACCATGAGTTCTCTTACCCGTTCCACACCACATATCCACTAGGATATTGGTATCTTCGGCCGTCTTCAACCAAATTCCTGTACAGCCTAACCACCACATTGAAAATGTATTAGGTTTAACTTTCTTATTTTCAATTTCTTCATTCAACCATGTTCCCCATTCTGGGAATGTATTTAAAATCCAACTTTCTTTTGTTACTTCGTTAATATTTGTAGCTTTTGCCATTTTATTGTTGCCTCCGATAAATTTAATTGTTTCTCTTTACACTTTTTATGATAAGTTCATATGTATACGCTTTCAACGATGCTTTATGTTCATTATGTATAGTTTTATGATTTTTATGTTTATTATATGAATCATGCTCATTATTTAACTCATAAACATCAATTATCATCCAATTTTTATGATTTATTCCAATTATTGTGATTCATAAAAAAGAAGTACTTGATTGAAGAATCAATCAAGTACTTCTTTTGATTATCACTTTTAACTCTTTAATGCATATCAAATGTCAAAAAAGATTATATTCATATATGAATTTTAACCAAAAAATTATTCTATGTTCGAATAATCACCTTTAAAAGTAGTATTATGACTATATATCAATAAATTTATTTTTGAGGGTGAATTAAATATGTTTAAAAAGGGAAATAACATATTTAGTTTATTAGTCATAATCTTATCCATTTTTATGACTAGTACATCTAATGTTGTTAACGCCGACAGTACGTCTCTTGGGGCTTCAACTCCACAGACTACTGCTACTACAAGTAAAGATTCAGGTACTACAGGCACTGAAAATACTAATGGCACTACAGATGCTGAAGGTATTACAAATACTGCACCTACTAGTACTGAAAGTACTACAGATACAGATTCAAGTACTTCTAAAATCGATGATTCAACCAAACAGTCCAGCACAACTGATTGGGGCAATCAATTGATTACTGAAGTTCAATTACAAGATTCAACTGGTAACCCATTGACTGAATTTCACCAAAACGATAATATGCGAGCTTACTGGGAATTTTCTACCGCAAAAAATGGTAAGAACAATGTTATTAACAAAGGTGACACAATGGAAGTTTCTGTTCCTAAAGAAATTGCTCTAAGTAATAATGATTCAGCAAATGTCTATCAAAAAGGTACTTCCACTATCTTAGGAACAGCTAATCTATCTAAGGATAATCGTACTATTACTGTAACTTTCAATGATACTGCCGCTAGTTTATCTAAAAATAGTGAGGTCACTGGTTCATTCTGGGTAAATGTCAACTGGGATGTCAACAACACGACTGTGGGCAAAGATATCGATTTAGATTGGACTAATCAAGGATCTGCACAAAATAATCCTGGTTCAACTGGCACGGCTAACATCAAGCCATCCGTTCCTGACGCTACTGAAGAGTTATATAAGTACGGTGGTTTCATAGATAAGACAATCCAGTGGACCGTCAGAATAAACTATGCTGGCGATACAATTGATAATGCTGTCTATAAGGATTTTATCGGACCAAATCAAACACTTTTAGATGATGCCGAACATCCAGTTAAAATTTATTCGGCCACGGCTAATCATGATACTGGTGAAATAACTGCGGACTCGAATAATTTAATGGCTGGAAAAGAAATAACTAAAACAAACGACGGATTTACAGTTGATCTTGGTACTATCACACACACCGTTATGATTGTTTATTACACAAGTGTCGACAATTACGATAACCTTTCAAATTACTACGGTAATACCGGTGATTTGTATTCAAACAAAACTGAAATCCAAAATGTTCCAGTTAACATATCTACCAATAAACTTGGTAGTGATGCTGGAGCCGGTTCTGCAATTACTTCAATTACAGGTCACAAGATTTGGAGTGTTCCTGCTGGGACAGTAATTCCTAGCCAAGTTACAATTAATCTTTTAGATAATAATGGTACAGTTGTTAGACACCAAAATGTTTCTAAAGATAATGACTGGTTCTATGAATTCAATAACTTGCCTAAGTACGATAGCAATGGAACGGAAATTAAATACACAGTTTCTGAAGATGCTGTGAAAGGCTTTACTGGTCTTCCAACTGGTAACCACGATATTACTAATATTTTGACACCAGATACTTCAACAATTAAAATTACAAAAATTTGGCATGATGGTAATAATAAATATAATATGCGTCCAAATAGCATTAAGGTCGGACTCTATGGAGATAGCAATAATAAACAAACAAAACTTGCTAACAATCAGAGTAATGAAGCTACTTTAACAGCTACTGATAATAACTGGTCTCATACTTGGACTGGCTTCACTAATCCCACTGATATTTGGTACATTTCTGAACTAGATCCAGATCAATCTAGTACAAATACTCCTTATATCATCAGCAAAACACAAGATGCCCTTGGTAATAAGTACGAAAAAACTATAACCAATACCTTAGCCACTAACTTTACTGTTAAAAAAGTTTGGGACGACAATAACAATACCAAAAAGGCTCGCCCTGACAGTATTAAGATTCAACTTTATGCCAACGACAAGACTTCTGGTGATCCAGTTACATTAGACTCTACCAATGGCTGGACGCACAGCTTCTCTAGACTCCCTAAATTCGATGACAATGATAAGGAAATTACTTATACTGCCAAAGAAACCAGTGTTCCAGAAGGATATTCATCTACGAGTTCAATTAAAGATAGTGATACAACACATCAAACTGAAACTATCACCAATACTTATAAATCAACCACACCAGAAACAACTCAAGTAAAGGTTAATAAAGTATGGAAGGATACTAATACTAAGCCAACTCATGATCCTATCACTGTTCATTTACTAGCAGACGATAAAGATACTGGTAAGACCGTTAAATTGAGTGATAGCAATACATGGAGTGATAGTTTTACTAATCTAGACAAACAAGCTAATGGTAAAGATATTACATATACCGTTAAGGAAGATACACCGACCGGATATGATTCCGCAATTAGCAAAGCAGATGGTACAAATGATTTCACGATCACTAACACACCGACTCAGACAACTCCAACTACACGCTCATTTACAGTTAAAAAAGTTTGGGCTGACGGCAAGACTAACCATGACGCTGTTGAAGTTTATCTAACTAAAAACGGTACTAAAACTGGTGAACCCGTACCACTTAATAAAGATAATAATTGGAGTTACACTTGGAATGATTTAGCAATCAACAATGATGATAAAGCCATTGAATATTCAGCCATTGAAGATCCTGTTCCCGATGGTTATGTCGCTAACATTGATACAACTAACGATGGTGTTCAAATTACAAATACTGCTAAACCAACTACTGATGAAAAAACTAGTTTAACCGTTACAAAGAGCTGGAACGATGAAGATAATAAGGATAAACTTCAACCTTCTAGTGTCACCGTTAAACTTCTAGCTAACGATAAAGATACCGGTAAATCTATTACCTTAAATAAGGGTAATAATTGGACCGATACATTTAAAAATCTAGATAAAAAAGATAACGATAAAGATGTAACTTATAGTGTTAAAGAAAATGATGTTTCTGGTTATGAAGCATCTTACAAATTCACTGATTCAAATCATGTAACTATTATTAACACACACACACCTAAGTCAGTAACTCCTTCTGATAACAAACGTACCTTCACTGTTGTTAAGAAATGAGCTGATAACAACAATTCTGGTAGTACTCGTCCAAGTGAAATCAAAGTTCAATTAACTGCTAATGGTGAAAATGTTGGCGATCCTGTCACTTTAAATGCCAAAGGCGGTTGGACTAATACTTGGTCAGATCTTGATAAACAAGAAAACGGCAAAGATATTAAATATTCAGTTAATGAAGTTAACGTTAAGGGTTATACAACTAATGTTACCGATACTAATGATGGTTCTACAATCACTAATACTTTAATTCCTGTAACACCACCAGTTGATAGTAAAACTGAATTGACCGTTACAAAATCTTGGAACGATGAAAATAACAAAGATGGAATTCGTCCCGATAGCGTGAAAGTTAGTCTACTAGCTGATGGTAAAGATACCGGTAAATCTATTACCTTAGATAAGGGCAATAATTGGACCGATACATTTAAAAATTTAGACAAAAAAGTTAACGATAAGGATGTAACTTACAGTGTTAAAGAAAATGATGTTTCTGGTTATGAAGCAACTTCTACTTCAACCGATGCAACACATATAACAATCATTAATAAGCACACACCTAAATCAGTAACTCCTTCTGATAACAAACGTACCTTCACTGTTATTAAGAAATGGGCTGACGACAACAATGCCGATAGTACTCGTCCAAGTGAAATCAAAGTTCAATTAACTGCTAATGGTAAAAACGTCGGCGATCCTGTCACTTTAAATGCCAAAGGCGGATGGACCAAAACTTGGTCAGATCTTGATAAACAAGAAAACGGCAAAGATATTACATATTCAGTCAAAGAAATTAAAGTTCCTGGCTACACAACAAAGACTGTTACAAAAGATGGTCTTGCTACAATTACTAACACTTTGAATCATGTAACACCACCCGTTGATAACAAAACTAATTTGACCGTTACAAAGACTTGGAACGATAAAAATAACCAAGATAAGATTCGTCCCGATCAAGTTAAAGTTCAATTATTAGCTGATGGTAAAAACACTGGTGATCCCGTTATTTTGAATGCAGATAATGATTGGTCATACACCTGGAATAACCTTGATAAGAACGCTAAATATTCTGTTAAGGAAACTCCAGTTACAGGTTATACTACCGAAGTCAAACAAGTCGATGACAACAATATTTCCATTATTAACACTCATTCGACTAACACACCAGTAAATCCTGGTAAGCCAGGCAACCCTGACAAACCAACGACACCAACAAATCCTACAATTCCAACTACTCCAACAGAACCTGAGCAACCTACAGAACCAAGCAATCCTAATACTTCTACCGATACTGATTTGATTCCATCAGAATCTAATAACAATGAATCTACATCAACAGATTCAACTCCATTACTTCCTGACAATCCTCTCACACCGGCAAAAGCTAGTGATCCTAATACTTCAAACGAAGATGTCACGAAAGGTTTATTACCACAAACCGGCAATCAAACCACTTGGATACTTAGTTTGCTTGGTCTAATTGTTTTGATTGGTTTAGGATTTTATGAATTGATTAGAAAATTAGCTTAAACAAAAAGCTGACCGAAAACGGTCAGCTTTTTTAGTATGATAAAATCTATTCATTTTTTAAATCTACTTCTTTATTGTACTTTTCACGTAAAGCCTTAATTCTAGCTTCGACAACTTCATTATGATTGATTTTAGCAAATGCCAAAGACTCGCTCAATAATCCTTCAATTTCTGTGTGTGGCTTCTTTTCATTAATAGCAATCACAGCTGAAAGGAACTTTAACCTTGGTAGATAGTAAGTAATATGTTGTTCCGAACAAAGTCTTATTCCCCGTGAGATCAATTCATTACTCTTCTCGTAATCATTAACCTTTATATAAAACTCTGCCGTATAAAACACAATTGTCAAAATTCTTAAATAAATATTGATGCCATTTTTCTGAAAAGTTTCATCTTTGTGAACATCAATGTAATTCCAAACCTTTTCAAAGAAGAAACTAGCCTCTTTAATCAAACCCATTTTAGAATAAAAGATACCTAATCCTACATACGCTAAATGAGTATAGATAGTTTGATGTCTTTCGTCCAAATCTTCTAAAATTCGCGCAAAACAATAGAAGGCGTCTTCAAGCTTATCATTTGTTAACGCGTTAAATAATCCCCGTTGATAATAATATTGCATTTTTAGCGCATTATTATGAATTTCATCTGCGTTAATTCCAGATAAACTTTCTGAAACATTCGAATAATCTTCCATCATCAATTCACTTTCGGCTTTATCCAAAATTGATTTCATATGAGTTGTAGAAGCTATTGAATTCTTATACAGATCATCTACGGAAAGTCCCAATCTCTCACATAATTTACTTAAAATGGTCAACGAAGGTATTCGACCATTATTTTCAAATTTACTAAGAGTTGATTGCGTGCAAATGCCTTTACACAGTTTTACTTGGGATATTTTCAGCGATTTTCTCCGCTCAATAAATATATTAATATCCATAATCTCATCCTATTATTTTTAAATCCTAAAAATATTTTGTGCGGGATATCAAGGTTTTTGACCACCTTATATTCCGCACATTTTGAGATTTAAAAACTTCCTTTACTTATACACTATCATTATCTAATTTATACCTTAAATTGTAAATACATATCATTATATTTATATTGAATCACATTTAATTAATTTTTATTTTAAATTATGAATAACACAACTCATATTTCACCTATCCTATTCATATATGACAAGTAACTTACTTAGTGAAAAAATAAATGACAATTTCATTAATCTGCGGTATCATATAGTCCATGTAAAAAAAACATCTTTTCACATATTATGAACACATTGTATGGAAAGAAGAAGTGAAGTTAATATGGCAAAGAAAAACTTAAGTCGGAGTCTATCATCTAGACAAATGCAAATGATTGCCTTAGGTGGAACAATTGGAGTTGGATTATTCATGGGATCCGCTTCAACCATCAAATGGACCGGCCCCTCTGTCCTATTAGCTTATGGATTAGCCGGCGTCATCCTTTACATGGTAATGCGAGCTCTTGGAGAAATGTTATACGTTGATCCTTCAACCGGTTCGTTTGCCAAATACGCAACTGAATATCTACATCCCGTAGTTGGATATTTAACTGCTTGGAGCAATGTCTTCCAATATTTAGTAGTAGGTATCAGTGAAGTTATTGCGGTCGGAACCTATCTAGAATTTTGGTTCCCAACTATGCCAAAGTGGATAGCTGGTGTAGTAGTTGTTGTTACATTATGCCTGGCTAATCTTTCATCTGTCAAAGCATATGGTGAGTTGGAATTTTGGTTTGCCTTAATCAAAGTTTTAACAATTATTATGATGATTATTCTAGGATTCTTCGTTATCGTCTTTGGAGTTGGTAACCACGGTCATCCCGTTGGTATCAGTAATCTTTGGACTCATGGCGGTTTCTTCACTGGTGGATTAAAAGGATTCATCTTTGCCTTATCAATCGTTGTGGCTTCTTATCAAGGAATTGAAGTTATTGGTATTACAGCTGGTGAAGCTGAAAATCCTCAAGAAAATATTGTCAAAGCAATTCGTTCAATCGTTGGCCGTATCCTGATTTTCTATATTGGAGCTATCTTTGTTATCGTTGCGATTTACCCTTGGGACAAATTAGGTACAATTGGATCACCTTTCGTTGAAACATTTTCTAAAGTCGGAATTACTTTTGCGGCCGAAATTATTAACTTTGTTATGTTAACAGCCGCTATGTCCGGATGTAACTCTGGTATTTTCAGTTCTAGTAGAATGCTTTATACATTGGGACTAGAGAAGCACTTACCTAAATCATTCGTGAAACTGTCACGTCATAACGTTCCCTACATTCCTGTATTGGCTATTTCTATTGGTATCTTAATCGGACTAATTTTGAACTATTCATTACCCGTTTTATTACATACTTCCGGTGACGTCTTCGTTATTGTATATAGTTCAAGTGTTCTTCCAGGTATGGTACCTTGGTTCGTTATTCTCTTTAGTGAATTGAAGTTCCGTAAAATCAATAAAGATAAGATGAAGGATCATCCCTTCAAAATGCCACTCTTCCCCATCAGTAACTATCTAGCAATCATTTCTTTAGTGATAATTCTGATATTCATGTTCTTAAACCCTGAGACAACCGTATCGCTACTTGTAGGAGTTGTTTTCCTAGTTGTCATGTCAATCATCTATTTCCTAAAAGAACGCGGTAAAGTGCCTGTTGAAGACACTAAACCGGAGTCATTTTCAAACTTTGAAGAAAATGAAGACTAAATAAAAAAGCTCAATGCAGCTACTATCAACTAGTAGTGCATCGAGCTTTTTTTCGTTTTTACATAAAATCAGTAACATTTTTAACGTCATAACGAACAGACTTAGTATAGTCGCCTTCTGGTTTACCAATAGCAACGGCCGTAACTGGGATATATCTTTCACTATCCAAGCCAAAAGTTGAAGCAATTTTACCAAAATCATAACCTGACATTGGATTAGCCTCATAACCATGAGCACGAGCAACTAGTAGCAATTGCATAGCAGCCATACTACCGTCGATTGTAGCATCCTTTTCAAGGAAACTTCTGTCAGCATGTTCATACAAAGGTAAGAAAGTCTTGAAGACCTTATCGCGTTCCTCAGGACTAATTTGACCATTCTCACAAGCCTTATTCCAAACATCACGGTACTTGTAGTGTGATTGAGTATCACCTAAAACAAAGATGATAGCTGAACAACTGTCAGTCTGTGGGTAATTGAAAGGCATCATAACAGAATGAGCTTTCTTCTTACCCTCTTCATCATCACAGACAACAAAGTGCCATGATTGTAAGTTACAGGCTGAAGGAGCAGTAATAGTTTCTTCAAGCATTTCTGAAATTTCTTCACGAGAAATCTTTACATCACTTTGGAACTTTCTATATGAATGACGATCGAACATAATATCTTTAAAATCATTATTAACTAAATTCTTTGTTTCATCCATTAATCTTCATCTCCAAATATTTGTCATACTTAATTCTACCGCCTTAGTTGACCCTTGTAAATACTTTCACAAACGGTATGAATAAAGTAAGAAATATACTTAAATTCCCGTCCTCCGTAAAAATTGGGAATGCATTGGAACACTATAGGCACGATTTGAAACTAATTATTTTACACTTCGTGCAAAATAATGGATTTCCAAAGTCGGCCTTATTGTAACCGGCATAGCCGGTAACAATAATCTTATAGTTGAACGCATTCCCAATTTTTACTCCGGACTAGAGAGTGCTTCTATTTTTTAAACCAAAAAATGAAACACAATCTTAAATCCAACACTATCTTCCATCCAAATAAATATTAATCCACTATTCAATAATTCAAAAACATAAAAGACAAGAACAACACACCAGTCCGGAACAACAAGAAAATTAGCTCAGCCATGAAATTTGCCTTAGCAATTTATTGCTTAGGCAAAGGCCGAGCTTGAAGATCCATGATTTTGTGCGAAGTACAAAATTATTAGCTTCAAGTCGGCCCATGGCGTTCCAGCCAAATTTTCTTGTTGTGGAGGACGGCAAATTTCCACTATCTCCAATAGAACCATGGTTATAAAAAAGATCCAGCAACTCAACATCGAGTCACTGGATCTTTTATTTTAACTATTTAGTTTCTTTTGAAGCTTTCTTTTTCTTAAGATCGCCATGTTCACTCATTTCATGCCATTCGGCTAAACTGATCAAACTGGACATAGTCATAGGTAAGATGAAGACTAAGACAACTAATCCGATAATTACACCTAGAGCAACTTGAATCAAGGTTGTAACACCACTAGGAATCAAAGCGGCAAAGGTACCACTCAAGATAATAGCAGCACTGATAACAACCGCACCGATTGCTGTAGCAGCTCTTAACATCTGACTCTTCAAGTTAGCATCATCGTGATCATCCCTGTAACGAATCATTAAGAAGATACTGTAATCAACACCTAAAGCCATCAACATGATGAAAGTAAAGAATGGTGTATTCCAACTCAATAATGGTCTACCCAAGAAGGTTGCAGAAATCATTCTTGTTAAACTCATTGAAACAGCATAAGCAGTTAACAATGTACCAATAATCATCATTGGTTGCAAAATTGATCTAATAACAACAATCAAAGCAATTCCAATACCAATCAACATGATAATAGCTGTACGTTTAAAGTCACCATTAGCAAGAGTTCTCAAATCGTTATCTTGTGATGTTTGACCACCGATAGCAACTTTAGTTCCAGCTAATGCGCCATGTTTAACTTGGGACTTCAAATCTTTTTGCATACGTTTGAATTGGGTATTAGCTTTAGTTGAATTTGGATCACCCTTTAATACAACGGTTAGAGTTGTAATCTTATGATGATCTGCCATATATGTATCTAAGGCTGGCTTGAAGGCCTTTGACTTAATTGTAGCCTTAGGTAGATAGAAATCATCACCAATATATGACTTACGTAATTCAGTCAAATATTGATTCATGGTATCACTACCATCTGCCAAGGTTGTTAATCCATCAGAAGCACTACCAAGTCCTTGTTGTAATTGTTCAACTTGTGAAGACATTGATTGTAACTTAGTATTCAATGTTTGAACACCCGTATTAACTTGTTGACTAGCAGAGGCAACGGTACTTGCACCGCTATTCAAAGTAGAACTTGATGCATCCAATGTATTAGTACCACTAGCTAAAGTACTTGCCCCACTAGCAATTTGTGAGTTAGCACTGGCAAGACTGTTAGCACCTGATGACAATTGACCAGCGCCACTGGCAACTTGGTTAGTACCACTTGCTAGAGTTTGTGTACCACTAGTTAATTGACTAACTTGGCTTGTTAAACCAGGAAGTGAACCTGTAAATTGATTGATACCGCTATTCAAAGTACCGGCACCACTGTTTAATTGATTAATGCTACTTACTAATGTAGAAATTTGGTTAGCACTTAATTGACCACCGGTTGCTTGGCTAAGTGCACCACTACCTTGTAATTGAGCAAGCAATGGTTTTAATTGGTTAACTGTTGCAGTCAATTGATTCATTTCAGTAGCTAAAGTGTTGCTCCCTTGACTCAATTGTTGAACTTGACCAGTCAATGTAGGCAAACTAGCTGCCGCACTACCAACACTAGATGCTAATTGATTAGAGCCACTAGCAACTTGGTTAGCACCACTAGCCAAAGTCTGTGTACTTGAAGCTAAAGTATTAGCACCGCTGGCTGCTTGGCTACTACCTGAAGCTAATTGTTGAGCACCAGAGTTGGCACTTGAAACACCAGCTGTGTAGTTGCTGATACCTGATTGCAATTGTTGTGTACCAGATTGTAACTCTTGAGTACCATCAGCCAATTGTTGAACTTGACTCATGCTACCACTGATATTTGCATTACTTAATTGTGTATTAGCACTATCCAAACCTGATTTAATAGTATTTAAACCTTTTTTAGATGAGGCTAAACCTTTAGTAATAGTCTTCAATTGATCCTTCAAATACATTGAACCAATCTTACTACCACCTGGTTCAGTTGCAGAAGCGACTGTCTTAACACCATCTTCTTTTTGAAGATATTGTGTTAATTGATCGACAGCAGCTAGTTTAGATTGAGTATTCAACTTCTTATCGCTTTGAATATAAATTGTGATAGGAGCTGTCATACCTTTAGAAAAGTGCTTTTGAATTATCTCATATCCAGCTTTTGACTTATAGCTACTTGGTAATTCATCAGCATTATTAAAGTTCAAATCAGCGTTCATAGTCATGACAAATGGAATAGCTAAAATAACAATTACACCCAAGACAATAGCTGGTTGTGCCAAAGCTGTCTTAGATAATCCATGCCATAAACGACTTGAACTACTACCGTTAGAAATTTTACTTGGCCAGAATAATTTTGGACCAAGTACGGCCATGAAGAACATGTTCAATGTCAATAGAACTGGCAATAGAACAAGAACACCAATTGCGACAGCTGAAGCACTTTGATAGAACGAGAACTTAGCTAGCCACAAAACTGAAAATCCGATTAGAACTGAAATTCCTGAATAGAGAACTGTACGACCACCGTGTTTACGAGTTGACCTCATCGCCGAAACTGGATCCAGTCCCTCTGCCAATGCTCCCTTAAAGTAATCGTAGAGCAAAATATTGTAATCAGTACCAATACCAAACAAGACAACGACTAAGAAGACTTGGGTAAAGTTAGAGATTGGGAATCCGGCATGCTGTGCTAGATTCATGACAACACTCAAACTGGTAACAAAGGCTACACCAACGTTCAATAAGGAAATAATTGGTACGATTGGTGAACGGAAGACTAAGATCAAAACGATAAAGATGAAGATAACCGCAATAACTTCAGTCTTTTGAATACCTTTCTCAGTAACTGTTGAGAAGTCATCATTCAAGGCATCACTACCTGTGACGTAAGTATTAATTCCAGACGTCTTTAACTGACTATTAAGCTCTCTAACTTGATGCTTAACAGTTCCATTAGCTTTGACCGTAATCTGAGCTAACTGAGTAGTTTTGTCTTTAGAAACCAACTGCTTCTTTGTTTCAGCATTATCTGTTGGTCCCATAACATTTGTAATACTCAAACCTGATTCATTCTCTAAATCAGACAGAGTATCTTTAATTTTTTCGGTTTGATTGGAAGAAAGCTTTTGATTTCCATTACTAAAAACGGCTGTGTAGGTACGAACCGATTTATTGTTATTCGCTTTTTTCTGAATCTTATTAGCTACTTCACTCTCCACTGTGTTGGGTAGCTTTATCCCACCATTTTCTCTGACTAACTCTGAAACATTTGGCATAGCGACGATTGCAATCAAGATTACAACCAACCATACGATCAGTGCTGGCCACTGTTTACGACGAAAATCTTTCATAAAAATCACATTCCCTTAATCAAATTCAGTTATCCATACTTGGACAGTTGTAAAAATACAAATGTAATGATAAGGTTAATTACGAATTTGGGCAAGAGACAAGTCTTGTCATTTTGTCTAAACTTTGACATTTTATGAAAATTGTCCAGAATTGAGGCGCTTACATTTTGAAATACGATCCAAATATTAAACAATCACGTGGTATTGAACGCACCCAACGGGCATTTGCGACCGCTATGTTTGATTCCTTAGCCGAGAAACCTTTTGACAAAATTACAGTAAATGCTCTCTGCGAAAAAGCCGATTACCCGCGTGCCACTTTCTACAACTACTTTGATGACAAATTTGATCTCTTGAATTTCTGTTGGTTCAAATTAGGACAAGACACTCACTTGGATGTCAACAATACTCAAGAAAACAAATTAACTATTAAAGAGACCTTCGCACAGATTTATAAATTATTCGAAGATTATCAATCCCTACTATTAAGTATCATCGAGAATAATCCAATCGACAGCCCGCTGGTCAATCACTTTGTCCGCCACTTTACCGATGTCATTTACGCATCAATCAAAAATAGTGTTGATACCAAAGTTATTCATACTCCATCAGAATTAGTAGCTCAACATTGTAGTACAACAATTATCGAAATTCTGAAATGGATCTACTTAGGACAACATAAAGTAACCCTTGACGAAGCCGAAACTTACTTGACTGAACTACTCTCCGGACCGATTCATTTACAAAAAAATAAACAATAATTTCTCAATTTCACCACTCTTTGCAAAAAAGAGTACCATAGAAGTTATATTTACTATTGAAGGGTGTTTTTTATGGGCGTTTTCTTCTCAAGTATTCAAGGAATTCTAATAATCATAGGCCTTATTGCCGTTGGTTATGGTTTAACCCATTTAGGCTGGTTTTCAGAAAATTCAACACAGCTAATTGCAAAATTAGTTACACAAGTTGCTTTACCTACCTATATGATTTCAACCATTACTAAAGACTTTACTGCTGAAAAATTGATCAAACTCTTACCCGACTTAGCCATTCCAGTTTTGTCGATGACCATTTTGATCTTTGTTTCTATAATTTTAATCAAAGTTTTGAAAATTGATCCTAAACATAAGGGGTTATTTTCATCAATGTTTTTCAATTCTAATACCGTCTTCGTCGGTTTACCTGTCAATATGGCGCTATTCGGTGAAAAAAGTTTGCCTTACGTTTTAGTCTATTACATGGCTAACACAACTTTTTTCTGGACACTTGGTACTTATTTGATCCAAATGGATGGAGAAATCAAAGGTAAATTCAAATTGAAGACAACTCTTAAAAAGATTTTTTCACCACCATTGATGGGATTCATCATCGGATTGATTTTAGTCATGCTTCATATTCAATTGCCTAAGTTCTTAATGTCAGACTTTGAATATCTGGGTAATTTGACTATTCCTCTATCGATGATTTTCATTGGTATTTCTATCTATAACGCCGGTTTGAAGAATATTTCATTTCACAAAGACAATTTGGCAATTCTCTTTGGAAGATTCTTGTGTGCTCCATTATTAATGGCTGCTCTCTTCCTATTTATTCCTGCCACGCCTTTGATGAGACAGGTCTTCATTGTTCAAGCAGCTATGCCCGTTATGACCAATGCCCCCGTTGTAGCAAAGCTTTACCACGCCGATTCTAATTATGCTGCCATCATGGTTACTGAAACGACTCTATTGAGTTTGATCGTTGTGCCTATCATTATGGTTCTAATTAAATAACTTCTAGCTTGTCATTAATTTGGCAGGCTTTTTTTGTGAAATTTTATTTCTTCATTCTTCGAAAGGGCTTACAATAAAACTAATCAATTAAGAAGGAGTGAAGTATATGTTCTTTATCGATACATCTAAAAATGGAAAACCAGTTTATAATGCCATAGTTAATCAATCTTTGGACAATTACCTAGTGAATGATCTTCGTCTACCAGGCCATGGTTTGATCCTCTATATCAATAATCCTTCGGTCATCGTGGGTGTTCATCAAAATGCTTATGCCGAAGTTAACTTCCCTTACCTTGAAAAAAATAAAATTCAACTAGTCCGTAGAACTTCTGGTGGTGGTGCTGTTTATCACGATTATGGAAATCTAATTTTCGAAAATATCATTATTGGTGACGACGAACATTTTGGAGACTATGCTTATTTTGCCCAACCAATCATCGACGCTTTGCATGACATGGGCGCTACTGGTGTCGAAATGCGAGGTCGTAACGATATCGTTGTCGATGGTAAGAAATTCTCTGGTATGACAATGTTCAAAGTCGGTGATTCTTACGCCGCCGGTGGTACTCTGATGTTCGATTTGGACATGGATACTGCCAGTAAAGTTCTAACTCCTGAACAAGACAAGCTTGAATCTAAAGGTGTTAAGTCTGTTAATAAACGTATTACCAATATCAAACCTTATCTGGATGAACCTTTCAGAAGTATGAATGCCAATCAATTCAGAGAGGAATTGTTGAAACGAATCTACCATGTCGATAAACTTTCCGATATTGAAACTTATACTTTGAACGACCATGATTGGGACATTATCGATTCTCGTCTAGAAAATAAATATGACACTGACGCTTGGAATTATGGTAAGAATCCCGGTTTCACTAATTATGTTTCTAAGCATTATGACATCGGTACTGTTGCCTTCAATTTCTCTTTGAAAGATAACAAAATTTCCAACATCAAAATTTATGGTGATTTCATTACCGGTGGTGATATTACTTTGATTGAAAAAGCCCTTTTAGGAACCGAATTTACTAAAGAGGCTTTAATCTCTGCTTTTGAAAAGGTTGATTTAACAGCCAACCTAGGAAAAATTGAGCCAGCAACATTGGCTGACTTGTTATTATCTTAAAGGACATACTTTCATTATTAAAAAACAATAAAAAAGACTAGTGTAACGGCCACTTTTAATAGCTGCTGCACTAGTCTTATTTATCGTTATAACGATAAATTAATTTACAAAAGTCGTATGTTTAGCTTTCCAATCTTCCAATTTGATATTAACCCAAAATGAATAGATACCAATTGTAATGATCGACAATAAGAACCACTTAATCCAATTACCAAATAGTTCTAAACCAGTTCCATTAAAGTGCATTCGGTGGCCTTCAATTACGGTATGATTAATTTTCCATCCATAGACCAAACAAAGCGCCCAAGGATAAAGAATTCCAATCGTAAAAACTGTCATAATGAATCCGCCCAAACTCAGCAAGATCAATTCAAAAAGTCCCCCGTCAAAATACGAATATCTTCCAAACTTCATATTTTGGGATCTAGCTTGTCTCGTACTTGGTTGTTGTCCCTGATTATTCATATTTTCCCCCTGATACAAAATATATCCTGTAATTATTGTAAATCGTTTGTTCAGTTTCTTGAGCACCAGATAACATTTTTTACGGTAAATAAAAACAGCAACTATTTAGAAACATAAATACATACGTTTTATTCTAAATAGTTGCTGCTACCTTTACGAAAGACAGATTCTTTAAACAAATCTGAAAATTTATTTGTTATTTAACTGAATAATTAGGAGCTTCTTTAGTAATTGTTACATCATGTGGATGTGATTCCCTTAAACCAGCATTTGAGATTTGAACAAATTGAGCGTCTTGTAATTCCTTCAAATTATGAGCACCAACATAACCCATACCTGAACGTAAACCACCAAGTAATTGATAAATTACATCGCCAACAGCACCTTTAGCTGCGACACGACCTTCAATACCTTCGGGAACTAACTTATTAGCTTCGTTAACACCACTTTGGAAGTAGCGATCAGATGAACCATGTGACATGGCAGCTAAACTACCCATTCCACGGTAAGTCTTGAAACGACGACCTTGATAGATTTCAAATTCGCCAGGTGCTTCATCAGTACCCGCCAACATTGAACCAAGCATAACGGCGTTACCACCACCTGCTAAAGCTTTAACGATATCACCTGAGTACTTGATACCACCATCGGCAATGATTGTCTTGCCATATTCGTGAGCAACACTTGCGGCATCATATACGGCTGTTAATTGAGGAACACCGACACCGGCAACGATTCTAGTTGTACAGATTGAACCAGGTCCAATACCAACTTTAACAACATCTACTCCAGCATCGTAAAGTGCTCTTGTACCTTCAGCAGTAGCGACATTACCTGCGATTAGAGTTGCTTCTGGGAATTTAGCTCTGATTTCAGAAATCTTTCTTAAAACTCCGGCTGAGTGGCCATGAGCTGTATCAATAATAATGGCATCAGCACCGGCATCAAGTAAAGCTTTTGCACGTTCGAAAGTATCGCTAGTAACACCAACAGCAGCGGCTACTAACAAACGTCCATATTGATCTTTAGCGGCATTAGGAAATTCTTTTACTTTTTCAATATCTTTGATTGTAACTAATCCACCTAGGCGACCATTCTTATCAATCAAAGGTAATTTTTCGATCTTATGTTCTTGAAGGATCTGTTCTGCTTCTTTTAGAGATGTTCCAAGTGGTGCAGTAATTAATTCCTCACTTGTCATTACCGTACCGATTTTAACTGAGAAATCAGTAATGAAACGTAAATCTCTGTTAGTAATAATACCAACTAATTTCAAATCAGTTGTATTAGTTACAATGGGAACACCACTTATGCGGTAAGTACTCATCAATTTTTCTGCTTCACTAACTTTGTCATCTGCAGTTAAATAAATAGGGTCAATGATGACACCATTTTCAGAACGCTTAACTTTTGATACTTCATCAGCTTGTTGCTCAAAACTCATATTCTTGTGAATGACACCCAAACCACCTTGACGGGCCATTGCAATAGCCATTGGTGCTTCGGTAACTGTATCCATACTTGCACTCAAAATTGGTGTATTTAACTTAATATTCTTAGCTAGTTGAACTGATAAATCTACTTCATTTGGTAAAACATGACTCTCTGCTGGTATTAATAAAACATCATCAAAAGTGAATCCTTTTTTATCAAATTTTGTATCCCATGCCGACATGATCTTCCTCCTAATTATTTGTTTTACCTAAATATAGGTAAAATTTATAAACATGTTATCCGATTTTTCGGTGATAGTCAATCAATAAAAAGAGGCCATCGTCATAACGACAGCCTCATTCATACATTTTTATTGCTATAACTTTATAATTCCATAAATTTTGTTTTTTTAAATAAAAATCGAATCGACGTTTCTTTAAATACAATTTATATTGTATAACGTCGTTCTGTTTAGAAATATATTCATTAAGTCGATGTAGCTCGTGATTATTATTTCTCTTCAAATAGGAAGAAGTTTTCTCGTCCAAAGCGATATCATCAATCTTTTGACGATTAGCTAAGACATCCTTACAAGCAAACTCCATTCTTTTACGAATTAGGTCATTTAGAACTAGCAAAATAATTATAATTATCATTACTAGTAACAACAAGGCACCACATATTTCTGTTATCTCTACACTTGAAATACTCATAATAATCAACACTTTTATATTTATTTTAATTAAATAATATCATGATGATATTATTGTTATCAAATTCTCAGCTTCTGGACTTTTTGTGTGGTAAGATTCTTTTACACAACGTTTTAGGGGGAACTTACAATATGAGAAAATTGGTTCGGGACAAAATACCCACTATTATCAATGACGATTCTAAATTTGAAGTACTTTCAAACGACGATTACCGCCTCTCTTTACGTGAGAAAGTAGTTGAAGAAGCTACTGAAGTGAAAGCCGCTACCACTCGCGCTAACTTAGTCGAAGAATTAGGGGACCTGGAAGAAGTTATTCGCGCAATTCTTGATGATGCTTCAATTACTTATGAAGAAATGGATAGTCTTAGACACGCTAAAATCAATCAAAAAGGTAAATTTACTGAAAAATTTGCTATGATGAATACTAAAGAAGAATCATAAGCTTTTGATTCTTCTTTTTTGTTTCCATTGTATGATTTTTTAAAACAGGCTAATATAATACTTATACTTTTTAATATAGAAAGAAGATTAAAATGCAAATCTTAACTTTATTTTTAGTTGCACTAGTGGCCTTAGAACATATTGGTATTGCTGGTCTAGAAATGTTTGCTAAACCAGAACAACAAGCTAAGGCTTTCGATATGCCTCTAGACTTCGTTAAAAATGAACATGCCAAAACTGCTCTAGCTAATCAAGGCATTTATAACGGTGCCTTAGGTATCTTAATTCTCGCAATGATTCTTTTCTTCACTGGTACAACTTTGAAAATTATCATGATCTTATTGATGCTTTATGTCATCATCGTAGCAATTTACGGTGCTATGACAGCCACTAGAAAAATTATTTTTCTACAAGGATTACCCGCTCTAATAGCTTTGATTTTCGTACTCTTCTTTTACCGTTAACCAAAAGCTTCTATAATATAAGTAATTTTATAAAGAATGGATAAAAAAATGAAAAAAGATTCATTACTAAAAAGTTCCCTGTGGATTTCCATTAGTGGAATTATTTCTCGTATTCTAGCGGTTGTTTATATTATTCCCTGGAATATTTGGATCGGTCCGTTAGCTGTTAACGCGGCTAATGCCATGTACGGAAAAGTTTATAATATTTACAATCTCTTTTTGATTATCGCTACAGCAGGTATTCCTTCAGCTATTTCTAAAGAAGTTGCTGCTCACAATGCCTTGGGACGCTTTGATCAAAGTGAGAAACTCTTCAAGAAGTACAGTTTCTATATGACCTTAGTTGGTATTGGTTGTGCTGCAATTATGTTCTTCGGTGCAAAATATGTTGCCATCGTTTTAGCGGCTGGCGATATGCGTGTTGTAACGCCGATTAAATATTTGAGTGTTGCAATGCTAATTATTCCAGCTCTAGGTATTTTGAGAGGTTATATTCAAGGTTATGCCTTTATTTCCTATTCAGCCTTTTCACAAGTTATCGAACAAATTGCCCGTGTTGCTTATATGCTTTATGCCACATACACAATTATGATTTTACAAAAAGGTAACTATATCTCAGCTGTTAACCAATCAACACTTGCTTCATTTATCGGTGCCACATTGGCTTATATCTTCTTACTTTGGATTCGTGTCAAAGTCAGACGTTCAGTAACAATTGATGATATCAAAACAAAAGATGATTTACCTACCGATGAAACTATTGATATCAATTTTGGTTCGATGTTGCGTTCGGCGATTCCATTTTTGCTAGTCGATACTATCATGACTGTCTTACAATTATTCGACCAAACAACTTTCACATGGATCTATCAATTAATTCTTCATGCTAGTGAAAAAACAATTGATAATCTCTATGCGATGTTCGGATTCCAGGCTAATAAGATTATTATGGTCCTTGTTTCCCTTGCCATTTCCGTATCTGCTTCCGTTATTCCAGCTCTGTCAGCTATGGTCAGCAAGAAGGTTTCCAACGAATATATTCAAAACTTCATGCGTAAAATTGTGCAATTCACGGTCTTCATCATTCTTCCAGCTACTTTCGGAGTCATGGCTATCAGTCGTCAACTCTGGACCGCTTTTGTCTTCTACGATCAAAGTATCCTCGGTTCAAAAGTTCTGATAGTTTCATGTTTTGAAGCCTTCTTCTACTGTCTATTTATGATTTTGGAAAACATTCTTCAAGTTACTCATCATATGAAGAAATCAATGATTTATCTAGCAATCGCTTATGTACTAAAGATTGTGCTTCAATTACCATTAACTCTGGCTTTAGGTGTTTACGGACCAGTTGTTGCAACAACTATTGCTTTTGTAATTATGAGTCACTTCGCATTTAGACTGATCAACAAGCAATTTGAAATCGTTGATAGGGAATTAGGTAAGAAATTAATTCGTATCCTTATTGACGGTGTAATCATGTTAGTAGTAGTAGTAGTTGCTAACTTATTAATTGTTCACGTAATCTCTGACGCAACTAAAGTTGGAGCAATTATCGTTATTGCTATTTGTGGAATCCTCGGTATCTTAGTTTATGGTTTCCTCAGTTACAAAGATGGTTCACTCAATATTCTTAAAGATATTCGTGATACTAAGATTTACTAATTCAGATTAAAAAAGGAAAACCGCTAATGGTTTTCCTTTTTTATTTTTCTAAGCTGAGTCTACCATTTGCCACGTTATGGTTCCGTTATAGTTACCTGACTTAGTATTGCTATCCATCTTTATTTTCCAAGAACCGGCTCCGATATACTCTGATAAATCTAAATTATCTTGTCCGCCTGAGAAGCTCTCTGACTGAATTCTTGTTCCGTTTGCCAAAATTGGTTGCCACGTTCCGGAATCAGTGACGCTTGTTTGGCGTTGACGGAAGAATAAAATATTTCCCAAATCGTTGCTTAAAGTGTCACCATCACTATTCTTCATCCGTAAGTCTGGATCAGTATTATCGTAGGATACGGAAATCATGAACGGATTATCTGTCGGATGATTAACGATCAGCTCACCGTCAGTCTTAACATTATTTGCTTCCAAACTAGAACCTGCAAAGTTATGCGTTCCAAAGTCAATCATTTGTGGAACTGACGTAATACCGTCAACATTTTCAATTGAAACTTCAGCGTTATTAGAAATTAGATCATCCAAATCTTTATTGGCTACGACTCCACCTTTCAAAGTAGCGTTAGTCGTTATCTTACCAACTGCTGCCGAAGTAACTTTGGCCTTATTCTCGACAATAACTGACTCGCCAGCTTTTACTTCTCTAACAACTCCGGTATTGGTACCACCTTGCGGATAACTGTTTCCATCAGCTCCTGTAACGGTAATATCATAAGGTGTACCCAAACTGCTTGGTAAAGTACTAATCATATTGGTAGCACTAGTTAGTGGATGAGAACTATCACTTGCCACTTCAAATTTTGTCTTATAACTGATGACATCTCCCACTTTAGCAGTTGTTTGATCCGCATAATATGTTTCTTTATTAGTTTCATTTTTAACTTGGCGTGTAAAGTTATAATTGAAAGCTAATTTCTCAATTGGTACGTCGATTGAAGCTAAATATTTTTTCTGTGTTGCTCCAGATACTTTTTGATCAGTTCCAAAGAATTGTGCTGTATTTTTAATTGTTGTACCAGCACCACTTTCAACAACAGCTTCAAAAGTTATCGTTGCAGCATCGTTATCCTTTAGAGAATAACCTGGCATAACAGTTAAAATTCGATTTGTATCATCATAACTACTGGCTGGAACTGCGGTAAAGTTGGTTCCATCGTTGGATTTTTTTATTGTTGAAGTATCTATTTGCAAACCTTCAGGAATCTCATCAATCAATTTATCGTAAGACCACTCTGATCCATAACCATCATTAGTTACTTTCAACGTAAACTTCAAACGATCTCCAACTTCATTTTTACCTGTAGAATTAGTTTTATTAGTATAAGTTTTTGAAACGGATGGTGAAGCAGAAGATTGCGGCATTGCTCCCATGGTTGAAACAAAGTGAGCTGTCTGTCCCGGTTCCAAAGTAGTAGGATTCCATTTCAGTGCATACGCTGTATCAACGACTCTCGGCGAACCATCACTAGTTTTGAAAAGTGAAGTTCCGTAAGCATTATTGTCTTTCTCAGCTCCTGAACCATCAATACTACTTTGATTCTTGCTGTTCTTGAAACCATCCAACCAATTAGTCGGATTAGTTAATAAATCTCTAGCGACTCCCGTATACTGGTCAAATCCATCCTTAACTTTATTAGTAATTAGAAGAGTATATCTATCTGAGGAATCAGCTCTAGAAGTTATAATCAATCCACGACTTTCACCCATATCATAAATATATGACTGATCAGTTTTTCCCATTAGTCCTAAAGCGGTATCTTCAGCGAACATGGTTGTGAACTTCTGTGTCGTCGAACTAGGATTATAAACATACATTTCTCTTTGAACAACAGCTCCATTGTTAGGATCGGCGCGCATCAATAATTCAACTTTTAAATCGAACACTCCATAGGTCTTACTATTACGTTTCAAATCGCCAACAATTTTATAAGCAGCATTTCCATTCTGGTCGGTTCCAATATAATACTTTTTGTTCGACATCCGATTAGTTGGATCCGTCCCCGAAAATTGTGATGGCAAAACCGAATATTCCATCGCTGTAACTTTAGTCGTCGTTGAATCAGACGGTACAATCATAAAATCTGGTGACAACGATGAAGCCAGACTACGATTCGTCTCAATACTGCTCCCTGCACGATTTTGGAAAAGGGCATTAACGTATTTATCACCTTTTTTCAAAAAGACATCCATCTTAGAATATTGAACCGAATTACCACTCGCAATTGAATCCTTAATGATTGAGTCATCGCCACCATTCAAAAAATACGGTAATTCACTGGAATTAGAATTATATCCCTGGGCCAATCCAAAAGTATAACCCAAATCCAAATTATCCCCCATCGGTAACAAACCTACTTGAGTTGTCTGACTAGACGGCGCATACCAGTTATCTATCCCGTCATCTATTTCCGCAGCCTGCACATTTTGAATTGAAGACACGCCAAATATAGCCACTAGAAATAAGAGTAAACATAATATCATTTGCTGTATTCTATTGGTTTTCATATCCTCCACCTATCTAAATTAAGAATAATAATTATGATTTATTATAAATGGTAGCGCTTTATTATATTATTCAAGACAGACAAAAATATTTTTACATTTTTGATAATTAGGAATATGCCATTTTGTATCATTATTTCTATGAAAATATAAATAGAAGTATACTAATCAAGTATCAAAATATTGTTAACCAGGAGATACTACTTATGGCATATGACAAAAAATTTATGGATTTGGCCGCTCAAGAGGCTCAAAAGAATGTGGGAACACAGATTGGTGGACCCTTTGGTACCGTTATTGTTAAAGACGGAGAAATTATTGCACAAGGTCGTAATCATGTTTTAGCAAATCACGATCCTTCAGCACATGGCGAAATCACAACCATCAGAAAAGCTTGCGAAAAATTGGGAACACACGATTTGTCCGGCTGTGAATTATATACCAATGCCTACCCCTGCCCAATGTGTTTAGGTGCTATTATTTGGTCTAATATCAAAACTTGTTATTACGGAAATACTGCTGAAGATGCTAAGGACATTGGCTTCAGAGACGATTTCATTTACAAATTCCTATCCGATGGTTTGAAGGATAAAAAAGTTTTGAATCTTGAACAACACGACAGAGATACGACTATCAAGGCTTTCAATGATTTCAAAGAAGACTCATCACATACAATCTATTAACTAATCAAAAATACCTCATATCAGTTTAAATGTTATGAGGTTTTTTGATTTAGAAAATATTTCTAATCATTTTATATTCATAATTTTCAAATTATTTAAAAATATTTTTTCATTCTTTCATAAATCAATTTGACGTTGAAAACAAATAATAGTATCTTATTAGTATTGAAAACGATTACTAAGATTGAGGAGAGATTATTGTGTTAGTAGGAAGTATTGAAGCAGGTGGAACAAAATTCGTTTGTGCTGTTGGTGACGAAGATTACCGTATTAAGGATAGTGTTCATTTTCCAACGACTACACCGGAAGAAACATTACAAAAAGCAATCGATTATTTTAAACAATTTGATATTGAAGCTTTAGGAATTGCATCATTCGGTCCTATCGAACAACGTAAGAACTCACCAAAATATGGCTATATCACATCTACACCTAAGCCAGGTTGGAAAGATACTGACTTCGTTGGTAAAATGAAAGAAGCTTTTGACATTCCAATGTTCTGGACAACTGACGTTAACGGTTCAGCTTATGGTGAATATGTCATGTCTACTCTATCTAATGAAAAAATTGATTCATTAGTTTACTACACTGTTGGTACTGGTGTCGGTGCCGGTGCCATTGATAAGGGTAAATTTGTTGGTGGTATCGGACATCCTGAAATGGGTCACACACTTGTAAAACGTCATCCTGACGATCTAGATTTCAAGGGTGTTTGTCCATTCCATGGTGACTGTCTAGAAGGATTAGTTGCTGGTCCTACATTTGAAGCTCGTTTAGGTATCAAAGGACAAGATGTTCCTTTGACAAATCATGTTTGGGATATTATGGCTTACTACGTTGCTCAAGCAGCTCTTCAAGCTACACTTATCCTTAGACCTGACAAGATTGTCTTCGGCGGTGGTGTTGTTAGCGAACTATTCCTAGATAAAGTTCGTGCTCAATTCAAAGACTTACTAAACGATTACGTTGAAGTACCAGATTTGAAGAAATACATTACAATGCCTGTAATTAAGAACAACGGTTCAGCTACATTAGGTGATTTCGCCTTAGCTATCCGCGAATTACAAGAATAATTTTTACTAGAAAAGACAGTAAAAAAAGGATTGAAAACCAACTCGTTTTCAATCCTTTTTTTGTTATCCATTTCTTTTTCTGAAAATAATAAATTTGCTAAATACGTAATTTAAAATGATAACAACTACATTATCTAAAATTTTGACGATTAGCGCATTGCCATGCAATAGGGAAACACCAATAGTCATAATACTTTGATCAATTACCCACGAAGCTGCTCTGAAAAGGAAAAATGAGAACATTTCCTTAAAAAAGTCTTTCCAAGTTGCCGTATGAGAATTAAAGACCCATAGTTTATTTGTTACATAGGCAAACAATACAGAAAGCCAGTATGCTAATACATTGGCAAACTGATAATTCCATCCCAAGAAGTGCCATAAAACATCGAAAGTAATAATATTAACTAAAGTTGTCAAGACTCCAAAGAAAGCATAAGGAATCATATCTTTATATTTATTCCATAGTTCTTTTAACATTTATTCAGATCCTTAATGGTTTAATTTCCAATTTTTATAGCTTAATCCTAAGAAGTAAGCAATTACTTCAAAAGCTGAAATAAAGAAAGTTACTGGCCAATTTGTTACAAAAGCTAAGTATAAACCTAGCCAAACTCCGGCTAACGACAATCCAACTGAAACCATAATCAATTTTGGCACCGAATGTACTAAATACTTGGCCGTCGCTCCTGGCAAGGTCAATAATACAAAGACTAATAGTGAACCAACGATTTGAGCTCCAATACTGACGCTCAGAGCCAAAGTTACTAAGAAAGCAACTGATAGTAATCTTGTTTTCAAACCGGCAGCACGAGCGCCAATATGGTCGAATGAATCAAATGATAGTGGTTTATAGAAAATAATGAAGACAAATATGACGAATAACGCCAGAATCATTAATTGATTAACCTCTTTAGAACTGATGCCGACGATACTACCAAACAAGATGTTAGTAGCATAACTACTCGACTCTGAGGACAGCGACAAGAACAAAATTCCTAAACCAATGAACAACGACGATATTGCACTGATCGACGCTTCTCGTCTAGATGATTCACTACTCAAACTACCGACTGCCACTGAACTGATCAATGTAAAGATAATCATCCCTGCTAAAGGCGATATCCCAACTAAAATTCCAAAAGAAGCTCCGGCAAAGCCAATTTCGGATAATGTATGAGAAAGAAAAGACATATTTCTAGAAACAACGAATACACCAACTAATCCAGCAGTGATGGCGATGAAAGTACTAGCAATAAAAGCTTCTCTCATAAATTCATATTCAAACATGCTTAGCCTCCCATCTCAAACATATCTTCTGAAACATCTTTAACATCAACTTCTTGTAATTCATGATCTCTGAAAAAGAGTGCTCGATGTGTATATTTTTTAGTTAATTCATAATCATGTGTAATGAAAATGACCGTCAGTTTTTCATTTTGATTCAATTCAGCCACTAGATCCATCAGTTGCATCTTAACTTCAACATCCAAACTAGCAGTCGACTCATCCAGAATCAGTACTTTAGGATCATTCAAGAGTGCTTGAGCCAAATAGGCTTTTTGTTTTTCCCCTCCTGAAGCTAATCCTAAGGGTCGATCTTTCAAAGCTGTTAGTCCCGTTTTTTCAAGAATTCTTTCAATCAATTGATTATCTGATTGACGCTTTTTGGGACTCAAAGTGAATTTGAGATTCAAGCGGACGAATTGTTCGATATTCAAAGGATAATCGATATCAATATTTCTAAATTGTGGTACATAACCGATAGTTTGCTTGTGATCAACGATTAGGTCACCACTAGACTTCTTTTCCAAACCCATAATCATTTTGACTAAAGTAGTTTTACCAGAACCATTTGGTCCAATCAAACTGATAAAGTCACCATCATTGATTTGAAAATTTAAATTTTGAAAAACCAATTGTTTACCAAAACGTTTGGTTAAATTGACTGCCTTAATAACGATTATTCCTTCACTATCCTTTCAATCTGACTAATATTTTGATCCATCCAACTATAATATCCCAAATCACTTGGTAATGTTTCCGTGAAATAAATAATTGGCACATGATGTTTCTTTGCTAAAGTGGTCATCTTAGTAATAATTCCACTGGTTACTTGCTTATTAACGACTAAGAAACTAACTTTATGATTATTCAAACCAATCTCCATATTTTTCACATCTTTAATAGACGGATCAGTGTCTTCTTCGATGGCTTTAGCAAAATGTTGATTAGCAATTGTCACGTCTAGATCTTTCAAGAGATAGTAAGGTAGTGGTTCAGTTACATAAGCCTTTTTACCAGCCGTATATTTCTTCAATGCTTTTTCTCTTTGGATTAAACGATTCAATTTTAAATAATATTCCTTAAAATTAGCTTGATAGTACGCACGATTTTTCGGGTCGACTTTGGCCATATGCTTATAAACTGCTCGACTGAGTTCTTGGACATTCTTAACTCCAAACCAAACATGCTCATTATCGCCATCTTTCTTTTTCAAGACATCTCGAGAAAA
Source organism: Companilactobacillus bobalius (assembly GCF_002179915.1). Lineage (NCBI taxonomy): Bacteria > Bacillati > Bacillota > Bacilli > Lactobacillales > Lactobacillaceae > Companilactobacillus > Companilactobacillus bobalius. The sequence goes on from NZ_MYFM01000004.1 coordinate 224,519, forward strand.
ATCGATCATATTATTTTCTTGGCTATTAGCAGCCACAATTTTTTCAACCCAATCATCGTACCCCAAACCATTAGCGACAATCAATCGTGAATCAGCAACTTGTTTAGCGTTGTTGCTTGAAGCTGAAAAGCTGTGTGGGTCGACATTGACGGATTTAATTATTGATTCAACTTGATACTTATCACCGACAACACTCTGTATCGGTTCCTTATAAGTATTAACTGTTGTCGTTATGATTTTTTGTGACGTATCACGACGACTACAGCCCCCTAATACTATCAATAGCGAAAACAAAGCTAGTAAAATAAAATTTCTTTTTCGCATTCTTTCCCTCTATTCAAATAATTGCCAAACTAAAACAGAGGCCTGAACAAAACATAGTTTTGACCCGACCTCTGAAAAATATAACTAATTCTTATTATAAAGGCAAGTGATTTCAGATTACCAAATTTGGAAATATTGACCATTAGCTGGTACTAAGTAACTGCCAACTGGAGAGTCTGAATTCTTGCTATAAATATTTATTTGATAACCATTAACATTATTCCAAGTAACTTTACCATTCGCAACATATTGTGTATTAGCTTTATCATACGTTGTGCTTAACTTATCAGCTAAGAAAGAAGTGGCTTGATCTGCTGTCGTAATATTAACCCCTGTTTGTGATGATTGTGCTGTATTCTGATTTTGTGATGATTGGTTATTATTTGTGTCAGTACTGTTGCTATTATTATCAGATTTTGTTGAACTTTGATTTGTTTGTGTAGAATCATTGTTCTTATTTGTTGTGTCAGTATTATTGTTGTTACTATTACTGTCACTGTTATTATCATCATTAGTTGCTTGGTTATCATCATTTGATGAAGACGAAGTAGAACTTGATTGGTCAGACTTCTCAGATTTCTCTGGAGTTGACTTCTTAGTACTCTTTTCTGTTTGTTCAGATCTAGTATTTGACTTTGTACTTGTAGCTTGTTGACTACTGCAACCTGCTAATAAAACCCCTGACAAAATCACTGTAAAAAGCGATAATCTCTTAAACATAGTATAAAAGTACCTCCTTGTACTTGTTATTATATAGGAATGACGTATTTTATTGCAATGTTCCACGAGAAACATTACCGAACCGTAAGAATTAGACAGAAAAATAGCCACAATAATCTGTTTTTGATTATTGTGGCTATTATTTTACGGTAAATAACCAATGTTCTATGCAATATAGTGGAAACGAGCTACATAAGTCAGATTCTAACCGGGCTTATTCCGCTCTCTTTATCCATAAATTTTCGTATAATCAATTTTTTCGCCATTACGAATTTTTTGGCCAAGTTCGATTGATTTATCAACAATAATTCCTTGTCCATCAATAACTTGATAAGGATGATCTGGGGCTTTTTCTTGAGCATACGATAACTCAGTACATCCCAGGACAATAACATCGCAATCAAATTTATCATGCATTGTTTGTAAGATTTTGTGATACTTTGGAGCATTCATCTTACCCTTAATTTTGATGTCATCATAAATCAAGCTTTCAACTTCATCTTGCACTGCTTGATCACCAAGGCTTAATTCAAAACCGGCATTCTTAATTTCGTCTTCATAGACGTGATCAGCAATTGTTCCTTTAGTAGCAATCAAACCGATTCGCTTAGCTTTAGGATATTTATTCTTCATTACACTAATAGCCATATGTGGCATGTGAATTAGTGGAATATCAGTTGCTGCTTGTAATTCTTTATAGTAATAATGAGCTGTATTACAAATAATTACCATAAATTCAGGTTTCAATAAACTTTGTTGTTTAATATCTTCTGTCAATGGAGGTAAAAAGCTGGGTTTACTGTGATCTAAAATATGTGCAGTTCTATCAGGCACACTTGAATGATTGACCAAAATATAATCTAGATAATCTTGATCCTTATTACTAGGTGTCCTCTCATTTAACAAATGTATATAGCTTTCAGTGGCAAGGCTACCCATACCGCCAATTACTGTAAAGAATTTCTTCATGTTTCTAACCTTCGATATCCTTCAAAATTTTCTTAGCTACAACTGGATCACTTGGATAAGGTACATCGACACCCTTAGTCTTTTGATATGGATCATTACCTTTTCCGGCAAGAACGATAATATCTCCATCTCCACTTGAGGTAATCATTTCACGAATAGCTTCTTGACGATCGATTACCGTCTTAACTTGAACTTTTTCGTGGTCAATTTGATCATCGATTTCCTTACAAATTTTAGCTGGATCTTCAAATCCAGGATCGTCTGTTGTCAAAATCGCTGAATCAGCTAGTTCCGTTAGGACTCTAGCAAAGCCTGCACGTCTAGAAACCCCTTTGTCACCAGGGCTACCAACTACAACTTTAACTTTTGATTCAGGATATTCACGCTTAATGAAACTCAATAGAGCGTTCATACTAGCATAGTTGTGGGCGTAATCTACAAAGATTGTCCCGTGGTTCTTGGTATTAATGTGTTCCATTCTCCCCGGGACGAACGCTTTTTTTAAACTTTCAGCGATCACCTCGTTATCAATACCCATAATTTTAGCCGCTGTAATAGCAGCACCAGCATTTAACTCGTTGAAGTCACCAACAAGACCTAATTCATAAGTATATTCACCGTGGTCTTGTAAATCTTCAGCTTTGTCACTTTCGGCTGTATAGGTAAAGACGGAATCATTTAAATTGGATTCTTTGTTGCGAATACTAAAGTCAGTGTCACCGACTTCATCTTTAGCAAATTTGTAAATATCTTTGTCATCACTTGTCTCTTTGGCTGCGGCTAAAACTGTATCATAGTCGTTTGTTTGACGATTAATGATATTTACTTTGGAGTTGATCATCAATTGCTTCTTACAATTCAAATAATCAGCATAAGTTGGATGTTCATTAGGTCCGATATGATCTGGAGTGATATTCAAGAAACCACCAATATCAAATTTCAAACCATAGACACGGTTCTTCTTGTAGGCCTGTGAAGACACTTCCATAACCAAGTACTTCATTCCATTATCAACAGCCCTTCTCATATCATGGAATAATTCCATTGATTCGGGAGTTGTTAAATCTGATTTGAATTCATCACTTGGATTTGGTCCGACGATTCTATCAACAGTTGAGAACAATGCAACTTTCTTAGGATAAGCACTGTTCAAAATGTCATATGTGAAGTATGAAGTTGTCGTTTTACCTTTAGTACCTGTGAAGGCTACGATAAACAAATCATTTTGCGGATTACCATAAAATTCGGCACTCAATAATGCCAAAGCCTTTGATGCATCCTTAACGATTAAACGATCAATATCAGTACTATATTCCTTTTCAGCAACATAGATCTTGGCACCATTCTTAATTGCTTGGTCTAAATATTCTGCTTTGAATTGATTTCCCTTGCAGAAGAAAATTCCATTGGCTTGGTCTTCTCTAGAATTGTAACTAATATTTGTTACTTCGAGATTTTCATCGCTTACTGAATCAGAAACTAGCAAGTCATGACTTTTCAAAATCTCAATAGCTTTACTTACTTTCAAACTCATTCTTTCACCTGCTCCTAAAATAGACGTTTCCATAGATGATTAAAAAATTCAACGATCTGATCCCACCAAGACTTCTGGCTAGTCTTCTTGTGTATTATTTTTTTAACATCTGCCTTTTTAAACGGAAGATAACCACTAGCAGTATTAGCAGCAATTAATTTTACCGTTTGCTTGTTGCGTTTCGCAGTAAAACCTAAGTCGTTACTACTTTCATTATAGCTTAAATTTTCAACATTAAAATTCTTTGGTACCCAAATATAACTAGATTGATTAATTTCATACTTTTTTTTGTTAATAGTAACTTCTGAGCCCTTTTTCAAGGTTTCTTTGTATTCAAAATTATCTTTCACATAGCGAGCTAATTTCTGTGCACTACGGAATCTCTTATCGACATCATTACTTTCACCCTGAGCATTCATCACGATTGTGACAATACGAGTCCCATTCATAGGTAACGTTCCTACAAAAGACTCACCAGCTTGCTTAGTTGTACCAGTCTTTAAACCATCAAACTCATAACCTGCTTGATAATCACGTTGTCCTTTTAATAATAGATTCAAAGAATTATAAGTTTTAGTTTCATTATCGGCAGGAAAATCCAATTTAGCCATTGAGGTTGTTTGCAAAATTTCTGGATACTGGTCCAAAACATGTTTGACGATCACACCAATATCATTGGTTGACAGTTTATTTTCTCCATCAGCACTACCGAGATACATGCTAGAATCCAAATCAGAGTTATTCAATCCTGAAACATTATTTATTTCAGCATCCTTGATACCCCAATTTTTCAAAGTCTTTCTCATCATTTTGACAAAGGCTTGCTGACTGCCAGCCACTTTATCCGCCAACATCATCGCTGCTGAGTTAGACGAAACGATCCACGCTGCTTGATACAATTGCTTAACAGTATAAGAACGACCAACATCCAATTTAACATTGGTTAATTCATTATCCTTAGTCATATCAGCCTGTGCTTGAGTTGGTTGCAGTGTATCTTGTTCAGTAATTTGACCTTCTTTTAAGGCCTTAGTTACCAAATAGAGAGTAATTATTTTGGTAATTGAACCAATAGCAACTTTTTGATTTGCATTCTTGCTGTAAATAACTTGGCCACTATTTTCATCAAAAGCCAGTCCAGCCGCCGCATTCAAATCCAGACTGGGTTGCGAATCAGCCTGAACAGTTGATGCAAACAAAGGTAATGTCAAAATCACTAACGACATTATCAATGCTAATTTTTTAAAGAACTTTTTCATTATTAAACCTCGCAAATCAATCTTTATTGAGTAATTGGAAAATGACTGATAAATGATGTCTTTTCCTTGTTAGATGTAACTGCTATTGTTCCACCGTGTAATTTCACCATGCTCTGGGCAATCGCTAGTCCTAGACCGGTTCCCCCAGTCTTCTTTGATCGTGAATCTTCAACTCGATAGAATCGGTCAAAGACATGTTTTACAGATTCCTCAGGAATAGCCGGACCATTATTAGCCACCGTTACAACGACTTCATTATTCTTTTGTTCGGCCGTTAACCAAATATGAGTGGCTCCTTTACCGTATTTAAAGGCATTCATGATGAGATTATTGAAAACACGACCCAATTTTTCGGTATCGCCTTTCATCATAATCTTATCTGGATGTGAATTGACGATTATTTCCATCCCACGTTTGTTAGCTTCCAATTCAAAATCAGCTGATAATTGATCTAGCATCTGTGCCATATCAAATTGAGTCATATTGAGACGACTCGTTGCATGTTGCACGTTGGCAAATTCAAACAACGAGTTAACTAAATTTTGCATCTCCAATGATTTCTTATAAGCAATGTGGGTATACTTCAAGATTTGTCCTAAATCGTTATAATTCTTACTCTCAATCAATCCTAAATAACCAATAACTGAGGTCAAAGGTGTTCTAATATCGTGACTGACATTACTGATCAACTCATCCTTACTCTTCTCAGATTGTTCCTGCTCTTTAGAACGACGATTCATGTTCGAGATCAATAAATTATAATTATCAATGATTCCTTGTAAATTCTGATTCACTTTTACCCCAATTGGTTGCGGTAAATTAGCTGTAGCGCTCTTTTGTAAAATCTGTTGAACTTGGTGCAATTCGAGACGATGATACATAGTCAAAGCCATCATAATGGTCAAAATCAGTTGTACCAAAAGGGTCAAAACTAAGATCCAAAGTTTATCACTGATAAGATTGGATAGATTAGTTTTGACATTTTCGACAAATCCACTTTTGCCGATAGCTCCTATTAAAACTATATTGATAATCTGAAATAAAAGAAAGGTGCCTATTCCTTCTAAAAGGAGGACACCTTTTTCTTTTACATTCAGTTTGATTCTTTTATTCAAAATCAAACCTCCACTTTGTAGCCAACGCCCCAAACGGTTTCAATAACTTTTTCACCATTAGTTGCTTCTTCTAGTTTGTCGCGCAAATGACTGACATGAACCATAACGGTTTTTGCCGAAACGACGCTCTCTTGTTTCCAAACTCTTTCAAAAATTTCATCCGCTGAAAAGACACGATTTGGATGGCTAGCTAGTAAATAGAGCACTCCAAATTCTAATGCCGTCAACTGCACTTTTTGATTAGAATCAGTTACTACTTCATGTGAATCTTTATAGATAGTAATTGGTCCTACTTCCAATTTATCTGGAACATTCTTGGCTGTTTGTTGAGAACTACGACGTAACAACGAACGAATTCGTGCCATTATCTCTAATGGATTAAAAGGCTTCGTTACATAATCGTCAGCACCCGTGATAAGACCTTGAATTTTGTCCATATCAGTCGTTTTGGCAGAAACAATAATAATTGGAATTTGTGAGTTTTTACGAACTCGTTTAACGACTTCAATACCATCGATTCCAGGCATCATGATGTCCAAAACCATCAACGCTATATCGCTATGAGCTGCTAATTGGTCTAAAGCTTCTTGACCAGAATTAGCTGTCACAGGTTCATAACCTTCATTTTTAATATAAATACTAAGTAGTTCTACAATCTCTTTATCATCATCAACCACTAAGATTTTCATTTAATAGACCTCTCAAGCGTACATATATTTACAAGTATACAACTAGTTAGTATTATACAATAAGATAGAACTAGATTACTAATTAGACCGTGAAAGTGAGTTTTTATGGATTATTTAAAAAAACGTTTAAAATTTATTTTGATTATCATTTTTTCAATTGCTGTGATTGCATTCGTTCAATATGAATTACATTTTGATCACAACTTAAACATCAAAAAAGTCGGTATGATGATGACTATCCTGCAGGCTGCCGCTGGTGGTTATGGTTTATATGGTCTAGTGCAGTTTTTCCGAGTTAAATAAAAATCTCTCAATCCTTTTGGATTGGGAGATTTTTTGATTTTGAATTTCTATTTAACTTCTATTTAGAATAACCACTGTTCTTTGCCGAATAGTGGAAACGAGTTGCACAAGGGCAACTCCTTCCGGTTAAGTCAACTTTCTCAGCCGGCGCTTCGCCACCGGCTGAGAAAGTAGTCTTAATCCTCGGGAGCTGGACGCCCTTGTTCCACTCTCTTTAGAAAAATGTCTTTTCTTTGATTCCCATGTAACGACGGAAAGCAAAACGGATACCATATGCTACTACTGCAGCTACAAAGTAACCTACTGCATTAAGTGTTGGATTAATTGTTGTTGGTACAAATGCCATTGCTCCTAAGAAGACAAACATCAGTACTAAACCTAGTGCCAAGTAACCAATTGTTTTACCCCAACCAGGTCTCTCTGATTTTGGCATTCTCATTTGGTTGTTGAACCATGTTAACAATGCACCCCACATTAATGACAAGACGATCAATGTTAAGACACCTGTTTGATTATTAGGATCTGTCTTCTTCGATGTCAATGCAACGACTCCGTATAACAATCCAAACAAAGCAAAGAATAACAAAGCTGTATCGATCCATAGTCCCCAGAATGGTGTTTTCTTAGGCTTTTTAACTGGATGAGCAATCTCTTTAGCCTTTTGAGTAACTGGTCCATAAAGTTGATTAGCAGGAATTCCTTTAATCTGATTATCAATCATTTCAGGTAACATTCCATCGATGACTTCTTTGGCTTCTTCTTCTTTGAAACCATCGTCAAGCAAGCGTTTGTTAAGTTTAAAAACATATTCCGCATTTTTATTACTTAACTTTTTACTCAAATCATCAGTATCTGCACTGTAAATTTGGCTTGTGACTTCTTCTTTTTTCTCATTTTTAGCTGAAGCAACTTTTTGCTTTTCAGCAGCCTTTTTATTCTTTTCTCTTAAATCCTCTGACATTTTGCTCCCCCTGGATTAGACATTGAAACGAAATTCGATAATATCACCATCTTGAACTTCGTAATCCTTACCTTCAACACGTAATTTTCCGGCTTCCTTAACAGCCTTTTCACTACCTAGTTCGTCTAGATCACTAAAGGCCATTACTTCGGCACGAATAAATCCACGTTCAAAATCAGAATGAATGATTCCGGCAACTTGTGGTGCTTTCATTCCTTCATGGAAAGTCCAAGCACGTGTTTCCTTACCACCTGCAGTAAAGAATGTTCTAAGACCTAACAACTTGTAACTAGCTCTGATCAACTTATCAAGTCCTGATTCTGTAACACCTTCAGCTTCAAGGAACTCTTTTCTTTCGTCATCATCTAATTCAGCAATTTCTTCTTCTGTCTTAGCTGAAACACCAATAACTTGAGCATTTTCTTTCTTAGCATAGTCTTCAATCAACTTGTAATACTTTGAACCTTCAGGGTCAGCCATATCATCTTCAGCGATGTTAGCAACATACAAAACAGGTTTTGATGTTAATAGGAATAATCCCTTAACAATCTTTTGTTCTTCTTCATCGAAGTCAATTGATCTAACAGCTCCACCTTTTTCAAGTACTGGCTTAATTTTTTCTAGAACAGCGAATTCAGCTTGAGCTTCTTTATCTTTAGCACTCTTAGCTGCTTTTTCAACTCTTGTGTAACGCTTGTTGATACTATCAAGATCAGCGATACTTAATTCCAAATTAATTGTTTCAATATCATCTAGTGGATCAACTTTACCAGTTACACTTGTGATATCGTCGTCATCAAATGCACGAACGACGTGAACGATAGCGTCAACTTGTCTGATATTTTCCAAGAACTTGTTACCAAGTCCTTCACCTTTACTAGCACCCTTAACGATACCAGCGATATCAGTGAATTCAAAAGTAGTATGAATTAATTTTTTAGCAGGAATCAAAGAATCGATTCTTGATAGACGTTTATCTGGTACTTCAACCATTCCCACGTTAGGGTCGATTGTTGCGAAAGGATAGTTAGCCATTTCGGCACCAGCCTTTGTAATAGCGTTAAATAAAGTTGACTTACCAACGTTTGGTAGTCCTACAATTCCGGCAGTTAAAGCCATTAGTTATTCCTCATTTCTTTTAATAAAATTAGGTGGCATTAATTGATCTTTAGTCAAATAATGTTGCTCATTTTCCGTTTTCACCTGGTCGGCTTGAGTTAATACTTTTTTGAATTTCTTTTTAAATTCAGCACGTGGAATCATAACGATGTGACCACAGCCTAAGCACTTAACTTTAATATCCGCACCCATTCGGATTACTTCCCAGCGGTTAACCCCACAGGCATGGGGCTTTTTCATTAAGATAATATCTCCAAGTTTAAACATACAATTCCTCTAATCTAAATGGATTCCTAATATGTCTAAAATACGGTTCAAATCATCCGTATTCGAGAAATCAATTTCCAGTTTTCCATGACCGCTCCGATTCTCTCTAACAACAACAGGAGTGTCAAATCTTTCCACCAATTTTTCTTCAGTAGCTTTGATATATGGTGATTTTTGAACAACTCGTTTCTTTCTTTTACTATCGTGTTTGGATTCGGTAGCTAATTGTTCCAATTGACGAACAGTCAAATCTTCATCGACAGCACGTTTAGCGAGTTTATCAATCTGTTCTTTATCTTTCAAACTAAGCAAGGTTCTAGCTTGTCCCATTGATAATTTACCGTTTTGTACTAATTTCTTAGTTGCATCAGGTAAATTCAATAGACGTAAGTAATTAGCGATATAAGGACGACTCTTGCCCAATCTTTGGGAAACTTGTTCTTGTGTCAAATTCAATTTTGTTATCAAAGTTTGATACGCATCTGCTTCTTCTAATGGCGTTAAATCTTCACGCTGTAAGTTTTCCAAAACTGCAATTTCCATCATACCTGATTCGCTTAAAGGACGAATAATTGCTGGAATAGTAGTTTTCTTAGCAATCTTACTTGCTCTAAAACGACGTTCACCAGCGATAATTTCAAAACCATTAACACTTTCACGGACGATGATAGGCTGAAAGACACCATTCTGTTCGATTGAACGAGCTAGTTCATTTAAAGCATGTTCATCGAAGGTTTTTCTAGGTTGATATGGATTAGGACGAATGTCATCGATTGATAGATCAACTACAGTTTCACTATTTTCATCGATTGCTTCGAATTCGGAGAAGATTGCGTCAATTCCTCTTCCTAAACCCTTTTTATTTTTGCTTGATGCCATTACGCTTTAACACCTCCTTAGCAAGATCACGATAAGCTTGTGCACCTCTTGACTTGTCGTCGAAATCAACGATTGGTAGTCCATAACTTGGAGCTTCAGCTAAGCGCGTATTTCTAGGTACGATTGATTTATAAACCGAATCGCCGAAATATGATTTCACTTCATCTACAACTTGAGCGCCCAAGTTAGTTCTAGCGTCTAGCATAGTGATCAGAACACCTTCAATAGCAAGGTTTGTATTAAAGTGCTTTTGAACTAAGCGAATTGTATTCAATAACTGACTTAATCCTTCCAAAGCGTAATATTCACTTTGAACAGGAATAATGATTGAATCACTGGCTGTAAAAGCATTGGTTGATAATTGACCCAATGAAGGCGGACAATCAATCAAAATAATGTCATAATCAGCATCCACTTCTGCAAGTCCAGCACGTAAACGAGTTTCACGAGCCATCATCGAAGTTAGTTCCATTTCCGCACCAGCTAATTGGATTGTCGCTGGCACGATATCGAGATTCTTATGTTTGGTATGGATAATGGTCTTTTTGAGTGGATATTCATTAACTAAAACGTCATAAACATCTTTTTCTACACTGGCCTTTTTGATTCCCAATCCACTTGTAGCATTTCCTTGAGGATCAGTATCTACTATTAATACTTTTTGGCCCAGATCAGTTAAACATGCTCCCAAATTGATGGTGGTTGTGGTTTTTCCGACACCACCTTTTTGATTTGCAACAGATATTTTTCGTGCCATTTTATTCCCCTATCTCTAGAAATTGCTCAACAATTTCACAAAATATTATCTATGGTAATCACTTTTTGGCGCTTTTGCCATAACTATATAATCTTATCATTTTTACAATATTATTTAATAGTTTGGAATTATTTCACGAGCGGTTTTTTAGTTGGAGTACCGGGTTTTCGAGGATACTTTTTAGGTGTCTTAGAAATTTTTTCAACGAAGATAAAGTTACGAATACCGGCATCATTTGGCAATTCAACTGATTCTTGTTGTTTAATTGCTCCACCCAAAGTTTCAATAGCGTATTGTGCATTTTTAACTTCTTCAGGGGCTTTTTCAGATTTCATAGCTACGAATTGACCACCGACTTTTACCAATGGCAAACAGAATTCTGTCAAAACATTCATGGCTGCCACTGCTCGAGCTGTCACAACATCAAATTTTTCACGGAATTGAGGATTCTTACCAACCTCTTCGGCACGACCATGAACCAAACTGACATCAGTTAGATTGAGTTTATTAACTAATCCCTCCAAAAATTTAATTCGTTTGTTTAATGAATCAACAATCGTAATTTTTAATTTAGGATTGATAATTTTTAGTGGCAATGATGGGAACCCTGCACCAGATCCAACATCGCACAATGTTAATTCCTCATTTAAGATTTTTTCATCAACAAAACCGAGTACGATTGAATCATAAAAATGTTTCAAGTAGACTTGGTCTTCATCCGTAATTGAAGTTAAATTCATTACCTTATTAGTCTCAACTAGTTCATGAAAATAAGTCGCAAATTGTTCCTTTTGAACACTGCTCAATTCAATACCCTTTTGGGCTAAAGCTTCAAAAAATTCTTCCGGTTTCATTAAATACCTCCACTCGTGAAACAGTGTTTCACACTCTCTAATCGTATATTAATGCGCCACTTAATTCAATGATGAGTTCAATAAGTCTAGTTGAAATATAGTTGCATTTGCAACAATAAAAATATATACTAAATTTAATTTAAACCTCTGAGGGGAGAGCTTATGATAATTGTCAAACATACTAATGAATTGAAACCAAATGAATTAATTGAAATCTTCAAGCAACGAGTAGCTGTTTTTGTCGTTGAACAAAATTGTCCTTATCAGGAAGTTGATGATGATGATTTTGACGATTTGCATGTTTGTTTAATGGAAAACAATAAGCTTAAGGCTTACACCAGAATTATCGACAAAGGCGATCACATAACTTTTGGACGTGTGCTTGTAGTCAAAGAATATCGTAAAGATGGCCTTGGTCGTCAAATCGTTCAGGCTACAATCGATGAAATTAAAAAGAGATTCCCTAACCAACCAATTCAGATTCAAGCCCAAGCTTATTTGCAAAAATTTTATGAAAGCTTTGGCTTCAAAGCTATTTCCACAGTTTATTTGGAAGATAACATCCCCCATTTAGATATGTTGCTAGAAAATAATTAGAGGTGTTCATAATGAACTTAGTTACTTTACCGGTAAATATTGAAGAAATTGATTACGCAGAATTACCTAAATTACAAAAATTGAGTGTTGAAACTTTCAATGATAGTTTCCGCCATTTCAGAGCATCTAAGGATTTTTCCAATTACACTTTAAAAAATTATAATTATGGTCAGCTAGCAAAAGAGATGCTTAACCTTCGATCAAGGTTTTATTTCATTTACTACAATCATAAATTAGCTGGTTATCTTAAACCCAATTTTGCGACTGAAGCTTTAGAAATTGATAGATTCTATTTACGCAAAGATTTTGAATATATTGGTTTGGAAAAACAATTATTAGAGTTCACATTAAAGAAGGCCAAAGAACTTCGTCAACATCATATTTGGAGTCGTATTTGGGAACATGATGATTCAGTACTTCATTTTTATAAACAATTTGGTTTTCAAAAAACTACTAGTCGTAATTTTTCATTAAATGGTGTATTACAAAAAGATCTTATTATGGAATTGAATCTATAGAAAAAGACGGTACAAATCACATTCGTGAAATGTATCGTCTTTTTTTGACTCAATGAAGTATCCAAAGTGGCTGCTTCATTTGCCCCTGCCAAGGAACTTAATTATAACTCATCCTTAGCACATATGTTCACAGCCATCAGGTAAACAATCACAATTTACCTTCTCTGGAGCTGTTTTCACTTTATTATCCAGCGTTTTCTGTAATAATTCAATATCGCTCTTACTAATATCTAATGAGTTGATCAACTCATTTAAAACTGAACCCGTCTTATGAGCACAGAAATCATTGAACAAACTATTAGCGTATTCATCCATCGTCTCTTGTTCGGAAACAGTTGTCGAATAGATATAACGACCGTTTTCTTTTTTACGGCTAAGAAATTCTTTTTTAGTTAATCTAGTTATTAACGTTTTAATCGTTGAGTCAGACCAATCCTGCTTTTGTTGCATCAGATTGATAATTTCCGTACTAGTCACGTGCTTCAAAGTCCACACGATACGCATAATTTGCCATTCCGCTGAAGAAATTTCAACTTTTTTCTGTTCTTTCTTTACTGCCACAGTATCCATCAAAATCTTCCTCTCTTAACAAATTAATTATATAACATAACGTTGACTAGTTTGTGAATATTTTTTGAATTCAGGATTTATTTAGTTGTCCTTCGTCATAAACTTCAACACAATAATCCTTCTTGCCGCAGACTGGACAAGTTAATTTGCGTGCTCTGATATTATGTTTGGCCCAAAATGCTTCTTTTATACTTGGTTTAAATTCGGCTCCACAGTTAGGACAAATATAATTAGTCTTTTGAAAATAGTATCTAGTTACCAAAGTAGCACAGATAATTAAAAGAACAATCGCAATTAAAAATGGCCACCACTGACCCTTAATGATTCCCCAAGCCAAAGTACCGTATTCCAAAATATTAAAGGGAATCCCATATAGAACCATTCTCAAATGAACTTTACGCAATTCTTTCTTGTTTTTCATAACATCTTCTATGTCATCAATTGTATTTAATGATACCTGATCGATTTGAGGTAAATTTTTTCTTAACTCTTCGATTGTTTTCAATTGTTCACGCGAATCTCTTAAAGTATCTTTAATAGCTTTTTGCTGCTGCTCCAAAAGTAAATTCAAAACCACAATTGAATTTTTACTATTTAGAATTTCAGCAATTGCTTTTAACGGTAAACCTAACTTCTTCAATAAAAGAATTAACTTTAATCTACTCAAATCCACATCGGTATATATTCTGCGGCCACTTTCAGCAACTTTACTAGGCTTTAGTAAGTCCTTTTTATCGTAATATTGTAGTGTCCGGACAGAGACTGAAGCTATTTTAGCCAATTCACCAGTTGTATATTCTGACATAGATTTTCACCTCTTTCTATAATCACTTTTACCTTATTACCTGAGGTCATTAGCAAGTACTTTTTCTCTTTTATTTCATAACGGCGTTATGCAATTAAACAACCTAGCTGATTAATTGCCTTAATTTTTGAAAAGTCATAAAATAGTTCGATAGATGATAAATTCAATTAAATTTAAATAAAGGAGGAAAGGATTACGAAATATAGTTTTTTTGTTCAGCCACAGATAAACAAAGATGATGATTCAATTTTCGGTTACGAGGTTCTTTTGCGTAAAGAAGACAATGGTTCTTGGCATTTACCAGAGGACTTTACGGAACTTTCGATTGAACGACAAACTAAGTTGCTCGAAGAAACTGTTAAATCTTTGGAGAAAAATACTGGCAAAGATGATCGGATGATTTCCTTCAATTTAAATCATGATCAAACTAATGATCCAACAACAATTGATGAGATTATTTCTTTAAAGAAAAGAATTGCTCCTGTTTCACTCACAATTGAACTAACTGAAGCTGTTCCCTTAGATAAAGTTAAAAAATTGAGTTCACTATTACATCAAAATAGTATCTCTTTAGTTATCGACGATGTCGGGACTGGCTCTAATACTTATGAAAATGTTAAACAGGCATTACCCTATGTTGATCGAATCAAGTTTGCAATGCAAAATTTTCGCATGAGTGGTCACGCCGAACTAATCCCTAAGTATCTTGATTTTTGGGTTAAACAGGCCGAAAAGTATTGCTTAGATATGGTAATCGAAGGTGTCGAAGATTATAAGGATCAAATTTTAGCTAAAAAATATGGTATCGATATTCAACAAGGATACCTTTATGGAAAACCAGCAATGGTTTAATTATGTTAAAAAATAATAGCCTCAATAACTCGGTTTTGAGTTATTGAGGCTATTTTAGCTTGTTTTATTTTTTACGATAATGCATCCCATGAAGGTAGAACAACTGGTTCTTGATCAAGTTCAGCTAATTCTTCATCGTTTAAATATTTCTTATTAATAACGACTTCATAAGTATTATCTTTGAACCATTTTTCATCCATCAAATAATAACCATGAACTCCGTTATCTTCACCCCAAGAATTTTCAACTTTCCAACGGTTAGGTTGACCATGCAAAATGTTAACACCGGTGATGGTCATTGCGTGAGAAACTTCAGCTTCTCCATAGTCAAGAGCGAGTCCCTTTTCAATTTGACTATCCATGCCGAACAATTCGTCATATTGATAAAGATCACCCAATAAGTAACCATTCTTACGGTCTGATTGCTTCAAAACATCATTACCGAACCAAACCAATTGATTATTCTTCAATTGTTGAATAGTTAATTCTTCAAGACGTTCCATCGGTAAGTTCAAGAAGACATGCTCTTTACCGCCAATAACGTTATTTTGGTTCTTAATTGAATAAACTTGATGATATTTCTTACTCTTTTGAGGAGAATTCTCAATTGTCACAAAATCATCCAAGTTAGTTGTAAAGTAGTTATTAAAGAATTGTTTTGGTGTGATATTTTCTTCTTCAATCAACTTATCATTATCAGTTTGCAATGATAGTTCAAAACTCTTTGGTGGCAAGCCGAATGAGTATACACAAATCTTGTAAATTTCTGACAACATTTCGTTGACGCGTTTATCAATATCTGCTTGAGCAGCTCCATCCTTAACTAATTGGCGTAGTTCAATTCCATTTTTGCGCAATAATTTATTAAGGACGGCGTCGAATTCACGTGTATTTTCTGAAACAGCTGTTTCTGGCATAACGTAGTTAGGCACTACACCATACTTACTAATCAAGTTAGCAGCAGAGCTCCAAAAACCACCATCACCATTAGGACCACTGAAAACATCATTTACCTGACGATCTTCAATTGGTAAATCGGCTGATTCTAGAACCTCTTGATAAAAGGCATTAGATTTTTCTAGTCGATCCCAAAATGATAAATAATTTTGAGACAATTCAAAATCTTTCATATTGTTTCGTAAAGCAAATTCGGTTCTCAAAGTATTAAGTGCAGCAAATAGCCAGCAACGTCCGGATTGCTTCTGGTTAGAGACCTTCCCTGAGTTGACCATAATATTAAATGAAGGATTCAACTTCGTTTTTACTTCTGGATCTTCTGAAGCTTTGTAAATTCCAACCTGTGCTACAGAATTTTTCAAAACATTATTACTTGCATCTTGATTTAAGTTCTTGTTAAAATCTGCTAAAATCTCTTTATTGATTTCTTTTGTCAATTCCATCACCTCGTTACTAAACTATATTACAATTATTTAACTAAATTACAATGTTTCTAATCTAAATTGGAGAAATTATGTCTGAAACTATTAAAATTGCTTACTTATACGAAGATTTAATGAATACTTACGGAGACAGTGGAGATGTTAAAATTCTCAGCTTTCTTCTTAAAGAACAAGGTTATGATACTCAAGTTGATAACATCAGTTTGGATATGGACTTTAACGCCTTTGATTATGACTTCCTTTTCTTTGGTGGTGGTCAAGATTTCGAACAATCAGTTGTCGCAACTGACTTACAAAGACATCGTCAAACTATCAAAGATTATATTGAAGATGACAAGCCAATGCTTTGCATCTGTGGTGGTTACCAGTTTCTCGGAAAGTACTATGAAACAAGTGGTGGCAAAACCATCCAATGTCTCGATGTCCTACCCCTACACACAGTTTTCAAAGCCGACAGTCGTATGATCGGTGATACTGAGTATAAGACTGAATGGGGCACTGTAAAGGCTTTTGAGAACCATAGTGGCCGTACTTACTTCGATGATAAGAAAATGCTTAAACCTTTCGGAACAATGATCCAAGGCTATGGTAACAATCCTGATGACAAACAAGAAGGTATGCGTTACAAGAATGTTATTGGCAGTTACTCACACGGACCAATTTTAAAGAACGAAAATGTTGCCCGTGCCATTGCAGATAAAATCGTTCAAGCTCATAAAGAACGCATGGCAGCTACAAGCAACAAATAATTTGAAAACATAAAAAAGATTTTAATCAAAAAACGGCCTCAATTAAGCATTCAAGATATATTCTTTACTTGAATCCCTTATATAGAGGCCGTTTTTATATATTATTAATTATCCAAAAATTTATTAGTTTTCAATATAGCACTAGAAATAGCTGGGGCAATAATGATAGCCGCAATCATTTCTGGAACACCATTGGTTCCAACAATTACTAACAATAACTTATTCAAAAGGTCAGTTTGAGTAGCATAGGCTTGTGCCATAGTACTTGCATACATCAAACGCATCAATCCTAATACTAGGCCGGTGTTAACTAAAGAACCAACTCCGGAAGCTATGGCCATCCCTAAAACTTTTTTACTTGTATGATGTTTGAACCACAAATAGATCCACCCAGCAACCAATCCGACAGCTACTCTGGGCAAAACGGCCACAACTGGATTAGTAAAAACTGTTGTATCAATAATTGAAGTTGGATTAGTGAAAGCACGGATAATCGTTCCAATTCCCCAGACTAGACCTACAATTGCTCCATCTTTAGGTCCCAAAACAATAGCAGCTACGATAACAGTAATATGGATAATCGTTATATTAATAAAACCGGTTGGTATGAAACCTAAAAAAGGCACCATTGATTGCACAAGAATAATCGCCATTAAGATTCCTAAAATTGCTGTGCGATAAGCTTTTCTTTTTTGCAAATGTCTTCACGTCCTATTTTGATTTTCTTAATTTTACCTGATTACACTGTAAAGAACAAAAAAATAACTATTCTGAAATAATTATTTCTCTACAAAAAAAATCCGATTTGACCAGATATTAAAAATATATCTGAACTAATCGGATTTTTTGATTATTGGATCAATTACTCTTCGGCTGCATCAACAGCTTTAATAACAGCATTTCTAAAACCATATTCTTCTAGCGCAGCCACACCGCGAATTGTTGAGCCACCTGGTGAAGTAACCTCATCTTTCAAGGCAGAAACATTTAGTTCTGATTGTTTAGCTAACTTACTAGCACCAATAGCCATACCGATAGCAGCATCATAAGCCAACTTACGATTTAAACCATGCTTTACACCTGCATCACTCAAAGCTTCGATGAAGACATCCAAGAAGGCTGGTGAACAACCAGCAACTGTTCCGAGAATTCCTAGTTGATTTTCAGGGACTTCAACTAATTGACCTGTATATCCCATGATTGAAGCAACTTTCTTCTTATCAGCGTCCTCAAAATCGTTTGAGTAAGTGATTCCAGTAAACCCTGCTCCAACTTTAACCGGAGTATTAGGAATGGCATGAGCAACCTTGGCATCACCTAATACCTGTTTCAAATGAGAAATTGTAGCACTACCGGTGAAAGCTACAACCAATTTGCCTGCTACAATCTCTTTTAGTTCTTTCAAAACACCGTCCAAAGCATTAGCTCCAACGGCAATGAAAATAACATCAGTATCTTCTAATTGTTTAACTTTTTTAACTACTTGGAATCCCAACTGTTCACCTAAAAGGTTGGCATGGTTAGAATGACCACCTTTAACAATTATTTCATCCGCATTAAACCCATTTTTAATAAAGCCCGTTATAACGGCTCCACCGATACTACCGGCTCCAATAAATCCAATCATAAAATCTTCTCCTTTATACGGTCTATTGGCTTTATTATAAACGAAAATGATTTTGAAATAGTAACAATATCCATTCTTAATTAGTTTCGATTTTTTCATAATTAATGTATGATTAATTTTTTAGGAGGATATAAATATATGCAAAGGTATAAAACAAGGTATGAATTAAAAACTGAAGTAAAATCACTTTTACAGGGTAATTGGTCCAGAGCAGTTCAACTTTACTTAATTCCGGTCATTGTTATGATCATTAACATTAATGTCAGCCGTTCTAACTCAACTGATGCCATGAAAGATGCTGTTTATAACAATGGTGGTGCTTTTTCAAGTTTACTCTCAACCAGTTTAACTTCTTACATTATCAGTTTAGTTGTTTTATTAATCTCACTATCGAGTGCTTTCAGAGGATTAGATTGGATTGAAGATCCTCAACTAGATTTTCAACCCATCAAAAGTAATTTCACCTATTTCAGAAGTCCTGATTGGTGGAAACTAATTTTAATCTATATTCTCGTAGGTATTTTTTCATTCTTATGGACCTTATTATTAATTGTTCCTGGTATTATCAAGATGATGGCATACTCTCAAACTTACTTTATCTATAAAGATCTCAATGATCGTGGTGAAGCTGATGGGCTTACATTAACTGATTACATTACTCGTAGTCGTCGATTAATGGTTGGTAATAAAGGTCGTTACTTCGTAATGCAACTTAGTTTCTTAGGATGGTGGATTCTAGGTAGTATCACATTGGGTATTGGTTTCATCTGGATCTATCCATACTACAAATTGACTATGGCTAACTTCTATCGTGACTTAGTTGATAAAAATGCAGCAAATAATATTTAATGAAAAAAGAGCAAATCATTTGATGATTTGTTCTTTTTATATAACGCCGTTATATCTATTTGGTGTACTTATAAATGACATCCCGTAACAATTGGACAACCTCAGTATTAGCCTTATCGTCATAATATTTAGCAAACCGTTTATCTTCTACATACAGGTCAACTAATCCTCGATGCATTTTCTCATTATATTTAGGCCACGTATAAGTTAACCATTGCTTATGTTCTTCAAAAATCTTTTTAGCCAAATCTGAATTCAAGTCTGGATGTTTTTTCAATTCAACTAAATTCTGAATCAATTCTATCTCTAAGTTATTCATAGCTTGATATTTTTCTTCACTCAACTTAGCAAACTTATCATTAGAAGTATTAATGACTTCTTCACCGTAATCCTTACGAATTTCTTGACCAAATTTTTGCTCATTTTCCTTTATTTTTATCTGTTTGAAAGTATTGAATTTCTCAGTATCAGTCATTTTAATTTCTCCTTGGAAACTCTTAATAGTCATATTGATATTTGTTAGGAGATCATCCAACTCATCGCGCTTAGCTTTTAAAAGTTTTTGTTGCTCTTTTAAAGCTTGTAGTCGTGAAAAATCAGGATCATTGATTAGTCGTTTGATTTGATCTAATGGGAAGTCAAGAGCCCTGTAAAAGAGAATCTGTTGCAATTTATTTACGTTTTTTTTATCATAAATTCTATAATTCTTTTCATTAACTTCACTGGGTTTCAACAAACCAATTTGATCATAATATCTTAATGTACGCGTACTCACACCAGCCAATTGTGCTAATTTTTTTATTGTATATTTCATAAATAAATCTCCTAACAATTTCGATTTTAAGGGATTACGTTACGTCAAGGTCAAGGGAAATATGATAAATCCCCCTCACAAATTCACGCTTTCTGTTAATATAAAGGAAACAATTAATTAGGTGGGTGACTAACATTGAATAAATTTATTCAAGTACTAACTATTGCTGGTTCTGACTCTGACGGTAGTGCCGGTGCACAAGCTGATCTAAAGACTTTTATGGCTCGTGGCGTTTATGGTATGTCAGTTTTAACTGCTGCCGTTGCCGGTAACTCTTACGGTATTCACGATAGCGTAAATATGCCAGCCAAGTTTATTAATAGCCAAATCAATGATATTAAAGATGATTTTAAAGTTTCTGCTTTCAAGACAGGTATGCTTTCTGATTCTGAAATCATTCACACTGTCGCTGAAGCCATCAAGGATAAGCCTTTTGGTGCTTTTGTTCTTGATCCAGTTATCATCACAAAACATGGAGCCATGCTTTTAGAAGCTGAAGCTTACCAAACTTTGATCGATGAATTGTTCCCATTAGCCGATTTAATTACTCCTAATTTTTACGAAGCTAAAAAACTTTCTGGATTAGAATTGAATAATAAAGAAGAAATTATTAAGGCTGCGCATAAATTACGCAATTTAGGACCAAAAAATATTATGATAAAGGGTGAACATAGTGACGACTCAATCAGTGAAGTTGAAGACTACGTTCTACTAGAAGATGGCGAATCTTTCTGGATCTCTGAACCCTTTGTAAAAACTGATCATATCAACGGTACTGGTGATACACTATCATCATGTATCGTAGCTGAAATTGCTAAGGGCAAGAGTATGGAAGATGCTATCAGAATTGCTAAAACATTTACTTACAATGCTATTAAAAATGAAATTGATGTCGGACATAAATATGGTCCTATTAACCATTTTATAAAGGATGATATACAATAGTATTTGTTAGTAAAATCGGAGGTTTCTTTATGGTAAGAATAACAAAAATTTCTGCCGGTATTTTATTGCTTATACTATCTATTATCCTAATGGTTAAGTCCGGATTTGAAGGCTTTATTGCTGCTCTAGTTGGTACAGGTGCCATTGGTGGTGCCGCTGGTATTTTGATGGCAATAACTTATATTATCTCGGCTGCAATTTACATCTTAACTAACCGTACGTATAGTATGGTTCCTGATATCGTAGGCTTTATCATCCTGATTCTTGGTGGACTAATGGGCCTCTTCAATGCCAACATGCCTGGTGCAGGTTTTCTAAAAATCTGGGCTTGGGTTGGTATCATTATTGGTGCAATCGATTTGATCATCGTTATCGTTGATACGATTCTCCATCCAATTCCTGAAGATGAACCTGAGGATCCTACTAATCAGTATGGAAACAATCCATATGATCAAAATCCTATGAATCAAATGAACCCAGAGCAATATAATGCACAACCGAACAATTTTAATCAACAAAATTATGGCTATAATCCTTATCAAGCTCAAAATAATCAAAACTTCAATCAACAACCTAATCCTAATCAACAATATCAGGGACAATATAACCAACAACCTATGAATCAACCGGGATTCAATCAACAAGCTCCAAACCAGATGAATCAGAATCCTAATGCAAATTTCAACGGTAATGGTAATTTTCAACAACCTATGAATAACGGTTATAACAATCAACAACAGTTTCCAAATCAATCGATGAATAATAATCAAATGTCCAATAAACCAATGAATAATGGTGGTCGCAATAATCAACAACCACAAAATAATTTTGGACAATCTCAGAATCAACAACCTATGAACGGCAACAGACGTCAATTCAATAATCAAAATTATGCACCTCAAAATAATCAAAACTTCAACCAACCAAGACCTAACTTACAACAGAGATTTGGCAATCAAAACCAAACTCCAAATGGGCAACAACAATTAGGTCAACCACAAAATCCTTATGGTCAAAATCCAGGAAATAATGGAAATGTTGGCTCAAGAAGTCGTAGTAATCGTCACAATTAATAAAAAGACACCAATTCACTTATCTGAATTGGTGTCTTTTTATTAATGGATCAACGGCACAATAACATTGGTCCATAACCATGAAATTGGCATAATAACTATCATGATAGGAATCATATCCGCGGTTGGAAACATTTTAATTTTCGTAATCCGAAAACCACTGGCTAACATTAAAACTCCCCCAGTGGCTTTAAAATCAAGAATCATATCAGGCGTAGTTAATGGAACAATGAAATTAGCAAGAGAAAATATTATTGTTAGAATGATAATCTGTGGAACGGCTATTAGTGAAACCACTGCACCTAAATTAGCACCAAAAATAACAGCTGCAAAAAAATCAAGAATGGACTTCGATATCAAAATTGTCGCATCACCATTAATTCCCTCAGTAAGGGTACCGTAAATTCCTGTACCACTAGCACAAAATAGAACGATCACAGTTACTAACGTAGTCTCAAAAGTTACTTGATCCATCTCTGATGGTGCATTAATAAATTTCGAAATGAAATGTTGCATTCCTTGGGCACCACGATTGATAGCTTTTCCCAAATGAAAAATAATTCCTAAACTAGTTCCAAGTATGACAGCAAAAACAACGGCTGCTAAATTTTTCATAGGAGCAATTGCATAAATTCCCATACAAATCGAACAGAGACTGAAAGTCATATTAAGACCTTCTTTAAAACTATCCGACATTATTTCACCGCCTAAGGCTCCAGCAATTCCACCGAAAAGGATGGCACAAACATTCGTTATAATCCCGATTGGCATAGAAAGACTCCTTGCATTTAATAAAATATAATCACAAGTAAAAGTCTAATAACCATCAAAACAAAGAACAATTCTGTTTTAGTGTTAAACTATTCAGAATAATAATAGTTAGGAGTATACGGTGGATACTAAAAAATTGGCAGTTTTCCTTGATTTGGCAAAGACACAAAATTACAGTTTAACAGCTCAAAGAATGTTTTTATCACAATCAACAATTTCAAAATACATCATGATTTTGGAAAAAAATTGGAACGTTAAATTGTTTGTACGCGCTCATCGCCAAATCAAACTAACTCGAGTTGGAAAATTAATTTTGCCTAAAGTAAAGAACGTTTTGGAAAAAGAAGCTGAATTAAACCAACTAATTGCAAGCGAAGCCTGGTTAGAAGAACGTCCATTAGTTATTCAAGGCATGCCCTCTTTATCCCAATATCAAGCATTTCATATCATAACTGACTTTGCCAAACGTTATCCAAAAATAAGATTACAGTTTAGCGAAGAAAACGTTGATAAATTGGAACATTCACTGGATCAAAAAAATGTCGATATTGTATTTACGAGAATCTTTGATAATGATTTTCCTTCTTATGATTTAATTGTCAGTGAGATGGACAGACTTGTTGTTTTAGTACCCAAAAATAATCATTTGGCTGATCAAGACTACATCACCCCCGATATGCTCAAAAGGGAATCACTATTACTTTTAAGTAACACAATAAGCATGAGTAATCCTCTTTATTCAGCTTTTCAAAACCTGCAATTACGTCCACGTGTCACTTATAACGGTCAAAGAATCGATTTGATTCTTGAAATGCTTAATCAAGGCGATGGTATTTCAATAGTAATGGACAAATCATTCGATCTTACAGGTTTTGATAATATTAAAGTCGTGCCGCTTGTACCAAAGATTACTAGTCAACTGGTATTCATGAAACAGCACGATAACACATCTAAAATTGTCGAGTTATTTTGGAACTTTGCAATAAAAGCCAACCAATGTCTTACTAATTAAGCAATTTAATCATTCCAATATCGTTATAACGGTAATATGTTAAAACAAAGTATCTTTTCGTAAAAATATCTTGCCAATAATGATGATAAAAACGATTTCAAAGGACTATATTTTAATTAGGATATTATCTTATATATGTATTTTTATTTAAGCAATCATCGTTCATTCATTGTTTTATTTATGTCACTGTTTTCAACGATGGAACCGTTTTTTCACAAGTCAAATGTGTTGCTTATAATATTAATTAATCATATGATAAATCTGTATATATTAGGGTTCTTATTATGTGTTCTAAGGAGGTTTTTACCATGCTTACTTTGGGTTTAAGCATTGTCTCTTTGGCTCGTTTTCAATTTGCGATGACAACTGTCTTCCATTTCTTCTTTGTTCCATTTTCAATCGGAATGGGCTTTTTAGTCGCTATCATGGAAACTATTTACGCCGTTAAAAAAGACAAAGTTTATTTAGATATGGCAAAGTTCTGGGGAAAGATTTTTCTCCTAAGTTTTGCTGTTGGTATAGTTACCGGTATTATTCAAGAGTTCCAATTTGGTATGAATTGGTCTGAATACTCACGTTTTATGGGTGATGTATTTGGTGCCCCACTTGCTATTGAAGCTCTTCTTGCTTTCTTCATTGAATCAGTCTTCATCGGAATCTGGATGTTCACTTGGGATCGTTTCAAACCAGGTGTTCACGCATTTATGATTTGGATGACATCTATTGGTACCATGCTTTCCGCTATTTGGATCTTAGCTGCCAATAGTTTTATGCAACATCCTACAGGTTTCAAAATTAACAACGTAACACACCGAATTCAATTAACTGATTTTGGTGCTGTGGTTAGAAATCCTCAACTTTGGAAAGTCTTCCCACACGTTATCTTAGCTGCCTTTATGACTGCTGCTGTAGTTATTGCAGGTATGAGTGCTTGGGGTCTTTTACGTAAGAAGAAAGATGAAAATCACTTCTTCAAGACTTCATTACGTTTTGGCCTATGGGCTAGTTTGATTTTTGCGCTTCTTTCAGCCGGCGCTGGTGATCTTCAAACACAACAAATCATCAAAGATCAACCAATGAAATTTGCCGCTACTGAAGGTATTTACGAAGATACTAAAGATCCTGCACCTTGGACAATTGTCGAATTGATCGATGCTAAAGATCATAAGGCAAGTGGCAAGATTGAAGTTCCAGGTGTTCTAAGTATCTTGGCTTATCATAAACTCAGTGGTTCAGTTAAGGGTATGAATTCCATTAACAAAGAATTACATGCTAAATATGATAAAAAATTTGGTAAGGACATGAACTACTTCGTTCCACCTAAGACTTTATTCTGGAGCTTCAGAGTTATGACTGGTATTGATGCTTTGATTATGCTGATTGCTCTAGTTGGATTGATCTTCTCACGTAAGAAGAAAGATACAATTGAAAATCACAAGTGGATGTTAGTTGTTCTTGGTATTGCTATCTGGCTACCATTCATCGGTAACTCTGCCGGTTGGTTTATTACCGAATTCGGTCGTTATCCTTGGATTGTTTACGGACTATTTACAATTGCTCAAGCTGTTTCACCAACTTCAACTGTTGCTAGTCTATTATTCAGTAATATCGTTTACTTCTTACTATTTACACTCTTGGGTGGCGTTATGGTTTGGTATTGCAGACAAACACTTCATCACGGTCCATATTATGAAGAAGTCGATTCCAAGCAAAACGTTGATCCATTTGCAAGGGAGGCTTTTGGAAAATGACTCTAAGTACATTATGGTTCATCATAATCGGACTCCTGTTTTCAATCTTCCTCTTTCTTGAAGGCTTTGACTTTGGTGTTGGAATGTCAACTAGATTTCTAGCTAAAGATGAACAAGAGAGAGCTGCTTTAATGTCAACTATTGGTCCCCATTGGGACGGTAACGAGACTTGGTTAGTAACTGCTGGTGGTGCAATGTTTGCCTCACTACCACTTTGGTACGCAACCTTATTCTCAGGTTATTACATTCTCTTCTTATTAGTCTTAGTTGGTTTAATCCTTCGTGGTGTTTCATTTGAATTCCACAAGCATGCCGAAACTAGAACTGGTAAAAATCTATGGATGTGGGCATTCTTTGCTGGTAGTATTATCCCACCATTCTTCCTATGTATGATTCTTTTGAGTATGGTGCAAGGTGTTCCTATCAATGCCAATGGCGATGCCTTTCCTAAATTCTTCGATGTTGTCAATCTATTATCTGTTGTTGGTGGTGTCGCAGGTGTACTTCTATCACTCGTTCACGGTCTCAACTTCATCAGATTAAGAATCGAAGGACCATTACGCGAACGTGCTCGTAAATTAAATCAAATTCTATATCCAATTCTCTTCTTAGGTGAAGTTGTCTTTGCTGTTCTTGTATTCTTACAAACAGACTTTTTTACTAAGAGATTTGGAACATCTCTTTTCATCACAGCTCTAATTGTTTTGTTCTCACTATTAGGTTACTATGGAGTCCTAAAGGATAGAGAAGGCTGGAGCTTTGTTGGTAGTGGTTTATCACTCAGCATGGTCATCGTCTTATTGTTCAATGGACTATTCCCACGTGTCATGATTGCTACAAATCCAGCACACAGTATATTAATCAAAAACGCTGCTAACTCACAATACACGTTAACAATTATGACAATTGTTGCATGTATCTTAGTTCCAATTGTGGCTATATACTTCATCTGGTCATACTCTCTATTTACAAAGAGAATAAATCCAAGGGAAAATGCGGTGAAATATTAATGATTGATAAGCGTTTATTTCGCTTACCAGGAACAAAAAAACTTCTATTGATGCTTGCAGGATTAACTCTCTTGCAAGCATTTGTTATTTTATTCCAAGGTAAGTACTTAGCAGAAGCACTAGTTAATTCGTGGGAACAAAAATCGTTACAGACCATCATTAATCCGATGATCTTGTTTGCAATTGCTTTTATTTTGAGACACTTCTTTACACTAATTAATACCAAAATCGTTGAAAGTTATGCTAGTAAAACTTCTGAGAATATCCGCTCTCAGTTGCTAAACAAGGTTTACGAAGCTGGGCCAGAAATGATTTCTGATGAAGGTACTGGTAATTTAGTTACCTCTTCCCTTGATGGAATTGATCTAGTTGAAAATTATTTCAAATTGATTTTTACCAAAATGATGAATATGTGCATCATTCCGCCTGTTTTATTGATTTATATTTACATGCAAAATATTGCTTCAGGAATTACTTTAACAATTATTGTTCCTCTAGTAATACTCTTCATGATTATTTTAGGATTGGCCGCCCAAGCTAAAGCCGATTCTCAATACAAACAATATACAATCCTTTCCAACCACTTCTTAGATGCTTTAAGGGGTCTACCAACTCTAAAAATGTTGGGTCTAAGTAAGCGCTATGCTAAGAATATTTACACAGTTAGTGATGAATATCGTCGTCGGACCATGAATACCCTCAGAATTGCCATCTTATCAACTTTTGCGCTCGATTGGTTAACTACATTAGGCATCGCTATTTTAGCCGTCTTCCTCGGTTTAGGCCTAATTAACAACAGTTTTCCACTCTTCCCTGCTTTAGTTACTTTGATCTTGGCTCCTGAATACTTTTTACCATTACGAGATTTCTCTGGAGACTATCACGCCACATTAAATGGTAAGAACGCTTTAAATTCTATTTTTGAAATTCTAGAACGTCCAAGTAAATCCGAAAGTACTGAACTTAAAGCTTTTGATTGGAATCAAGACTCACAAGTTGACATTCAAAACCTACAATTCTCATACAACGGAACTGGTCAAAATGAAGTCAGTCTAGATATTGATGAATTGAATCTTCACGGTTATCAAAAAATCGGTGTTATCGGTAAATCTGGTTCTGGTAAAACGACTTTAATCCGTACTATTGGTGGTTTTATCGTACCTGAAAAAGCTGATATTAAAATCAATCAAGAAAAAGTCGCTAATTTCAAGCAAGCCAACTGGCAAAATAAGTTAACCTTTTTGCCACAAGATCCTTATCTATTCGCCGGTTCTATTGCTAAGAACATTGCTTTTTACCGTCCTGACGCTTTACAAGAAGAAATCGAACAGGCTGCTTCAGATGCCGGTTTAGATGAATTCATCGCTACCCTTAATGATGGTTATCAAACTCTCATTGGTGAAGGTGGACGTGGTATCTCAGGTGGTCAACAACAACGTATTATGTTAGCTCGTGCCTTTCTGGCTAATGATCGTCACGTTTTGATTTTCGATGAACCAACGGCCCATCTGGATATCGAAACTGAATATGCCCTCAAAAAACCAATGGAAAAACTATTCCAAAATCATTTGGTAATCTTTGCCACTCACCGTCTGCACTGGATCAAAGAAATGGATTATGTCGTCGTTATGGATAATGGAACGATTGCTGAACAAGGTACTCCTAGCGAGTTAAGTAACCATAACGGTGCTTATTCACAATTAATCAAGAACATGCGGGGTGATCAACTATGAATTTCTTTAAAACATTCAAACATGATACTTGGGTCAAACCTTACATCAAGCAGTACAAGGGACTTTTGATTACCGCCTTACTTTTAGGACTACTGACATCTTTCTGCGCTGCAGCTTTAATGTTCACTTCTGGTTACACAATTGATAAAGCGGCTACTCACCCGGTCAATATTCTCTTGATTTACGTACCAATTCTTTTAACAAGAGCTTTTGGTATCGGACGGCCTGTCTTCAAATACGTTGAAAGACTAAAAAGCCACAATTGGGTTTTACGAGTTACTTCGGATTTAAGAACTAGACTTTATAGAACCCTTGAAAGTGACGCTTCTTTCTTTAATGAACACCACAAGACTGGTGATATCATGGGACTTTTGTCTGAAGATATCAGCCACTTACAAAATTTATATTTAAGAACTATTTTTCCAGCCGTAATAGCTTACTTGGTAACAATCATCGCTTCAATTGCTTTAGGAATCTTTAATCCGTCCTTTGGCTTCTTCGTTTTCTTATTACTATTTATCGAAGTTTTTCTAGTTCCATTATTTTCTGTAACGATTGAAAGCGCCAGAAGAGCCTACCAAAAACAAGTTAAAAGTGATCTCTACGTTCAGTTGACCGATAACATTATGGGAGTTGATGACTGGATTATTTCTGGTCGTAAAAAAGATTTTCAAAATTTAACTACTAAAAATATCGGTGACTTGGATAAGTCAAAAAACAAATCCAAAGCTTTCCGACGCAATCGTGACTTTGCTTTACAACTATTTTTCGTTGCCTTAGCAGTTTGTTTCCTAATCTTTACCAACTTAACCATGACTCACAATCAAGAACAAGCTAACTTTGTTTCAGCTGTTGTTTTAGCCATTTTCCCACTGTCAGACGCCATTATTCCTGTCAGCCAAGGATTTGAGGAATGGCCACTCTATAAGGATTCCATTCTTCGTTTGAACACTTTGAAACCAATTCAAAATCATTTACCTGAACAAGTCGATTTGAAGCCCGAAGACTTTCAAGAATTAAAATTGGATAACGTTAACTTCGAATATGATGCCGACTCACCAATCCTAATTAAGAACTTCTCACAAACGATTACTCGTGGCGAAAAATTAGCTCTCTTAGGTCCTAGTGGTATTGGTAAAACAACCATCTTACAATTGATTCTCGGTGATTTATCACCTCAAAAGGGACAAATTACCATCAATGGTATGAACGTTAATAAGATTCAAAAGAACCGAGAAAAAATCTATTCCGTACTAAATCAGAAACCATTCCTATTCAATACTACCTTGATGAATAATGTTCGTTTAGGTAATGAAAATCGTTCTGACACTGAAGTTAAAAAAGCTTTGGAACGTGTTGGACTAAAGGATTTAGTTGAATCATTACCCGATAAATATAACACCATTGTCGGCGAAAATGGTTCTCACTTCTCTGGTGGTGAACAAGAAAGAATCGCCTTAGCACGTATTCTATTGCAAGACGCACCGATCGTTTTACTGGATGAGCCGACTGTTGGATTAGATCCAATTACCGAAAATGATTTATTAAAGACCATTTTTAAAGTACTAGATGGCAAGACCATCATTTGGGTCACACATCATTTACAAGGTGTTAATCATGTTGATCAAATTGTCTTCATCAATAGTAAAGAAATTGAAATGCAAGGTTCACCAAAAGAACTCTATCAAAATAATCAACACTTCCGTGATCTTTATCAGATGGATCAAGGATTATAGTCGTTATAACGTTACATCCATTGATAACAATTTTTAATTAAAAGAACGGCCTCTATTAAGTATTCAAGCTATGCATACTTGAATCTCTTAATAGAGGCCGTTCTTATTTATTATTTAGATTTCACAATGAACTTAACAAAGTAGGATTTAGTCCGGAGCAACAAGAAAATTGGCTCAGCCATGAGATTCCCTTAGCAATTTATTGCTTAGGGAAAGGTCGAGCTTAGAGATCCATTATTTTGCACGAAGTGTGAAATAATTAGCTCTAAGTCGGCCCATGGCGTTCCAGCCAAATTTTCTTGTTGCGGAGGACGGGTCTTACCACACAGCACCATTAATAGTTCCAATACCTTTTTGAGACATTGGCTCACGTGATAGAGCCCTTAATTTGTTGATAATATCATTCTGTTCTGTACTAAATTGATATTTCTTTTGTAAAGCCAATTCTTGAAAAGTAC
Organism: Companilactobacillus bobalius; assembly: GCF_002179915.1. Classification (NCBI taxonomy): domain Bacteria; kingdom Bacillati; phylum Bacillota; class Bacilli; order Lactobacillales; family Lactobacillaceae; genus Companilactobacillus; species Companilactobacillus bobalius. The sequence goes on from NZ_MYFM01000004.1 coordinate 255,539, forward strand.
CATTCATTTCTCTAATAGCATCAGAAATTTCATTATACTTTTGTGTTGTCTTTTCCGACTTATTAATACTGTTATAAGCCGTTTGAATAAGAGTTTTTACCTCATTATTGGTTTCAACTGTTTTATTCAAATCCCCTAAAAATCGGTTTACTTGTTCAATTAAAGCTAACTTCTTATCTTGATTCATTATATTTTACCCCGATACTATTTGATTCGATTAACTAATCTTTTAACTACTTCCATCAAAACATGACGACTAGTGTTTTTAGGTAATTTTTCGATTTCTTCCAATGCGTGCTGTGTAAATTGTTGAGCAATTTCTTTAGCACGATTCAAATAACCATCATCAATTACTATGTTAGTAGCCTTCTCGTCATCGGAATCAGTTAACTCTTCTTTTGATAGGATTGCAATCAAATCTTTGTTACCGGACTCTAATCCTAAAATATATGGCAATGAATAGACACCATTACGTAAGTCCTCGTGAACTGGCTTCCCAGTCTCTGCAGAGCTACTGAAATCAAGGATATCGTCAATTATTTGAAAGGCCATTCCGATATCATGACCGATTTCTTTACAACGTTCAACTAATTCCTGACTTCCACCACTAACAATAGCCCCCATAGTAGCGCTTAAACTGAATAACTCCGCGGTTTTACCGGAAATTTCTTTTAAGTACATATCGGTAGTTGCCTTGACATTGAAATTAATACACATTTGATCTAATTCACCAATCAAAATGCGTTTCATACTCAATGCATTGCGCAGTATATCAGTATTTTTAACTAAGTTCTGAGATACTAATTCGAAGTATATCGTAAATAAATAGTCGCCAGCATAAATAGCATTTCTACGACCATATTTAGTGTGGATCGTGGGCTGTGATCTGCGCATTGGCGAATCGTCAATTACATCATCATGAATCAAAGTAGCAACATGTAAAATTTCTAACGATGCCGCTAATGGAATCAAATCCTTTGTTGATTTTTTCTCATTACCAAACTCGCTGAATAATAAGAAAAAGGCCGGACGCAACATTTTGCCACCTGAAGTTAAATCTATAATCATTGAACTGATATCGAGATTATTTATCTTCACCATTTGATGAATGTAATCTGTCGTTAAGTCCAATTTCTCCCCTAGTTGAGGATAGCTTTTCCAAATTGAGTTCGCCATAAAATATTTATTACCCCTGTATCGCTTTGTTGTATTCCAAAATAATTCTATAATAGAACCTATCAAATCCAAAGGAATGATTTCTATGAAACCTTCAGTATTTTTCGAGCTTGTCGAAATAAAAGCCAAAACCGCTAGTGTCTTCCCCTTTTTGATGGGAACTTTGTATTCATATTATCACTGGCATTCTATTAACGCTCTTGATTTGATTCTATTTTTTATCGCTATGTTTCTTTTCAATATGGCCGTCGATATCAATGATAATTATTGGGACTATAAAAATGCCACTGGTGATGAAAGTTTTCGTCGTAAAACTAATGTTATCGGTGTTAACCATCTCAATATCCATCTAATTGGTTGGTTGGACTTTTCATTCAGTGCAATTGCTGCCATCATTGGACTTTTCATCGTCTATCGAACAGGTTTGCCATTATTATATCTAGGTCTGTTCTCCTTTGCCGTTGGTTTCTGTTATGCCGGTGGTCCTTGGCCTATTAATCGTGGACCATTAGGTGAATTCTTCTCTGGTTTTACCATGGGATATGTTATTTATTTAATCGCCATTTACATAAATGTGGTGCACAATCCTGACGTCATTTTGAATTTCAAATTTTACGGTGATGCCTTACTTTCATCATTACTAACTGTTTTCGCTATCTCTAACTTACTGTTAGCCAATAATATTGCTGACGAACAAGAAGATATCAATTTAGGACGTAAAACATTAGTTTATTACCTAGGCAAAGCTAATTCGATTTTCATTCTCAAATCACTTTACGTACTTGGTTATTTAGCTCTAGTTTGTTCCGTTATCTTGGGATTATTGCCCAAATTAATGTTACTAACTTTCCTAATAACACCCATAGTTTACAAAAATGCCAAAGCATTCAGTCAGAATCCTATTAAGAAGAAAACCTTCCCCTTAATCATTAAGAATCTGTTACTGATTACTTTGGCAGAGACCGTTACATTTATTTTTGGTGTGATCTTTAATTTCTAATCAAGTAATTTAGCAAATTTATAAGTATCTTGAGCAATCATCAATTCCTCGTTAGTTGGAATTGTGTAGGCTGTAACTTTAGAATCATCAGTTGTGATTTTATTTTCGGAACCATTTTGCTTGTTCTTTTCTTCATCGATCTTAAGTCCCATATACCCAAGCCCATTCATAATATCTTCACGGACTTCAGTTGAGTTTTCACCAACTCCGGCTGTAAAGGCAATAACGTCAACGCCACCCATTTCAGCTGTGTAAGAACCAATGAATTTAAGAATACGATTACGATACATTTCTAAGGCTAACTTGGCACGTGTATTAGTGTCCTCTACGGCTTCAATATCACGCATATCTGGTGAAACACCTGAAATTCCTAGTAGACCAGACTTGTGGTTTAAAATATCGATCATTTCGGAAATATCTTTAATTCCTAATTTCTTCATCAAGAACGGAATAATTGAGAAATCAATATCCCCACTTCTAGAACTCATCATGATACCAGCTAATGGAGTGAATCCCATTGAAATATCAAAAGCTTTACCATGTTTGATGGCACTAATTGAAGCACCACTACCTAAATGTAGAACAATAACATTCTTATCATCGATACCACCATCAACGATTTCATTCAAACGTTGAGCGATATAACGGTGACTTGTACCATGTGCGCCATAACGGCGTACATGGTATTTTTTATAATCTTCTAAATCTACACTGTACAAATAATTTGTTTCGGGAATATCGACGAAGAATGATGTATCAAAAACAGCCACTTGAATAGCTTTAGGAACCAACTTTTTGAAGACATCGATATAATAGGCTTCAACTTTATTATGTAATGGAGCATATTCAGCCAACTCTTGAATCTTTTTCAAATTGGCATCGGTAATAATTTCTGATTTCTTGAAGTACTCTCCACCGGCAACAACACGATGACCAAAAGCTACAATATCACCAAATTTTTCAATAATTTTCATATCTTTTAAGGCGTCCAGAATCGATAGAACCGCAATATCATTGGATTTAATAGCTTCTTCACGTTGAATTTTTTGACCATTATATTTTAATTTAAAAATTGACTTAGGTGTTCCCAAACGATCAATCATTCCTGAAGCAATTGTTTTTTTCTCAGGCATTTCAAAAAGTTTCCATTTCAAAGTTGAACTACCTGCGTTTATAGCCATAATCTTCATACAAAAACTCTCCTTTTTTTGGTCTAGGTATTCTCTACAAATAGCTTTATATCAAACTTTACACCGATATAAAAAAATGCTACTCTTTAGTAACTATTATAAGTCTTTTTATGGGGGAATTGATTCGTGAAATTTTTAGACATGCTACGCAAGATTGATGAGAAACCAGAGGCAGATAAATCGCTTCCAGATTCTCCTAAAAGCGACCAAAATTCTGCTCAATCTCAAACATCTACTGACAATCAGTCAACTGAGGTTGCTAAGGAAAATGAACAAAAAGAGGAACAACTTCCTATGTCAGTTCATGACAAGCGCGTAAACATCGAAGAGCAAATGAATGATTTGTCACATCAATATGCTCAATTAAGAAACGATTTAAAGACGAACCTTTTCTCTGAAAAAGATGATTTTGAAGCTAAGAAGGAAACCCTAGACAATTATCTTAAAACTTTAAAGCGTGATGAAAAAGAATCAACCGAAAAATTGGCTGATACTAAAGCTCAAAATGATGATGCCGCTAAAGAACATTTAGCCGTTGTGAACGCTGATCGTAAAGAACAAGAACAAAAACTCAGTGAATTACAAGAACAGTTAAATGACCTTAACACCGAGATTAACACAAAGACAGCAAGTTTGGAAACGCTTCAAACAAATCTTGCAAAAAATGAACAATCTGAAACTGACATGTCTACTTCCATCAAAGAAGAAAAAGATCTTCAAAAGATGATGGCCTTAATGGAGAAACAAAAAGAATCAATCGATACTCTTTACGCTGAACGTAAGGAACTCAAGGAACAGATCAATTCCGCTCAAGAAGATGTTGCCAATTTAAACAGCAAGGCCGCTGACTTGAACAATCAAATTGGTGACGTTAATAAGCAAATCGTTAACTTACAACAAAAGGCTCGTAACATTGATGATCAAATGAAGAACGATCACAATTACCGTATCGAAACTATTGCCGGCTTAGAGCGTCACATTCAAAGCCTTGATGAAGAACACAAGAAGATCGATGATGAATTAGCTGATGTTAATGGAAATATCGACTACTTGAGTAAATATATCAAAGATGTTTTCCATTCAGCTTACTTAGTGCGTGATGTCTATTTAGATAAAGACAAAGAATATTACGTAACAGCTAACGATTTTGATTCCGATACCGCAAAAAATGATTTATTCGGTATGGTAAATTACCTCGAATCTAAATTGCAAAAGCCCGTTACTGTCGTATCAACTTTCTATGATAATCATGTTCATGAAATTATTGATAAGAAGGCTAAGGATCAACATATTGCCATTCCAAACGTTATAAACTTATTTGATCAATTGCAAAAGAGTGATAAGCCTGATGGCAAACGAGTAGCAATTCCTGATAGTAGTGATTGGGTAACTAGAACTGACGTCGAAACACAAGATACTTTCATCTATGATAAAAAACAAAACCTATTGATGACTGCTGAATACTTCGACAAGACAATCATTGATCGTATTAACTACTACAAGAATGACCAAGTTGTAAAAACTAATATTTACAATAGCCAAGGTCAATTATCTTCAATGCAGAATTTCAATAAGAACAAAGAATTATCAGAACAAAACTTCTACCGCACTGATGGTTCAATCGTTCTTACCGTTATCTTTGAAAAGAACAAACCCGTTAGTTACCAACTATTTGATAAAAATGGTTTACTAGAACATGACTTCAACGAAAAGTCAGAATTAATCACTTGGTGGTTGAAGAGTGTTGAACCAAATACAGAAAATGCTGTCTTTGTCGGCAATCATTCTGATCTCTTATATCAATTAGTCATTAGTGTTAACGAAATTGATAGTAAGAATACTATTCTACTTCTTCAAAATGTCGCCAAGAGGATCGACGATGTAATCAAGTTGCTAGATGAACAAAAAGATATCACCGAATTATTCGTTCAGACTGAGGATGACTTACATGCTATCGAAAGTAAGACAAACCGTGATATCAGTGTTAGTGTGATCAACACCGCAAGTAACGGTACTTTATCACTACCAGAATCATTAAAAGTTTAATATTTTTGGGGGACTGTAACTACAGTATGAATGTGTGATATAGACACAATCTCTCCATTTAATTGTGAAAAGACCAAATTCATACTAAATGGATTTGATCTTTTTGTTATGATCACATACCTTTTACAATTTGGCGAAAGTGGAAAAAACAATTATGAAAACTATATCTATTATTGTTCCGTGTTTTAATGAACAGGAATCTATCAATATTTACTATGACGCAATGACAAAGATTAAAAATCAAACCAATAAATTCAAATTCGAATATTGGTTTGTTGATGATGGATCCAAAGATAAGACCTACTCCATTTTAAAAGACTTACAACAAGATCATAGCGATGAGGTTCACTTCATTTCCTTCTCTAGAAATTTTGGTAAAGAAGCTGCGCTTTATGCCGGTCTTAACGAAGTAACCGGTGACTATGTCGCCGTTATGGATGTTGACTTACAGGATCCACCTGAAATGTTACCAGAGATGTTCGATCTCCTTGAAGAGAAAGAATATGATTGTGTCGGTACTGCTAGAATGGATCGTGAAGGTGAAAACAAGATTATCTCCTTCTTCTCCAACGGCTTTTACAAACTCATCAATAAAATGTCTCAAACTAAAATCATTCCTGGTGCTAGAGATTATCGGTTGATGACACGTCAAATGGTTGAAGCCATCAAGTCAATGACCGAGTATAATCGTTTCTCCAAGGGTATTTTTAGTTGGGTTGGTTTCAAGACTAAGTACTTACCTTACAAGAACCGCGAACGTGTGGCTGGTAATACTTCTTGGAATTTCTGGAAACTCTTCAAGTACGCTATTACTGGAATTGTCGACTTCTCAGAGGGTCCTTTGATGTTTGCTACTTGGATGGGAACTATCTTCTCAATTACTTCAATTTTAGCTATCATTGCTATTATTATTCGAAAAATCGTTAATCCTCTTAGCAGCGTAAATGGCTGGGCCTCAATTGTTTCCATCGTTCTTCTTATCGGTGGTATACAACTGCTAAGTATCGGTATTCTTGGTGAATACATCGGTAAAATTTTTCTCGAAGTTAAAAAGCGCCCTATCTATATTGTTAAAGATAAAAAATAATAACTCAATGTCAGAATCTTGTGTGGTTCTGGCATTTTTTATTACTAAAAATAGTTCAACCGTTATCACATGATAAGCGACAAATATTAAGATATAATGTTAGACGAATAGATCAAGGGATGGGTTAATAAAAATGAATGTACGGGATCAACAAGCTGAGAATACTAAGAACGCTATTTTACAAGTCGCTGCCAAAATGTTTCTTTCACAAGGATATCAAGCTACATCTACGCGTAAGATTGCTCAGGAGTTAAATATTACTCAACCAAATATGTATCACTACTATAAGAATAAAAAGGTGCTTTATATCAAGGCTATTGAGTACTCGGTCAACAGTTTTAGTAAGAATTTACTTGAGGAATATAGTCAACAAAAAGACTTGCCATTTGAAGAACTACTGCTTCATATGTCAAAATATATGATAGAGAATTTTAGAATTAATTATTTCGTTATGCGAAATGATATTGAAAATTTCTTTACCGTTGAGGAACGAACAAACATCAATAATAACTGGGATGGTGGCTATTATAAGGTGTTATTCAACATTTTCCAATCACATAAAAGTGAGCTACGTTCTGATTTAGCCATTCCCGTTCAAGTCGGAACTTTTCTAACAATGTTACTGCCTTACATTGAATATAACGATGCCAAAAGGAAGCGTAATATTGCTAACTTGAATACCGTTATCAATATTTTTATCAATGGCATCAAAAAAGAATAGAGGTCGATATGGAATTCATAACTCTGCTCGCATTGATGTTATTTCTCACATTAGTTGTTAGCCACATTTTCAATCGTCTGAATTTACCTGCTGTTATTGGGCAATTAATTTTGGGCGTTATTTTGGGTAAGGGTGTTTTGAACATTGTTAAAGCTGATAACAATGTTAATTTATTTGCCGAAATTGGTGTCATTTTATTAATGTTTTTAGCTGGTTTAGAGAGCAACCTAAAATTACTACGAAAGCATCTCGTACCAAGTGTTACCGTAGCCATTTTTGGTGTTATCTTGCCAGTAGCTTTAACGTTAATGACTTCACTAATTTTCGGTATTAATTTTAAAGAAAGCATCTTTATTTCCGTTGTCTTTGCGGCAACTTCAGTTTCAATCTCAGTTGAAGTACTCAAGAGTCTCAACTACCTATCCAGCGCTTCAGGAACCGTTATTTTAGGTGCCGCGGTGGTCGATGATATCTTAGCTATTTCTATTTTAAGTGTTATGTCAGGAACTTTAACTGGCGCTTTTTCAATGAAAAAAATCTTAATGCTGCTGGGACTTTGGATTCTCTTTGGCGTTTTGATCGTTGTTTTACACAAATGGGTCATACCTCAAATAATTCACTTAGCGGATTACATTGAGGCTACCCAGGCACCAACTATTTTTGCTCTAGTAATTTGCTTCGTGATGGCTTATATTGCTGACAAAGTTGAATTGGATGCTGTTTTAGGTGCTTTTGTTGCTGGAATTGCAGTTTCTAATTCAAAGTACTACAAGGAAAAAATTGGAAGCAATATTGAAGCTATCGGTTATAGTATTTTTATTCCCGTTTTCTTTATTAGTATTGGTCTCAACCTTGAATTTAGTAGTTTCCTTAAGGATTTCTGGTTAATCGTATTCTTCACTATTACAGGAGTCGTTGGAAAATTATTTGGTGCCGGTTTTGGAGCCAAATTATCAGGATTCGATTTGAAAGATTCTTATGTCATTGGTTCGGGAATGATTTCTCGTGGTGAAATGGCTTTGATCATTGGTCAAATAGGATTTAGCGCCCACTTGTTATCTGAAGAATACTACTCCGCTGTAATCATTAGTGTTATCTTGATTACGATCATCTCACCATTTTTCCTGAAGCACTCTATCAGCAAGAATCCTCTCTAGCCTTATAGTTACCACTAAATCAATGTACGAGATATAATGATACCGTAAACATTTAATTTCGAAATAGAAGGAGAAGGTTAATTATGGCACACATTTTAGTACTAGGAGCTGGCTACGGTGGCTTAAGAGCTGCACGTGATCTAGCCAAAAGCACTCCAGCAGGAACACAAATTGATTTAATCGATAAAAATGACAAGCATGTAGAAAAAACTGCTTTGCATACTATTGCAGCCGGCACCAATCGCGCTGATGCAATTAGTTTTGATATCCGTTCGGTTCTACCTTCAAATGTTAACTTCATCAAGGCAACTGTTTCTAAGCTTGATTTAGACAACAAGACAGTTGAGTTCTCAGACCACGAGGACATTACTTATGACTATATTGTAGTTTCCCTAGGCTTCCGTTCAGAAGACTTCGGACTTGAAGGTGCTAGTGAAAATGCCTTGATCCTTCAAGATTTGGAATCAGCACAAAATATCTATAAGACAATTAATAAGAACATCGCTAATTATAAAGAATCACAAGATCCTAAAGACCTCAGCATTATTGTTTGTGGTGCCGGATTTACTGGAGTAGAAATTCTTGGTGAATTAGTTGATACAGTTAAGATTCTTAAAGCAAAATATGATGTACCAGAAATCAAAGTAACCTGTCTAGAAATGGCAACAAGAATTCTACCAATGTTCGATGAGAACCTTGCTAGCTATGCCGTTGAATATCTAGACAAGAATGGCATCAAACTCTTGACTGGCGCAAAGATCAAGAAGATTGAAAAACAAGCCGTTGTTTATATGGATGGTGATACAGAAAAGAGTGTTGAAGGAAGTACAATCCTTTGGACAGTCGGAGTTAGTGGTAGTGACGTTATCACAAATTCAGGCATTGAAGCTAGAAGAAATCGTGTTATGACAACCGAATTTCTCAACCTAGAAGCACATCCAGAAGCATACTTTATTGGTGATGATTCAGCTATTATTCCTAAGGGTGAAAAACGTCCATATCCAACAACAGGACAATTAGCCACAGCCGAAGGAGCCGGAGCAGCCTTCAACATTGCTGCAGCTTTGAATGGCAAAGATTTGAAACCATTCGTTTACAAGTCAATGGGTACTGTAGCCTCATTAGGCCAAAACCATGGTATTGCCGAAATTACAGGCAAGAACTTCAAATTCAAAGGTTCAATCGCATCATTATTGAAACATTTATCAGCAGATAGAGGAATCATGGAAATCGCCGGATTAAAGACCGCAATTAGAAAAGGAACTATTTAGAAAGAGAGTGCAGTAGGCCTGGGAATTTGCGGATGATTTCAGTTCTATAGCAAACCGCAATGAGGTGCCCCTGTGTAACTCGTTTCATTAGAGAGTGGAACAAGCCTGGTTAGATTCCGAGCATTTGCAGGACTTTGTAAATTGACTGCGTAGTAGGCAGTTTGCGAAGTCAGGCAAAGCACAGGAATCTGGCTTGTAGAACTCGTTTCCACTATATCGCCAAAAGCTTTGGCTATTCTCAATAAAAACAACAGTTATCAAAATAAGCTGAATTCCTTTTTTGAGGAATTCAGCTTATTTTTTGCTTTACCCACAAGCGAATAATATACTGGCCTTGAATAACTCCAAGGGATGTGTAGATTATGACAATTAAAAAGAATCAAATATGCGTCATCTGCGGCAATCGTTTCACAATCACAGAAGGATTATTTTTAAGAGATTTAAGTGATCTTTTAAAAGAACAAGTAATACAAACTAATAAATATGCGAAGGAATCCTCCTTCATTTGCCTCAAAGATCTGCAAAAATTACGCATTGATAGAATGCAAAAAACTATCGACCAAGATTTAAAAATTGATCATCAAATGTCTGACCAACTACAAAAAGAACTCGAAAAAGATACCTACGTTATCAAAAATATCAACGATACTGTTTATGGAAAAAGGACTCGTGGTCAAAAAATGGCTGATGCAGTCGCTAAATTCGGTGGTAGTTGGCAATTCATTATTACCTTCTCAATCATTATTATCCTTTGGATGACAATCAACGTATTGCACCTCTTTGGTATTAGTTTTGATCCCTATCCATTTATACTCCTGAACTTATTTTTGAGCTGTGTGGCCGCCTTACAAGCCCCTATCATCATGATGAGCCAAAACAGACAAGCTGATCGTGATCGCTTTGATTCCGAGAATGATTATCGTACTAATACCAAGTCAGAAATGGAAATTCGAGTCCTTCACGAAAAGATGGATCAACTTAACGAAGTCCAATGGCCTCATATCTTGGATATTCAAAAAATGCAAATTGAAGTCTTAAGCGAAATTGAAAATGAAATTCAATCTCTAAAAGCCGAAAAACAAGCACAGGAAAACCGCTCTACTAGACATTCTCACAAGTGAAAATACGTGTTGAATCGAATCTTTGAGTTCTCTTCAACACGTATTTTTTAGTTATTAATAGTCCTTTTAATTCCAATATTATTTTTAAACAATTTCTTCAAAACTACTATGATAATTGTGGCCATAACCGATACGAAAATAATAGTAAAGATAGCACCCAGAATTTGAATACTCAATAACTTGATACCACCACCATAAAATAGTCCATTAGTTATAACGTTATGGTTGACTGATTTAGTAGCAAACAAGCCTACTGCAATAGAACCAATAATTCCACTAACACCGTGACATCCAAATATATCCAAATAATCGTTTAAATGTAATTTATATTTGAGATAATTCATAAAGTAAAAACTACCAACGGCAGAAATAATTCCAATGATAAATGCTCCCCAAATAGTTACATAGCCAGTTCCTGGAGTAACACCAACTAGTCCACAAATACTTCCGGTACAAATACCATTAACAGTCACATGAGATTTGTACTTATCTTCCAAAATAACCCACATTACTAAGGCTGAACAGGCAGCTACTGTTGTTGTAAAGAAGGCATTTAGAGCTTGATTATTCAATTGTAAGGCACTGCCTGCATTGAATCCGTACCAACCGATCCATAGTAGAACTGTCCCCATCAGGATCCACATTGTATTTCCTTTTGCATGCTCATTATCGTATTTATAGGGTTCACGCAACATAATGGCTAGAATCATCGCTGTAATTCCGGCATCAATATGAATGACTGTTCCCCCGGCAAAATCCAAAACCCCTAATTGAGCTAGAAAACCATTAGGTGACCAAACAATATGAGCTAGTGGATAGTAAATCAATAGCGACCAACAGATAACGAATAAGGCAATGAATTTAATTCGTGCCCTACTTGCTACAGCACCAAGAAAAAGGGCTGGTGTGAGAATTGCAAACATCATTTGAAAGAGTAAATAAACTGAAGTTGGTAGGCCTGTAGTTCCGAAAGTAGACGATAAGTCTAGTCCTGACAAAAAGAGATGTTTAAAGTTACCAATTATGCCTAGGAAGTTGCCCTCAAAGGAGGCTGAGAAACCAATTGCCACCCACAACAATCCAGCTATACCAAACATCAAAAAGCTATTGAAAAGGATCCGATTGACGTCCTTTTCTGGTACAAAACCGCTGTAAAAGACTGCGATTCCGGGAACCATTATCCAAACTAACATGATGGCTAAAACCATGAAATCAAGTGTCATAATTATCACATTCTTTGTATTTAGTAATTTCTTCTCTATTTTTCAAGTATTATATTACGATTTTTATTTCATGTATACCAATTTACATTTATTAATAAGCGTTAAAATTTTTAATTATTATTTGAACAATTATAATAGGGGCGTATTAGTGAATGAATAATTTTCAAATATAATAATATTCATTTAAAACAAAGGAGCGATAGCCATGGAAAAGAGAAAGTCATCATTTTCCTTATTAGGTATGTTGATTACCCTTGGTATCGTCTACGGCGATATTGGAACCTCACCTCTTTATGTTATGAACTCAATCATAAACGATGCTGGTACTATGGCAGACGCTAAACCTGAATATATTTTAGGCAGTGTCTCACTAATTTTTTGGACACTTATGCTCATTACCACTATCAAGTACGTTTTAATTGCTATGAAAGCTGATAACAACGAAGAAGGTGGCATCTTCGCTCTTTACGCTTTAGTTCGTACTAAAGGCAAATGGCTGATCATACCAGCTCTAATTGGTGGCTCCGCTCTTTTAGCAGATGGAACCTTAACACCAGCTGTTACCGTAACTTCAGCGATTGAAGGTATCAAAGGTCAACAGTTTGGTAATATCGTATTCTCCAGTAAGCAATCATCCGTTTTGATTATTGTTACAGTAATTTTATTAACCATTTTCATTATTCAGAAATCCGGAACGGATCGAATCGGTCGTTCATTCGGTCCCATTATGTTTATTTGGTTTAGTTTTATCGGTGTTGCCGGCTTTTTAAATTTAACTAATGACCCTTCGGTTTTAAAAGCACTCTTACCAGTTTATGCAATTGAAGTCCTCTTCAGTCCTGTCAATAAGGTTGGCATCTTCATTCTCGGTAGTGTTTTCTTGGCAACTACCGGTGCAGAAGCGTTATATGCTGATATGGGACAAGTCGGTAAACACAACGTCTACGCTACTTGGCCCTACGTATATTTAATGTTAATGCTAAATTACTTTGGACAAGCCGCTTGGGTTATAACTAACTATCAAAACAAAGCTTATAACCACATTTCTGGTATTAATCCATTTTACGAAATGTTACCAGAAGACTTTAAAGTTTTCGCAATTGTAATTGCTACAATGGCTGCCATCATTGCCTCCCAAGCTCTGATCACAGGCTCATTCACACTAGTTCAGGAAGCCATTGGTTTAAAGATTCTTCCTCGTTTAAAGGTAAAGTTTCCTGGAAAGTTCGAAAGTCAGCTTTATATTGGTACTATCAACTGGATGTTATGCGCTATAACGATAGGTATTGTTTGGGGATTCGGTTCTTCAGAACACATGGAATCAGCCTATGGATTGGCAATTACTTTGACAATGCTAATGACCACTGTTCTATTGCACCAATTTTTAATCATGAAAAAGCATCGTCATTTTGCCAATATCTTCATGATTTTCTTTATCGCTCTAGAGGGACTATTCCTACTTTCCAGCTTGATTAAATTCGTTCATGGCGGTTATGTAACGGTCATTATTACCTGTGCCATTTTAGCAATTATGGTTATCTGGTACTTTGGTAATAAACGCCGTGACGCCTATCTAGCTGAAAGTGAAAACGTCAGTTTACTCGACTATCTCCCTCAACTAGAAAAATTAAGTCAAGATTCCTCGATTCCAACTTACGCTACCAACTTGGTTTACATGATCAAAATGGGTGAAGATTACACCATCAAACGGTCCGTTATTTACTCAATTTTGGATCAAACGCCTAAACGGGCTCGAGTTTACTGGTTCATCACCGTTAACCAAACTAATGCCCCATATGAATGCAACTATACCGTTGACATGATGCATACTCGTAATGTGGTTAATGTTCAATTAAATCTCGGTTTCAAAAAATCTCAACACGTTAATATTTACATCCGTCAGATCATCAACGCTTTAATCAGAAAGCATATTATTGATGATCAAACGCCAAACTATTCAATGGTTACTAACCGTCATGTGGGTTCTTTCAAATTCATTATCCAAAATCAACAGTTCCAAGATTTAGGCGCCCAGGAGCAAATGAACAGTCTCGATCGTCTTTTGATTGGTGGAAGACTATTGCTACAAAACATTACCATTTCGCCATCACTCTGGTTCGGTTTGGAATTCAGTGACGTAGTTGAAGAGAAGGTTCCACTATTCCTTGGCAGCCAAACTGATGAATATCTAACTGAAAAGGAACTTAAAAATGATGTTAAACCTCAAAACAAATAAAGACAGGTAATCAAAGTATGATTACTTGTCTTTATTTTTATTTAATAACTTCCGCACCTAGGCAATTCTTGAAATGATTTAAAGCCCAATCGTGACCTGCTTGGTTGAATGATGCTACACCTTGTTCGTGTACCACAATTTTATAGTTTAAATTATAAGCATCAACCGCAGTATGCAAGACACAAATATCTGTACAGACACCAACTAAATGCAAAGTATCAATCTTTCTCTCTCGTAAACGAAGATCCAAATCGGTTCCCGCAAAGGCACTATAACGAGTCTTATCGAAAAGTTTTACCCTCTCACCATCGTTATGTTCATCGTACCAATCCTTAATTCCACCATACAATTCACGACCCCAAGTTCCGCGCACATTATGAATTGGAAATAATTTGGTTTCTGGATGGTACGTATCATTAGGCTTATGAACATCAGTTGGAAACCAAATCCAATCACCCTCTTGATACATTTTTTCAGCCAAATCAAAGATTCTAGGTTCAATTTCTTGCCCCGGCTTGCCGCAAGTTAAAGCACCTTTGTCAGCGACAAAATCGTTCGTATAATCAATAACTAATAAAGCTTGGTGTGAAGACATAGTATTCTCCTACTTTCTTCTTGTTATTTACTTACATTGCGATTATTCAAAATCTTCCTTGTGAAGTCAATTTATTCGCTTAAACGTATAAAATCAGAAACCGATGCATATGTTATAATTTCCCTAATCTAAGAATTAGGGGTCTTAATATGCATAAAAATTATCGTGAACCCATCAAGATCAAATACCTCATTATCGCTCTTATTGGTGTCGTGATTTTTGCTGCTGCACTTTCCTTTTTCACACTCAGAACTTCTAACACGACTACTGCCAATAAACCTAAAGTTGAATACACTAAGGTCAAAAAAGATTTGGATCAAAAATTCAACGGTAATGGTAAAATCGCTTCTATCAAGCAAGAAGACAATATCAACGATAAAAACAGTAAGAATCCTCATACAGTCATTCTAGTAATTTTGACGGATAAGCAAACTCAAAAGTACCTCAAGACAACTTATGAGGCTGTTCAGAATGATAAATCTTCTCGTAACCAACAACTCTATATCGCTTCAATCCAAAAAATTATTTCCGATGAGGCTAAAAAGCTACACAACAACGATGACGTTATTCAATTCGTCTACAAAGATAACAAAAGCTATGTTCCCGTCGCTAGTTCGCAAAAACATCGTAATTTGATCAAACCTGTTAAAGTTTCCAAATAAAAAGAGATACAACCTGTTCGAATGAACAGCTTATATCTCTTTTTTAGTCTGCAATGTAATAAAACCAATATATCAAAATAAAATATCCTAACCAACGTTCCAACGTAATGCAAATTTTAACAAAACGAATATCTTCAGCGGTAGGCTTTCGTCTAATTGGAAAAAGGATTCCAGCTATATAGTGCCAAACTGCCATGCAAAAAATTAATATTGCAAAGAAAGAATAATAGTAAATGACTGACATTTTTCCCCCTAATCTTCATCATAGTGATCATCTTGATTTTCACTACGACCCATAAAATATCCTTCATCAAAACCTTGATCGTAAGGACTATCGATTGATTCACTTGGTCCATGATAGTCGCCTTTTTTACGGAATTTGATATAAATGAAAAAAACTACAAATTGTAAGACGAAAGCTACCATCGATAATGTATTACCCAATCCGACTAAATCATTAAAACTTGTCGAATAAAGTCGTTTTTTACTGGTACTAGTAGCAATTTTTTGCATTCGTGGCACCATTCTTTGCGCTACTACCAAGGCGGCATCAATTTTCCCTTGTGGACTCACATATTTAATTCTCCCATTCAGCCCCATCCGATATTGCCAATATTTAATATCAGAAATGTAGCCGCCACTTCGATAAGTCGGATAGAAATAAAGTAAATTTGTTTGAAGATTCAAAATTAGATAGCTACTATTTTTAGCCCAATTCTTCGAAATATCTGGATTATCAACTTCACTAGTATCATTCAAATCCAGCGCTCGATTCTTCGACATGAAATTAAACTCATCTGGACCTTCTATATTTATATTGTCACCAAGTTCATCTGTATTTTTAACAATTATTAGATTTAGTCGTTGTGGATGAACACCAATATTGATCTGTCGATTGATCTGATTTAATTTTGCATACTGGTCTTTAGTAATGATTGCTTTGTACTGATAAACGTAATCACCCGTATTAGGCCCATCTTCAACGTCTGCGTGGGCATTTGAAGAAGTTATACTAATTGCTAATATCATCCCTAAAGCACACAGAAAAGCACGTAAGTACTTCATACTCCAGCCCCCTATAACCAGAATTTAGCACTTTTTGTCAACTAGTAAAGACTAAAAAAGCACCCCTTAAAGGAGTACTTTATTCTTCAATATCAACTTGTTGTCTTTCAACTTTTTCTTCGTCAAAAGCGATAATCTTATCAACGATTTCCTTAGGCTTTTCCAACATTGCCAAATGTCCGGCACCTTTAATATCGACTAATTGTAAACCAGGTACTCGACCAATTGTGGCTTTGGCATCTTTAATACCCTTTTCACCCAAAATCTGGTCGCCATCGGCATACATAGCTAAAGTTGGAATCTTGATCGTACGTAGACGCTTGTTTAAGAATTTCTCACTCAAGTAATCAACTGACATCTTTTGTAGCTTCTTAGCTACTTTGTGATCAACCATATTGGCAGCTTCGTCAACAATCTTTGGATTGGACAAACTCTTACGGTCAAAATTTTTATCAAAGTAAAGGCCAGCTTTAACTGGTGACTTAGCCAATTTTCCGAGCAATGGAATAGCCGCTACAGAAGACGATGCGTCCATATCGGAATATTTATCGGTTGCAGGGGTATTCAACAGGATTAATTTTGATATAGTAAAACCACGAAGTTCTGCCATATTAACAGCAATCAATCCACCAACACCGTAACCGAATATAATCAACTGTTTAACGATCTTTAAACGGGCAATTGCTTCCAACATGTTCCAAGCTTCAGAATCAATTGTATAGTTATCACTTTTAACCTTGCTAGACTTGCCTTGGCCAAGCAAATCCAACGCAACAACGGTATATTTGTCTTTCAAGTAAGGAATCATTTCATTGAAATAATCGATTGAACCATCAATTCCAGGAACCAAGATAATAATCTTGTCACTGTGGATTGATCCAATCAAATTTGTATTTACACTGCCTTCGGATGTAGATAATATTTTTTCCAAATTATTCTGCCTCTTTAGTTTTATCTCTATAGTAAAAAATATACCTAAAATGTGAAGATTTTGCATTGATTATCGGGATTTTAACTTATTTTTATTTAATTAACTTATTTTATTGACAATTTACAGAAAATGCATTAGATTGGACTAGACCAGATAAATAGAGATGGGAGATTTTTGAAGATGAATATAATTAAAGTTAAAGATACAGAAATGGGTGGCAAAGAAGCTTTTAAACTTATGAAGGCCGATATCGAAAACGGTGCTAAGGTTCTTGGTTTGGCAACTGGTAGTAGCCCAATTACACTTTACAATGAAATGACAAGCAGCGACCTTGATTTTTCTAACATGACTTCAGTTAACTTGGATGAATACGTTGGTTTGAAACCCGATAATGAACAAAGTTACCACTATTTCATGAAAGAACATCTATTTAACAAGAAACCTTTCAAGAACTCATACGTTCCTGATGGTTCAAATCCTGATGCCGAAGCTGCTACAAAAGCTTACGACAAGATCATCGAAGAAAATCCTATCGATCTTCAAATCTTAGGTATTGGTAGAAATGGTCACATTGGTTTTAACGAACCAGGTTCACCATTAGACGGTACAACTAGAAAAGTTGGTTTGACAGAATCAACAATCGAAGCTAACACACGTTTCTTCGAAGATGAAAAAGACGTTCCACGCTTTGCCTACTCAATGGGTATTGGCTCAATCATGAAAGCTAAGAAGATCATTCTTCTAGCTTATGGCGAAGCTAAGGCTGATGCTATTGCCGCTACCGTTGACGGTCCTGTTACAGAAGACTGCCCAGCAAGTGCTCTACAAAACCACCCAGATGTAACACTTATCATTGATGAAGCTGCTGCATCAAAGTTAAAATAATTGATTAATTTAACCGATAGTCCTAATTAATTTTAGGACTATTTTTTTATGAAAAATATTGGTTCCTCATTAATCCAGTAACTTAAAACGACATCCATTTAGAAAAGTAATGTAATACGCTTGTTCTAAATAGATGCCGTTTATTTTTATTTTAAAAGAGATTAATAAGTAGAATCGTTTACCAGTCTGGAGCAAAAATTAAAAATGCGGTCAGCTGTGAAATCATTGTTAGCGGCTCCGCCGGTTACAATGAGGCCGGTCTTGAAGATCCATTATTTTGCACGAAGTGCGGAATAATTAGCTTCAAGCCGCGCCCACAGCGTTCCACCAGCATTTTTGATTTTTGTGGAAGACGGAATTTTTAAGTTTATAAAGCAGCCTTAATTTCAGCTACAATTTGTTCTGGAGTTAATTTAAACTCATGCCATAATTCGGCAGTAGTTTCACGGTCATTGAAACGTTTAGCAGCTCCAAAGCTAAGAACATGCATGTCCGTATCACCATAGAAACGACTGACCTTTTCACCAAAGCCACCACTTAAACTAGCTTCTTCCAACGTAACAACCAATTGATGATCCTTTTCCAAATTACTCAAAGTTTCACCATCAAGTTCAGAAATATCACGAGGATCAATGACAGTTACATCAAGATCTTCTTTACTCAATTGTTGTTGCACTTCTTCAGCTAATGGTAACAAACTACCAAGTCCTAGAACCGCAACCTTCTTACCAGAATTCAAAACATTCATCTTGTGTGCATCGAAATTATTCAAAGCAGCAGAATGAACACCATTGCTTGGTACTCTGATAGCAACTGGACCTACATTTTGATGAAGAGCCCAGTGCATCATAGCGGTTAATTCTTCCTTAGTAGTTGGAGCTAAGTAAGTTAATCCAGGAATATTACTCAACATTGCAATATCAAAGATTCCTTGATGAGTTGGATCTCCCGCACTGATACTACCACCAGAAACCATGATTGTTACAGGTAGTTTGTTAATACCCAAATCATGAGATAATTGATCATATGCTCTTTGCAAAAATGTTCCTGAATGGAAAACGATTGGTTTCATGCCTTGTTGAGCTTGTCCAGCCGCAAAAGTAATTGACTCTTGTTCAGCAATACCGACATCAAAGTAACGGTCAGGATGTTTACGTCCAAATCTCTTCAAATCATAAGAACCTGGAATAGCAGCCGTAATTGCTGTGATTGGTGTCTTATCTTCAGTGATTTCTTTTTCTAATTCAGCATGTATAACGTCGTTATAAGTTTCACCTGTAACAGGGTGCAAAGTCTTACCAGTCTTTAAATCAAAAGGTACATGCCAGTGGAAAGCCTCTTTGTGGTCAATTGCTGGTTGATAACCATGACCCTTTTCTGTTTGGACATGTAACACGATTGGATGATCAATATCTTTAACAGCTTTGAAAGCATCCAACATTGATTGCATATCATTTCCATCAGCTACGTAACGGTAATCTAAGCCCATAGCCTTAAATAAGTTATGAGAACTTTGACCGTTAGTTTCACGTAGTTCTTTAAGACCTTCGTACATACCACCGTGATCTTCAGCGATGGCCATACCATTGTCATTAACTAGAATAATCAAGTTAGACTTCAAAGTAGCGGCAATGTTCAAACCTTCTAAAGCTAGACCACCTGAAAGTGAACCATCCCCAATAACAGCCATCACATTACCAGACTTACCTTGCAAATCACGAGCCGAAGCCATACCAGTTGCCAAAGCAATTGAAGTTGAAGTGTGTCCAATATTGAAGTAGTCATGAGGACTTTCTTCTGGAGCAGTATAACCACTAACATCTTCAAAATGTTTTGGATCAAGCCAAGCTTGTTTACGCCCTGTTAAAATCTTATGGGTGTAAGATTGGTGCGAAACATCCCAAACAACTTTATCAGTTGGTGAGTTAAATATTGTGTGAAAAGCAATCGTCAATTCAACGGCACCCAAGTTTGGACCAACGTGACCTCCAGTTTGACTAACTTTATTAAGCAATACTTGGCGGATTTCAGTTGCTAATTGTGTTAATTGAGCCAAATCCAATTTCTTCAAATCAGCTGGTTGATCAATTGTATTTAAAATTGATGTTTCCATATATTTGTTTCCTACTTTCCTCAATTTTTTTATCGATGTTTTCATACTACGACTTAAAGTAACCTTTAGGTCAAGAACATTTGTCAAAAAAATTTATTTATTTTTAAAATGATTAATCCCCATCACGAATTTTTGTTGACAAAGGATTAAAAAAACCAGTAACCTAATGAGGTTGTATTTTTAATAGGTGGTTAATATGAAAGAAAAATTATTTAAAAAAGCAGATTATAAAAAATTTGTGGCTGGTGATGCCCATTTTGAAAAGGTTCTAACTCGTGGCAATCTTATCTCAATGGGAATTGGCGCTATCATCGGTACAGGTATTTTCATCCTACCAGGAATCGTCGCTTCTGAAACAGCTGGCCCTGGTATCACAATTTCCTTTATTCTGTCAGCTATTGTCTGTGTTATGACGGCAATGTGTTTTGCGGAATTATCTTCAACTTTTCCGGTTGCTGGTAGTACATATTCATACGGAAGTATCATTTTTGGACAGTTTCCCGGTTGGTTAATTGGCTGGGCTCTATGCTTGGAATACGTTTTAGGTGTGTCAGCCGTATCTTCAGGCTTTTCAGCTTACTTCGTCAGTCTCTTCAAAGGATTAGGCATGGCTCTACCAAAAGCAGTTACAGGTCCATTTGAACCTTCTAACGGAACTTTCATTAATCTACCTGCTGTTATCGTTTTGGTCTTAATTTACTTATTACTTCGTCGTGGCGTTTTGGCCTCAGCTAGAATGAATACCGTAATGGTTTTTGTAAAAATTTCAGTTGTCCTAGCTTTCATTATTATCGGCCTATTCTATATCAAACCAGCTAATTATCATCCCTACTTCCCAATGGGTGGTATGGGTGTCGTCAAAGGGGCGGCTTTAGTCTTCTTTGCTTATCTAGGTTTTGACGTTATTCCGTCCTCGGCACCAGAAGTTAAAAATCCTCAAAAAAATATTCCTATAAGTATCATGAGTTCGTTAGCTGTCTGTGCAATTCTTTACGTTATTTTATCCGCCGTTTTAACTGGAATGGTCAGTTATAAAGATTTAAATGTTTCTGATCCCGTTGTCTTTGCTCTACAAAAAGTAGGCTTGAACAAAGTAACCTTTTTGATCAGTATCGGTGCCTTAGCCGGAATGTTTACTATGATGCTCAACACCGTTTACGGTGGTTCGCGTCTAATTTACGCCCTCGGACGTGATGGTATGATCCCTGAAGCATTTGGAAAAATTCATCCCAAAGCTAAGATGCCAATGCTTTCACTCAATGCCATTTCACTCCTAGCCATTCTTCTCGGTGGTTTCGTTTCCTTAAAAGAGCTAACTAGCTTGGTAAATATTGGAACACTGATTTCCTTTGTCTTCGTAGCCTTAGGAATTATTAAATTGAGACACCGCAGTGATGTACCAAAGAGTGAATTCAAAGTTCCTCTATATCCTTGGTTACCAATAATTTCTGCTATCTCATGTGTTATCTTAATGACTCAAGTTAGTATCAATTCTTGGATCACTTTCATCTTCTGGATCTTAATCGGTGTAGGAATTTACTTCGCTTACGGTTATAAAAAGAACGACTAAAAAATGCTATAAAACACGTTGATGTGTTTTATAGCATTTTTTATTCAGCAAAGTAAGGTTCAATAATTTCTAGTTTCTTATTATCCAAATCTAATTTAGCTTTTAACCCATATGGCAAAGCTGTTCTGGGATAAGCATGTCCAAAGTTAAAATTCGTCATCAACGGTGTCTTAGTATCCGCTGTCTCCTCTTTTAGAACTTGGCAGTATTCTTCATAGTGAACTTCATTCTGAGGTTTACCAGTGATAATAGCGGCAACTACTTGCAAGATTCCCTTGGCCTTCAAATTCTTCAACATCTTACGATATTCTTCTGGTGTCGGTTTTTCTTCACTAGTTTCCAAGAATAAAATTTTACCCTCAAACTCTTTGGCATCAGGAATCAAATGATATTTTTCATTAATTTTCGGTTCATCGTTATAACGTTTATCAGTAAGTAGGCTATTGAGACTATCTATACAGCCACCTAGTAACTTTCCTTCGACAATTCCTGATCCACGTTGAACTTGATATCCTTTAGTTTCAGAATGACTAACACGAGGTGTATTTAAGGCTGCTTCTGAAAAGTCAGTTCGTTCTTCATACCAGACAGGACTACTTGAAATTTCTGTAGTAGTTGGATTTTGAAAATAATGCTCCAAAGTCTTTTTCGTATATGGAAGTAATTCAGTATCTAACTCAGCTAAATCATTGATAACATTGGGACCGTAAAAAGTTGTTAATCCTAATTGATACAACATCAAATGATCCACCGTCGTATCTGAAAAACCGGTAAATAATTTAGGATGTTGTTGTACGTTTTTAACGAACTCTGGATCATCCAGTAAATAAGGTGCTAAACGATAGGTATCTTCTCCACCAATAGCACAGAAAATACCCTTAATTTGATCAGCAGCAAAGGCCTGTTTCAAGTCTTCGGCACGCTTTTCGGGATGATTTTTTATAAATTCTATTCCCTTCAAACTGTTAGGCATGAATTCTGGAATCAAGCCTAATTCTTCAATCCGTTTCTTGCCCTGATTCAATTCATGTTTGGCAAATTTCTCACCTAATACGCCTGCAGAAAGACTAACGACTGCGACGTGATCTCCCTTTTTCAATGCTTGTGGTTTAATCATTAAACGTTCCCCCTGACTTTTAACAAATACTTATTTTTCAAGAATAATACTCCTGCTACCAAAATAATAATAGGGGTAAGTGTAATTGGGAAAAATAGCATGATAAAAATTCCCGCAACAATTGGTGACAACAATTCACTCATAAGAGTCGTTGCTAAAACAGCTACTACTAGTAAAGTATCAAAGTTTGACAAGAGTGTTGCAGCTGCAAAACCAGCTGTCATCGTGGCAAAGGTGATTGGAAAAATATCTCCTCCACGCCAATTAAATGTTAAACACCAAACTAAGAAAATTAATTTTAATAGTGCCATCAAAAATAGATAGGTCGCCGATTGATTACTCCAAGCTCCAATCAACAAATGCAAACTATGTTGACCAGAGAATAATAGGTTGGGCTCTAAATATGAAATAGCGATGATTCCTAACGCTCCTAAAGCAATCCTCACGGCTAAATTCAAGTTTAACTGTTGAATAGTCTTTTCAAATAAATGATTTAATTTCTTCAAAATCATTCCGACAATGATTCCTACTATCATCAGAAGCGGCACAATCCACAATTCGCTTAACTGCCAATGTGAACGACCTAATTTCATAATAAAAGAAGGCTGATCAGTTTGTTTAATCAATAGAACGAATGCCAACAAACCGTTAATGGAGAAAACTATATAGAGTAATTTTTTCCATTTCAGAAGTTTTGGCGTCTTGGGAGCAATCTTCTCATCATATTTCTGACGATATTTGAAAGGATTTAAGAGACGTTTTATTGATGTTCCCAAAGATAATCGTTTTAGCTCATCATATTGAAAATAAAAATAACGTAAATTATCGGCTTGCCAAATTGACAGTGAAATAATAGCACTCAACAATGCTGCTTCAGGGCCGACGCCACTTCCAAAACTTAAAATGACTAGAGTTACCAACAAATTCAAAAAAACATCTTGATAATCAATCGTCTGATTTTGTTTCAACTCCTTCAACGAATCCTTCGAAGTCTTGGGAAGATTTGGCCAACGTTTTAACAAAAAGTACAGTATAAAACTGCCGGCAACGATTAAAACTGTTTGAAAAATATGACTATTACTAAGCCAAACAACTTTAGTTAAAAAGCCTTCAATAACTAAAAAGGCTGCTGCAATAAGGCCAATAATAGCACTCAATAATAATCCATAACTGACGAATAAAACTTTTTTGATAGCCACCACCTACTCTCGTAAATTAAGAAAATTATAGCATTGAAATTTGGATAAAAAAAAAGAGTCCTGCATGTCTGCAGGACCCTTTATGTGGTAAGGTGCGGTGATTTTCCAAACGCTTGCGCGCCAACCACGTACCCTTACCTCGGTTTGGCACCAAGATGTAGTATCGCACGTTCAAACATCCCCGTCAATCTAAATCGTAACGAAAGTTATTTTAAAGTATACTTGACAATTAATACCTCGCTATACATAATATGATGTTAAAGGAGGTATTACATGAACCCACAACTAAAAAAGGGATTATTAGATGTCTGCGTTCTTGCTAAACTCCGTAATTCCGAATCTTATGGTTATGCTATTATCCGTGATCTAGAGCCAATGATTGAAATATCCGAATCTACCTTGTACCCAATACTTAAACGTTTATTAGCAAAAGACGCTATTACCGTAACAAAACGAATACATAATAATCGAATTAGAAAATATTATAAAATAACAGCCATCGGTGAAGATGAAATAACTAAATTTCTTAATGACTGGCAGAATGTAGAAATAATTGTCGATTACATTCGGGGAGGAAATATCAATGACTAAAGAAGAGTTTTTAATTGAACTAAAAATCCGATTGAAGAAGTATGGAATCGCTAATAGTGACCAGTATATTAGTTACTACTCTGAATTTTTAGATGATCTAATGGAAGATGGTTACAGTGAAAAAGAAGCAATCAACAAAATCGGCTCCCCAAATAAGGTTATTCTATCAATTCTTTCAGACGAAAACGTTCAAATTCCCCAAGCCAAAAGTAAAGTTAAAAGTGCACTATTATTATTGGGAATTCCCGTATGGGGACCTATTATAGTTGCAGGATATATTATTCTATTAGCACTAGCATTCGCAGTAATGATTTGTGGTATAGCCCTTTCTCTTTCTGGAATCTGGCTGTTATTAGGAAGTCTAGTGGTTCTATTCAAAACTGGTATTTTAAATTTTCTATTTCAATTAGGAACCGCTTTTATTTTTGGGGGATTAGGTATAGTATTCTGGCAATTATTTTTATTCAGTTTTCAAAAAACTTATAGCCTAGTTAAGATAATGTTTCATAGTTTTACGAAAGAGAGACTTGATCATGAATATATTTAACTTCAATAAAAAACTTATGTTATTGGGTTTAGCTATTACATTTTTAGGAATAGTACTTTGTATAATAATTTTTGCTTGTTTGGGATTTGATATAAACCAAATACTTAAGAATTCCGGTAATATTTATTCTCCCATAAATTGGTCTTCCAAATGATAAGAATATTATCTACAAATATATTTTGTTCTCAAAAAAACGGCTGAAATCACAATGATTTCAGCCGTTTTTCATTTATTGTTTCACATGGAACATATTGTATAAAGACATATGTTCGCCACTATATATTGTGGTCAATTTAATTCATTATTTTTCAATAGTCTTGACCAAATCATAACAGAGTTTATGACTAAGAATAGCTGACTCTGGACTAACTGGATTTTCTCCATCATTAGTAACTGCATTGAGAAATGCTCTAGTAATTGGATCAAATCCTCTTGTCACCAAAGTATTCTCCCAATCAGGGCGTGAGGTTTGTGTCACTGCTCCAGTTTGATATGTTTGTAAGAGATTTAAGTTAGTAACCACCTGACGTGTTTTTGAACCTTGAACGGTGGTCATTTCTAAATTACTGCCGCCAACCATATTCGTAATAACTTGAACGTGACTCTTTGCCCCAGTCAAAGTGATATAACCTTGCTCCAAATTATCATCATCCGTAACTAAAAAGTTATCTACTTTTTGAATAGGCTCATCCATTAAATAAACTGCTGTATCGACTGAATGAATCATCAGATCAAAAATAGCAAATGCTGTTGGTTGTAACGCATTCTCACGAATCTTTTCTGAGACGATTGTTCGTTTATCAGCGATTTGTTTTAACTGCTGATCAAATGGTGCAAATCGACGATTAAAACCACAAGTTAACAATAGTTTCTTCTCTACGGCTAGTTGATAAAGTTCTTCTACTTCTGCTAAATTCTCTGAAACTGGTTTATCGACATAAACGTTAATACCAGCCGTCAATAGTTGTTTAATGATCTGATAATGAGTTTGTGTGGGCGTATGAACAAAGACTGCTAATGGTTTCTCAGCTATCAATTGATCCAAAGTTTGATGAAAGTGTTTGAAACCATACTTCTGTTCCAACATCTCTCCTTTAGCTTCATTTCTAGTTGTTAAATGCCATTCGTATTTATTTTGCAAAGTCGCCATAACTGGTAAATAAGCTTTTTGCGCAATATTACCCAGTCCAATAACACCAATTTTTTCCATATATCTAACCTCTTAATTTTGATTGAACAATTTCAAATGTTCTTTGAGGTACTTTCCAGTTAAACTAGCCGAATTATTTGCAACCGTTTTCGGTGTACCTGTTGCTACAATCTTACCACCATTGACTCCACCTTCGGGACCTAAATCATTGATGTAATCAGCATTGGATATAATATCCAAATCGTGTTCAATTACGATGATTGTGGCGTGACGTTTCAACAGTTTATTAAAGACATCTAACAATACTCCAACATCCTTAGGATGCAAGCCAACACTAGGTTCATCGAAGATAAAGAGTTGATTCTTTTGACTACGCTTCATATAAGTAACTAACTTCATTCTTTGAGCTTCCCCACCGGACAAAGTTGGTGTACTCTCACCTAATTTAAGATAGCTTAATCCAATATTGATCAAAACATCTAGTGTATTTTTGATTTGAGGAACATCTTGAAAAAATTCATCAGCCTGTTTAACTGACATATCTAAGATCTCAGCAATATTCTTACCGTGCCACATAATATCAAGAATCTCTTTTTTATAACGATTTCCGTGGCAGACAGGACAAGTTTGGACCATATCAGGTAAGTACTGAATATCCAAAGTAATTACACCAGTACCACCACAATTTGGACAAGCACCTTGCTTATTGTTGTATGAGAAATAAGTTGGCGTAAATTTCTTGGCTTTAGCCTCTGGTGTTTGTGCAAAGATTTTTCTTAAATGATCCAAAATTTTAGTGTAAGTTCCAACCGTCGAACGAACATTTTTACCAATTGGAACTGAATCGACTTTAACAATATTTTTAATATCAGCGTTATCAACTGATTTGACAAATTTAGGTAGTTTTTCACTATCAATCTTGGCTTGTAATGCTGGTAATAGACTTTCAAAAATTAAGGTCGTTTTACCAGAACCTGACATCCCTGAAACGATATTAAGTGATTCTTTGCTAAATTTAGCTGTCATATCGTGAATGTTATAACGGTCTCCAATTTGAATACTGATAGTTCCCTTTTTAAAGGCCTCTGTTGGTTGATGTTTGATAATATCGGCTTTACCTGTTAAATAAGGTTGGATCACAGAATCAGGATGATGCTCAATTTCCTCGACTGTCCCTTGTGTAATGACACGACCACCATCTGCACCAGAATCAGGACCAATTTCAATTACATAATCGGCAGCCGCAATAATACTCGTGTCATGATCTACGACAATCAAAGAATTCCCTAATCTGACTAATTCACGTAAGATTTTAATCAAACCATCCACGTTAGCAGCATGTAATCCGACACTAGGTTCATCTAAAACATACAAAACTCCAGTCATCTGATTTCTGATTGTCCGAGCTAATTGAATTCTCTGAAGTTCACCAGTTGACAAAGTATTACCAGCACGAGAAATGGATAAATAGTTAAGGCCCAAATCGACGATGGGTGATAGCAAATCTAATAATTCATTAGTCAAATTTTTGCCTAAGGATTTCATATCATCAGGCAACCAGTCCATAATTTTTTGACAAAAATCTTGAAGTTGGGAAATCGTAAATTGGGAAACTTCAGCGATATTCTTGTCGACTAATTCATTGGTGAATAACTTAGGATTAAAACGACTACCATGACAATCTGGGCAAGTTTTTTCAGTATAAAATCTTTCCAAACGTGTCAAAGTATTCTCGTTCTTAGTACTCTTCAAACTATTCTTAACGGCAGTTATCGCATTCTCATAGAGGGCATTCAGTCTAAATGAACGTCCTGTCTTAGTAGGAACCAAAATCTCTTTCTTTTGTTCCTTACCATTAATAACGATATCCTTTTCCTTTGCTGATAAGTCTTTGAATGGGACATCGGTTCTAACGCCTAATTCTTTAATAATATCTTTTTGTAAAGTTCTTCCAGGCAAATTCCAAGACCTTACAGCACCTTCATCAATACTTAGGGATTGATCCGGAATAATCTTGTCTAATTCAATTTCCTTTAAGAAACCTGTACCCTGGCAAGTAGGACAAGCACCATCAGAATTGAAGGCAAAGTCCTCAGCACTAAAAGCCATAAATTTAGCCTGACAAACAGGGCAAGTCATCATCCCCATAGCTTCATCACTAGTTGGTAGATCCATAGCTTCTGAAATTTTCAAAGTTGGATCTAACCGATGACCATTAGGGCAAACTACTGAAGCTAGTCTTGAGAACATCAATCTTAAAATATTCAAACTCTCAGTCATTGTTCCAACGGTTGAACGAACACTAGGTACAACAGGACGTTGTCTTAAAGCAATCGTTGAAGGTAAATTCTTGATGTTCTTAACGTCAGAACGGCCCATTTGTGTGATTCTTCTTCTTGTGTAAGTCGACAAAGCATTTAGATACTTTCTAGCTCCTTCTGCATAAATCGTATCCATAGCTAAAGAAGATTTTCCTGAACCCGAGACTCCGGTAATCGCCACAAAAGAATTCAAGGGAATATCTACATCGATATTCTTAAGATTATTGGCGTTGGCACCAATGACCTCAATATTATCTGGAATATAATTTTTATGTCTAATTGTCATAACTTTCTCCCTCTAATTAACAGGTAGATTATAACATTGCCGTTTGTTATTTCTTAACATAACGATGAAGTTAAATTCTGACACCTGTTTATCAAATGATAAACGGCGGCGGAATGTCGTATTTTCTTTCTATTCTAAACAAAGAAGGACCATGTCGCTTGCGACATGGTCCTTCCGATTTTTCATACATTATATTTTAAAAAAGTAGCGTTATAACGATTGGCTAGTTTACCTCGGGCAACTTAGCAATTTTACCCTGTTCAATATAGACACTCAAAATACCAATATCAGCCGGATTTACACCACTGATACGACTTGCTTGAGCAATTGTTTCAGGATTGATCTTACTTAATTTTTGAACGGCTTCAGTAGCTAAACTATCAACCTTTGTATAATCAATACGAGCAGGAATTTTCTTTGATTCCATCTTTTTCAAACGATCAATTTGAAGTTGTTCCTTCTTAATATAACCAGCATACTTCGTAGCAATTTCAACTTGTTCAGCAACCCGATTATCAACTGGAAAATCAGCTGCACCGACCATATCAATAATATCTTGATAGTGAACTTCTGGTCTTCTCAAGAAATGATCAGCTAACACACCATCTTTCAAAGGCTTTAAGTCATGTGCTTTTAAGAATGGTAAAGCTTGCTTAGGGGTAATCATCTTACGTGAAAGACGATCTAACTCCATCTTAATGGTCTGACGTTTCTCTTTGAAGGCGTTATAACGGTCATCGTTAATCAATCCAAGGGCATAGCCTTTGTCAGTTAAACGAAGATCAGCATTATCGTGACGTAAAATCAAACGATATTCTGCACGGCTAGTTAATAGACGATATGGTTCATTAGTTCCCTTAGTTACAAGGTCATCAATCAAAACACCGATATAAGCTTCGTTACGATGTAAGATAAATGGATCTTTACCTTGGGCACGTAGAGCAGCATTGATACCAGCCATAATTCCTTGTCCAGCAGCCTCTTCATAACCTGATGTTCCATTCATCTGTCCGGCAGTAAAGAGGTTCTTTACAACTTTTGTTTCAAGATTTAACTTCAATTGCCATGGTTCGATAACATCGTATTCAATGGCATATCCAGGACGCATCAACTTAGCATTTTGAAGTCCAGCGACTGAATGAAGCATCTTCAATTGAATTTCCTCAGGCATAGAAGTTGAGAAATCTCCAACATAATACTCTTGAGTATCCTTACCTTCTGGCTCTAGGAAGATCTGGTGTCTTGGCTTATCAGCGAAACGAACAATCTTATCTTCGATTGATGGGCAATATCTAGGACCAACACCCTTGATAACACCAGAGAACATTGGTGCACGGTTAAGGTTCTCACGAATAATCTTATGTGTATCAGCGTTAGTATAAGTCATCCAACATGAAATTTGGTGTTGAAGATAACTTGAATCAGGTGTTTCAAATGAGAAGTGATTAGGTTCTTTATCACCTGGTTGTTCGATGGTTTGGTCAAAATCAATTGTGTCCTTATTAACACGAGGAGGTGTACCTGTCTTAAATCTTGTTAGCTTGAAGCCATGCTTCTCAAGATCTTCAGATAACTTGATTGAAGGAATACTGTTATTAGGACCAGATGAATATGTCAATTCACCAATGATGATCTTACCTCTGGATGATGTACCTGCTGTTAAGACAACAGATTTAGCGTGATATTTAGCTCCAGTAGCTGTAACGATACCTTTGCAGACACCATCTTCAACGATCAATTTTTCAGCAATACCTTGGCGGAGTGTTAAATTAGGTTCCTTTTCCAAAGTATTCTTCATTTCACGATGATACATATTCTTATCGGCTTGGGCACGGAGTGCTCTAACAGCGGGTCCCTTACCAGTGTTAAGCATTCTCATTTGGATATAAGTCTTATCGATGTTGCGGCCCATTTCGCCACCTAAAGCATCAATTTCACGGACAACGATTCCCTTAGCTGGTCCACCAACTGAGGGGTTACATGGCATGAAGGCTACCATATCCAAATTGATTGTAATTAATAATGTCTTTTCGCCCATTCGAGCGGCAGCCAAAGCAGCTTCTGAACCCGCATGGCCGGCACCTACAACGATAACGTCATAAGTTTCTGAATCAAATTCTTTAACTTCCATTTTTCCACCTATTAACTTAAATTAACTATTTTCCTAAACAGAATTGTGAGAACAATTGTGTAATTAACTCATCTGGATAACTTTCACCGGTAATTTCGCCGAGAGTGTTCCAGCAAGCCGTCATATCGATTTGTACAAGGTCAATAGGCATTCCAGCCTCAATCCCTGAAATAACGTCATTAAGACTGTTTTTAGCCTTACGAAGCAATCCTGCTTGTCTAGCACTAGTAATAATGACATTACTACTATTATCTTCAATTCCTGAATTAAAGATTTTACCGATGGTTTGTTTAATTGTTTCAATACCATCATTTTTAATAGCTGAAGTTTGTAGAATAATATCATCATCCTTCAACTGAACTACTGAATTAGGCGTTATAACGGGCATCAAATCATTCTTGTTAAAAATAACGATTCGTTTCTTGTCCGTTGTAGCATTTAACAGTTCAATATCGTCTTCTTCTAGTTCTCGACTAGAATCCAAAACTAAGATTACCAAGTCAGCACTCTTTAAAGCACTCTTAGAACGTTCAACACCGATCTTCTCAACTTTGTCTTCAGTATCACGAATTCCGGCTGTATCGATCAATTTAAGCGGTACGCCGTCAATATTGACATATTGTTCAACCACATCACGTGTCGTTCCAGCAACATCAGTTACGATAGCCTTATCTTCGTCCAAAAGACGATTCAAAAGACTAGATTTACCAACATTAGGTTTTCCGACAATAGCGGTAGCTAAACCATGTTGTAAAATTTCACCACTATCAGCTGTCTTTAACAGTTGATCAATACTTGAACTTACAGTACGAGCTTTTTCCAACAACAATTTAGTTGTCATTTGATCCGTATCGTACTCTGGATAATCGATATTAACTTCAACTTGAGCTAAAGAATCCAAAATTTCTTGACGTAAGTTAGCGATCAAGTGATGTAAATTTCCATCCAACTGATTGACAGCTACTTGCATAGCTTTGTCAGTTTTCGCACGAATTAAATCCATCACGGATTCGGCTTGTGTCAAATCAATTCGGCCATTTAAAAAGGCTCGTTTTGTAAATTCACCAGGTTCGGCCATTCTGGCACCGGAACCAATTAAAAGTTGAAGTACTTTATTTGTAGCAACTATACCCCCATGGGTATTTATTTCTACTACATCTTCACATGTAAAAGTCTTAGGGGCACGCATAACAGAGACCATTACTTCGTCAACCAATGAACCATCGGCTGGATCAATAATATGACCATAATTAATGGTATGACTTGCAACTTTAGCAAGATCACGTCCCTTAAATAATTTCTTAGCGACTGAAATAGCCTGATCTCCTGACAAACGAACGATGGAGATGGCACCTTCCCCAGGAGGTGTTGAAATGGCTGCGATTGTGTCGTATTCAGTTACTGCACTTGGCATAAAATAGCTCCCTTCTCTATTTTTGAGCATAAAAAAAGTGCATAATCCGCCTGTTCTGACGGAAAAGCACCTTGACTACTTTTCTATATTCGATATTGAAATTTCTAAAACATCTTAACGACATTTTCAGAGATTGTCAATTATTTACGATTCTTATATACACGTTTCTTAGCTTTTCTAAGACGACGTTGTTTATCACGTTCTGCTTCCTCAGCCTGTTTTTGTTCACGACGATACTTGAACGGATTTTGGAAAGCCAATGTCTGAAGAACTTGGAACGCATTAGTTACAACCCAATAAATTGTAATAGCTGATGGGAATGTTAATGCGGGAACGAAGATAAAGATTGGCATGACGTAAGTCATAATCTTCGTTGTCGCATTTTGTTGTGGTTGTGAATAGCTGGAAATGTATGTACTTAAGAAAGTAAATACACCAGCTAAGATAGCCATGATGTAATATGGATCAGCTTTTCCAAGTTGCATCCATAAGAAAGTACCATCACGTAATTGTGTTGTCTTGTAAATAGCTTGATACAAGGCGAACATAACTGGCAATTGAATTACCAATGGCAAACAACCAGCCACAGGATTAACTCCTGCTTCACTATATAGCTTTTGTGTTTCTTCCCTCAATTTTTGTTGAGTCTCAACGTCTTTTGATGAATATTTATCCTGAAGAGCCTTCATTTGAGGCTGAATCTTCATTTGCTTATTCATACTTCTGATTTGAAGCCAGTTAAGTGGCAATAGAATAACACGCACAATAACTGTGAAAAGAACGATAGCCCAACCATAACTATTACCAACGATTGATGCTAACCAAAGAATGAATTGCGAGAAACTATACAAGATATAGTGATCCCAGAATCCAGTACTATGGCTTGTGATTGGTTCATTTAGGTTAGAACAACCAGCCAAAACCAATACAACACTAAGTAATAGTGCAATACCTATGTACTTCTTTAAGCTTTTTTTATTCACTTTTACACCCATTATTTTTTATTTATTAAAATTTAATATCCTACTGTAATATTTTACCCAATTTTAATAAATGCACAATATTCTTTTTTGTTTCAAACATGTCCAAATCTATAGCTGGTTTTCTTGCAATAATCAAGAAATCTAATTCTGCAGGAAGTTCTGGTTTCAATTCCAAAAGTGATTGACGAACGTATCTTTTAATACGATTACGACCAACCGCAGTATGTGAAACCTTTTTTCCTACAGATAATCCAACACGAAAATGTTTTTGGTCCTTTTTCGCAATCTTATATAGTACAAAGTTGCGATTAGCGACTGAATATCCATTTGAATAGACATATTGAAACTCATTTTCTTTTTTTATTCGATAGCTTTTTCTCATATGTCACCAGACTACTCTCGTTTTGTAATAAAAAAAGACCACCAAATTGTTTAGTGATCCTTCAAAACTAAGCTGATAATACTTTGCGACCCTTTTTACGGCGTCTTGCTAGAACTTTGCGACCATTACTTGTACTCATTCTCTTCATGAAACCATGGACGCGTTCACGGTGACGCTTCTTTGGTTGATATGTTCTCTTTGTAGTCATCAGTAAACCTCCTGACTCTTATATTAAAAATTTTTTAAATAACACTTCTTCAGACAATTGCTTAACTATAATATCATGTTCTAGCTTGAATTTAAACAGCTAATTTCCTATTAATGTAATTCTTTATCAAAAAGTTTTTCGCATTTTTGACTGTGGATAATTTATTTAAAGATTTGATAACTTATTTTTTCCACAGCTCCTTAAACAGGGTTTTCCAACTGTTAACTTTGTTGTGTTTTAGTTTTCCACAGAATTTGTGGAATTCTTGTTTTTTGTTTGTAACACCTGCAAATCAAGACTTTCCCAGTCTTATAATTGTGGATAACTATGTTAACAACTGAAATCAGTTTCCATTTTCCACAAAGCTGTGGATTAATAAATTACCTGTTGTTATTTCTTCATAATTTAAACAAGTGTTCTGTGGAAAACTTC
This sequence comes from Companilactobacillus bobalius, assembly GCF_002179915.1. Classification (NCBI taxonomy): domain Bacteria; kingdom Bacillati; phylum Bacillota; class Bacilli; order Lactobacillales; family Lactobacillaceae; genus Companilactobacillus; species Companilactobacillus bobalius. The sequence continues at coordinate 290,349 of NZ_MYFM01000004.1, forward strand.
TTAATAGAATGATAAACTATAGACTGTCATTTTAGGGAAAAAATTATCCACAACTTAAGATTGGGGGGAAATAATTGCAAAATATAAATAACTCAACTGATCCAAAACTAACAGAATTTTGGGATTATTTTACAAACAAACTTAGATCTCAATTAACATCTGTCAGTTATTCAACTTGGGTTGAAAGTGCAAATCCCTTATACATAGATGGAAATAACATTTATATTTCAGTCCCAACAAAACTGCATAAGGACTATTGGGAACGAAATTACACCGAAAAAATTGCTATTTACTCATATGAATTAAACGGAATTGAACTTAACCCAATTATTGAAAATGATGATGAAGTCACAAAAAAAGAGGAACAAGAAATTGCTCCCCAAGTTGAGCCAGCCACTGAAACTGCTCAACCAAAACATATATTTCATAATTCACATTTGAATCCGAAATATACTTTTTCATCATTTATTGTCGGTAGTGGAAACCAAATGGCTCACGCCGCAGCTCTTGCTGCAGCTGAAGATCCAGGTGGTGTCTACAATCCATTATTTATTTATGGAGGCGTTGGTTTAGGAAAAACTCATTTAATGCAAGCTATTGGACATCAAATGATCAAACTCGATCCAACCGCCAAAGTGAAATACGTTACCAGTGAAACTTTCGCAAATGACTTTATTAATTCCATCCAAATGAGGACACAGGATGATTTTCGTCAAGAATATCGCAACGTCGATCTACTATTAATAGATGACATTCAATTTTTTGCCGAAAAAGAGGGTACTCAGGAGGAATTTTTCCATACTTTTAACGAATTGTACGAAAATGGTAAGCAAATTGTCATGACTTCTGACCGCTTGCCAAATGAAATCCCTAAATTACAAGCCAGATTGGTTTCCCGTTTCACTAGTGGTTTATCAGCTGATATCACTGCTCCTGATCTCGAAACTCGAATTGCTATTCTAAGAAACAAAGCCAAAGCGGAACATCTAGAGATTCCTAATGATACTTTGTCTTACATTGCTGCGCAGATTGACACAAATGTCCGTGAACTTGAAGGTGCTTTGATACGTGTTCAAGCTTATTCAACGACCAAAAACACTGATATAACCAAATCTGTTGCTGCTGATGCTTTGAAGGCCTTTAAACTATCTAATGATAAAAAAGGTTTATCCATCGCAAAAATTCAAAGCAAAGTTGCGAAATTTTATCATGTCTCCGTACAAGATTTAAAAGGTAAGAAACGTGTGAAATCAATTGTTGTGCCTCGACAAATCGCGATGTACTTGGCTCGAGAGCTGACAGATCGATCACTTCCACAAATTGGTATGGAATTTGGCGGAAAAGATCATACAACTGTTATGCATTCTTGTGATAAAATATCCGAATTGGCTCTAAAAGATGACGATTTAAAACGTTCCATCAACGAATTAAAAGATGACCTTAGAAATTAACATGTTCATAACTTTTGAGTTTTCCCAGAGTTATCCACACCTGTTAATAACATTCGAAAATCTTATGAATATTAAGTTTTAGTGACTTATCCACAGTTTTAACAGGCCCTACTACTACTTCTATATTTATATTAATTAATTAAAAAAGGGAGTTACCTATGAAATTTTCTATTGACCGATCAAAATTCATCAACCAAACAAGTAACGTTCAAAGAGCAATTTCAACAAAGACAACTATTCCAATTTTGACTGGAATGAAATTAGATCTTTCTGAAAGTGGTTTGACTATTACCGGAAGTAATTCAGATATTTCAATTACTTCATTCATTTCTAAAGAAAATTCTGAAAATGATTTAAAAATTGAAAATACTGGCTCAATTGTTTTACCAGCTAGATTTTTCAATGAAATCATTAAGAAACTTCCTGGTGACAACTTTGAACTTGAAGTTTTGGAAAATAATCAAACTTTAATTAAATCAGGTGTTTCTGAATTTACTATCAACGGATTAGATGCCGTTAATTATCCACACCTTCCAGAAGTAGAAACTGACAATCAGTTAGTTCTACCAACAGATGTCTTTAAAGAAGTTGTTAATCAAACTGTTATTGCTGTTTCGACTCAAGAAAGCCGTCCAGTTCTAACTGGTGTTAATTTCCTAATCAGTAATGAAGGATTAACAGCAGTTGCTACAGATAGTCATCGTCTTTCTCAAAGAAGAATCAACATTACTAGTGATGAAGACTACAATTTGATCATTCCTGGTAAGAGTTTGACTGAATTAGTTAGAACTATCAGTGACAGTGTTAAAGAAATTTCAATGTCAATCTCAGAAAATCAAGTTTTGTTCAGTTTTGACAACATCATGTTCTACTCAAGACTATTGGATGGTAGATATCCTGAAACTGATCGTTTGATTCCTGAAGAATCAAGTACTAAGTTGACATTCGACTCTTCAAAACTATTAGCCTCAGTTGAACGTGCATCTTTGCTTTCACACGAAAGTAGAAATAACGTTATTAAATTGGAAATCAAGGCTGTGGATAAAAAAGCTACTCTTTATGGTAATTCTCCAGAAGTTGGTACTGTGGAGGAAGTCTTGGATTTTGACAACCTTGAAGGGGAAGATTTAGAGATTTCATTCAACCCTGATTATTTGAAAGATGCTTTGAGATCATTTGGTAGCAATACTACAATCGAAATGAGTTTCACATCTCCATTGCATCCATTTACACTAAGACCTGTTGAAGATCGTGATAATTTCGTACAACTTATCACTCCAGTTCGTACATTTTAATGTGAAATTAGCCAAATAGGCTGAACTTTTCGGTTCGGCCTATTTTTTTTTGCATTATATATTTAAACGCCGTAGTTTTGCGTAAGAACTTTTTTTGAACAATTTTAGTGGGTGGATACTCATTATCGGAAAAATTGCTCAAAACGGCTGATATTTCGTTCTGAGTTGTTTTTTATTGTGAAAACAACTATAATATTAGTATGTCATTAATGGATAAATCTAATAAATAGGGTGTTAACTATGTCTGAAAAAATTAAGCTTGAAACTGAATTTATTACTTTAGGTCAACTTTTAAAAGATGAAGGTGTCATCGGGACTGGTGGCCAAGCCAAATGGTTTTTGAAAGAAAATTCAGTCTTACTTAATGGCAGTCCTGAGGATCGTCGCGGTAAGAAGTTACGTTCTGGCGATGTAATAGTTGTCGGTGATCAAACTTTTGAAATTGAATAAATGTTTGTTAAAGAACTAAAACTTCAAAATTACCGTAACTATGAATCCTTGCAGGTCGAATTTTCACCAAACATTAATGTGTTTTTAGGTGAGAATGCCCAAGGCAAGACCAATTTATTAGAGGCTATGTACTTTTTAGCTTTAACAAGAAGCCATCGAACATCAAATGACAAGGATTTAATTAAGTGGGGCAGTGATTTTGCTCGAATTTCTGGAACCGTGATAAAAGATAATTCTAGTCGCTTGAAGTTAGATTTGGTGATTAGTAAATCTGGTAAAAAGGCTAAATTGAATAATTTAGAGCAACGTAAGTTGTCAACGTACATTGGTAATTTGAATGTAGTTCTTTTTTCACCGGAAGATCTTTCAATCGTTAAAGGTAATCCAGGAATCAGGCGGAAATTCATTGATATGGAATTTGGTCAAATGTCGACGCAGTATTTGAAGACAATGAGTCAATTCCGTTCGGTTTTAAAACAACGTAATGCGTATTTGAAGAAACTTCAGCATCATCAAGCAAAGGATTTGATCTATTTGGATGTTTTATCCGATCAATTTGCGGCTTATTGTGCTGAAGTAGTTTTTTCACGCTTACAATTTTTGCAAAAGCTTCAAGGCTATATTGAAAAGATTCATGCAAACATAACTGAAGATCATGAAAAATTAGAAATTACTTACAGCACATTTTTCAATACTGATGGTAAAACTCTTGAAAATATTTATGATATTTTCAAAGATACTTTCAAAAAGAATTATCAACGTGAAATTCAACGTGGTGTGACCTTAGCTGGACCGCATCGTGATGATATCAAGTTTTTAGTTAATGGAAAAAATGCTCAAGATTTTGGTTCGCAAGGTCAACAGCGTTCGGTTGCACTAAGTTTGAAATTAGCTGAAGTTGAATTGATGAAAGATCAAGTTGGTGATTATCCGATTCTTTTATTAGATGACGTGTTATCGGAACTTGATCACAAACGCCAAACCCATTTACTGTCGTCGATCAAACAAGGAATTCAAACGTTTATCACGACAACATCAATAGATGATGTGGATCCTGATTTGGTGAAGAATCCGAATATCTTAAATATTAATAATGGCAAAGTTCAACAGGAGGAGATTTAATGGCTGAAGACAGAAAAGCTGAGCTAGAAAAAAGAGAAGAACAAGTCGAAGAATATGATGCTAGTCAAATTCAAGTTCTTGAAGGACTAGAGGCTGTTCGTAAACGTCCCGGTATGTATATTGGCTCTACTAGTAAGCAAGGTTTACACCACCTTGTTTGGGAAATTATTGATAATGGTATTGATGAAGCTTTAGCTGGCTTCGCAACAAAGATTGAAGTTACTGTTGAACCTGATAACTCCATTACTGTTACTGATGATGGACGTGGTATTCCAGTTGATATTCAAAAGAAAACTGGTAAACCAGCTCTTGAAACGGTTTATACAATTTTGCATGCCGGAGGAAAATTCGGCGGTGGCGGATACAAGGTATCTGGTGGACTTCACGGTGTTGGTGCCTCAGTTGTTAACGCCTTGAGTAGTGAGCTAGATGTTGAAGTTGTTCGTGGTGGAAAACGCTACGGTATCGACTTTAAACGTGGCAAGGTCAATAATGCCATGCACATTATTGGTGATGCTAAAGAATTTGAACATGGTACGAGAGTTCACTTTGTGCCAGATCCTGATATCTTTACAGAAACAACAATTTACGATGATAAAGTTTTAACGACTAGAATTCGTGAACTAGCTTTCTTAAATAAAGGACTCAAACTTACATTTACAGATAAAAGAGCTGATACAGCTGAAAAATTAGTATTCCATTATGAAGGCGGAATTAGAAGTTACGTTGAATTTATGGATAAGGATAAAGAAGTTCTCTTTGATGAACCAATTTATCTTGAAGGTGTTCAAGACGGTATTACAGTTGAAGTTTCATTGCAATATACTGATGAATATCACACTAATTTGATGACTTTCGCTAATAACATTCATACCTATGAAGGTGGAACTCACGAAGTTGGATTCAAGACAGCTTTGACACGTGTTATTAACGATTACGCTCACAAAAATAAAATGTTAAAAGATACTGAAAAATTATCTGGTGAAGATGTTCGTGAAGGAATGACTGCGGTTGTTTCAATCAAGCATCCGGATCCACAATTTGAAGGTCAAACTAAGACTAAGCTTGGAAATAGTGATGCCAGAACAATCACTGATCGTTTATTTAGTGAACACTTCTCCAAGTTCTTGATGGAAAACCCTGACGTCGCTAAAAAGATTGTTGAAAAGGGTTCTCTAGCAACAAAGGCACGTCTAGCTGCTAAACGTGCTCGTGAAGTAACTAGAAAGCAAAATGGATTGGAAATCAGTAATTTACCTGGTAAGTTAGCTGATAATGCTAGTAAAGATCCTGCAATTTCTGAATTATTCATTGTCGAGGGTGATTCTGCTGGTGGTTCCGCAAAAACTGGTCGTTCACGTTTAACACAAGCCATTCTACCTATTAGAGGTAAGATCTTGAACGTTGAAAAAGCTTCAATGGACAAGATTTTGGCTAATGAAGAAATTAGAACATTGTTCACAGCTATGGGTACAGGTTTTGGAGAAGATTTCGATATTTCTAAAGCAAGATATCATAAGATCATTATCATGACCGATGCCGATGTCGATGGTGCTCATATCAGAACTTTGCTTTTGACATTACTTTACAGATATATGCGTCCGGTTGTTGATGCAGGATATGTTTATATTGCCAAGCCACCTTTGTATCAAGTACGCCAAGGTAAGATGATGCAGTACTTTGATACTGATAAAGAAAAAGATGATTTCGTTGAACAATTACCACCAAAGCCAGAACCAAAGATTCAACGTTACAAGGGTCTTGGTGAAATGGATGCTGATCAACTTTGGGAAACAACTATGGACCCTGAGAAGAGAAGATTGGACCGTGTTAACCTCGATGACGCTATCGAAGCTAATGAAATTTTCTCAATGTTGATGGGTGATAAAGTTGAACCTAGAAGAGAATTCATTGAAGAAAATGCACGATATGCTGAAGTAGATTATTAGGGAGGATGGCAATTTAATGGCAGATCATAGAATAGAAAATGTTAACTTGACAGAAGTCATGAAGAATTCCTTCGTTGACTACGCTGCCAGTGTTATCGTGTCACGTGCTTTACCTGACGTGCGTGATGGTCTAAAACCAGTTCATCGCCGTATTCTTTATGGTATGAATGAGTTAGGTGTTACACCTGACAAACCATATAAGAAGAGTGCCCGTTTCGTTGGTGATATTATGGGTAAATATCATCCTCATGGGGATTCGGCTATTTATGAATCAATGGTTAGAATGGCGCAGGATTTTAGTTATCGTTATCCATTAGTTGATGGACACGGAAACTTTGGATCTATTGATGGTGATCCACCTGCTGCTATGCGTTATACCGAGGCAAGAATGAGTAAGATGGCAGTTGAAATGTTGCGTGATATCAACAAAGATACTGTTGACCTTGTTCCTAACTACGATGGTGAAGAAAAAGAACCAATGGTATTGCCAGCCCGATTCCCTAACCTTTTGGTTAATGGTGCAACTGGTATCGCTGTTGGTATGACAACTAATATTCCATCACATAACTTAAAAGAAGTTATTGACGCACTCCATATTTTGATGAGAAATAAGGATGCTACTGTCGCTGATTTGATGAAAGTTATTCCTGGACCTGATTTCCCAACAGGTGGAATTATCATGGGTCGTTCTGGTATCAGAAAAGCCTATGAAAATGGTAAAGGAACAATTATTCTACGTGCTAAAGTTGATGTAGTTACTAAAAAGAGTGGCGCAGAACAGATTATTGTTACTGAACTTCCTTATATGGTTAATAAAGCTCGTCTTGTTGAAAGAATTGCTGAATTAGCTCGTGAAAAGAAGCTAGAAGGAATTACTGATTTAAACGATGAGTCAGACCGTGAAGGTATGCGTATTGTTATTGATATTCGTCGTGATATGAGTGCTTCCGTAGTACTTAATAATCTTTACAAATTAACACAACTTCAAATTTCATATGGTATCAACATGGTTGCTATCGTGGGTAAAACTCCTAGAGTCTTCTCATTGAAGGGCATCTTAGTTGAATACTTGAAGCATCAAGAAATTGTTATCAGACGTAGAACTGAATTTGAATTGAAACGTGCTAAAGCTCGTGCTCACATTCTTGAAGGATTGAGAATTGCTTTGGATCATATTGATGAAATCATCAGTATCATCCGTGGTTCACAAACTTCAGCGATTGCTAAGCAAACGTTAATGGATAAGTACAAGTTATCTGACAAACAATCACAAGCTATCTTGGATATGCGTTTGGTTCGTTTGACAGGTTTGGAACGTGACAAAGTTGAATCAGAGTATCAAGATTTGTTAGTTAAGATTGCTGACTTTGAAGATATTTTGGCTAAACCAGAACGTGTTGATAAAATTATTTATGACGAATTGTTGGAAATTCAAGAAAAATTCGGTGACGATAGAAGAACTGAAATTCGTGCTAGCGAAGTTGCTAATATCGAAGATGAAGATCTAATCGAAGAAGAAAATATTCTAGTTGTATTGACACACAATGGCTATATCAAACGTTTGTCTGCGGATGAATTCCGTGTTCAAAATCGTGGTGGCCGTGGAGTTCAAGGTATGGGAATTCATGATGATGATTTCATTGAACAAATGATTTATACATCAACACATGACCGTCTCTTGTTCTTTACTAATGCCGGTAAAGTTTATCGAATCAAGGGTTATGAAGTTCCCGAATATGGCCGTACGGCTAAGGGAATTCCAGTAATTAACCTATTGAATATCGAAAAGGGTGAAAAGATTCAAACTGTTATCAATGTTGACCGTGATGTTGATGTCGATAATTCATATTTGTTCTTCGTAACTAAATATGGGACAGTTAAGCGTACTCCAGTAACTGATTTCGCTAATATCAGACATTCTGGTTTACGTGCAATCACTCTTAGGGATGAAGATGAATTGACTAATGTCTTCTTAACAGATGGTGATAAGGTCATTATCATCGGAACTCATAAAGGTTATGCCGTAACATTTAAAGAAAGCGATGTTCGTCCAATGGGAAGAACTGCTGCTGGTGTTCGTGGTATTAAACTTCGTGAGGAAGATTATGTTGTCGGCTCTTCAATTGCTGAAGAAGGACAAGAAATTCTAACTATTTCCGAAAAAGGTTATGGTAAGAGAACTTCCGTCAGTGAATATCCTATTAAGGGACGTGGCGGTAAAGGTATCAAGACCGCCAACGTTACTGAAAAGAATGGTCCAATCGCTGGATTGACAGTAGTTGACGGTGATGAAGATATCATGTTGATTACTGACAAAGGTGTTATGATTCGCTTTGGCGTTCATAGTGTCTCACAAACTGGACGTGCAACTTTAGGTGTTAGATTAATCAAGGTTGATGACGATTCAATCGTTTCAACTATGGCTAAGATTGCTGATGACTCAGATGAAGAAGACGATGATTCATCTTCTGATAATGAGACACCAACTAATGATGAAACATCTGAAACAGATAATAATTAAAACTCAATCGTTTCTGCGTAATTTAGATATGTATCCTAATCGGGATGCGTGTCAGGCAGAAACGATTTTTTTATTAGAAATTTTTCTAGTAATTGGTAGGGATTTATGATAAACTCATAACTTGTGAGTATAAAATTGCAGTTAATTTATGCTCCTTGTTCTTTAATTAGAACCATTAGACCATAAGGAGGTGTACAGTCCATGGCTGAAGCACATTACGAAATTACATATATCATTAAACCTGATATTGAAGAAGACGCAAAGAAAACATTAATCGATCGTTACGATAAGATTATTGCTGACAACGGCTCAAAAGTAATCGACTCAAAAGACTGGGAAAAGAAACGTTTAGCATATGAAATTGCTAACTACAAAGAAGGTATCTATCATATTATTAATGTAGATGCTGAAAATGATGAAGCAATTAACGAATTCGACCGTCTTTCAAAGATCGACGATAACATTCTTCGTCACATGATCGTTAGACGTGAAGACTAGTTTTGTTTCACGTGAAACATTTTAAGGAGGCAGATAAATGATTAATCGAGTAGTTCTAGTTGGACGCCTGACACGTGATCCTGAATTAAGATACACTGCCAATGGGGCAGCGGTTGCCAGTTTTACAGTTGCTGTAAACAGACAATTTACTAATTCTCAAGGTGAACGTGAAGCCGATTTTATTAATTGTGTTATTTGGAGAAAAGCTGCCGAGAATTTTGCTAATTTCACTAACAAAGGTTCTCTTGTTGGAATTGATGGACGTCTTCAAACACGTAACTATGAAAACCAACAAGGTCAAAGAGTTTATGTAACAGAAGTTGTCGTTGATAATTTCTCATTACTTGAATCTCGTTCAGAATCTGAAAAGAGAAACTCTGGCAATGGTTCTTCTAACAATGCTAATCCAAATCAAGCACCTAGCTATAATCAACCAAGTCAATCAAATCAGTCTCCATATGGAAACAATAATAACCAAAGTAACAACAATAGTAATAACAACAATAATCAATCTAACAATTCAAACAATAATATGAGCGATCCGTTTGCTGACAATAGTAAACCAATCGACATATCAGATGACGATTTACCATTTTAATATAGAAGGGAGCAATTATAATGGCCCAACAAAGAAGAGGCGGACGTAGAAGACGTAAAGTTGACTTCATCGCTGCTAACCATATCGAATACATCGATTACAAAGATACAGACTTACTTAAGAGATTTATCTCAGAACGTGGTAAGATTTTGCCAAGACGTGTTACAGGTACAAGTGCTAAGAACCAACGTAAACTTACTGTAGCTATCAAGAGAGCAAGAATCATGGCTCTATTACCATTCGTTGCTGAAGACTAATTCTTCACAATTAATTAAAGATCACATTCAGGTGGTCTTTTTTTTATGCTCTCTTAGCGACTATGTCGCTAAGAGAATATTATGCATATATTCGAAAGAATACATACGTTCATACAGTACCTCTATTAAAAGAAGTTATTAAATGGATATATGGGGTAAAGATGATAAAGAGAATTAGGCCTAAAGAGGGGCCTAATTCTCTTTATTTTTTATGAATAAAATGATAGCGGTTACTAAAAACGTCATATATAGTTGACATAAAGATTAATGTGCTTTATATTAAAAGTGTCAAATATATATGACTTTTAGGAAAATGGGTGAATCAATGAATCGGGTTCGTGAATATCGACGTGCTAAAAAATTATCGCAAATGGCCTTAGCGGAAGAAATTGGAGTTGCGCGTCAAACGATTAATTTAATTGAGAATGGTAAATATAATCCATCTTTAGATTTGTGCTTAAAATTGGCTTGGGTTTTGGATACTGATTTGAATACATTGTTTTGGAGGGATGAAGATGAAAAAAGTTAATGACCGAGTATTAAGATGGTTCTTTGGAATATCAGGTGTAATAGATGAACAAGTGAAATCAGAAATTGGCAAGCTTTCCGTAGAAGCATTGATAGCAGTGTTCATTTTTGAAGTACTTTTCAATATTGGGATTGGTACTTACATATATTTCGGTACAATAAAAGATCTTGAATCATTCTTCTTATTCATAATGACATTACATTTATTTTTAGTAATAGGTATTATCACATTCTTTACCAGTTTTAGATTGCAGCGCAGAGGAGTTCTTAATCAAGAGGTCACAACTAAGGCAGGGAAAAGAAATGCAATCAAATCGATTCTTAATAAATACCTGACAAAGCTGCCAATGATGTTTCTTCTTATCTGGTTGTTAGTAACATCCCTTGATTTTAATGGTCAAAACTTTATGGATACTTTATTGAGTTGGTCATCTATCCGTCAGGCTTTGCAACCATCAATAGTCTTAACGATTATCTTTATAATTATTGATATATCTAAGATTAGATTGCTAAAAGATGAAAGTTAAACTATACCTAAGTTTCTACAAGCTCAGAGGGGGAAGATATGAATAAGTTCGATAGATTCGTAATTAAATGGTTTTTAGGTTCAACAACAGTGATTGATGAAAGAACTAAAAATGAATTAGGAATGGCCGCAATACGTGCAGCGTTTGCTTTCTTTGTATTTGAAATGTTGTTTGCTTTAGGGTCGACTATTTATTTAATAAATGCAGATGTGAAAAATTATGAAAATACGTTATATGTAACTATGCTTATCCAAATAATTATGACCTTCGCTATTCTCATTGGATTCATTTCTATCCCACTAGCAAAGAAAAAATTGGGTAATAAAGAAATCAGTCCTGGTAAGAAAAAGAAAACAATGAAGACCATCAAGAATTATTGGATCAAAATGGCACCAATGGAGTTTTTGATTTATTGGTTAGTAAGTGTAGCGTTAAATACAAATAGGAATAGTTTTTTTAATAATTTGTTTGATCCACGTCGAATTACAGACGCATTGATATTCACTGTGATTTTTAGTATATTTATGTATCTCAAAGAACGAAGAAGTATTCATGTCGTTAAAGATGACAAATAATTGAAAAACACCGGCATTTCCTTATTTATCTAAGGAGTGTGGGTGTTTTTGTCCACAAGATGGGTGTTATATATGAAGAAAGAAAAGGTCGGCTGTGATAAAATTAAGGGGTATATCTAAGAGGGGACTAATATGAAAAAGCTAAAATCTAATCTGAAATTCTTCCTTTCGCGAGTTGACCATTCAACTCAACTTACGGCAGTCTCTTTGATCGTGATGTTGCTATCGATTTTGGTGGTTGGATTGTTCCACGGTTCTATTAGTGGCTACATTCAAGCTATCTTGGTCATCATCTCATTAGTATTGTTTGTTTACTTGTTCTTATTACTAGGCGAGAAAGCTGGTAAGTACACAAATAACTTGCAGTATCGAATTGATCGGGGAACGGATAACAGTTTCGTTGAGTATCCACTAGGAATACTTTTGTATGATACTGATAAACAGATTCAATGGGTTAATCCCTACTTTGTAGAGAAGACGGGCTTTAATCCGTCAAATAGTATGAGTGTTAAAGATATATCAGCGGAATTGTCGAAATTGATCGATGAAGATAATCATGCCGATAGTAAGACAATTCAAATTGACGATAAGTACTTCTTAGTACAAGTCCAAAGTGAATTGAAAGTAATATATTTGTTTGAAATCACACATTATTCTAAAATTGAAAAACGTTATGAGGATAATCGTTCAGTAATCGGTCAAGTTTACTTGGATAATTATGCAGAAATAACGCAATCGATGAGTGATCGAGATGTATCTAATTTGGATAATTACATTACTAATGAATTATCTAATTGGGCATCTAAGGAACAAATGTTTTTGAAGCGAATTGATGACGATCATTTCTTCATCATGGCCTATACAGGACGTATCTTTGATATGGAGAAAAATGGCTTTAAGATTCTCGATACTATTCGTGAGTTTACATCTCAACAGAACGTTCCACTTACTTTAAGTATGGGCTTCTCTTACGGTGTAGATGATTTGCACAAACTTAACGATGAAGCACAAAAGAATCTTAACTTGGCGCTTGGCCGAGGTGGAGATCAGGTCGTAGTTAAGGAAATCGGTGAGAAAGCTCGTTTCTATGGTGGAAATACCGATCCAATGGAGAAGAGAACTCGTGTCCGTGCCAGAATGATCAGCGAAGCCTTACAGGAGTTATTGAAAGACAGCGACCAAGTTATTGTTATGGGGCATTCACACCCTGATATGGATGTTTTGGGGTCTTCATTGGGTATTAGAAGAATTGCTATGATGAACAATACACCATGTAAAGTTGTTATTAATCCAAATACTTTGCATTCTGATGTTAGTCGTCTTTTAGGAATGATCGATAAAGATCCTGAAATCAAGAAGGATATTATTACACCAGATGAATCAATTGCTATTAGAACGTCGAAGACTTTGATCGTAATGGTGGATCATTCTAAACAAAGTATTTCTATCAATCCTGATTTGTATAAAGGTGAGAATGAAAAGATCGTTGTCATTGATCACCACAGAAGAAGTGAAGAGTTCCCTGAGAATCCAATGTTGATTTACATTGAACCTTACGCTTCTTCAACCAGTGAATTAATTACTGAGATGCTTGAGTATCAACCAAAGAATAAGAAGGCAATCGAAAAAATCGAAGCAACGGCCTTGTTAGCTGGAATTACCGTTGATACGAAGTCATTCTCACTTAGAACTGGTACTAGAACATTTGATGCGGCCAGTTACTTACGTTCAGTTGGTGCTGACGAGACAGTTATTCAAAATGTTCTAAAAGAAAATATTGATTCATTTATTCAGAGAAATCATCTAATCGAAACGGTAACAATGGTTAATGGGAACATGGCGGTTTGTTTTGGCGAAGAGGATAAGCCTTACGATCCAGTTATTGTTGCCCAGGCAGCTGATACATTGTTATCATTAGATAATGTTGAGGCTTCATTTGTAATTAGCAAACGTCCAGATGGTCGGGTTGGTATCTCAGCTCGTAGTTTGGGTAATGTCAATGTACAAGTCATTATGGAAAAACTCGGCGGTGGTGGACACTTGTCTGATGCCGCAACTCAGATTCCGGATTCAACAGTAGATGATGTTAAACGTCAATTGATTGATGTTTTGACAGGTTCCGACAAGAAATAAGGAGGGTCATTATGAAAGTTATTTTCCTAAAGGATGTTAGAGGTAAAGGTAAGAAGGGTGAAGTAAAGAACGTTGCTACAGGCTACGCCCAAAACTTTTTGATTAAAAATAATGAAGCTATCGAAGCTACTAAGGCTAACGTAGCTAAATTGAAGGCTGAACAAAATCGTGAAGCCAAAGATTACGAAGCTGAAAAAGCTGAAGCTAAAGTTCTTAAAGGTGAAATCGAAAACGACAAAACTGTTGTTGAAGTTCTTGCTAAATCAGGTGCCGATGGTCGACTATTTGGTTCAGTAACAACTAAGAAGATTGCTGACGAACTTAACAAACAATATGATATTAAAGTTGATAAACACAAGATGGAACTAACTGATGGTATCAAGTCACTCGGATATATTAATGTACCTGTTAAATTATTCGAAGGTGTCGAAGCCACAATTAGAGTTCATGTTGCTGAAAAGAAGTAGGATATAAATGAATAATGATATAACTTCAAGAATACCGCCCAATGATAAGGATGCTGAGCAAGCCGTATTAGGAGCGGTTTTTCTGAGCCAAGATGCTTTGATTGAAGCTATGGAATACGTTGAGGCAGATGATTTCTATCAACATGCCAATCAATTAGTATTTCAAGCCATGATGAATTTAAATGATGAAGAAGAACCAGTCGATGTTGTGACGGTTCAAAATGAACTAGATCGTCAAAATCAAATTGAGGACATTGGTGGGGTGAGCTACTTAGCTGAATTAGCTAATGCAGTTCCTACTGCTGCCAATACGGCTTATTACGCCAAGATCGTTAAGAACAAGTCCGTCTTGAGACGTTTGATCAATGCAGCGACTAATATCGTTTCCCGTAGTTTTGAGGGGGATGAAGATGTTGACAGTATCATCGATCAGTCTGAAAAAGACATCATGGATGTTTCTGAGAATAGAAATCATAAGGGATTCAGAAGAATTTCAGATGTTGTAAAGTCTTCTTTCGAAGAAATTGACAAGTTATATGATCAAGATAGTGATGTTACAGGACTTTCAACAGGCTATAAAGATCTTGATGCGATGACGACTGGTCTACATAAAGATGAATTGATCATCTTAGCTGCTCGTCCGGGTGTTGGTAAAACAGCTTTTGCTTTGAACCTAGCTCAAAACGCAGCGACTAAATCGAATGCTACTGTAGCCATCTTTTCTTTGGAAATGGGTGCTGAACAGTTAGTTAACCGTATGCTCTGTTCTGAAGGTAGTATTGATGCTAATTCACTAAGAACTGGTAAATTGGATGAGAATCAATGGAACAGTTTGGTTGTGGCCATGGGAAGTCTTTCTCGGACTAATGTCTATATTGATGACACTCCTGGTGTTAAGATGGCCGAAATTAGATCTAAATGTCGTCGTTTGTTAAAAGAAAGCGGCAAATTGGATCTTGTGATCGTCGATTATTTGCAATTGATCGAAGGTACTGGTCAAGAAAATAGACAACAAGAAGTTTCTGTTATTTCTCGTGGTATGAAAAAATTAGCAAAAGAACTTCATGTACCAATAATCGCGTTATCACAGCTTTCCCGTGGTGTGGAAGCGCGTCAAGATAAAAGACCAATGTTGTCAGATATCCGTGAATCTGGTTCAATTGAACAGGATGCTGATATCGTTGCCTTTCTTTATCGTGATGATTATTATCGTGATGAAGATGGGGATGACAATGATAATCAAGAGGATCCTGAGGATCAAGATGTAGGTGAAGTTGAAGTAATTGTCAGCAAGAACCGTTCAGGTCCTCGAGGAACCGCTAAGCTGTTGTTTGTAAAGTCTTATAATAAGTTTTCATCAATAGCGAATATTCCAGAAAATT
The DNA here is from genome assembly GCF_002179915.1 of Companilactobacillus bobalius. NCBI lineage: Bacteria > Bacillati > Bacillota > Bacilli > Lactobacillales > Lactobacillaceae > Companilactobacillus > Companilactobacillus bobalius. The sequence continues at coordinate 306,102 of NZ_MYFM01000004.1, forward strand.
AAATAGTGTAGGTGTAGAAGAAATGACGACAGTTGTTGTAGTAGGTACCCAATGGGGCGACGAAGGTAAAGGTAAGATTACTGATTATTTTAGTGGCGAAGCTAACATTATTGCACGTTACCAAGGTGGAGATAATGCTGGACATACCTTGAATATCGATAATCACGTTTACAAGTTAAGATCTGTCCCATCAGGAATTTTGTATCCAGATAAGACTAGTGTTATTGGAAACGGTGTTGTTTTGAATCTTGAATCACTACAAGAAGAGTTAGGTCGTCTTCATGATCAAGGTGTAGATACAACTAATTTAAAGATTTCTAACCGTGCACAGTTGATTCTTCCTTATCATATTGAATTAGATAAGTTACAAGAAAAAGCTAAAGGTGATTCTAAAGTTGGTACAACTAACCGTGGAATCGGACCTGCTTATACTGATAAAGCTTCACGTGTTGGTATTAGAATGGCTGATATTCTTGATAAAGACTTGTTTAAGGAATTATTGACAGAAAATCTTAAGCAAAAGAATGAACTATTCACAAAAATTTATGGTGTTGAACCAATGAATTTTGACGATATTTTTGAAAAATATTATCAAATTGGTCAACAACTTAAAAATCGTGTTATTGATACATCTGCCTATTTAAATAAAGAATTAAAGAACGGTCAAAATGTTCTATTCGAAGGTGCACAAGGAATCATGCTTGATATTGATCATGGTACTTACCCTTATGTAACTTCATCAAACCCAGCTGGTGGTGTAACTACTGGTGCCGGTATCGGTGCTCCTTTGATCGATAATGTTATCGGTGTAGTTAAAGCTTACACATCCCGTGTTGGTGCTGGTCCATTCCCAACAGAACAATTGAATGAAGAAGGCGACTTCCTACGTGAAGCTGGTCATGAATATGGAACAGTTACACATCGTCCAAGACGTATCGGTTGGTTAGACTTAGTTGTTCTAAAACATTCATGTAATGTATCAGGTGTAACTCATTTGTCATTGAACTGTTTGGATGTTTTAACAGGACTTAAAGAAATTAAGATTTGTACAGGTTATGATTTGAATGGCAAGATCATTGATGAATATCCTGCTAACTTGAACGTCCTAGCTAAGTGCAAACCAGTTTACAAGACATTCCCAGGCTGGACAGAGGACATGACTCAAGCTAAGAGCTTGAAGGAATTACCTCAAGCAGCATTGGATTATCTTGACTTTATCAAAGACCAATTAGGTGTTGAATATGCCACCGTTTCAGTTGGTCCTGATAGAGAACAAACAATTGAAGTAAATGATGTTTGGAAAGACTAAAAATATATAAACTAACTAAATTCAACGTAAAAACACTGAGGTGAAAGCCTTAGTGTTTTTTTTGAGCTTATTTTTTGCAATCATCTTAAAAGGTGTTATTATAAATATAACAAGTTAATGATAAAGTAACAAATATGAAAGAAGGATATATTTATGACAACATACGGAGTAACTGGATCAACAGGACATTTTGGACAAAACGCAATCAAGGAGTTGGCAAAATTAGTGCCAGCAGGCAATATCATCGCCTTAGCTAGAAATACTCAAAAGGCAGAACAAATTGTTCCTGAAGGTGTAGAAGTTCGCTCAGGCGACTATACAGATGAAAAACAATTGGAAGAATCATTGAAGGAAATCGATCGTCTACTATTTATTTCATCACAACCAGGTGGACCAGTGGCAAGATTGACTCAACATGAAAATATCGTAAAAGCAGCTAAGAATGCTGGTGTGGGTTACGTTGCTTATACTAGTTTCCCACACGCTGACGTTTCAGAAGCACCACTTGCTAGTGATCATAAAGCTACAGAGAAATTGATTTTGGAAGCCGGAATTGATCATTCATTCTTACGTAACAATTGGTATTTGGAGAATGAAGCAGCAACTATTAAGGCAGCTGTTAGTGGTCAACCATTTGTTTACGCAGCTGGGGATGGTAAAACTGGTTGGGCTTTAGAATCTGAATATTCTGAAGCTGCCGCTAAAGTTTTAGCTTCAAGTACTACAAAGGATGTTTATGAATTTGCTGGAACTAGTCGGACATATCAAGATTTAGCAGATGCTATCAAGGGTGATTTCGATGTAAAGTCCTTAAGTATTTCTGATTTCCAAAAGGCATTACAAGATTCAGGGATGGATGAAGGAACAGCTGAAGTTGTAACTTCAATTCAAGATTTGATTCGTCAGGGTAATTTGGATGAAAATAGTGATGATTTACCAGAAGTTCTAGGTCGAGAATTGACACCTTTGGCAAAAGCATTGGAAATAGTTAGTCAAAAATAATTGTCATCTCTTCTTGAAATGTCATACTATACTAATGAGTATTTACTAGGAGGAGAATATTATGAAATTTTCAAGTAAGTTAAGTGATGGTGTTCATATCCTAGCCTATGTGGACATTTTACAAGATGGTGATTTATCTAGTAATGCTATTGCCAGTAGTATTGAATCTAATCCCAGCCTGGTTAGAAGAATGATGTCACGTTTAAAGAAAGCTGGCTTGTTGATGAGTCAGCCAGGGAAGGTAGCACCAAAGCTGGGCCGTCCAGCTACGGAAATTAGTCTACTAGACGTTTATCGAGCTATTGAAGATAATCAAAAACTATTACACATTGATGAAAAAACTAATCCTCAGTGTATTGTTGGCGGGAATATTCAAGAGACCTTAACTGGAATCTATGATCGTATACAAGCTGATGCTGAAGAGAGTATGTCACAAATAAGTTTGCAACAGATTATCGACGGGATTTTAGAAAATAATGAAAAAAAGAAACTGTCTAATTCAAACTAAATAATCATTATAAAATATAGATAATAAATAACGGCAACCATTTAGAATGAACGTATGTAATTACGTTTCTAAATGGTTGCCGTTTTTGATTAGTCTGAAATATTTTTCATGAAAACTATTTGTTCTGTGTATCAGTTGAGATGATGCCTTTCTGAAAATTGATGAAGCGACTGCTGTTACGACTGTAAGTTAACGTATAATAATAGGTGTTATCTTTGCTTAACTGTTTTAAGTAAACACGGGTGTATCGAGGTATATCAGAAATTTGATAACCGACGATAGCAAAATTGCTAACTCGAGAATTGGCATTACGAGCTAGCTTGAATAGTCCAGCATTGCTCTTATCAGGATTCAAGCCTAAGTTGATAGAAATCTGATTGAAGTTACCAGGATCATTAGCGTTAGTGGCCGTAAGATTGGAATTGATAATGGCTGTTTTGAGACGTTGTGTGAAACTTTTGGCCTGATCAACACCAGCTTTGCCCATATCAATGTCTTCAAGAAGATATTGTGGTGGATATTTATTAGATTGGGTATTTAGATATTTGGCAGAGGTAATTGAATCGCCTTTGTGATAAATTCGATAACGATAACTAACAATGGTTTTAGTATCATCGTAACGATTACAACTGATGGTTACATATTTTCCATGGGTATCTTTACCAAAATTCAGAATAGTCATATTAGTTATATAGCGATGAGGTTTCTTATTGATTCTTTTTAGCAAAGCTTTTTCTTGATCATTGGACAAAAACGATAACTCATCTGTACTATGATAGTCATCATTGATAGTACTGAGAATATTTAGAGCTTGTTGTTTATTCTTAGTCATATCGCCGTCATTTAAAGATATAGCCTTAGGAGCGATATCCTCATCAATATTTTTAGGATTAACGATCAATGAAAATGGGATGGTGATCTGTGCGATGCCATCGACTGTCTTGTCTTTGATTTTTCCAAGGTTGAGGGCATAACTTACGACAATCATTACTATCAACACTAGAATAATTATCCATTTAATATATTTTTTGTTTAATTTTTTCAAAATATACACCCTTTATTTGCATGATAATTTACTATAATAATAACAAGATGAACTAGATATTTGGGGAAAATGATGAAAGATAAGAAAGATTTAAAAAGTAAGACGAAATCAGAACATTATTTATTAGTGAGTGCTGGGATTGTCGGTGCGATTACGGCTGCCATCTTTTTCATTATGCTTTCACGTGGAGTAGTCAATGCGGTAGTAACTTCCAAGATATCTAGCCAATATCAGGATAAGGAATTGGAAGTATTAAAAACTAACTTGGATTATTCTACATTAAACTTTATTGGCAGGGTGATTAAGGTTAGTGATGGGCATGTGATTACACCTAGCAATATTAAAAAGTATCAACAACTTGAAGATTATATTCAAGCTAGAAAGAATCGTACTAAAGATGTGGCTGCACTTTATGATGGTAAAAATGATTATCGTGATGATGTGACTAGTCAAAAAATTAATGATTTAGACGCTGCACTTTTAAAAGAAAAGAATCAGGATGTTTATCAAAAACAGCGTAATAAACTAGATACGATTCAGATCTGGTTTGAGCAAACTGAAGATGCTGATAAGTATCTGGATAAGACTTGGCAGGAATTTAACAATGATAACTCTAGTTTGAGTTTTAAAAAAATCTCAATGGTCAATACGTATTTCAAGTTGATCAAGAATAAGACAATTGAAAATCGTTGGAATGAGGCTGTCAACAAGATGGATCAGTATTTCTCTAACCATCAAGGTGAGAGTTCCCGTGTTGAAGCAGTTAAACAAGAGCTAGAAGCTTTGAGAAGTGCTCCTCTGACAGAGAAGTATACACCAGCTAATGTTGATATCGTTTCTAGTTTGAACTTCTCAAGCGGAGCCTCAGATAGTTTAACGCAAGCAGGAATAACTGGAAAGACGGCTTTGTACTATAACACTAGTACCAATAAGTTAGCTTTGATGACTAAAGTTAATGGTAAGTATGTGGCTGAAAATGGCTATATTAATGTTACAAGTTCACAAGTTGGTTCTGGTAAGTATACGATCAAGAAGCTTATTAGTAGTGGTAACTCGGATGCAATAATTACAGATAATACAAATAGTAATTATGGACAGTATGTAACCAATGCTAGTGACAGTGACTTGGAAGATTTGGGAATAACTAATCCTGATAATACGACGGCTGATTTCAATTCAGCGACACCAGTTTTCTGGTTGAAGAATAATTCTGATTTGAATAAGTCGATTTACTTCACCAATAGTTCTACATTAGGCTTTATTTATGCAGGCAGTTCAAGTTATAACGAAGGTATGCAAATTAGTTCGTCAGACTTGTCTAATTTGATGTCACAAATCTCAACTGGAATAACATTCTATGTTAATTAGGGGCTAATTATGCGTAAAAGAGAAACTGGGTTACGAGAAAGAGTAACTAGAAAAAGACGAAAATGGCCATGGGTCTTACTAACAATTTTATTGTTACTAGTTTTAAGTGTTGGGGCTTTTTGGCTGAAATATGGTTATGAAATAAGAAATACAATTGCGGATGGATACTCTTATAGTCAAGGATTGAAAGTATCAGATTTTCATCCTAGTAATTCTACCGTTATATATGATCGTAACGGTAAAGAAATTAAGAAACTATCTCGTTCTAGCTCAAATTACACGCCAATCAAGGATATTAATCCTGATATCAAAAAGGGGCTAGTCGCAGTTGAAGACCAAAGATTCTACATTCATCACGGTGTCGATATGTATGCCATTATGAGATCTGTTGTCTCGACTTTGTTACATCGACGGACAGAAGGTGGATCGACTCTAACACAACAGTTGGTCAAGAACGTTATTCTGCAAGATCAATCGCAGAATTTAAACCGTAAGCTCAAAGAAATGGTTATTGCCCAACAACTTGAAAAGAAATTTAGTAAGCAACAGATACTAGAGTTCTATATCAATAATGTTTATATGGGACATGGCTCATACGGATTTAGTGCTGCGGCAGATTATTATTTTTCTGAGAATCAAAAAGATTTATCAATTGATAAATTAGCCTTGCTAGTAGGAATACCGAATAGTCCACTTTATTATGATCCCGTCAGTGCACCAAAACGTTCATTGAATCGCCGTAATACGATTCTTTACGTCTTCTATCAACGTGGGTTGATTTCAAAACACACCTACGAGACAGCAAGTAAACGACCACTCGGTTTGAAGGTCAATAAACGTAAGTATGATAATGATGTTTCAAATAATTATGCTTTGAATTATGCCGTTTATAACGCAACTGAAGAATTGATGAAATCCTCTGGCTTCACGATGGAATATGCTTTTAAAGACAATCAGGTTAGAAATGATTACTTTGCTCGTTATAGACAAGAGTTTGAACGTGCACGTGGTAAGTTACTTGATGGTGGTTATACAATCAATACTACTATTGATATGGATGTCCAGAATAAGATTGAAAGTTTAGTTAATAAGACGTATCAATCCTATACAGGTAGATCCGCTAACGGTAAACTAACACCACAAGTTTCAAGCACCGTTATAGATAATAAAACGGGTGACGTTATAGCGGTAGTTGGTGGAAGAACGACTCAAGATGATCAGATGAATCGAGCGATAAATGGCTATAGTCAACCTGGATCAACTGCTAAACCATTAGTAGCTTATGCACCTGCTTTTGAACGAGGATATTTGCCACAAAGTACAGTCGTCGATTCAGCTGTTGCTAATGTACATAACTGGTACAGTGGCTATACTGGTAAAACCACCGTTCGGCACGCGCTAGAGAACTCTATTAATACGGTTGCTTATAAATTGGCACTTCAGGATACAAGTTATTCTTTCTATGATGACTTAACGAAGATGGAATTTGCCCGTTTGCGCCCAGTAGAAGATAAGAATGCTATTGATGCACTAGGTACTTTTAGTACGACGACAACCGAAATGGCTTCAGCATACAGTTCATTTTCTCGTGGCGGTCAATTTATTCATCCAAGTAATCTAACAAGTATTTATGATAATGACAATAATCGTTATATTTATCAAAATACTCATATGAAGAAGGATATTTATACTAAAAATGCCAGTTACATGATGATCAATACCATGCAGTCAGTAATTAGTGATGGTCTAGGTAAATCGGCTGCACTAGATAATTACAAGTACACGGCAGGTAAAACTGGTACAAGTGATAATAATAAGGATTCATATTTTGTTGGTATGACACCTGATTTTACGATTGCTAATTGGACCGGAAATGATGTGCCATCTACTTCATTGACTAGCAACGAACAGACATTGTCGATGCAAGCTTTCAAAGCTGAAGGTGAATATTTGGTTGATCAAATGAAGGAAAAAGAAGAGAATTTTAAGAAACCAAATACAATTACCGTCAGTGGTAGTAATTTGTCAGTCAATCAGAGTAATGAGAAACCAACCATTCAAGATGTTATTGATACTGATTTTTCTAAATATACTTCAGCTCAAGAACAAAAGAATACTGATCGACTCTATAATCTCGATTATCGAATCATTTATCATCTATCTAAGAAAGAGGAGTATAAGCGAGAAGACAAGGTTCAATCAGCTATCGATAAATATACTGACAATCCAATTACTAAAGAATCTCAATACGATAGTAAGTTGAGTGAATTGCAAAAGATTCGTTATCTGAACGCTAATGTTAAACGTCAATCAGCAAAGAATGACTTTAATCAGCAGATTCTACAGATGCAAAAGGAATTGAATTTGAGTCAAGCAATGTTCCAGGCTGCTAAGGATAATAGGAAGATTGCTAAGTATCAATCTGAAAAGGAAGCCATCGAAACACAACGTGAACAAAAGCGTCAGTCGATGGTAGATAAGTTGATGCCACAATACAATTCTCAGTTGCAAAAAGTTAAGGATGCTTATAAGAACAATGATTCTGATAAGGAAGATCAAAAACAAAAATTGATTGATATTATGAATGAAATCAGAAGTTACGGTGGTAATGTTCCTGATGTCAAAATTAATGTTAATAGTGATTCTTCTTCGAATAGTAGTTCTAGTTCTTCTGATTAGAATATGATTGGACTCAAATCAAAAGGGCGACCCCATATTAAATTGGGAGTCGCCCTTTTTTTATAGCTATAATTCTATTTTTTATAACCATGGTTCTATGCTGAATAGTGGAAACGAGTTTCGCGGGCCAGATTCCTGTGCTTTGCAGGACTTCACGAACTGCCTGCGTCGCAGTCAATTCGCAAAGTCCTGCAAATGCTCAGAATCTATGCGGGCCTGCTCCACTCTCTAATCAACATTTGTTCTTTTAGCGATGGCTGGCAAGATCAATCCTAATAGAATTAATGCTAATGGAGTGATGATGTTCAATGCTAATTGGAACCACCATGATGATGGATCTTGGGCCATGTTCATTTTAGGAACCATACCCATGATACATGCGAAGGCTGTTAGGAAGAAGGCCCAAAGTCCAACTCCGAAGCCGACGTATCTATTTTTAACGAACATATAATCAGATTTATATTTGTCCAATTGTTTAGTTAGCATCATATAAGCTAAGAATACCCATAGATAACGCATAGGCATAACAATTGAGTTAAGGTTCAACAACCAGTTATATAGATCATTCATACCATTGATACCTAGTGCAGGCACGATGATAAGAATAGAAACTAGAATAGCAGTCATTTTGTAACCATTGATAGCAATACCACGTTTATTTTTCTTCAAAAGAGCCTTTGGAATGTACTTCTTATCGGCATCTCCTAGAAGCATACGTAATGGAGCATCAATTGAAATGGCTAAAGCTGCTGCACTGGCTAATGTGTTGGTAATCGCAAATGCCCAAACGAACAAATTACCAACGTGGAAACTATTGCCTAAGAATTGGAAGGCTTGGTAAGCACCGTTGGCCATAAGATCGGCAGGAATGTGGTTAGAATTAACAATCATACCGATTGCAAATGAACCTAGAACGGCTGAAACGGCAACCATAACAGCTAAAATGATCATACCTAGTGGGAATTCCCTGGAAGCATTTTTAGTCTTATTAACATAAGGCGAAATCTTCTCAGCACCACCAACGGCGAAGACTAACATCGAAATAGTTGTGAAGTACTGTAAATCGAATTTCGGTATATAAGTGTGAATATCAGTCATGTTAGGTGTAGCAATTTGAACATGAGTGATAAAAGGTGCACTGACACCAAGGATGATAAACAACATTGACATAGTAAACATAGCAATCCCGGCGATGCTACCGATACTATTCAATGTTGAAGCACCCTTACTGGCGATCCAGACGAAAACAAGGAAAATAATCAAACTTAGTCCTTGCACAACAATTGGTGAAGAATCCTTGATAAAAGATCCATTACCTTTGAAAAGCCAACTTAGACTGACCATAATAATTTGTGGTTTTTGAGCTAAATAAGGAACATGAACAACCCAATAAGTCCAAGCGGCAAAGTAAGCTAGTTTGTTGTTAGATAGAGTTCTGATCCAAGAACTAACTCCTCCACCAGCTTCTTGAAACGCTGATCCTAATTGACCCACCATTAAAGTGTATGGGACAAAATAAAGAATCATAATTAAAATCCATGACGTTATAACAGCTAAACCTTGATTGGCAAAGTTATTAATAACGTTATTAAGACCCCAGACGGTAGTGAAACCAAGTAGAGCGATATTCCACCATCTGAAAGCCTTAGCATTCTTTGCATCTGACATAATCAAATCCTCCTACAAGAGTGATTATACAGGAAACTTAAAGTAAAAAGGCTAGGAATAATAAGATGTTTTTTTCGAAATATCCTAGTATTATATTTGTGTAACTTTTTTTTAATAAAATTGACAGACGGTGTCAAAAAATTATAATTTAGGAATACGGCCGTTACATATTTCTTTTTGATACATGGAATTAAGACTGTATAATTGTATTCTATCTACTATATAATGAGAGTGAATTTGTAGATAGCAAATTAAACGGAGTTAATTATGAATAACAACAATAATAATGGTTTACGAGGACGTCGGAAAAGAACGCGTAATAGCGCCTTGGCGTCCAGCAATAATGGAAAGATTAAACATCCGCTCCTTAAGATAATCGGGTTGGTAGCTTTAGTAACTTTCTTTGTAATGGGGGCATATGGTTTTAGAATCTATGCTCAAGCTCAGAATTCTTTGGGCAAGACATATAAAGCAATAGATGGAAAGAATGCTTCCGCTAAGATAGTTAGTAAGAAGCCCGTTTCAATATTGTTGTTAGGTGTAGATACAACGGATAACGGTGTTCGTGACACAGAAACAAATTATCGTGGTAATTCTGATACGATGATTATCGTAACGGTTAATCCTAAGACTAATAAGACAACAATGATGTCAGTTCCACGTGATTCAATGACAGAAATTTGGAAGAGTGCTAATCACAACACGAAGAAGATTCAAAAGATAAACTCAGCATATAATATTGGTAATGAAGAAAGTGCCATGGTTACAACTGAAAAGTTTTTGAACGTTCCAATTGACTACTACATTAAGGTAGATTTCAATTCTTTAAAGGAAATTGTTAATGCTGTTGGAGGTGTAGATGTTGACGTACCGTTCAGTTTCTCGTATGGTGATACAGGCGAAAAGAAGTCACACTTCAAAAAAGGTAAGATGCATTTAAACGGTAAACAGGCCTTGGATTACTCAAGAATGCGTTATGAAGATCCACAGGGTGATTATGGACGTCAATTGCGTCAACGCCAAGTTATAACAGCTATTATCAAGAGTGCAGCTAGTGCAAAGACCTTTACACGTTATCAAAAGGTTCTAGATAGTATCTCTAGTTCAATGACAACTAACTTAAGTTTCAGTGATATGCAATCCATGTTCTTGAATTACAGTGGAGCAGCCAAGAATATTGACTCTGACCATTTGCAAGGATATGGTTCAATGATCGATGGTTCATCTTATGAAATAGCACCAACTAAGGAATTAAGACGAGTATCTAATAAGTTACGTAAGCAATTAGGCTTAGCTGAAGAACAATTGAATAATAAAGAAACCAGATTAAACGCGTATAATGAGAAGTTAGGCTTTTCATTTAATTACACCGGTAATCAACAACAGAACTACACAACTAAGATTACTTCTACAAGTAGTTCTACTAGTTCTGAGAGTTCGTATGGTTCAAGTTATGGAGAATCAAGTCATTCTACTGGTGGTTATGGTAGTAGTTCTAACAGTTCTACTGGGTCAACTGGTTCCAGAGGCTTCGGTGGCGGCTATTAAATTAATTAGTTAAATAATAAGCGGGGGTAACCCCATTTGAATAAAGGCTGAGACAAATGTTTTCAGTCTTTTCTTATTGTATAAAGGAGAAAAATATGAGTGTTTTAGAAGTACACGGATTAACACAACAATTTTTGGATAAAAGATTGTACGATTCCGCAGATCTACAAGTAAATAAAGAGGATCATTTAGGTATCATTGGTCAAAATGGTGTTGGTAAGAGTACCTTTATTAAGATTTTGACTGGTCAAATTGAACCTGATGAGGGCAAGATTACATGGAAGAAACATATGACCGTTGGTTATTTGGATCAACAAGCCAAATTAGCCTCAGGGATGACCATATATGAATATCTTCAAACAGCATTTTCAAAATTATATGAAACTAGTGACCAGTTAAACGAAATTTACATGAATGATCCTAGTGATGAAGATTTGGAAAGAGCTGGAAAACTTCAAGAAATCTTAGATGCCAACGATTTCTACGAATTGGATACTAAGATTGAACAAGTAGCAACTGGTTTAGGATTGGATGCTATTGGATATGAGCATGACGTTTCCAAACTAAGTGGTGGTCAACGTTCAAAGATTATCTTGGCTAAAATTCTATTGGAGAAACCCGATATGATTTTGCTAGATGAGCCTACTAACTACTTAGATACTAATCATATTGACTGGTTAGCTGATTATTTGAATGATTTCCAAGGAGCATTTATCGTAATTTCCCATGATTATGGCTTCTTAGACCGCATTATAAACTGTGTAGCTGATTTTGAATTCGGTAAGATCACTAAGTATACAGGTAGTCTCAAGCAAGCTCTAAAGCAAAAGGCTGCTAACAAAGAAACATATATGAAGGCTTACGTTAAGCAACAAGAGAAAATCTCTAAGACTAAGGCTTATATTAGAAAGTTTAAAGCCGGTTCTAGATCAAAGAGTGCTAAGAGTAGGGAGAAACAATTAGCTCATATGGATGTGTTGACACCTCCAGGGAATAAGACAGCTGCCAGCTTTGGATTCCCATATGTAGAAGTACCAAGTTCGAGAATGCTATTGGAAGTTAATGATCTAAAAGTAGGTTATGATGGTAAACCTCTATTTGATAAGGCCCTCAATTTCTCAATCGTCAGTGGAGAAAAGATGGTTATCAAAGGATTCAATGGTATTGGTAAGTCTACATTGATTAAGACTCTTTTGGGTATACTTAAGCCTATTGAAGGTAACTATGATTTCTCTGAAGTTGCTAAGATAGGTTACTTTAAACAAGATCTTGTCTGGGAGAACAATCTCGAAAGTCCATTTAAGTACATTAGTGACAAGCATCCAGACCAAGGTGGTAAAGAGGTTAGACGTGTTCTGGCTAGAACTGGATTGACTAATCAACAGATCATGTCACCGCTACGTTCTCTTTCTGGTGGGGAGCAGACTAAGGTTAAGATAGGTGATTTGATGTTCAATACTTCTAACTTCCTATTCATGGATGAGCCTACAAACCATTTGGATGATGAGAGTAAAGCTGCACTACGTAAGGGTTTGAAGAACTATGAAGGATCATTGATCTTAGTAACCCATGAAGAAGACTTCTATAGTAGTGATTGGATAAATAAGGTTCTAGATATTGAAAAGATAAAAGAAAATTAGTTATTTTCAAAAAAGTATGAAAAATACTTGCATTGGTTTACCATTAACGGTAAGATATTATTTGTTGTCGCAAGAGAACAAACGTATCAACAGATTGATTGATGATTTCATCAATTCAATTGAAATAATTATTTTAAAAAGTTATTGACAAATTGTTATTAACTTGATAAACTAATTAAGTTGTCGATGAGCGTAAGCGCTTAATTGACTGGTAGACCTTTGAAAACTGAACAAAGTTTTAACACTAAAATTGTGTAGGCCAACATTTATTTGTTGGATTTACAACGAAGTCAATTCGCTAGTATTTTTATTTATGAGTCACAAACTTTTAATAT